>NZ_JBQFNI010000002.1:0-827193 GCF_056532525.1 Ruegeria sp. I3 | reverse complement strand
GACTGACATATACAGGGTAAGGGTCGGGGGGGGCGCGGGCTCAGTGCTCCTTTGACCTCGATCACAATCAGTCCTTCAGACTTTCTTCGCGCAGACCATCCGCCAGCAGGTTCAAGCCAAGAACCAGCGACAGCAATGCCAGCGCGGGCGGCAGTGCGGGATGTAGATAGATCGACAGAAGCTTGCGCCCCTCGTTGATCGTCGAGCCCCAGTCCGGGCTTTCCGGTGGCAGCCCCAGCCCGAAGAAACCCAAGGTTCCAAGCAGGATGGTCGTGTAGCCGATGCGCAGGCAGAAATCGACGATCAGCGGACCACGCGCGTTGGGCAGGATTTCCCACAGCATGATGTACCATGGACCCTCGCCGCGGGTTTGGGCCGCAGCCACATAGTCGCGAGTTTTGATGTCCAGCGCCAGTCCGCGCACGATGCGGAACACGGTCGGAGAGTTCACGAAGACCACCGAGACGAACACCACCAGAATACCGCCTGGAATATCGAACAGATCAAGGTAGGTCGGCAGACCCCAGATGCGGTAGCTGTCGGTGTTGATGATGTAGCCACCGGTCGAAATCAGCGACAGGTAGAGCCAGAGCGCAACACCCAGAACCCCGATCAACAAAGGCGTTCGAAAACTGGGACGCGTATAGAAACGCGAATTCAGCAGAACACCGAGGAAGATGATCGGGAACACGAAAAGGATCGCCGCCATATAGTTCGGCACGCCGGTCGCTACGATCTCGGGCGTTACCAAAAGGTAGAACAGCAAGATCACGGGAAAGGCCAGGATCAGGTTCGCGAGGAATGACAGGAGCGTATCCAGACGCCCGCCATAGTAGCCTGCGGGTAAACCCAGAGTGATACCGACCATGAAGGCAAACATCGTCGCCAGCGGCGCGATCTGCACGACGATCCAGGCACCTTTAACCATACGGCTAAAGACGTCGCGCGCGAGGTTATCTCCACCCAGCAAATACCAAGCGTATTGACCGTCCTCCAGATTGGGAAGCGGGGTGCCCGGCACCTTGTTCTTCATACCCGAGACCTGCGATAGGGGATCGTGGGTTACGATCAGATCGAGTGCGCCAAATATGCCGGTGAACACCCAGAACATCACAAGGCCAAAGCCGATCATACCAATGGGGCTGTCGAACAGCTTGCCATAAAGGCCCAGCTTGCGCTTGAACGCAATCGACATCGCATAAAGAATGATCAGCGACAGCCAGACGGGCAGAAACTGCTGAGAGATAGCGCCGATGATGCCAGCACTGGTCCCCATCAGGATGCCAAGGACAATGTACGCCACCGCGATTCCCACACTTGCCAGAAAGCTATAGCGCAGCGCCGATTGTATCAGGATTCTCAGGCCAGAGCTCGAACTGAGCGTCCCATCGGCATTCACAATCATCTGATCTTCAGGCAGCACGATACTTGCCAGCATCCAGACAACGATGGACAAAAGCATCAGTCCCAACGAAAGCATCAACAGCGGGTTCAGGAAGGCGATAGAGCCGGTCCAGGTAAGTGGTTCCATGATCTATCCCTCCTTACGAAATGCGGATGCGCGGGTTGAGGTAGACATAGCCGATATCCGAGATCAGCTGCGTCACCAGCACCACAAAGACCGACACGACCGAGATCGCCAGCAGCAGCTGGATGTCATTGTTGCCCGCTGCCTGTACAAGCGCCCAGCCAAAGCCCTTGTAGTTAAACAGGGTCTCGACGATCACGACACCATTCAGCAGCCATGGGAACTGCAGCATGATGACTGTAAATGGCGCGATAAGCGCGTTGCGCAGCGCGTGTTTCATGACGATATTCGGGAATGACACGCCTTTCAGACGCGCCGTCCTGATGTATTGCGCCGTCATCACCTCGGTCATTGAGGCGCGGGTCATCCGGGCGATATAGCCCATCCCGTAAAGCGCGATGGTCAGAACTGGTAGGAAGAAGTTCTCGAACGTCGGGTTCTCCATCGCTTGCGTGGCGGTGCCTTTGAACCATTTCAAACCTACGGCGGAGGATGTGAAGATCGCTATGAAGATAACGCCCGAGACGTATTCTGGGGTCGCCGTCGTCGTGATGGCAAAGGTTGAAAGCGTCCGGTCAGTGGCCGAACCTTCCTTCATCCCGGCCAGGATGCCCAGAATGAGTGCCGAAGGGACCATCAGCAGCATCACCCAGAACATCAGCCGTCCGGTCAGTGCCAGCCGGTTGCCAACAACGGTAGAGACCTCTTCCTTGAAGACAGTTGAATATCCCCAGTACCCCTGCAGGATACCGCAGAAATTCGGAGATTCCTCGGCAGTTTTGCCTGGCAGGATACATCTACCCTGAACGGTTCCGTCCTCATTTGTGTGTCGGAACGAGGGCAGGACACCCAGCCATTCACCGTATTTGATCGGCGTGGACTGGAGGTAGCCGTTTTTCTCTAGATAGCTTTCGACCTGTTCATCAGACATCCGGAAATTGCCCTGCGTCTTCGCAAGCTTTTCCAGGTTCGGGTAGAGATTGGTAAGGAAGAAGACCAGGAATGTCAGGCACAACGCTGTAAGCAGCATAATCCCCACACGCCTTAGAATGAAAAGTCCCATGTTAGCCCCTGTTGATCGGCTGGCGTGACAGGCATTTCGCCCCACGCGTTGCTATTATTCTGGTCGCCGTATTGAGGACGAAGGGCCGCGCCAGTTCGGCGCGGCCCTTGTAGGTTTCGGCTTAGGAAGTTAGGCCGAACTTATAAAGCTGCGGCAGGTCCGCAATGTGCTTTTCGACACCGACCATATTGTCGCGGTGGTGACGCATCGCGGTCCGCCAATAGGGCTGGATGACCACGCCTTCGTCGATCATGATCGCCTGCAGCTTCGCCATCACCTCACGGCGCATATCGACATCCGCGATCGAGTTCGCCTCGGCCAGCAGCTTGTCGAACTCTTCGTTGGCAAAACCAGATTCGTTCCAAGCGACACCCGACTTATACGCCAGTGCCAGAACCTGCGTGCCCAGCGGGCGGTGGTTCCAGTTG
The DNA here is from genome assembly GCF_056532525.1 of Ruegeria sp. I3. NCBI lineage: Bacteria > Pseudomonadati > Pseudomonadota > Alphaproteobacteria > Rhodobacterales > Roseobacteraceae > Ruegeria > Ruegeria sp. I3. Next base: position 824,174 of record NZ_JBQFNI010000002.1, on the reverse strand, counting down.
GTCGAGGAATACGGGTACTTGGTCCAGTCGTTCCAGAATGTCGAACCGGGCAGAACCGTGTGCTTTGCCTTGATGCCCGCATCGTTCAACTGAGCCACTACCGCAGCCGTGGTATTGCGACGCCAGTCATCGTCGATCGACTGCACTTCGTGTTCGAAATCGCCCATACCCGCTTCGTCCATCAGCGCCTTTGCGCCTGCCGGATCGTAAGGGATACGCGTCACAGCCGAGTCGTACTCGGGGTGCATCGGGCCGACATGACAATTGTCGGCGGTGATGCCGTAGCCGGACATGCCAAGTTCAAGGCAGACGGCGTTGTCAACTGCCATGGCAAGGGCCTGACGGACCCTCTTGTCGCCATAGATTTTGTTGCCATCGGCGTCTTCAGCCAGCTGGTTGGGGCGAATGACAATGGTAAAGCCCGACGGGATTTCCGAGCGGACAAGGCCAATACTGTCAAAGATGTCGACAAACTCGCCAACCGATTCCCAGTTCATATCGATCTCTTCGGCCTCATAGGCGGCCAGGAAAGCAGCAGGGTCAGTGCCATAATCGATGAATTCGATCCGGTCGATATAGCCGCCTTTACCAGCTTCGTAGCCCCACCAGTCAAAGCCTTCGTTGCGGACCAGTACGCCCTTCACGCCGACCTCATGGCTTTCGGGCATCATGAAACCCGTACCAACTGGGTTGGACAGCATATCATTTGCATCAAAGCTGCTGTGTACGATTGCACCCGGATAATCTGCCATGCCGGGGATGATCGTGATATCCGGCGCGTTGCACTTCAGCTTGACTGTATGCGAGTCGACAACGGTGATGGCGCCATCTGCGGCTTTCTGAGTGCTCTCATCCATCAGTGAGGCCATGCGCGAGGCCATTGAGTTCCCTTCCAGAGACCCGTCGCACCAACCTTCGATATTGCGAGCTACGTCTTCGGCAGTGAAATCGTCACCATTGTTCCACTTCACACCTTTGCGGACGTTCAGCGTGTATTCAGTGGCGTCATCATTGGCTTCCCAGCTTTCCAGCAGCATGGGTTTGAACGAGCCGTCATTATTGTATTCGACAAGATATTCCAGCCAGCCAGCCGTGAAGGTTGCGATCTGCGTCCAGTCATATGTGCGCGGATCTTTCAGTGCGCGCACTTCCATTTGATAGCGGATGGTGCCGCCACGCTGAGGTTCGGCAGCGGCTGCCGGTGACTGCAGGCCAATCATGCCATATGCCGTCGGTACGGCAACGCCCAGCGCGGTTACACGGGCCAGAAATTCACGACGGCTCAGATTGCCCTCACGATATTCCTTGGCGTGCATCTCTGCCGCCCAATGCATCGGCTTTCCGTTGATTGTCTGGTTTTCCATAGATGTCTCCCTGTGACACATAATTTTTTTAGATTTCGTGTTTCTGATTGATAGAGCCGGGCACTACAGGGACCGTTTGGTCTCGGTTGGTAGGGCCACGGGCTTAGATTTACGATTTATCAACATCCCCATAGCCGCATTCGGCACCAGTTTTTTCCCTGCGTCAATGTTGGAAATCGTCATAGATGGTACAAAAACGACATCCGGGCAGAAAGTGAGGTTCGGAAAGTTTCAATGTGAAAGGAAACGAGTCGCGTTGTAACGGATAGATGGATACATATCTATCTCTCACCATAGTGCTGATTAAAGCGTTGTTATATTAGGCTTTATCGTCTCCGGCGACTGCAGCCTTCAACACGCAGCGTCAAGGTGATGCCAGAACTTCATGCGCGCACGGAACCATGTGCGTTGGCGCTTGGCAAACTGACGTGTCGCGATCGTCGCTTTTTCGCGCGCCTCATCCAGTGTCATGCGGCCGTCCAGGTAGCCCATTAGCTCCGGAACGCCGATCGCTTTACAGGAGGGAAAAGAGGGGTCATAGCGATCGCGCATGGCCTCCACTTCCTCTATAGCTCCTTGGTCCAACATCAGGTCGAACCGCCGGTTGATGCGATCCAGAAGCCAGTCTTTTCTGGCGTCGAAAACAATCGGTACCGTGTTTTGAATATCCAGTATCGGGGCGGGTGTGTCAGCCTGCCAATCCGAAAGGGATCGCCCGGTTGCGTTCTGAACCTCCCAGGCGCGCTGAACACGCGCGCGATTTTGGGTGTCGATCCTCTGCAGGGTCAGACCGTCCAAACCCGCGATCAGTTCTTGCAACGGCAACTTATCCGCGTGTTCCCGGATTTCCGGCGGGGTTGCAGGGATATCGGCCATCCCCTCGGTCAGAGCTGTGAAATACAGACCGGTCCCTCCGACGATTATCGGACGAGGGCGTTGCGACAGCATCGGCGTGACCTCTCGCAGCCAATGACCAGTCGAATAGGTCTGGTCATAGGCAACATGCCCATACAAACGGTGCTGTGCGCGGGCCTCATCCTCGGGCGAGGGTCGGGCCGAGATAATACGCCAGCAGTCATAGATTTGACTGGCATCGGCGTTGACAATCACGCCTCCGAAACGCTCGGCGATCAACAGCGCCAGCGCCGATTTACCCGAGGCAGTGGGCCCGGCGATCAATACAGGTTTGTCATCGGGAATCGACGGCAATTGCGCCAAAAGCCGGTTCTCAGAGTTGTCGGCCATGACTGGTTGCCCCGTTCCTGACTATCCGCATTGAACCTGCGGAGGTTTTGCTTCATTTTGCGCCGGAAAATAACCCCGTGCCAGCCCGGAGCGCAACATGAGCCTTTCCCCTTCCGTCGAGACCACCGAGACCCCAAAAACAACATATGACCGTGTCATGTTGAAGATTTCCGGCGAGGCGCTGATGGGAGATCAGGGATTCGGACTGCATCCGCCCACCGTTCAGCGCATCGCGCAAGAGGTCAAATCGGTTCATGATCTTGGTGTTGAGATTTGCATGGTCATCGGTGGTGGCAATATCTTCCGTGGTCTGTCTGGTTCGGCGCAGGGGATGGAGCGTACGACAGCCGACTACATGGGTATGCTGGCGACTGTCATGAACGCGCTGGCGATGCAATCCGCTCTGGAGGGGGTAGGGGTCTTTACACGTGTAATTTCGGCCATTCGGATGGATGAGGTGTGCGAGCCCTACATTCGCCGCCGTGCTGTTCGTCACCTTGAGAAAAAGCGGGTTTGCATCTTTGCCGCAGGAACCGGGAACCCCTATTTCACCACCGATACCGCTGCGACTCTGCGTGCTAACGAAATGGCGTGTCAGGCGATCTTCATGGGCAAGAACGGTGTGGATGGCGTTTATGACAAAGACCCCAAGGTGCACGCGGATGCAGTGCGCTATGATCAGGTTTCTTATGACGATGTTTTGGCCAAGCGGCTGCGCGTGATGGACGCATCGGCCATTGCATTGGCGCGCGACAACAATCTGCCACTGATCGTTTTCGGTCTGGATGAACCCGGCGGGTTCCGCGGCATCCTGGCGGGTGAGGGGACTTATACCAAAGTTCAGGGCTAATGCTGATTTGAGCAACACTGAGCCGGGCATCTCTGCCCGGCACTTTCCTACCTAAAAGAAACTAAGCCCCGCGTGGGCCAATGACTTCGTCAGTGCACGCATTGCGTGGCGGCAAAAAATACCATTAACGCAATCACTTGACCCAACCTTCTGCCTCTGGCTATCTGGCCGGGTCTGCTGGTGGTGATGAGGCCATCATGGGGGCTGCCGTCGATCCTTACCCGTTCCAAGGACCTGCGGCTGGGCTGGAAGACCTGCCTTGTTTTCGGGGATGTCCGGACTTTGCGCGGGCAACGACCCGGACTGTAGTGCATGATAAGGGAGAGAGATGCGATGGGCGCTCTTGATATTGAATTCGTTCGGGCACAGTTCCCGGCCTTTTCGGAACCCAGCCTTCAAGGACAGGCCTTTTTTGAGAATGCAGGTGGATCCTATACCTGCAAACCTGTGCTTGATCGGTTGAGCCGGTTCTACACCCAGCGAAAGGTTCAGCCCTACGCGCCCTATGAGGCGAGCCGTGCGGGTGGCGCGGAAATGGACGAAGCACGAGCGCGACTTGCCGCGATATTGGGGGTGGAAACAGATGAGCTGAGCTTTGGCCCTTCGACGACGCAGAACACCTATGTACTGGCTCAGGCATTCCGGCAGTGGATGCAGCCGGGCGAAGCGATTGTCGTGACCAATCAGGACCACGAAGCAAACTCGGGGCCCTGGCGGCGATTGGCCGATGAGGGGATCGAAATTCGGGAATGGAAGATTGATCCGGAGAGTGGGTCTTTGAACCCGCAAGATTTGGAGAATTTGCTGGACGAGAAAGTGCGGCTGGTGTGCTTTCCGCATTGCTCGAATGTCGTTGGGGAAATCAACCCGGTCACCGAAATCACCGCAATCGCACATGCTGCGGGTGCTTTTGCCTGTGTCGACGGGGTTTCTTACGCACCGCACGGGTTCCCCAATGTCGGTGATCTGGGCCCTGATATCTATCTGTTTTCCGCCTACAAAACCTATGGCCCGCATCAGGGTTGCATGGTTATTCGACGAGCTCTGGGTGAATTGCTGCCCAACCAAGCGCATTATTTCAACGGCGACACTCTTTTCAAGCGGTTCACACCAGCCGGGCCTGACCATGCTCAGATCGCGGCCAGCGCAGGCATGGCGGACTATGTGGACCTGCTTTGTGCCCATCATGGAGGACCGGAAACAGGAGCGTCGGCAAGGGGGTCCTTTGTGCATGATCTGATGCGGGAACACGAGGTCGCTTTATTGCAACCTCTGCTGGACGCGGTCAAAGACCGGAACGCTCTACGCCTGATCGGACCGTCTGATGCCAGTCGGCGCGCACCGACGGTTGCGTTAAGTCTGAATAAGAAGGCCGAGCCTGTTGCTGCCGAGCTTTCCAAACACGGTATCATGGCGGGTGGCGGTGATTTCTACGCACATCGCCCGTTGCAAGCGATGGGCGTTGACGCAGAACAAGGGGTCTTGCGCCTTAGCTTTACACACTACACCAGTCGACAGGAAATTGATCAGCTTTTGGAGGCGCTTGACCGCGTTTTGTGATCCAGTTTCTGCGGCGCTTCGTAGTTCGAAGAAAACATGGGGCGGACATGGATTTTGATCATTCTCCGATCATTTTGTGGTTCAGGCGTGATCTTCGGTTAGGAGATCATCCGGCGCTGAGCGCGGCGGTGCAATCAGGTCGACCCATCGTGCCCGTATTTGTTCTCGATCATCAGGTTCAGACTTTGGGTACCGCGCCGAAATGGCGACTTGGTCTGGGCCTTGACGCTTTTGCCAGCAGGCTTGAGCAGCTTGGCAGCAAGTTGATACTGCGCCAGGGTCAAGCATTGGATGTTCTTTGTGAACTGGTCAGAGAAACTGGGGCAGGCTCCGTATTCTGGACGCGGGCTTATGATCCAGAGGCGATCAACAGGGATACCCAGATCAAGGCTGCTTTGACCGAACAGGGTATCCAGGCACAGTCTTTTGCTGGCCAGCTTTTGTTTGAGCCTTGGACGATCGCTACCAAAACCGGCCAGCCGTTTCGGGTCTTCACTCCGATGTGGCGATCAGTGCAGGGGCGCGAAGTCTCTTTGCCCGAGCCCGCGCCCACGCGGCTTATGACGCCGAAGACCTGGCCTGCGTCCGATCAATTGTCTGATTGGCGACTGGATCGGGATATGCAGCGCGGGGCCGCAGTGGTCCGCCCGTTTGTCCACCCGGGCGAAAATGCGGCGCTGGACCAGCTGGACGCGTTTCTGGAACGTATTGATCAGTATCGCGAACAGCGGGATCAACTGGATCAATCTGGTACCTCTGATCTTTCAGAATACCTTGCTCTGGGCGAGATCGGGCCGCGTACAATCTGGCACCGGGTGCAAATCGCCGACCAAAGCGGGGCGCATGGTGGTGAAGGCTATCTGCGTCAGCTTGTGTGGCGTGAGTTCGCATATCACTTAATGTACCACTGGCCGCATCTTCTGAGTGCCAATTGGAAGCCTGAATGGGACGCATTCCCTTGGAATACTGATCCCGACACGCCCGAAGTGCGCGCGTGGCGTCAGGCAAGAACCGGAATTCCGCTTGTCGATGCCGGTCTAAGACAAATGTATGTCACCGGACGCATGCACAATCGGGCTCGGATGATTGTCGCGAGTTATCTGACAAAGCATCTGATGACGCATTGGAAAATCGGCGCAGACTGGTTCGGGGATTGCCTGATCGACTGGGACCCAGCTGCAAATGCGATGGGATGGCAATGGGTGGCCGGTTGCGGCCCTGATGCCGCACCGTATTTCCGTATCTTCAATCCCGACACACAGCGCGAGCGGTTTGATCCAAACTCAGGTTTTGTGCGTCGCTGGATTGCCGAGGGCCAATTCGAGCCGCCATCGACCGCGCTAGCCTATTTTGATGCCGTGCCGCGATCATGGGGGCTTTCTCCTGACCAGATGTATCCCGCACCGGTGGTGGGGCTGAAGGAAGGCCGCGCCCGTGCGTTGGGCGCGTATAATGCCGGAAAAGACCAGTAAGGAACTGAAAACTTGCCAGAAACCGAATCCCGTCCTAGCTTTGACCCGCAACCGCAGAGGGGAGAGCGGATGTTCCTGACGAGCACCGAAGGGCAGGAAAACCTGCCGAGATATTTTACACAAGTCTTCAAGATGCTGAAGAGGATGGAGCGCGGCCGACTTGACATCGCGCTGCCCGACGGACGCATTTTCCGCGCGGATGCGCCACAACCAGGCCCCGTGGCACATGTGGACATCCACGACCCGGACGTCTTTTCCCGGCTGGTGCGCGAGGGAGAGCTGGGCTTCTCGGACGGCTACCTTGAAGGCGATTGGAGCACACCGGACCTACGCAGTTTCATGGACCTCGTGCATCTGGGAACTGAGACGGTCTACGATGATTTTACCGGACAGTTTCTTGTGCGAGCCTATGAAAGACTGCGGTTCTGGTTGCATCGTAACAACCGGTCACAGGCGAAAAAGAACATCTCGTATCACTATGATCTCGGCAATGATTTCTATGGCCTGTGGCTGGATGACACGATGACCTATTCCAGCGCCATATTTGAAACGGGTCAGGAAAGCCTCGAAAAGGCGCAGACTGCGAAATATGCCAGCCTGGTGGATGAAATGGGGGCCAAACCGGGGGATCATATCCTTGAGATCGGGTGCGGCTGGGGCGGGTTCGCCGAATATGCCGCGAAAGAGCGCGGGCTGCGCGTCACCGGGCTGACCATTAGTCAAGAGCAGTTGAAGTTTGCTAGAGAGCGAATTGAAAAAGCGGGACTTTCTGATCTCGTGGAGTTCAAGCTACAGGACTACCGCGATGAGCAGGGTCAATATGATGGAATTGCCTCGATCGAGATGTTCGAGGCGGTCGGTCAGAAATACTGGCCCGCGTATTTCAATACGGTCCGTGATCGGTTGAAGCCTGGTGCCCATGCCACTTTGCAGATCATCACGGTCGCGGATCATCGCTGGGACATTTACAAGAACGGCGTTGATTTCATTCAGAAATACATCTTTCCCGGTGGGATGTTGCCAGCACCGTCTATCCTTAGAGATCAGATCGATCAGGCGGGGTTGACCGTTGTACGCTCAAAAGAGTTTGGCAAAAGCTACGATCTGACCCTGCGACGCTGGTACGAGACATTTAATGCTAAGTGGGATCAGATATCCGAGATGGGGTTTGATGAGCGTTTTCGCCGCATGTGGAATTATTATTTGACCGCATGTGGCGCAGCCTTTGACACCGGTAATTGTGATGTGACACAGATCACGATAGCCAAACCCAGTTGAAGAACGGAAAAATCGAATGCCTACAGCCTCACGTCTCGTCGCCGCGTTGTGTCTGCTGGTGATCGCGTTCCTTGTGTCGGGCATGATTATCGACAACGGGGAAGAGGGTAAGGACTATGGTTATTTCACTTACGTGAACATAATCCTGGGTTGGATCTGCGGCTGGGTTGTCATGGGTAAACGTGCTGGCCGTGGCTGGACCGCGGCCGTCAACAACGGTTTAACCGGTGTAGCGGCGCTGGTGTTCTGGGGGCTGTTCGTTCAGGGCACCTACGAGATGTTCAGTCAGGCGATGCGCCATCGGTTTGGTGGTCCGTTTGAGGCTCTGCTTGCCATCTTTCAGATCGGGATTGGCTATGGTGAACAGCTTCTGGCACCGGAAATCCTGCTTACGCTGGGTTTTGGTGCTGTTCTCAGCGGGATACTTACCGAAATTGCCTTTCGCCGCTGGCGTTAAATCTGATCTGCCAATTCGGGGCCTCAACTTTGTCCAATCTGTTTTTCTATGGCACTCTGCGCCATGTCTCTTTGCTGGAACTCGTCATGGGTCGCAGCGCAGACGATTTATCGGCGATGCAGGCTGTTTTGCCGGATCACGCCGTATACGCGGTTCAAGATCAACCCTTTCCAATGATTGTCACCGAAAAGGGCAGTAAGGCCAGTGGCGTTCTGGTGCAGGGCCTAGGTGACGTCGAGCGTAGTCGATTGGCCTTCTATGAAGGCGGGTTCGAATATGAACTGCGCCCGGAGACAATTGTGACTGAGGATGGAAAAGAACATCAGGCCAAGGTGTTCTTTCCGGATACTGACATTTGGAAAAAAGGCGCACCGTGGGATCTTGAAACCTGGATCAGGGATTGGGGTACGCTTTCGGTGTTCGCGGCAGACGAGGTGATGGCCCATTATGGAAGAGTCGATGCCTCGGACATCGTGGGCAGCTTTCCAGCCATAAGAACACGCGCCTGGGCCAGATTAGCGGCAAGACAACGTGGAACGGGGGATGAGCGGAGCGTTGCGGATGACGTGATCGTTCAAGACCGCAAGCACGCCTATATAAATTATTTTGGGATGGATGAAATTGAACTGCAGCATCGTCAGTATGACGGTGCCATGAGCCCGGTGCTGCATCGCAGCGGGTTGATGCAAGGGTCTGCAGTGATCGTCCTGCCTTATGATCCGGTGCGCGATACGGTGTTGCTGGTAGAGCAATTCCGTGCGCCCGTGTTCCTGATCGACGACCCCGAGCCGTGGATGTGGGAGCCTGTGGCTGGCATGATCGATCCGGGCGAAACACCTCAGCAGGCGGCCACCCGCGAGGCCATGGAAGAAGCGCAGATTTCACTATACCAACTGGAATATGCAGGTGGTGCCTATTCATCCAGCGGATCGTCAACAGAATATGTTTATCTCTATGTCGGTCTTGGGGATCTGACTAGTACGGTTGAAAGCGGTGGCCTCGCTTCCGAAGGTGAGGATATCCGCAGCAGAATTCTGCCGTTTGATGAATTCATCAACATGGTAGATGCTCATGTTTTCAAGGATCTGCCGCTTCTAACTCTTGCTTATTGGTTGGCGCGGAACCGCGATCGACTGCGCGCTAAGTGATCCCTGCTTGTGATCGCGTCAGGGCACCTGTAAATCTGCTGCAATACCATATGACAAGAGGATGCCATGCGCATTGCACGAGACCTTGCCGACGCTGTCGGTAAAACACCTTTGATCCGGCTGCGTCGCGTCAGCGAAGAAACGGGATGCGAGATTCTCGGCAAGGCCGAATTCATGAACCCGGGTCAGTCCGTCAAAGACCGTGCTGCGTTGTTTATCATCCGCGATGCGATAGCGCGCGGTGATCTGAAACCCGGCGGCACGATTGTTGAGGGCACGGCCGGAAATACCGGCATCGGTCTGGCGCTGGTTGGTGCCTCGATGGGGTTCAAGACGGTGATCGTCATTCCTGAAACCCAATCCGAAGAGAAAAAGGATATGCTCCGCCTGGCGGGGGCTCAGCTTGTGCAGGTGCCTGCGGCGCCGTACCGTAATCCCAACAACTTTGTGCACTATTCGCGCCGTCTGGCCGAACAATTGGCTCAAACCGAACCAAATGGCGCGATTTGGGCCAATCAGTTCGACAATGTCGCCAACCGTCAGGCACATGTGGAAACCACTGGTCCCGAAATCTGGGAGCAGACCGGCGGTAAAGTCGATGGCTTCATCTGTGCCGTTGGATCGGGTGGTACTCTGGCCGGGGTGGCCGAAGCGTTGCAGCCCAAGGGTGTCAAGATCGGTTTGGCTGATCCGATGGGGGCGGGGCTCTATTCCTTCTACACCACTGGTGAGATCGCGATGGAGGGTGGTTCTATCGCAGAAGGTATCGGACAGGTGCGGATTACCAAGAACCTCGAAGGGTTCACACCTGACCATTCCTGGCAGATTACCGATAGCGAAGCGCTGCCCTATATCTTCGATCTGCTGCGCGAAGAGGGTCTGGTGATGGGCGGGTCAACCGCGATCAACATTGCCGGTGCCGTCCGTTTGGCGAAAGAACTGGGGCCAGGGCACACCATTGTTACGATTTTGTGTGACTACGGCACCCGCTATCAATCCAAACTGTTCAATCCTGAATTCCTGCGTGAAAAGGAACTTCCCGTGCCCGATTGGATGACCGATGCGCCGCGCAGTATTCCTGGCGTGTTTGAGGACGTGTGATGCTGCAACAGGTCCGCCTGTGTCTGGTTCTGGTGCTATTCTGCTTGATTGGTTTGGGCGGAATCGCCTCTGCCCAACTTACTGATCGGCAAAGCGAGTATTATCAGGGCTGGGTCAGCACGGCGGACCGGGCGGAATCTGTTATTCGCGCGAACCGTGCATCCAACGCAGCATTAGAGAATTTGCGTTCGGAAATAAATGAGTATCGCGAAGACTTTAACAAAGCCCGAGGTGCCAACACCGATCGTATTCAGACGCTGGAAAGCCAACTCAAGGCGCTTGGCCCAAAGCCGGCTGAAGGGGAAAGCGAGGCCGAAGACATTGCCAAGCTGCGCGCGCAACTCGAAACACAACTGAACAGTTTGCGTGTTCCCCGCATCATCTCGGAAGAGGCTTTCAGTCGCGCGAATGGGCTGATCAGCGAAATTGATCGGATCGTCCGAGACCGACAAAAGAAAGAGATGCTGAAACGCGGGCCGTCGCCGCTCAACCCCGTCTATTGGGGACCAGCTTGGGTCGACATCAAAGAGGCGACGCACAGCCTTATTAACGAAACCATCGAAAACTTGCGCTCTGATGTGGTGCGCGAACAAATCCGCGAGCGCGGTCTTGGCATTCTCGTGCTGTTGGTTGTTTCAGCAGTTCTATTGCTGTTTGGGCGCAAATGGTCTGAGAAAGGCGGCGAATATCTCCGCTCGCTAGGAGGTAGCGGCAGCGGGGTCTGGACCTTTATTGTCTCGCTGTTGCGCATTCTATTGCCTTGGTTGGGCGTGTTGGCGTTGGTCACCGCCGTCGTGCTAACTGGCGTGCTGGGCCTGCGCGGTACACTTTTGTTCCAGCAAATCCCCTATTGGGCCGCGATTATCTTCTATTTTGATTGGATCGGCCGGCAGGTCTATCTGATGGGAGCGGCGCAGAACTTCCAAAGACTGTCCGCAGGCAAAATCAGAGAATTGCGGGTTTATATAGACCTGTTGGCGGTCATGCTTATTTTGCACGAGCTGGCGCAATTGTTCGAGCAGATCGAGAATATCTCTGACGCGACCCGCGCCGTTGTTGGCTTCCCGATCGTTGTGGTGTCTGCCCTTCTTCTGCTGCGTGTGCGTCAGGTCCGCCAATCAGAGCCTCAGCAAGAACAGACGGACCAGGAAGCTACCCGCCGTGGCGCAGGGTTCAGCCAATTGGTCGAGTTCTTGCGGCGCGCCTTGTTCATGCTTGGGATTGCGACTCCGATCCTGGGGGCCTTCGGATACATTAACGCTGCCGAAGCTATCGTATTTCCTGCCATCAAAACGCTGGTTCTGATTGCAGCTCTAGTGATCGTGCAGCGATTTATTGGTACGTTATATGGCTGGCTTTCGGGGCAGGGCGACGCCGCGCGCGATTCACTGTTTTCGGTTCTGGTCGGGTTCGCGCTTGCCATTCTGGCGTTGCCGATATTGGCGCTTTACTGGGGCGCGCGCCAGACGGACTTGCTTGAAGCTTGGTCGCGATTGTTGCTGGGGTTCGATATTGGCGGGGTTACGATTTCACCCAGTAACTTCCTGACGTTCGTTGCCATTTTCGCCATTGGATATACGCTGACCCGTTTGCTGCAAAGCGGGCTGCGCAATTCACTGCTGCCGAAGACCAGCATTGATCCCGGCGGGCAGAATGCCATCGTGTCGGGTACCGGATATGTCGGAATTTTTCTGGCGGCACTGATCGCCATCATGGTTGCCGGTTTTGACCTGTCCTCGCTTGCGATCGTGGCGGGTGCTTTGTCGGTCGGCATCGGTTTCGGTCTTCAGACCATCGTATCGAATTTTGTCTCAGGGATCATCCTGCTGGTTGAGCGTCCTATCTCCAAAGGTGACTGGATCGATGTGAACGGCATGATGGGATATGTGCGCGATATCTCAGTCCGGTCGACGCGGATCGAGACGTTCGACCGGACGGATGTGATCGTTCCGAACTCGGACCTGATCAGTGGGGTGGTTACGAATTACACCCGGGGCAATACGATTGGCCGAGTGATCGTGCCTGTAGGCGTCGCCTATGGTACCGATACCCGCAAGGTCGAAACTATTCTGGGCGAGATCGCAAACGGGCACCCGATGGTTCTGGCCAATCCCGCGCCCAGCGTAGTGTTCCAGGGCTTCGGTGCAGACTCGTTGGATTTTGAAATCCGCGCAATCCTGCGGGATGTGAACTGGGTGCTGTCTGTCAAATCCGACATGAACCACGAGATCAATCGCCGGTTCGTTGAGGAAGGCATCGAGATCCCGTTCGCGCAGCGTGACCTGTGGCTCCGTAACCCTGAGGTGCTGACGGGTCAGTCCGATCCGTCCAATGATGCTTCTGCCGTGGATGACGACCTATCACCCCATGCGCCATCGACAAAACCAGTGGACATGACAGCAGACGATCTGGACGCGGCAGGGGATCAGGACGGCGAGGGCGACAACCACTGAGCGTGATGCGATCGACATTTTCCCGCAAATGGTTATCGGACTGTTTCATTTTGATGTAGTCTGAAGTCATTTGCAGGAGGAATTTTGATGGTTACATTTTCACACAGCCTCGCGCGTATTGCCGTCTGGAATCTGGCCGGCTTCAATCCAGTAAACACAAGTCTGGGTATTCCGGCCAGCAGTGACCGGGTCACCCATCAAATCGAAGGGCTGGCCCTGCTGGACGCCGAACTGATCACTCTGGTCGAGGTCAGCCCCATCGAACATATCGATCGGTTGGCCTTGGGTCTGGCCGATAAGGGGCTGGACTATCAGGTCAAGATCCTGCCGCAGCCCAACGGCAATATCCATATCGGGTTTCTGCACAAACCGGGGGTCTCGGTGACAGGTTTGCAGCTGATCGACGGCTCGGAAGGTGACGATCCCGGCGGACGTCAGGCCCTGATCGCCGATGTCGAGGTCGGCAAATTCAAGGCCAAGCTGATCGCTGTGCATCTTAAATCCGGACGAGACCGGCCCGAGCAGCAGATACGTGACAGCCAATGCAGGATTATCGGAGACAAGATCGCCGAGATCCGCTCGACCCCCGGTCTGACACAGCGCACGATCCTTCTGATGGGTGATTTCAACATGATCCCCGGTCAGGACGTCAGCAATTTCCACCATCTTGGTGGGGACGACATGATGGACTTTGTTTCGTGCTGGGACCTGCAAGACCGGTTCTCGCATATTCTGGATAAGGGGCGCGCCAATTTGCTGGACGGTTTTGCCGTATCACGCACTTATTCCACCGATTATGTCCGCGGCAGCTTGCGACTGTTTCCAATGCACTGGACCATGAATATGGGGCGCGAGGCGTTCAAGGATGAGGTGTCGGATCATCTGCCATTTGTCGCCAGCTTTCGTATTTTCTGACCCGTCCATTTTTGCGAAAGGGGCCTTGCGCTCGGTTCAGAAATTCGCATAAGTCACCTCTACCGGAGAGGTGGCCGAGTGGTCGAAGGCGCACGCCTGGAAAGTGTGTAGGCGGGAAACCGTCTCCAGGGTTCGAATCCCTGTCTCTCCGCCATATGCCCTATGTAATCTGAGTTGCCTTGCGGTCTATGCGAGACTGTTTTGTGCACGGCTTTCAATGTGAAGTGACGTGCACTATGCACCGGATTGATGAGATTTGACTCAATCTGACAACAAGGCGATGACTTGATCGGTTTCGGGTCTTCGTCGCGATGCCACTGGCACTTGAACCGCTAGAGCACGCCCTGTCGGGCAGGATTGCGCGTGGGCCGTTACGAGTGCACCAGATTTCAATGGCTCTTCGAGTAAGCATAGGTGCCCCATTAGCACGCCAGCTGCGGCCTTGGCCTCTTCCACGGCAAGGCTGTAAAGCGAAAACTGCGGACCAGTTTTGACATCTGGGACCTCACAACCTGTGCTTCGCGACCAAGTGGACCAATCGCTGCTCCACGTCTGATCGTGCAACAAGGGAGTGCCTTGAAACCCGTTGTTGCCGGTCACCCGATCCAGCAGAGCAGGCGCGCAAACCGGTTGGGTTTCATCCTCGCACAGCACAATTTGGTCAGGTGCTTCGTCCAAGGTCGCGAAGAAGATCGCCAAATCGAACATCTCACGCGACAGGCTGGGTGGTGTTTCCAGCGCCGTGACCGAAAAATTGATATGCGGAAAACACTCTCTGATCCGGCGCAATCGTTTGGGCAACCAGAGTTGGGCAACAGCAGGCAAAGCGGCGATGTGAAAATCGGCATTTGGTTTAAGGTTTCGCAGAGCCCGGGCGGCATCGCTCATCTGATCAAAGGCTGTGGTGAAGACAGCGACAAGTGATTGTCCCTCAGGCGTCAGTTCCACCCCTTGGGCGTTGCGGCGAAACAGCGGCGCACCTGCCCAACCCTCCAACGCTTTTACATGTTGTGAGATCGCACCCGGAGAAACGTTCAGCTCTTCCGCCGCCGCAACAAAGCTGACGTGACGCGCTGCTGCCTCGAACGCCCGCATTGCGTTCAGCGGAGGTCCCTTGGGGCGTTTGGGGGCAACACTCATTGATCTAGCCTTAGTTTTTCTACGCCAAGAAATAACAATTCTGCTTTGCGGTGTCACGCGAAAGCCGCCAAACTGCAAAAAACAGGAGGATGTCAGATGACACTTGTACAAAGAGATTGGGTGCCTGCCGCAAGCGAAACTCTGATCCAGGACATCGCGACAAAGGCCGCATCGTTGTCGTCTGGCGATCTTCTGGCCCGGATCGAGCATCTGGCGGACGAAAACCGCCGCATTCACGAAAAAGAGTGCTTTAACCTCAACCCGGCGACAAATGTCATGAACCCGAGGGCCGAGGCGCTATTGCCTTCGGGCATTGGATCCAGACCATCGCTGGGATACCCCGGTGACAAATATGAAATGGGACTGGAGGCGATCGAAGAGATCGAAGTTATCGCCGCAGAACTATGTGCCGATGTCTTTGATGCGCAGTTCGCCGAGGTTCGCGTGCCCTCGGGGGCCATTGCCAACCTCTATGGCTTTATGGCGACCTGCAAACCCGGAGATACGATCATCGCTCCGCCCGCGTCGATTGGTGGCCACGTGACGCACCACCTGGCAGGGTGTGCCGGTCTGTTTGGTCTGCGCACTATTGAGGCCCCCGTCAACGCAGATGGGTATACCGTTGATCTGGACCGGTTGAGAGCATTGGCGAAAGCCGAACGCCCCAAGCTGATCACGATAGGCGGCAGTCTGAACCTGTTTGAGCATCCTGTGGCCGAGGTGCGTGCCATAGCAGATGAAGTTGGCGCAAAGGTCATGTTCGACGCCGCCCACCAGTGCGGCATCATCGCCGGGCGTGCGTGGTGCAACCCGCTGAAGGAGGGTGCGCATTTCATGACCATGAGTACCTACAAAAGCCTTGGCGGGCCGGCCGGGGGGCTGATTGTGTCAAACGATGCGGAAATCGCCAAGGCGCTGGATACAATTGCGTTTCCCGGTATGACGGCCAACTTTGATGCAGCCAAAACGGCGGCACTTGCTGTCACGATGCTGGATTGGAAAGAGTTCGGTTCGGCCTATGCGCACGAAATGATTGCGATGTCAAAAGCGCTTGCCGCCGCATTGGATGCGCAAGGTGTTTCGGTCTTCGCGGGCGCGGAAGGGTTCACCAACTCGCATCAATTCGCGGTTCTGGCTGCGCCGTATGGTGGCGGGCAGGCCGCCTCCAAACTGCTTCGCAAATCCGGGCTGCTGGCATGTGGCATCGGATTGCCGGTTGAGCCGGTGCAAGGCGACATGAATGGCCTAAGGATCGGCACGCCCGAGTTGGTCCGGTGGGGTATGACTGCAAGCGATGCAGAGCGTCTGGCGGGGCTGATCCGGCGTGGTCTAAACGGTGAATCCGTTCTATCCGAGGTATCCGGATGGCGCGCTGAGTTCGACAGACTGCATTTCGTGATTTGAACAAGCTGCGGCCAATCAGGCATAGGCCCTGATTGGCCGCTCGCTCAGACATGCGGTTTAACCGTTATCTGCTTCTTTCAGACCTTCGATCTGAAGGTCAAAACCTTCCTGAATGTGGCTGGTGAAAGTTTCCAGCGCTTCGGTCACATCACCCGTCGCAATCGCGTCAACAAGGGTCAGGTGGTTTCCAAGCGACTTGGAGATATCGACGTATTCAATCGCCGAAAACAGATGGAACGCCATCGCTTTGCCCCAAATCATATCGAACATGTCGATCAGAAACTTGTTGCCCGCCTCAACCATGAAGGCACGGTGAATGCGCCGGTTTGCGATAAAGTAGTCTCGGGTCGTCGGCTGGCTCAGATCTTCTTCGCGACGAATGAGTTCACGCAATCGATCCAGCACCTCTGGTTCTGCGTGTACCGCAAGTATTCGCGCGGCTTGACCTTCGATGGCTGCGCGTGCCTGGTATAGTTGCCGAACCTCGGTCTGGTCCATGCGCGCCAGTCGAAATCCGCCGCTGGCGGCCACTTCCAACACGCCTTCAGTCTCCAACCGCATGAGCGCTTCGCGTACAGGCGTCCTGCTGATGTTCAACTCGGCGGCCAACTTTTCCTGCACTAGCCGATCTTCACCGGTGATCTCGCGACTCATGATGGCTTCGACCAGTTGGTCATAGACCTCGTCCGCCAGGCGTCTGCGTTGTGTTTTGATTTGTTTCAGAGCCACTCGGAGCCTCTCTTTCTGTCCTTCATGAATTCTGTATTCAATAAAACAACTGCTGCCAAGGCGAATGGGGTTGCTATTGTTCGTGTACTGTATACAGTATACAAGAAAGAATGAACAGGGAGCTCTTCATGTGTGGAATTGCTGGTAGAATACTGGCCGCGCCCGGGAAGGTTGGGGCGGATCTTGTTGACCTGATGGATGCGCAGGAACATCGAGGCGCCGACAGCACTGGCTTCGCCGTTTATGGTTTGCCACGAGAAACGGGATACGTTCTACGCGGAATGGGATTCGACAAGTCTCAACAGGATGCGGATCTCTCCGCGTTTGAAACGATATTGCGTGAACACGGAAGCAGCTTTCTGTCTGACCCCCAAATCGTAACGGACCAAAGTCGTCACTATTGCTTTCGGATGGAAATTTCAGACCCAAGGAATCTTCAAGCCTGGGTCGCGGACGCGGATGAGCTGACAGACCGCATTGAAGTTCAATCCTGCGGCCGCAGTCTTGAGATCATCAAGGATATTGGTGGTGCCGAAGCCGTGGCAGAAAAGCACGGCGTTCGCGATATGATAGGAACACATGGGCTGGGGCATGCGCGGCTTGCGACGGAAAGTTCGGTATTGCCTAACGCATCGCATCCGTTCTGGGCGCGCCCATTTTCGGATGTCGCGATCGTACATAACGGGCAGATCACCGATTACTTCACTTGGCGCGATAAGCTGACCCGAATGGGTTATCGGTTCTTGACTGAGAATGACAGCGAGTTGATTGCCGTCTGGGTCAGCGACCAGATGAAGGCGGGCCTGACCATGGAGCAGGCGCTAAAGAAGTCCATTACCTCTATCGATGGTGTGTTTACCTACATGATCGCAACGCCAAACGGGATTGGGTTTGCCAAAGACCGATTTGCAATGAAGCCTCTGGTCGTCGTCAACCGCAATGGCGATCTGGCGGCTGCGACCGAAGAACAAGCGGTCCGCCGGGTGATGACAGAGGAATGCGATGTGATCAACTACGACGGCCCGTCGCTGACCGGTATCTGGGGCGTCGGAAACCGGAGTTTGGCGGCATGAATGAGGTGGCTGCAAAGATGGATGAGATCGTCATCGAAGTCGGCAAGCGACATATCCGCGAGGTCAATCGTGAGATAATGGAAGCCTGCACAATGGGTCGGCCGATCCGCGTGGTAGATACGCTGTCTCGTCATAATTTGGGCGTGGGTCTGCCAGACAATGTGGATATCACATTTGAGGGCTCTGTGGGGTACTACTGCGGCGGCCTCAACACCGGGGCGAACATCACAATTGAGCGCAATTGTGGGTGGGCCGTTGGCGAAGGTATGGCCAAAGGGCACATCACTGTCGGTGGCTATGCCGGTATGTCCTGTGGTGCTGCGATGATCGGCGGCACGATCCATGTCAAAGGCGATGCGGGCCCAAGGGTCGGCGTTGCGATGAAAGGTGGAAACATCGTCGTCGAAGGAAAGATTGGCTATCAGTCCGGCTTCATGGCGCATTCCGGTCGGATCATAGCGCTTGGCGGAGCGGGGGAATCCTGTGCTGATGCGCTTTGGGAAGGTGAGGTCTGGGTAGCTGGCGAGGTCGACAGCCTGGGTGTGGATGTCGACGTGATCGAACCGACTGCTGAAGAAGTGGCCGAGGTCGATGCGATCCTCGACCCGCTCGGGCTTGTCGACAGTTCGAGAAATTGGCGCAAAATGGTTTCGGGCCAGCGTCTTTGGTATTTTGAAAGCAGGGACGCAAGCGCATGGCTCATGATCTGAGTAAACCTTACGAATATCCGTTCGATGTTGCCTCGGAAGAGGAAATCAGGTTCCGCGATGCGGGAGCGATCGACGGCCGCCCGGCTGGCGTTCCTTCGTCGTATGATGAAGGAGGTTCGACCCGCTGGACACCCGAGGCTATCTCGGAAGTTCACGCGCTGGCGCAGCTTGGGCGCTATCAGGTACGTGGATACAATACGTTCAACAAGCAATTGCCGACCTTCGATGATCTGACATTCGTTCCAGCAACGATGACCCGCCTGCCGCTGGAAGGTTATCGCGAGAATTGCGATACGACGACCGTTCTGGGTGGAGGGCGCGGCCTTGTGGAGCGCCCACTTGAATTGAAGATCCCGATCTACATCGCTTCAATGTCCTTTGGTGCTTTGTCGGCATCGGCCAAGGCATCGCTGGGTTATGGGGCCTCGAAAGTAGGAACCATGACTTGCACGGGTGAGGGTGGCATGCTGGAAGAGGAGCGCGAAGCCTCCCAACGCCTGCTCTATCAGATGTCACCCGCGCGGTATGGTGTGGATCTGGATCATCTGCGCCGCGCAGATGCCTTGGAACTTGTCGTGGGGCAGGGTGCGAAACCCGGAACCGGGGGTCTGTTGCTGGGTATGAAGGTCAGCCCGCGCGTCAGCCAGATGCGAACTTTGCCCGAAGGCGTGGATCAGCGATCTACGATCCGCCATCCCGATTTTCTCGGCGCTGATGATTTGGCAGTGAAGATTGAGGAATTGCGCATCGCCACCAACTATCAGGTGCCAATCTTCATCAAGATGGGTGCGACACGTCCCCGGTTTGACGTGGCAGTTGCTGCCAAAGCGGGTGCAGATGTTGTAGTAGTTGATGGTGCCGAAGGTGGCACCGGCGCGTCTCCGGAGCTGTTGTTAAACCATACCGGTATCCCAACGATGAGCGCTATTCGCGCTGCGCGTGAAGCATTAGATGAATGTGGCATGACCGGCAAAGTCTCTCTCGTGGCTGCCGGTGGCATTCGGTCCGGTGTGGACGCCGCGAAGTGTCTGGCCCTCGGTGCTGACGCTGTGATGATCGGCAACGCGGCTATGGTTGCGCTAGGGTGCAACAGTCCGCGCTATCTCGAAGATTACGCGGCCTTGGGAACATCCCCAGGTGCCTGCCACCATTGTCACACAGGTCGCTGCCCGGTCGGGATTGCGACGCAGGATGAAAGTCTCGAAGCTCGTATGAACCCGAATGCAGGGGCAGAGCGCATTGCGCGCTATTTGACGGCCATGACCATGGAGATTACAGCGCTTGCGAAAGCCTGCGGAAAGTCCTCGGTACACAATCTGGAAACCGAAGACTTGCGTGCGCTTAGTTTTCAAGCGTCAGCTTTCACTGGGGTGAAAATGGCTGGAATTGACAGGGCTTTTGACTGGTGAAAATCGCAGTTCTTGAGTTGACTAGCCACCCGCTGCCATTGTTGGAGGGAATGCCGCGGACTTCACAGCAGATTCAGGAGTGGATCGCCCCACACCTACCGGAAGCCGAGTTCGTAGTAGTAGGGGTTGTTGATGGAGAACCGCTCCCGGACGAGAGCGATTTCGACGGCGCTATAGTCGGCGGATCTGAATTTGGCGTTTATGATGACACGGATTGGATGCAGCCGCTACGTGCCTTCCTGGACCGTTGTCGAGAAATCCGAAAACCAGTCTTTGGTATCTGTTTCGGACATCAGATCATGGCTGACGTCTATGGTGGTCGGGCCGAGAAAGTCGAGGTAGGCAATGTCGTTGGCGCACGGCCCTTCAACTATGGCGGAGATAGCGTGGATGCATATGTCTGGCATCAGGATCAGGTAACAAGCATTCCGGACTCGGCTCGGGTGACCGGATCAGCGGGCCACTGTCCAGTTGGTGCACTGGATTATGATTTTCCTGCCCGCTCTGTTCAGTTTCATCCCGAATACAAGGCGCATCACTTGCGCGATCTGTTCACCAGAGGTCGAGAGGTGCTTTTGTCAGCTACGGAAGCGGATGATGGGATGTCCTCGGTCAGCGCGGCAAATGTGCCCGACGATATTGCAGCGCTTCAAGCAGTAGAGCTTTTTCGCGGTACATACGTCCCTGAGCAATAAGCCTTTGAGCGAGCGGCTCTTGATCCTAATCAAGTCCAGCCAAGCCGCACTATGTATACTGTATACGCAATCGGTTGGGAGATTTGGCAATGACGGGATACAAGGATTTCTTTGAGAGGATTGCGCGGATTGTGAATGCTCCACGCGAGGGAAGTATCAGCGATCTGGAGCTATCGGATCTCGGCCTGTCCCGCACTGATTTGGCCATGTTGCGTTCTGGCGCGCCCAACGCGCGAGAGCGTATACTCTCGATGGCTAGTCAGTTTGGCCTGAGTGAAGATGATCTTAAGGCCCATCCTGAGCTTGGCCTTGAGTTGGCGGAAAAATGTGGACATTGTCGCCAAGCAAAGACCTGCCGAGATGCAATTCGATCAGGTGTTCGCCTGCCTCAGGAAAAGTGCCCGAATTCAGGGCTCTATGCGGCGCTTTCAGAAGGTTAACGCCCGCTTGGACTTTCTTTTGGGCTCAGTTTTCTTCGACCAGTGATCTTGAAACGATCAGCCGTTCCGAAATCCTTCATTCCAACACCTGCCGCAAACTCTGCAAAAACCGGCGCGTGTTTGAACAGATGTCCCGAGCAGCCTCCGGCGAACAGCACGTTTTCATGCTCGGGGTGCCAGTCGACAATAAAGTGCGTGTCAGGTGTCAGGATGATCTGGTTGAATTTGGAATCCACTACCCGCTCACCTTCAAGGCCCGGAAGACGATGACGGATGTAGCTGCGAGTGCGTCCTAGCGTTTCCTGTCGGATTAGCCTTTCGTCATTGTCCAGATCGATCTTGTCCGGGATGACGACCGCGGCTTTCACGCCTGAACCTTCGGATGAGGGTAGCCCGAATGAGCCCTGACCATGATCGATCCAGCAGGGCATCCGGCTCATATCGAACTCCTCGGACCCATCTGGCGTCGAGGTATAGAGGACATTCACACCAACCACCGTCGATATCGGCTTGATCGTCCTGGGGAACATGTCCGCCATCCAGGGGCCGGTTGAGACAATGATAAGATCAGCCTCAAGCGGCTTTCCATCCAGCATTGGGCGCTCTGATCCATCGGTGGTCACGCGACCGCGCTGTACGATCCCGCCCGCTCGACGAAACAGCTCAAGCCCGGTCAGGACGCAGCGATGCGCCATCAGCATTCCGGCTTCGGGTTCGAACAGGGCGTATTCGATGTCAGGAACGCGAAACTGCGGAAATCGCGATTCGATGTCCTGCCGCCCGAACTTGTAGTAGGGCACACCAACGCGGTCGAAGGTTTCGGCTGTGGCGTTCTCCCAGTCGCAATGACCGCCTGTTGCAAGAATCAGCGCACCGCATTCATACATCAGGTTCTGGCCGCTCTCGGCTTGCAGTTCCAGCCAGCGCAGGCGGCTTTCGCGGGCCCAACGTGTATAGAACTCATCCCGCCCGGAAATCGCACGGATGACACGGTTGTAATCCGTTGAAGATGCACGGGAATGTCCCGGTTCCCAGCGATCTATCAAAGTCACTGCCTCACCACGTCGTTGCAGTGTAAGCGCCGTCATGACGCCGACGATGCCGCCTCCGACAACGATGACCGAGTTCTTGGACATGATGCAGATTTTCCTTGTTTATCGATTGTCTTTGTGAATACTGTATACAGAATACAACAATTATAAAGCCAAAAAACAGGGAGAGCGCATCAATGAGTTCGGGATTTGATCTGCCCGAAGGCACGCACACCGTCATACTCGGTGTGGGTGACCTCAACGGCATCATGCGCGGCAAGCGCATTCCGGCCAGCCACTGGGACCACGTCTGCAAATGCGGCAATGCGCTGTCGATTGCATTGATGGCGATCGATATGACGTGCGACGTCTGGGATACGCCTTATGTCAATTTCGACAACGGCTACCCCGATATGCACGTCTTCCCAATGACCCAGCCCGTCGCTGTGCCGTGGGAGCCAGGCGTCGCTGTTTGCTTTGGTCGGGCGGAAGGTATGGACCACAAGCCTGTTCCGATCGATCCGCGTCAGGCGTTGGTGCGTCAAGTTGAACGGGCCCGCGACATGGGGTTCGAGGTCAATGTCGGTACTGAACTTGAATTCTATCTACTGGATCCGGAGACCGGACAGCCGCGCGATAGCGGGATCCAGGTCTACGGTCTGGGCCGTGCTGCGCGGATGGAGCACATCGTTGGGCCGATCCGCCAACAGATCAACGAGTGCGGTATTCCAATCGAGCAATCGAACCCCGAATACGCTGCGGGTCAGATTGAGGTGAATATCCGTTACGGCGAAGCGCTCGCAGCGGCAGATCGTGTCGTCTTGTTTAAGTCGCTGATCCGCCAGCTGGGCATCGCCCACGGCTATCTGGCAACCTTCATGCCAAAACCGTTCTTCGATCAGTCCGGCAACGGCTTCCACACACACTACTCTCTTTGGAAAGACGGCAAGAATGTCTTTGCCGATAACGGCAAGATAAACGATACTGGCAAATCCTTCATCGCCGGGCTGCAACAACGCATGTGCGAAACGGCAATCTGTGGCAGTGGCACCGTCAATGGTTATCGACGCCGTCAGCCTTATACTTTCTGCCCGATCAACACGAGCTGGGGTTATGACAACCGGACCGTTGGTATTCGGGTCATTGAAGGATCCGACAGCGCGGTGCGCGTAGAAAAACGTGACGCTGGTGCAGATGCCAATCCCTACCTTCTGCTGGCGGCCGAGATTGCAGCGGGGCTGGACGGGATCGAGCAGGGCCTGGCTCCGTCAGAGCCGACAACCGGCAACGGTTACGAAGAAGGGATCGGCGATCCGATCCCGACCGACTTGCCAACGGCGATCGAACTGGCGCGAGGATCCGAATGGCTTCGCGATCTCATGGGCGAAATGCTGTGGGAGCTGGTTCTGCAGCAGGCTGAGCGCGAGCTTGAATTCTTCAATCAACAGGTCACTCCGGTTGAGTTGGACCGTTACCTGAGGACCTTCTGATGCATTTGGGCAAGGTCGCCGGGACCGTCACAGCCACGGCCAAAGACGCAAAACTGGTCGGTACGAAACTGCTGGTGACGGATTTGGTCGATAGCAAAGGCAAGGTGATCGAACCGGCGCGGGTCGCCGTCGACACCTGCGGTGCCGGGGTGGGGGATACGGTTCTGCTGGTCAACGGCTCGGCGGCGCGTATGGCCGCCGGTCTGTCCACCGCGCCCGTCGATCTGGCGATCATCGCGATTGTGGATCGCGTGTCCACGACCTGAACCAAGAACACCAAACATCTAAATTTCTTTGGAGGAACTAAAAATGGCGAAACCAGTGGCGGGGCAAATGGCCCTGGGCATGATCGAAACGCGCGGACTGGTCGGCGCGATCGAAGCGGCAGATGCGATGGTCAAGGCGGCCAGCGTTTCGATTGTCGGCCAAACCAAGGCTGGCGGAGGCCTAGTCACCACCCTTGTGCGTGGTGAAGTCGGCGCAGTCAAAGCCGCCGCGGATGCAGGTGCGACAGCGGCAAATAAAGTTGGTGAAGTCGTATCCGTCCACGTGATCGCGCGCCCACATGATGAACTTGAGGCCATAATCGACAGCCTTGGTGCTGGCTCTGCGGCTTAATCCGTCTGTCTTGAGGAGACGCTATGTCAGCCGGTTTCGAGGAATTCACACGTGCAGCGACACGTGGCTCAACCCGGGGTGCACCTGAACATCCCAAGCTCGACCGAATATCGGTGTTGGGCGGCGGGGCTGATGCACGCCTGTTGGCCGCTCTTTGCCTTGCCGAAGGGGCTGAAGTCACCTTGTTTTCGGCCTATGGGGCCGAACTGTCGCTGTTGGCCCAGTCCTCGGGCATCTCGCTTCGCGGTGAAGGTCCGGTCGGGACCTATCAAGTCGATCGGGATGGGCCGTCGGTGCGCACAACTGCTGAGCTGGATGCAGCGGTGCGCGATGCACAGGTGATATTCCTGACCGGACCGCTTCACAAACAGCGCACGTATGCGATGGTGCTGGCCGATCACCTCAGCGACGGGCAAATCTTGGTCCTTGCGCCAGGACGATCTCTGGGGGCTGTGGAAACAGCCTGGTTGTTGCGTATCGGAGGCTGCGCGGCGGACGTCACGCTGGTCGAGGTTCAGGGTCTGCCATACTGGTTCCGTTCCGAGGGCGCAGCTTTGACGCTTTCGCAGGCGGCACCGATGGCTGCGGCAACCTTGCCGTGCGGTCGGGAAGAGGTTCTGGACGCCGTGTCCGCCTATTTGTCCAACGTTCAGGCGGTCGACTCGGTTTTGTCGTGCGGCTTCAACGATCTGTCGGCCGCAGTCGAGATACCTGCGCTGATCCTCGGCGGTGCCGCAATGGGGACAGGTGGTCCTGGCATTCCAATGGGTGGTGTTCCGCTTGAGGATAACCAGACCTTTGCGTCTCTGATTGGTCCGGACCAGACAGAGGTCATTCAGGGGCTTGCAGACGAACGGCGACGCATTGCTGCTGCGTTTGGAGTTCGCAACCTGCCGGAGACAGGGCAGTGGATAGCCACCTTTGCCGGCGCCGAACGTGGCTCGGGCGCGCGTCCGATCCCGGATCAGCAAACGTCGCGCAGTATGATGCGGGATGGCGTGTTGGGCTCGCTTGTACCTTTGGTCTCAGCGGGTGAGCTTGCGGGTATCCCGAGCCCGTTGACGAACAGCCTGATCGCGATGTCCGACCGAATTTTGGGGGCGGATGTGGCTGCCGCCGGACGGCGCCTCGAAGCCATAGGGGTTTCAGCGGGCGACGTTGATCAAGCGCGCCGTATCTTTGACACCATCGTCACCGGAGCTTCTTGATGGATGCAGATCTGAAATCAATCGCCGCCGCACGGCGTGCCGCAGATAGCGCTTTCGAGGCTTATCGCGCCTTTTTGGGCACTGACCCGGCGCAGGTAGACGCAATAGTCGACGCCATGGCGCGCGCCATCGAGCCCGAAGCCGAACGGCTGGGGCAAATGGCCGTCGAGGAAACCGGATATGGGAATGTGCCGGACAAGCGCGTCAAGAACCTGTTCAACGCGCTTTCAGTCGCGGATTATCTAAGAGATGTGACAACGCTGGGATTGCTTTGGCGCGATGATGCGACAAAGATCGCAGCCTTCGGTGAACCGATGGGCGTTGTGGCAGCTCTGATCCCGGTGACGAACCCCACTTCAACGATCATCTACAAAGTGCTTTCTGCGGTGAAGGCAGGCAATGCGATCGTGTGTGCGCCGCATCCGCGTGGTGTGAGTTGTGGCATCGAAACGGTGCGAATTATGGCGCGCGTGGCTGAACAAATGGGTGCGCCCAAGGGTCTAATCCAATGTCTGGATTCCGTGACAATTCAGGGCACAGCCGAGTTGATGAAACATCGCCGTACCTCGGTTGTGATGGCAACCGGTGGTCCGGCCATGGTCAAAGCGGCGTATTCCAGCGGCAAACCCACGCTCGCGGTCGGTGCGGGCAACGTGCCGTGTTACGTACACAAGTCGAAAACACGCGATCTGGCGGAAGTCGCCGAGATGATCGTGACGTCGAAGAGCTTTGACTACGGGACCGCCTGCGTCAGTGAGCAGGCCGTCGTCGCTGATCCCGAGATCGCA
The DNA here is from genome assembly GCF_056532525.1 of Ruegeria sp. I3. NCBI lineage: Bacteria > Pseudomonadati > Pseudomonadota > Alphaproteobacteria > Rhodobacterales > Roseobacteraceae > Ruegeria > Ruegeria sp. I3. The sequence goes on along the minus strand of NZ_JBQFNI010000002.1, from coordinate 797,596 downwards.
CGTGATTTGCGCCACGAGCTTAAATTGAAAGGTGCCTATTTCTGCACACCGGCCGAAGCGGATCGTCTTGCCGGGGTGATCTTCAAAGGCGTGCAGGCCATGGACCCTGAGAAGGTGGGGCAAAGCCCGCAGGCGCTGGCGGATGCTGCCGGTTTTTCCATCCCACCACGCACCCGGTGCCTTGTTTCGGAAGAGACAGAAGTAGGTTGGCAGCGCCCGCTGTCTGCAGAAAAGCTGAACCCCGTTCTGGCGTTCTACGCGGCGAAATCCACAGACCATGGGATCGAGCTGGCGCAATCCATCGCCAAGTTCGAAGGCTGGGGTCATTCCTCAGTCATCCATTCGGACGACCCTGAGATCGTGGCCCGTTTTGCCACCGTGCCGACGGGTCGGGTACTGGTGAATACACCGGGCATCATGGGCGGTATGGGATATTCGACTGATCTGGAACCATCCTTCATGCTGGGCACCGGGACGTGGTCAGGTTCGATCACTTCGGACAATGTGACGGCCCTGCATCTCATCAACATCAAACGGGTAGCCTATGAAAGCAGACCCTGGCGCGACATTTACGAGGAGTATGGCGCATGAGCGAGATTACCATCCGGGCGCTGATGCAGATCGACAACCTGCAACCAAAATTCGCCGCGTACAATGGCGCGACGGTGCAAGGGTCGGTGCCCTTGTCCGGGGATACGGTTTTGATCGGAGAGTTTGCGCCGGGTAACGGAGTATTCTCGCTGATCGACCGGGCGCTCAAGGCATCTTCGGTTGAGGCGACAACACAGATGGTCGAGCGCGAGTTCGGGTTCTTTATCCTGCGATCTCCGTCGAATGCGGAGGTGTCCGCCGCGCGCGATGCGATGCTGGCCGAGCTCGGCGCAACAATGTCTGACCGGTTGAAGCCGGCGATCAGTTCCACGCAGATTATCACCAGCGTCGAACCCTATCAGGCACAGTTGTTGAACAAATGGCGCAAAGGGGCTCTGATCGTTCCAGGGCAGACGTTGGGCATTGTCGAGTGTGCCCCGGCTGCTTATATCTCGATTGCCGCGAATGAAGCGGAGAAGGCGGCAGAGATCGATATTGTCGAAGTGCGCGCCGTGGGGCGGTTTGGCCGCCTGTTCATCTCGGGGTCTGAAAACTCGGTCAAGACCGCCGTCGAGGCCGCAACCCGCGCGATAGAGGCGGTGGACGGGCAAGCCAAGTGATGGCAGCGCCGCGCGTCATAGGTTCAGAGGCGGTCGAAGATGCCCGCCGTCGCGGTCGGATCGTGTTTGAAGTCCTGCCCGACGATATCGTGACGGCCTTGGCACGCGAAACTGCCGAGCGTGTTGGCATAAAGCTTGTCGACGGACCGCTGGAAAAGCCACAACCAACGCGTACAGACGCTGCTATTTCAATGCAGCGGGTGTTGTATCGCCGCTCGCCAAAATGGGTTGCTCCGGTGCGTGCGAAACACAAGGCCCGAAGGCTTGGCAAACTTGCCATGATCGGGGCAGGGGGCGTCGGGGGCAATGTGGCGCATCTGGCGGCGATGCAGGATATCGCGGATGAGATCGCGCTGATCGATATTGCGCCCGGAATGGCCGCTGCTACGGCGTTGGATCTGAACCACACGTCAGGCATTACCGGCGCACGGGCACGATGTGTTGGCGGCGAGTCGCTGGACCTTGTGGCAGGTGCTGAGGTGGTCGTGGTGACAGCAGGCCGTGCCCGGCGACCGGGTATGAGCCGCGCGGATCTGATCGATGTGAATGCGCGCGTGATCAGCCAGGCCGCTGAGGCCATACGCTCCGCTGCGCCTGATGCCATCGTCATCGTGGTGACCAATCCGCTTGACGAAATGACCGTAGAAATGCTGCGCGCAACCGGGTTCCCTCGTGAACGGGTGCTGGGAATGGCCGGTACGCTGGACAGCAGCCGGTTTCGCAACGCCCTTGCTATGGCTGCGGGAGTAGCGCCCGCTGATGTCGAGGCCTTCACGCTCGGAAGTCACGGGGACGAGATGGCGCCAATCCCAAGCCGGGCCAAAATTAAGGGCAGGGCATTGGAGGTGTTTTTATCGCCTGATCAGATTGAGGCTTGCGTTCAGGACGCCGTGACCGGCGGTGGGCAGGTAGTTGCCCTGAAGAAATCCGGTTCCGCAACCATAGCACCGGCGCACGCATCGATCGAGTTGATCGACCATATCCGGGGCGCACGCACCGGCCCGGTTCCGGTCTCGGTCATGTTGCAGGGGGAATATGGCATCGATGGGGTTGTGCTTGGTGTTCCTGCCCATCTGGGGTCTTCCGGGTTGGTCGAAGTCGAGGAGTTGCGGCTGACCGATCAAGAACAAGCAGCCTTGCAGAAAGCGGCGGATGCCATTCGATCGAGGTTAGGCCTGTGACCCTCCGCATCTGGAAGTCAGGCGGGCGGTTCGAAGAAGTTGCGTCTTATTCCCGCGCAAAGCGCATCGGTCCCTTCGTTTGGGTCGCAGGGACCACAGCGATCGAACCCAGCGGGCGTATACATGCGCCAGGAGATGTGGGAGCCCAGACAAAATACATTCTGTCCCGTATAGAAGAGGCGCTTAAGGCCGTCGGTGCCGAGATGCGCCATGTAGGCCGGGTCCGCGCCTATCTGAGCGATCTGTCGCGCGCGGGAGAATTCGCGAGCGTTCACGGAGAGGTATTCAAAGATATTGATCCTGTTCTGACAGCCGTTCAAGCGGGGCTGACGCAACCCGGATTGACGGTGGAAATAGATGTGGATGCGGTAATTCACGACGAAAACGGCGAAATCAGCGGAATCTGAACATGAGTCACCAAGAAAGGATTTGATCGAACTATCGTCTTGTGTACTGTATACAGAATACAAGAAGGGCACAATAAGACACAGGGAGCTAATGTGATGATCAAGACAGCGCTACTCAGCGGAACATGTATCGCGCTTGTGGCCTCGGCGGCCGCAGCTGAAATCAAGGTGGGCTTTATTGGATCTCTTTCCTCAGACACCGGTCTGTCGACGCTGCGTGGTGCAGAGATCGCGATTGAAGAGCTTAATGCGAATGGCGGCGTGATGGGGGAACAGATCACGCTGGTGTCCGCCGACACTGGGCAGGACCCGACCGAAGGGGTGCGGGCCTATGAATACTTGGCGGAAACCGAGGAAGTAGATTTCATCATCTCAGGCTCTATCGATGATGTTTCGCTGGGCTGGCTGCCGCGAATGCAGGAATACCGGATTCCGACGCTCGACACGTGGACGTCATATATCGGCATCATCGACATGGTGGTCGAAGATCCCGAAAGCATGGCACCATATTTCATGAACATCGCCTCGGACGAGGCGCTTGCCACGCTTTATATCAATTTCGGCGCGGATGTTCTGAAGGAAAAGATGGGTTGGGAATCCGTTGTAATTCTGGCTGAGGATACGGCCTTTGGCGAGGCGATCACCGGATTGGTGACCGAGGCGCTTGCGCCGGTTGCGGGAATCGAGGTCAAGGACATCATCACCTATGACGTAGCCACCGTTGATTTCGCACCGATCTTCAGCCGCGCGCAGGACACCGGGGCTGACTTCATCTATCAGGTTTCATCTGTGAATTCGCAGGTGGTTTCGTCGCAATATGTGAAATTGCAGGTGCCCATGGCGATGACAGGGGTGAACGTCGCTGCATTGGGTATGGAATATTGGGAAGACACTGGCGGAGCCGGTGGCGGCATCTCGACCCTGTCACCGATCCCGTCTGTAGGGTTCAAACTTGACCCGGCAAGCCAGACCTTTGTCGACACCTATCAGGCCAAGTATGACAGCCGCCCACTGCTGCCTCATTTCAATGGGTTCAACGCATATCACGGTCTGAAGCAGGCTATGGCTGCCGCGGAAGAGGCGGGTGGCTTCGACAATGTCGAAGGCTGGGCCGATGCGATGAAGAAGCAGGATCTGGTGCTTGAGATGGATGGTCAGCTTTGGCTGCGCTACGCCTTCTGGGGCGATGATGAGGTCGAGCCAGTGACAGGCCGCACCTATCCCCACAACATCCGCTTTGATCTGTCCGAGCCGTTTGATGATGCGGCCCCGTCAATGGTCGTGGTCCAGTGGTACGAAGACGGCACTGCCGCAGTTGTGTACCCAGACAAATATGCGACGGGCGAGTTCACGCTGCCCAGCTGGGTAAAGCCATAAACCTGCCCCAACCATAGCTTGAAACGGGTGCGCGGCGACGCGCACTCGCAGCCAAGGATCTACACATGTTGCAGATACTGATTCAGGGGCTTTTGCTCAGCGGTCTCTATGCGCTCATCGCTATGGGGTTCACGCTGATCTTCAGCATCGGTCGCGTTCTGAATCTCGCCTATGGCGCCTATCTGATGGTCGGCGGCTACATTTACTTCTGGATATCGCAATCGCTTGGAATGCCTAAGCTTATGGGGGTTGCCGTGGCCGCTGCGCTGGGTGTGCTGATGGGAGTTCTGAAGTACCGTTTGATTGTCAAAACGCTCAAAGGGGATCACGTGGCTGTCGAGATTTCGACGCTGATCCTTGCGGTCGTCATTCAGGCCGGGATCGTTTTGGTCTTTGGCGACAGCAGCAAAATCCTTTTGCCAATTGTTCCCGGAGTGATCAATGTGGCCGGGGCCTCGGTCACGTATAACATCCTGATTGCAACCCTTATTAGCTGGGCAATTCTTCTTGGGCTCTATGCCTTTGTGCGGCTGACACATACCGGACGGGCGATGCAGGCGGTGTCCATGGATGCCAAAGGCGCTGCGATTTCCGGGATCGACCCGGATCGCATCAATCTGATCACTTGGGGTATCTCTGGCGCGCTGGGAGCACTCGGAGGCGTCTTCTTCGCGAGCTATACCCAATTGTCGCCGTCTATGTGGGTGGCACCACTGATCATCTCGGTGGCCGTTGTCATCGTGGGCGGGATCGGCTCGATCCTCGGCACACTGGTAGTGGCCCATATTGTCGGGTTTCTTGAAGTTATCGTTGTAGCGACACTTGCACCGGAGTTGCGAGGTGTCTTCACGATGCTGTTGATCATCGGCGTGCTGGTCACGCGACCGCAGGGCCTGTTTGGCCGCGAGGAGCTTTGACGATGGGGCTACGCTGGTTTCACTTTGCGCTTTGGGGTGGCTTGATTGCAGGAATGTTCCTGTTGCCGCAATTCGTCTCGAACGGGACGATGCGTACGATGATCTTTGCCAACTACCTGGCGATCTTTGCCATCAGTTGGGACGTGCTGTCTGGCCGAACAGGGTATGTGAGCTTTGGTCATCCGTTCCTGATCGGTATCGGGGCCTACACCACGGCGATTCTGACAAAGCGGTTCGACGTCGCGGTTGAAATCTCGATCCCGATCGCCGTTCTTGTCACCATGATTGCCGGCCTGCTGGTGCTGCTGCCAGCGCTACGTATTCGAGGCAGTTACTTCGCTCTGGTCACGCTGGCCTTCATGGAGTTGCTGTATCAACTGGTTCAGGTCATTCGCCCTGATCTGACTGGCGGAACGCGCGGCATGTCGGGCATTCAAACGCTGACACGCGGCGCGGCGAACGGGTATTACCTGTCCACGACGCTGATGCTGGCGATAGCCGTCAGTATGTGGCTGCTGATGAAGACGCGGCTTGGAACGGCCTTGTCTGCGATCGGTATGAACGAGGAAAGCGTGCGCGGCTCGGGCCTCAGCACTACGCGCCTCAAGGCTTTTGCCTTTCTGACGAGTGCTATGATCGCGGGGCTGGGTGGTGCGTTCTACGTCCACTATCTGGGGTCCCTCGCGCCCCGTGCGTTGTTTGATATCAACTTCTTGTTCACGATCATTGTCGCGGCACTTCTGGGGGGAACTTCGACCATCATTGGCCCCATGATCGGCGCGTTCTTCATGACGTTCCTGTTGGAGTATCTGCGACCGGTTCTTCCGGGGGCTGAACGGTATTTCGTCTATGGAGCCATAGCACTGCTCCTCTACATGTATCAGCCGAAAGGCATTGTTGAGCTGGTTCGGCGTGGCTTCAAAGGCCTAGGCAAGGGGCGGACGGCATGAGCGTGGCGTTACAGGTTTCAGGTCTGGTAAAACGTTTCGGTGGATTGGTCGCGACGAATGATCTGTCGTTTTCTCTCAAAGAGGGCGAGTCGCTTGGATTGATCGGTCCCAACGGGGCAGGCAAGACGACCGTGTTCAGCCAGATCATGGGTGAGTTGCGGCAAAACGGCGGAACGATCGAACTGTTCGGGCAGGAGATTTCGACACTGTCGACGCCACAACGCATTCGGGCCGGGGTCAGCCGAACCTATCAGATCCCGCGCCCGTTTGGTGATATGAGCGTAGCCGAAAATATCCGGGTTGGCCTAATGCCCGACAATATCTGGCAGATGATCGTCTCACCCCCAGATAAAGAACGTGAGCGAGAGCTTGCGCTCAGCGTCGGGTTTACAGAAGCGGACTTGAAACGCGCGCCGACAGAACTGGCCATGGGTGATCTGCGTAAACTTGAGATGGCGCGCACAATGGCAACTGCGCCCAAGGTGATGCTGCTGGATGAGGTGTTTGCGGGTCTCACCACAGGAGAGATCGCCCAAATCTCTGATCTCATTCAGTCGATGCGCAAAGATGGGATGACTTTTCTGATCGTCAGCCATGATTTGCCTGCGCTTGAGCCATTGGTCGACCGTGCGATCGCCATTGAACGGGGCACCATGATTGCCGAGGGCTCGTTCAGCGAAGTCATGAACGACAAGGCTGTTCAGGCCTCGTATCTGGGGGGCGCGTAATGTCGTATCTGGAAATCGAAAACCTGTCGGCATTCTATGGCAAGGCGCAAGCGCTGACCGACATCTCGATCACCGTCCAACCCGGTGAGATTGTCGCTGTGGTGGGTCCAAATGGGGCTGGAAAATCGACCTTGCTGGACAGCATCATGGGGCTAGTCAAAATCGAGGGCGATATCCGGCTCAGGGGGCACAGCCTTGCCGGTCGGACGCCTTCCGAAATTGTACGACATGGCGTGGGTTATGCGCCCGAACGCTTTAACCTGTTTCCCTATATGTCGGTGCGTGACAACCTAATTGTCGGTGCCTTCACGGCCCGCGAAGACATCCAGAGCAATCTGGCAATGGTACACAGCCTGTTCCCGCGTCTCGAAGAGAGGGAAGGGCAGGAGACCTCGACCCAGTCGGGCGGGGAACGTCAGATGGTCTCGTTCGGACGCGCGCTGATGACCAGCCCCGAGCTGTTGCTCGTCGACGAACCGACGATTGGTCTGGCCCCAAAAATCTGTCACGAAATCGCCGAGGTGGTGCGCAAGCTCAACAAGGAATACGGGCTGACGGTTGTGATCACCGAGCAAAACGCCAACTTCGCGCTTTCGCTGGCGAGCCGGATTTACGTGCTCGAGTCAGGACGCATGCAGACATCAGGCACCGCAGACGAGTTGCGGAATGATAAGCGATTGCTCGAGGCTTACTTTGGCGGTCACTAAAAGCCGCTCAAAAGCGGTAGGTCGCGCCAATCAGTGGACCGGATTGGTCGAACTTGAAATCGTTTCCGTCGATGTCGTGGTCGAATGAGATATAGCGGTATCCACCGCGGATCAGCCAACGATCATTAATCGCATAGTCGGCTGTCAGCAGAACCTGCCATGTCTCGCTGCCACTGCGGAAGCCGCCATAGTCTACAAACCCAGTTCCTGACCATTTGTCCGAGAACTTGACGCGTGCGCGGGCCCCGATCACGGGATCGGTCCAGCTTGAATCAACCGTTGTTCGACGGCCGGGGGCCGCGCCTGGTTGCAATTCAAAGTCGGTTTCCGTGCTGAACCACCTGAATCCACCGACAATATCCACATTCGCGGTTTGATCCTCGTAGACCCTATAGCCGACATAGCCGCTGAGAAATTGCGTGGTAAAGGATGTGTCCAAGCCTGAGCTGGCAGGGCCGGGAGTGTCACTGCTGAAAGACAGATTGGTATAGTTATAGTCGGCCAACAGGGACCACCGGCCATTTGTGGCGGCAAACGCGGCCATGAAGGCAAAATCGAGATTGTCCAACGCATCGGAAAAACTCAGGGTGCCATCCAGTGTACCCATCGGTGTGCTGAGTGAGGTCTCAGTTTCCGGCATGAAAAGATAGATTGAGGCCTCATATGACCAGTCCGACTGTTGGGCCAAGGCCATTGGTGCCATCGAACCTGCCATTGCGAGGCCAAGCGCCAATCCTGTCCACTTTACTGTCACATCCATTTTCCGTCTCCCGCCAAGAACCTTGAATTGATTTCTATTGTCGCCTCATGCCAACCTAGCCAGGCGCATTGTTCGTTCTTTCATGCTGCAACGTCTTCGGATTTGCCTGCGCCGTCACCGACACGATTGATATCGGTGCTGGGAAAAAACTCGGACCAGACATGCCAGAACACGCCTGCGCGCAGGGTTTCGACCCGTTGTAGTTGGCCCTGATCAGACATTCCCCAAAAGTCACATTGGGTCACGGGTTGACCGCTGTCATTGTACCAAACGCCCAAGCTTTCAAATTTTGGATCGAGGCTGACGACGATATCCCGCCCGCCGACACGCGCGTTGACGATCCAATCGTTGTCGACAACGAAATCGTCGGTCCAGCAGGTGGCATCCTGTCCGATTGTGATCCCCCAGACATAGGTTTTATTCGGCAGCCGATTGTCCGAACGGTCCATGTTGTCCATCACCGGAGCCTCTTCCTGATGCTGGCGGCCAATGCCCCAGCCGAACGTGATCTCGGTCATCATGTCCAGCAGCCGCAGCAAGGGGTTTGGGGAGGGTTTGTTCAAAAACACCTCGCCTTCCGGGAAAGCCTTTTGAAATCCACGGAAAGTCATCCGATAGGTTGGCCAGGGTGTCATCTGCGCTTCGGGCCGCAGAGGGCACGCGAGACCGTCTGCATTTGTGTCACGATCCGCTTCGCGAAAGCCGTATATGTGCTGGATGGGCTCACCGGTGTCATTATCACGCAAGATCAGGTTGTTGCCGTGCTGGGCGAGAACCTCAAGGTTCAGTCGTTTGCCTTCGATGCTTGGCGCATAGCCCTGACCGAGATTGGCCATGGCGCAATAGGTCATCACGACGTCTTCTCCGCCCAGCCCTTTGTCGTCGCCCGCCAAATGTGGGCGCATGATTTGTGCATCAGGATGGGCTCGGGCATGGCCGTCATTCTCAATCACCATCACGGGGGCAGTCGGCCCGACATATTTGCGGGCCTCGTCGATGGGAAAATACTGCGCGTCATTTAGCTGATTTCTCAGACCTAGATGAACCCAGACATAGGGAAAGCCATAGAGAAGTAGAACAAGTAAAGCGGCAATGAGCCAAAGCCAGAACGGCCCGGCTCCCAGGGCGAAATGCGCGAGCGTTGCGAGAGCAAATGCGCCCAACCCGATGGCAATCAAGCGGTATTCATTGCGGATGAAACGCACCATATTCTCGCGCTTTACCTTCAACAGCATCTGGGACACGTCGCCCAAATCACGGAAGTAGACGAACCCGATCCCAAGTGATCCGATTAAACCCAGTGCGAATAGGAGTAATCCAAGCATGTGATGATCCTAGAAACTTGAGTTAATGACGACGGCGACACCGTGCTATTGCTGCGGGGATTGGCTTTTGATCAGGAAAGCCTCGACCGCTTGTTGGGTTTCGGGTCGCAGGTTATCGATCCCTTCATAGGGCACGCCATACGCGGGTGGCGTGTCGGGGAATTTCTCTTTGCGGGCCATGTGTCGGCCAAGGATGCGTGCGAATTCCTGCCCGCCCCAGGCGCCAACCTCGGTCGAGACTGAATATTCCTCGCGCGTGTCCCGGTAGAGATCAAAGAACTTTGCCAGAATAGCGCTTTCCCCGGCTCCCGGCAGTTTGAGCTTAAGCTGGTCCTTCACGATCGCCTCGGGTTTGTTCACCGAATAGATGATCACGTGATCTCTGCGCGCTTTGGCTTCGTCCGCAAACAATAGCGCTGCGGATTGATCGACGCCATCCACAAGACGATCTCGCGGGATGTATTGCTCGGCCCCCGCAAAACGTGAAAGCGTTGTATAAAGGTCCGAAACGTGAATGATGCTGTTCAGCAAACCATCTGCCTGAATCATCCCCGGCCAGCGAATAAAGGCATCGACCCGAACGCCGCCCTCAGTCGTATCCCCTTTGCCACCAGCATATATCATCGGAGTATAGCCCGATTGCGGGGCGTATTTGGTAAAGTGGCCGTTGTCCCCCATAATGATGACGATGGTATTCTCGCTGACCCCCAACTCTGCCATGCTGGCGAACAAATCACCCAGCCATTGATCCAAAAGTTGCATCTTGTCGACATAGAGACCGCCATTCGCGCTTTCGGGACCAGAGCGTCCGGCGCGGGTATTATCCAGAGGGATCATCGGCCAATATTGCAGGAAAAAGGGGGTATCGTCGCTGGCAAGACGTTCAAGCTCTGACAGGGTTTTGTCCTGAAAGGCCTGGTTCATCTCATCGTATTTGGCCGCATTCCAGCGCTCACCTGACTCCATCCGAATTTCGCGAATAGGACCGCCTGTTTCGCCTTCGATGACGGTCATCATCGCTGAGGCGTCCGGCCTGAACCAACCGTCCAGCGTGTATTTGTCATCATAATCTCTGATCGCGACCGAGACCTGCTCTTTGATTGCATCATCATTAAAGATCGTCAGCTGACCCTGCTGGTGAATGGCGTGCTGCGCATAGTCAAAGCCTTGGTTCATCGCCCAACTTTCCGCGATATCCCCCATGTGCCACTTGCCAACATGGCTGGTTGCGTAACCAACCTGTTTCAGCACTTCGGCCAACGTCACTTCCCCCCCCGGCAGGCCAAAGCCGGCAATATCAACGGTGGTATCACCCATTCCCATGCGTACAGGCAGCCGCCCCGTCATTTGGGCGACGCGAGTAGGGGTGCAAGAGGGTTCGGTATACATCCGAACCATGCGCATCGCGTCGTCGGAGAAATCGTTGATATTCGGCGTCGAGTAACCCCGAACGGCGTTCAACTCGGGTATCCCCATGTCGCCGAATCCCAGATCATCGATCAGAACGCTGATGATGTTCGGTGGCTTGCCGTTGTTGCCTTCGCGAAATGCAGCCAGGGCTTCATCCACAGCCATATCATCCTGGGCCCATTGCTCTGCGCGCTGTGCTTGCAAGATATAGAATTCGGCATCGTGTTGGATTGGGTTTTCTTGCGCGAACGTGCTGCGCGCGGCAAGGCTGGCGAATAAAACCAATACCCCTGAAATCTTCATTCGATATCCCCCGATCATGTACTGGGCGGAACGCAAACACTCCTGCCGCTGATTTCACATTAAAACATTATCATATTTAAACAGGAATTTCTGTAGCCTTCACTGCTGCCAGCTCGTGAACACATCGCGAGCCAGTTCAGATTCCGGACGCAGGTTGTCGATGCCCTCGTAGGGGATGCCGCGCCCGATTTCGGAATGTGGATGTTTCGCGATCATCTTCTGATGGCGTTTGATCATGTCCTGAAACGACGCTCCGGCCCAAAGTGAGTAACCGACCAAAGGGTGCAGTTCGCGTGGATCACGATAGATGTTGAAGGTCGGGGCCGCCGCTCCGGGTTGGCCGGGCGCGGGCAGGTGCATCTTGAATTCCTGCTTGACCACCGAGCGCAAAACCGGGCCTTCATAGACGTATACATAATCGCGGCGACCGTTGCCTTCACCGTTCAGCAGCAGGGCGGTCTGATCGACACCATCGATGATGCGGTCGCGCGGGATATGATCAGTCGCGCCTGCGATCCGAGCCATTGTGGTATAGATATCAGACACATGAAAGATATCTCCGGCGGCGCTGTCAGCCTCGATTACTCCGGGCCAGCGAATGAATGCATCCGTGCGTACGCCACCTTCCAGATGTTGGGTCTTACCGCCACGATAGATCAGTTGATTGAGCCCCGAAGTTCCTTCGTAGTGGTACATCAGTCCATTGTCGGCCATCAAAACCACAATCGTGTTGTCGGCTTCTCCGGTTTCTTCGAGCTTGACCAGCAGGTCACCGATCCAGCCATCCAGTAGTTGCAGTTTGTCAGCATGAAACCCGCCGTTGCGAGAGATCGCGTTCTCGGAATAAACGAAATTCAGCGGGTAGAGCGGCCAATATTGCAGGAAAAACGGTTCTTCCTCGGCTGCGGCACGCTCCAATTGCTCAAGAGCCTGACGCTGATACCTCTCGTTCATCGCTTCATACTTGGCTTGGGTCCAGACCTCGCCCGGTGACATATCCACCTCTCGGGCGGTGCCGCCTGCTTCTGCCTCGACACCAGTCACCAGTCCGTAGGGTTTGAAACGCTCATCCAGCAGAAACTGATTGTTCTGCCCCTCGGGCACGTATCCGAGCATGTTATTCGCGCGCATCGCCTCGGGGGTCATGAGGCTCAGTTGAACTTGTTGATGCAGGGGGAAGGCGGCCCAATCGAAACCTTGGTTGTGGGGGTAGGCCTGTTCGATGTCACCTTGGTGCCACTTGCCAACATGCACGGTGTTGTAGCCAACCTCTTTTAGGATCTCGGGCAGGGTCACCTCGCTGGCTGGAAGGCCTTCGCCTACCAGAGCCACTTTGACTTCTGTCACACCGGCACGCACCGGATGTCGCCCGGTCAGCATCGCCGTTCGGGTCGGCGTGCACGAGGGTTCCGTGTACATTCGCATCAGCGACAAACCTTCGGTGGCGAACTGGTTGATGCTGGGCGTTTCGATGCCCATGACGTAGTTCATCTTGCGATCACCCATCTGACCAAAGCTGATGTCGTCGATCAGGATGTACAGGATATTGGGTGGTTTGCCCCCGTTTGCGTCGCGGATTTCGGCCAGTTTCGCGTCAATCTCAATGTCCTGGGCATCCCAGACCGCGCCGAACTGGGCACGCAGAAATTCGAACTCACCATCGTGAATAATCGGGTTCTGTTGGGCATATGCCGAACCTGCAGTGAGGATTAGCGCGGGCAAAATGTGTTTCAGGGTCATTTCAAGCCTTTCGTTTTATCCATATGCCCAGGCGTACCCGGAACGTCTGACAGCTTTGCTTCGATAGAGCTTCGCAAATCAGTAACGGTTTCCGCCAGATCCGCGAGGTACCGAGGGCGAACGCCCGTGTCGGAAAGAGGAGACTGTGCCAGCTCGGTCATCATCTCCTGATAATCGAGGCAAATCCGGTCGAACTCACTGTCTTGGGCGCGCATGTTTCGCATCAGAACGGAGGCTCCCGGGAATTGTGCGTCAAAGAAGTCTTCTTCGTCCATCCGCGTTGCCTTCGTGGAAATTGCTCGTAAAGCATGCGTTCCCTAGAATATGACTTGAACGTATAAAGCCGCATGCTACCGTAGCACCATGGGGTCAAGCCATTGTCATGAAAGGATAGTTCTTGACTGCCCAGGCGGATAACAAACAACGTGACACAGCGCCTTCTTTCTCGGATGAGGAGGTGCGAAGTGCTCTTGAGCGGGTATTGAACTCAGGTGGCTTCAAAGGATCTGCCCGAATGCGGACCTTTCTTAGCTATGTCGTGACCGAAGCGCTTGCGGGCCGCAAGGATGAGATCCGCGCCAAGACCATTGCCATGGATGTTTATGGTTACAGCGCCGACGACTTGACCAAGCGGGAAGGGGTTGTGCGCGTCGATGCGGGTCGTGTCCGGCGAAAGCTAAAAGCTTACTACGGAGGTGATGGCGCAACTGATGCGGTGGTGATTTCGCTGCCTGTCGGTAGCTATGCACCCGAATTTACGCTGGGGAGTTCGCAAGCCCAGAACCCACAGGGCATTCGGCGAAGCGCGTTGGTCATCGCGTTCTTTCTGGCTTTGATTGGCGTAGGCATCTGGGTATCAGGCTATTATTCAAAGAATGAGCCACGCAGCGCTGTGGGCCGAGGGCAAAGCGCGATTTATGACGTATCTCCCGCCCGGGTAGAAGCGATAAACCTTTGCAGTGCTGGCCGCGATGTGATGTTCCCCGTCGTTGACCTATCGCGCCTGCAACCGGCTTTGCTGATCTTTGAGACGGCGATTGAACGAGATCCACTCTTTTTTTGCGGCTATGCCGGAGCGGCACAGGTCGAGACCATGCTGGCCATTTTGTTGTTCTTTGAACCGGATGCAGAAAAGTATTTGAAGTCTGCCGATGAAAAAAGCGCCCATGCGATGGATATCGCACCTGATGAGGCCTGGGCGCTTTCGGCGCGGGCCTGGCTGGAATTTGCACTGGGCAATTACGATCGGGCATCGGCCCTGTCTCGCAGAGCCGTTGATCTGGCCCCCACCGATCCGCATGTCGCTGAGTTCGATGCACTTATTTCACTCTATACTCTGAATTTCGAGCGGATCCTGGCGCAATCTGAATGGTATGAAGAGCTTGCGGAACGCAGCGGCGGGCTTGTCTTTGGCAATGTACTAGGGTCTGCGCATTTTCATACCGGAGACTATGCAGCGGCGATCCGAACTTACGAGGACACGATCGAGCGCGGAGGACCATTTGGGCCGATATCAGCGGCCTATCTGATGGCCGCGCATTGGAACAATGGCGAACAAGTCGAAGCACGGCGTCTCGCCAATGTTTACCAGAAAACTTGGCCTGGTTTTCCGCTGGAGGCCCTGAAACGCCGCGTATTCAAGGAATCGCAACCGGTTGATGCGCTTATTGCAGGCGTGAGGGCAGCGGGAGTCCCGTTGATCGACGGCGGGACCGCCCGCGAAAGTGATTGACTGGCAGGGTCTTATTCGTCCTGTGCGACCAGACCCAGACCGCGCAGATAGATTCCAATTCCGCTCTCCAGAAGGTCTTCAGGCGGGAAGGGGGAACTTGCGCCGGTATTGCGTGCGAAAAGTTCGACAACACCATGGCTCATGGCCCAGATATGGGCGCTGAACATCGAAGCGGGCGGACGCTTCTCCGGCGGAATATGCTGCGACAGATCGCTGGCGGCCTTTTCAAGCACGTTTTTGGCCCGGTTCGCGGCCAGCGCCAGTTCCGGTGTACGATTGATTGAAATCCCGCTTTCGAACATCGCGATATAATAGCCGGGGTGCTTGCGGGCGAAGGCAAGATAGGCGCGGCCCGTGGCCTCAAACGCCGCAAGCGCCGAGGGTTGCCCTTTGTCATAGGCAAATTGCATCAGGTCGGCGAACATCTCAAACCCCTGCCGCGCAGCTTCGGCGATCAGGTCCTCACGCCCTTCGAAATGGCGATAAACGGCTGCGGGAGTGACCCCAGCGGTCTTTGCGGCCTCTGACAATGTAAAACCGGTCGGTCCCTTCTGTTCGATCAGGGATAAGGCGGCCTCCATCAAGGCTTGCTTTAGGTTTCCGTGGTGATATCCGCGTTTCGTCATCCCGGCCTCAGGCGCGTTTTATTGTATATATGCAGCGGCCAGGGCCTAATCCAGCGTAGGCTGAGCAGAGTGTTGCAATTAGCTTATGCATCCCAGATTTCCGGACCACCACTGATCTTTTCATCCGGCATGCCCACCACTTCCAGGTTTTTGCCTTCGTAGTCGAGTTGGCTTAGCACGGTGCGAATGGCTGCCAGCCGGGCGCGTTTCTTGTCATCTGATCGAATGATCGTCCAAGGGCAGTTTTCGGAATGGCTTCGTGTAAGGGTTTCGGTAATCGACTGGCTGTATTCATCCCATTTGTGTAGGCCTGCGATGTCGATCGGGCTGAGTTTCCACTGCTTCAGAGGGTCGGTTTCGCGGGCAAGAAAGCGGTTCAATTGTTCGGCACGCCCGACATTCAGCCAGAACTTGAAGATATGTATGCCATCATTGCTAAAACCGGTTTCCAAGGGCAGGACCTGCCTGAAAAACCGTTCACGCTCTTCCGTCGTGCAGAAGCCAAAGACATTTTCGACAACGCCCCGATTATACCAACTGCGATCAAAAAACACGATTTCACCGGCCGATGGGAGATGAGAGATATAGCGTTGGAAATACCATTGGCTGCGTTCTGCGTCCGAGGGTTTGCTGAGCGCCACGTTCCGCGCGCCCCTCGGGTTCAAATTCTCGCGGAACCGTTTGATGGTTCCGCCTTTGCCAGCGGCGTCACGGCCCTCGAACAGGATAGCGATGCGCTGGTCATTCTCCTTGACCCATCGCTGCATCTTGACCAGCTCAATCTGCAGACCTTCCATCTGCTGATCGTATTCCTTGCCTTTAAGCTTTTTGGAGTAGGGGTAGGTCGGGTTCAGAATTTCACCCTTCTTGGCCTCTTCAATAGCCGAGCGTATGGGTTTTGGGGCGTGGTTGTGAAAATAGTTCTCGATAGTGTCCAGGTCTGATTGGGTCATGCACGCCTCGCAATAAAATCCATATCTTACTATGAATTACGGATGGGCTTAACGCAAACTCGCGCGCTCGGCTGCGCGGTCGATTGCGGCGGCAACCTCTGGGGCGGCCACAACCTGCGGCATGTGTCCTATGCCGTCCAATTCGATCAGCTCAGCGCCGGGAATCTGTTCGATCAGGCGCTCGGAATGCCAGCCCAGCCCGACAGTCGTATCCGCCGTACCGTGGACAATTTCGGTTGGCACGAAGATCTCGCCATAGCGGGGTTGAAGCTCGGTGATTTCATCCAGCAGATTTGCACGCTGTTTGGCATTTGCGTGCATCGAAGACTGGCGCATGGTCAAGCCCGGCCCGAAATGCTCGGCATATCCTTCGGGGGCTTTTTGCGGTGCAAACACCTGGTCCAATGCCTTCGTAACAAACCAGTCAGGAACAAATGCGCTGACCAAAGGCAAAGCAAGGGCGTTGCCCGCTGTCGTCGCACCAATAGTGTTGAACGCGTCCAGAGGTGTTTCCCACGGGATCGCCGCCGGAGCGATCAGGACCAAAGCTGCGATGTTGTCGGGCCGGGTGACAGCCCAGGCAAGCGAAACCGAACCGCCATAGCTTTGCCCGGCGACGATCGGTTTTTCTGCGCCTAGTTTCGATGCGGCCCGTTGTAGGATTTCCGCTTGTTCGACAATGGTTTCGCCATTGGGGTTAAAGCTATCTGAGTATCCAAGACCCGGGCGGTCAAAGACGATGACGCGATAGGTCTCGGCCAGAATTGGGGCCAGCGCAAAAGTCATGTCGCGCGTATTTCCACTGGACCCGTGGATAAGCACCACATCCGGCCCTTCTCCAATCACGACGGCATGAACTGCAACACCATCGACTTCGACGATCTGGCCTTCTGGCGGAAACGAAGCCTCGGCGCTGCTTTCACGCTGCGCGCTGCGCCATGCGGTCACAAGGGCGAGACCCACAAGCGCAACGCTGAGCGATATCAAAAGCTTACTGGCCAATTTTACTCATATCAAACGGGGTTGTCTGGTAAATTTCATTGATCCAGTTACCATAAAGCAGATGCGCGTGACTGCGCCACCTGTTCTGAGGGTTCTGGCTTGGATCATCGTCGGGATAGTAGTTGATAGGCACATTAATCGGCGTGTTATTTGCGATGTCCCGGTCATATTCCTGTTTGAGCGTATCGCTGTCATACTCAAAGTGATTGAAGATATAGAGCGCCCGATGCACGGGATCTTCGATCAGGCAGGGGCCGACATCATCACTGCCAAGCAGGGTGATCAGATCGGGAACCGCATCGATCTCGTATTGCCGCATCTCGGTCCAGCGGCTAACGGGTATCACGCAATCATCAGAAAAACCACGCAAAAATGGAGATGCGGGTGCAAGGTTCCGGTGCCGGAAGCAGCCAAAGGCCTTCGCGTCCAGCATGTGTTTTTCAACGTCGTGGAAATGGTTGATCATCGCCATACCACCCCAGCATACGCCGAATGTGGAATGCACATTGGTCTGAGTCCACTCAAACACTTCGCGGATTTCATTCCAATAGGTGACGTCAGCGAAATCCAGATGTTCGATTGGTGCACCGGTTATGATCAGGCCGTCGAACTTCTGGTCCTTCACCTCCTGAAAAGGATGGTAGAACTCGGCCATATGCTCGGCGGCGGTATTCTTGGTCTGATGTTCCGTCATGCGGATTAGAGACAGCTCAATCTGCAGCGGGGTCGCTCCGATCAGGCGTGCGAACTGGTTTTCGGTCTGTATCTTCTTTGGCATCAGGTTCAAAAGCCCGATCCGAAGGGGGCGAATATCCTGCCGTGCGGCCTGATCATCAGCCATGACCATGACGCCCTCATTTGTCAGGACTTCAAAGGCGGGCAGGTCAGAGGGGATTTTGATCGGCATTTGGTCACGCTGTTGAAACTGCGAAGGAAGTCTGGAACTTAGGCGGGGTTGGGGCGGGTCTCAAGGGTGCGTTCGATCAACTCATCGAAATCGCCACTATCCCGCACTTTGGCGATGTCATCGGCTGCTATTGTAACGCCCCAATTTCGGGCCATCGCTTCATAGCGTGGCTGCCGGTGCGCCAGCGCTTGCGCATAGGTCCAGCGGATGAATGCATCCGGATCAACCTTGGTGCCGGAACACTTGTTGAGGGCGAGGTATTCGTCCCAAACCCGCTGCAGGAACTCGGCCTTATAGGACATAGGCTTTGGTGCCTTGTCGAAGCGTTTGATCAGTTCTTCAGTGTGGGCTTCATCGCCCTTGATCCAGATCATCAGGGTCTGGCGCGACAATTCGGTCAGAATGTGGTCATTTGGATTTTCAGGCTCTACCCATTCGCAGATTGACCCGCCGGTATCGCAGATAAAGTGTGGATAGCTATAAAGACGATTGGCCCGGTCTATGAAATACTTGGTATCCAACAGGGCATGGATTTCGGCCTGCCGAAACTGGTCTTGCCGCAGCTGATATTCCGAGATTTCAAGGCCGCCCAGATCGGGATTGCCCGGCTTGCCCAGATAAGTCGACACCGGGGTCAGGTTCTGAAACGTGATGTTCGACCCGATATATATTGAATCCGACAGCAAAAGCTCGCGGAGAAAGGGTACTTTCATCGCCTCAGCCTTGGCATTGTCCGCGATATGTTCGCCCATATAGCGGGTGCCGATGCGGTAATCGATTGAATAGTGGAACCAGTCCCCGGCATCTCGCAGCGTGTTTGAGACATAGGATTTTCCCAACCCGGACATACCGAAGAACAACACCTTCTTTCGCGCAGCCTGACGCCAGTCCGTTGCCGAGTTGTAGATCATAATCCGCCGTCCCTTGTTTTGCCCTAGCTAAAACGGGCCGCTGGCGGCGTCAATCGCGTCGGCGAGATCGGCTGAGGATGAGCAAGCCGATCGCCAGTACCGTAAAACCAATAAAAGCACGTGGTGGCAAAGCTTCATCGCGCACCAAAGCACCCATTAGGATTGCGATTGGCGGAATGATGAGCGTTACGAGCAGAACATTGCCGCTGCCTGCTTGTTGCAGCACCCGATAGTACAGCAAATAGGCTCCGGCTGTTGCCAGCAGGGCGTAATAGGCGATTGCCAGCCAGGTTTGCAGGGGCAGGGTGAAGGTCGGAACTCCATCGACCAACAACATAACAGGCGTCATCAGGATCGCAGATCCGGTCAACATACCTGCCGCGGCGATCTGAGGGGGAAGGGCGCTCATGTGGATGCGAGCCCAGATGGCTGCAAACGCATAAGAAAGCGTCCCAGCCAGGATCGCAACCTGACCCAGGTTGCTTGGGTTTAGGTTGCTAAACTGTCTGAGGCCAATTGTGATTGAAACGCCCAGAAACCCAAGCCCTACGCCAAGGAGGCGGGTTTTGGTCAACCTCTCGTCGCGAAAAAACAAGGCCGCCAGAAGGACGCCGAAGATCGCGGTGGCAGCGTTCAGAATCGATGTCAGCCCAGTTTCGACATAGAGCTGTCCCCAGGCCATAAGCGAGAATGGCAGGACATTGTTCAACAGCCCCATGATCAGAAAAATACCCCAGACCTTCGGATCGCTCGGGACCGGTTGGCGTTGAAAGATGATGACGATCCACAACGCCAGCGCTGCCCAAAAAACCCTGTGGAAAACTGATGTTATGACGGGAATCGTATCAAGTGCGATTCGGATCGCTAGGAATGACATTCCCCAAATGACACCAAGCAGTATCAATTCGGACCAAGTGCGAGCTGTGAGTGTTTTCTGAGAAGTCATGGCTTGTTCTGGCATCTCTCAATCAGCATATCGACCCGGAACATGCGAAAAAGCCCCACCGAGATGGCGGGGCTTAATATGCACATTTGCATCCGCTTTAGTTCAGCGCGTAAGTCACCTGAATACCAACGCTCCATGCGCTGTTGCCAGTGAACGTGGCACGGTTATCGGGGCCAGTACCGTTGGCAGTGGCATCCCCAATATCCGTATAGCGTACACCACCGGAAATCTTGGCCTTTTCAAGAGAGTAAGTGCCGCCCAGACCGATACTCCAGAACCCATCCGTCGGGCCTAGGTTCGAGACCGAGTTCCCCTGAGAGCTCTCGTAACCCAGCGTTACCGCGCCAGAGAATTCTTCGCTGAACTGATAGCCGAGACCCAGTGAGTAGGTCCATGTCGCTTCTTCGTAGTCGACCAGGTTAATACCTGTCAGACCAGTATAGACCGGCGGCGCGTACACGGTTTGCGGCCAGTCAACCCAACGGATCGAACCAAACAACAGGGTTTTTGGCGCGACACCTGTCTGGAAATCGAGATTGACCGATTGAGGCGTCACAACCTCGGTCGATGAATCAGCGCTGACGCGACCCACGACGGGTATGCCGGGTGGAACAATTCCAGTGATGGCATCGTTCGCTTCGGTCTGCGACAGATCATGTGTGATTTTCGAGTTATAGGTCAGAGCGACCCGTGCGGCGATATCTGGCCGTTCCCAAGCAACACCAACAACGTAACCGAAATCGATCTCGGCATCGGTTTCAACGCGGTATCCCCCGGACGCGAATGGTGTTGTGCTTGCACCAGCGATCGGAACTGAAACACTTGCTTTCAGACGCTGGGCGCGGAGACCACCGATAACACTGAAGCCACCATCCAATTTGTAGCGAAGCAAAGCCGTGATCGCATCGGTATCTGCTTTTGCGCGAAGCACGTCAGTTGTTGCTCCGGGAAGACCTGCCAGAGCCAAGACATTCTGCGACAAGGGATAATCCGAAGAATAGTCGATATCCGCGCCAAACGGCTCGTCATAAACCAGCGCGAAGTCGAGCTTTTCGGTCAAAGAAGTCTTGTATGCCAGATGCGGTGTGAAAAAGCTGTTCGAGACATTGCCCGAGTCAATCGTTTCCCCAAACGTCGGGCTCGTCGGGATTTGATCCTCCATCGATCCGCTTACGTCCGGCTTTGTATACCCAAGCCGAAACTGCACGACAGATCCCTCTTCGAACAGGATGTTAACACCTTGCCCACTTCGGTCTAGGCCGCCGGCCTGCGCCGCGGTTGCCCCAATGCACAACGCGCATGTGTGCAACAACACTCGTTTCATATATTCCTCCCTACACTGTCCAAATTGCCTGTTATACGCATCCTCATTGGGCGTATTCGGCCTCGTTACCGCTTTTTACTGTCTTAAACTTTAAAATTGGGTCAACCGGTGACGGAGCGTTATTCAGCAAAATAGCTCTATGCGGGTGTTGCTGAATTGCTACGGTTCTCGGACCAAACGTTCAGGAAAATCCCGGCAAAGATCACCACGGCCCCCAGAAGCGTCCAGTGATCCAGCGGCTCGTGATAAAGGACCATCCCGAGGATCGCGATGGTCGGAAGGCGTGCAAAATCAAACGGCACGACCACGGTCGCAGGCGCGATGGCCAGGGCATTGGTAATACAGTAGTGGGCCAATAGGCCTGCCAAGCCGACAAGCAAAAGAAGCGGCGCAGTCGTTAAGGTTGGAAGTGTTATTTGCCCATCCAGACCTGATGCAACCAGACCCAAACCGGCCTGCATCAAAGTAAGCCAGAACATAATGCATCCGATGCTGGCTGTGCGCGTTAAGGACTTGGTCGATATTGCTGTTAACGCGAAGAAAATCGCAGATGCGGCCGCAGCAATAACGCCGGGACTAAGTGTGGCGGCCCCTGGACGGGCCACAATGAGAATCCCGGCAAATCCGATCAGGGCTGCGGTCAGACGCAAAGCGGTCAACCTCTCGTGCAGCAGCAGTGGGGACAGCAGGATCACCCAGATGGGCTGAGTGAATTCGAGCGCGAAGACCTGCGCCAACGGGATCACCGTTACTGCATAGAACCACAGGTTCTGCCCGGTGAAATGCAACACGTTCCGAATACCATGCAAACCAAGACGTTTGGTGGTTACCTGATGCCATTTGCGTGAAGCCGAGAGGACGATTGCCACCACGCAGATACCCACTAGGCTGCGATAGAACATGATCTCAAAGGTGTCGTGCGTCACGCTCAGCTCGCGGCCGGCAATGGCCATCGATGTGAATGAGGCGATCGCCCCTGTCATCCACAGCGCCGCCTTACCGATCTGCATTTTATTGCTGTTCATGAGATCACTTACATGTGCAGTGGTGCAACGGGCTGAATAGATTGCGTTTTACCCGATGAAGCAAGGCTAAATGTACGTCTGGCCGTCTATGATCGCTTTGGGTGAGCGGCTTAGATGATGCCAGTATTCTGACACGAACCCGCAAATAAAGGGGGTTCTTAACCGATCAGCGCGCTGGCGCTGATACTCAGGTGGTTGGCAGAGCTTTGCTGACCGAATCGCCGTTCAACACGTATCGAGCACCGGTATGAGGGCAGGTAACCTCACCACGACCAGTGAGAGGTAAATCCAACTGCTCGCCATACTCGCTCATCCAGCCAATCTGTTTGGCAGCGACGCCCACCATCAGTGCGTATGGCTTCACGTCAGCATTAACAACGGCACCTGCGCCGATAAAAGCGTATTCCCCGATTGTAGCACCGCAAACGATCGTGCAATTGGCGCCCAGCGTGGCCCCTTTCTTTACCAGAGTATTGCGGTATTCGGCCTTTCGTTCGATCAATGAACGCGGGTTGTACACATTCGTGAACACCATGCTCGGCCCACAGAATACGCCATCTTCCAGCGTGATGTTGTCATAGATCGAAACGTTGTTCTGAATTTTGCAATCGTCGCCAATGATGACCTTGTTCCCAACGAAGACATTCTGCCCGAGTGAAACATTTCGGCCCAGTTTGGCGCCGCCGCAGATGTGCACCCAATGCCAGATTCGGCAGCCATCTCCGATCTGCGCGCCTTCATCGACGATTGCCGTTTCATGTACCGAGTAGTTGCTCATCGAATTGTCCTTCTCCCGTCAAACGCGGTGCATTTCAGCACTGTCGAGGGGGAATAATCATTCCCATTCAATCGTTCCGGGAGGTTTCGAGGTGATGTCGTAAGTGCACCGGTTGATGCCCTTGACTTCGTTGATGATACGCGTGGCGGTTTCACCGAGGAATTCATGGCTGAACGGATAGTAGTCCGCTGTCATGCCATCGACGGATGTGACCGCGCGGAGGGCGCAGGCATAATCGTATGTTCGTCCATCCCCCATTACACCGACCGTGCGCACCGGAAGAATGGCGACAAAGGCCTGCCAAATCTCATCATACAGACCATGTTTGCGAATCTGGTCGATATAGATGGCATCGGCTTCGCGCAGGATCTCAAGCTTTTCGCGGGTGATCTCACCCGGACAGCGGATGGCTAGGCCGGGGCCGGGGAAGGGATGGCGACCGATGAAGCTGTCGGGCAGGCCCAACTCGCGGCCCAACGCGCGAACCTCGTCCTTGAAGAGTTCACGCAGAGGCTCGACCAGCTTCAGGCCCATCTTTTCAGGCAGGCCACCCACATTGTGGTGCGATTTGATGGTCACAGATGGACCGCCTGAAAACGACACGGATTCAATCACATCTGGATACAAGGTGCCCTGTGCCAAGAACTCGGCGCCGTCGATTGTGTCAGCGTGTTTCTGGAACACGTCGATGAACAGCTTGCCGATAATCTTGCGCTTGGTTTCAGGATCGGATTGTCCATCAAGTTCACCCAGGAACAGTTCGCTTTCGTCCGCGTGGATCAACTGGATATTGTAATTGTCGCGGAACATGCCGACGACTTCGGCAGCCTCGTTCTTGCGTAGAAGCCCATGGTCGACAAACACGCAGGTCAGCTGATCGCCAATCGCCTCATGTATCAGGATCGCCGCAACCGAGCTGTCGACACCGCCAGACAAGCCACAAATGACTTTTTTGTCCCCGACCTGTTCGCGGATCTTGCGGATCATCTCGTCCCGATAAGCCCCCATGGTCCAATCGCCCTTGAACCCTGCCAGTTTGACAAAATTCTCATAGAGCTTTGCACCCTTGGGTGTGTGATGAACCTCGGGGTGAAATTGCACCGCATAGAAATGACGCGAGGCGTCGGCCGTGATGGCATACGGCGCGTTGGGTGAAGTGCCGAACACCTCAAAACCCGGAGCGATTTCGCTTACATGATCGCCGTGGCTCATCCAGACCTGCTCGTCACCTTCGGCGAACCAGCCATCGAGGATATCAAGCCGATTATTCGGAGTAACAAATGCGCGGCCAAACTCTGCAGTGCCGTGCCCGCTTTCAACCTTGCCGCCCAGTTGATGCATCATCACCTGCTGACCATAGCAGATGCCCAGGATCGGCACGCCGTAGTCAAAAATCTCTTGCGGGGCGCGGGGTGAACCCTCGCGCGTAACACTGTCAGGGCCGCCCGAAAAAATGACGGCCTTGGGCGCCATCTCTCGCACGAAATCCATCGTGACGTTCTGGTAGGGGTGGATTTCGCAATAGACGTTCAGTTCGCGCAAGCGGCGGGCAATAAGCTGCGTCACCTGGCTGCCGAAGTCGATGATCAAAAGGCGGTCATGGCTGTCTTGGGTCATGATTGGCTATTAGGTCGCAAGCCTTGCTTGTGCAAGCGTAATGACGTCAATTCAGCGAGGAGGCTGATACATGACCACCATAAAACTCAGAACTGCCGAACGAAGCGACGCCAAGTCGATACAAGTTTGTATCGCAAGCGCTTATGCCGATGCGATGAGAGACATTGCCGATCTGCCGGATGTTGCGTCTGGTATCGAGGAAGAGATCGCAGAGCATCAGGTCGTCATTGCTGAAGTGGACGGTGCACTTCTCGGTGTCATCATATTCGATCAACAGGCCGAGGCCGTGATGATATTCAATCTCGCCGTTTCGCCAGAGGCTCAGGGCAAGGGTGTTGCGCGACAACTGCTTGCAGTTGCTGAAGCTAAGGCCGTTGAGGCCGGGCTTTCAGTCCTGCGCTTGCGGACACATCGGCTGATGCGTGCAACCCGCGAAATGTACACTCATCTGGGGTGGGTTGAGGTCGAGGTGTCAGGAAACACTGTCGTTATGCAGAAAAAGGCAAAGTAGTAACCGACAGACATATGTCGCAGCGGCCCGCGGTTCATGTCGCTTTTACCTCTAGAGCGCCGTAAACTACCTGTGGCGAAGTTTGCCGTTCATGTAACACATCTACCAAACCAACCAATCACGGGATTTACTCAATGGCAGAGGCAAACACCCGGCGCAGGGCACGGGGTGGCGGTGGTGCCGCCCGTCGTGCCGAGCGTACGGCGGTCAAGATCGAAACCGCGAAATATATCGAACGCAATATCCCCAATTTCGAGGTCCTCAACGAAGAGGCGCTGGAGATTATCGAAACCAATGCGGAAACCGTATTGGCTGAGATTGGCGTCAATTTCGTAGACAATCCGGCAGCGCTTGAGCGCTGGAAAGACGCGGGTGCAGATGTGGATGGTGAGCGCGTCCGCCTGCCGCGCGGCCTGGCACGTGAGCTGATCAAGACCGCCCCTAGCGAATTTACCCAGCACGCCCGCAATCCTGAGAAATCGGTAGTCATCGGCGGCCGCAATATGGTTCTGGCTCCGGTCTATGGTCCTCCGTTCGTACGCGATGCGCAAGGCGGACGTCGTTACGCGACAATGGACGATTTCAACAAGTTCGTGAAGCTGGCCTACATGTCCAAGTGGCTGCACCATTCGGGCGGTACGGTCTGCGAACCGACAGATATTCCGGTAAACAAGCGCCATTTGGACATGCTGATGGCGCATATGACACTGTCCGACAAACCGTTCATGGGTTCGGTCACTGATCCTAGCCGGGCGCAGGATTCGATCGAGATGTGCGAGATTCTGTTCGGCAAAGAGTTCGTGCAGAACAACACCGTGATGACATCGTTGACCAACATCAACTCGCCGATGACCTTTGACGACGTGATGATGGGTTCTCTGGAAGTTTATGCCGCAAACAATCAGGCCTGCATTATTTCGCCGTTCATCGTTGGTGGTGCTATGGCACCGGTTTCGGTCGCGGGCACGCTGACGCAGGTTCTGGCCGAGGTCATGGCAGGTGTAGCATATAGCCAGATCATCCGTCCGGGTGCTCCTGCGATCTTTGGGGCGTTCGTATCGTCGATCGACATGAATTCAGGAGCGCCGACCTTTGGCACCCCAGAGGCTTCGCACGTCACTTATGGTGCGGGTCAGTTGGCGCGCCGACTGGGTTTGCCATATCGCTCTGCGGGTTCGTTCTGTGGTTCAAAATTGCCGGATGCGCAAGCTGCGTATGAGACCGCGAACTCGTTGAACATGGGCCTTATGTCGGGTGTGAATTTCATGCTGCATTCCTGCGGTTGGCTCGAAGGCGGCTTGGTGGCGGATTTCGAGAAATTCGTCATGGATGCCGATCAGTTGGGCGTCTTGCACGGATTGGCCAAAGGTGTGGCCTATGATGAGAATGCACAGGCGATGGACGCCATCCGCGAAGTCGGTCCCGGAGGTCACTATTTGGGTTGTGCCCATACGCAAGCCAACTTCAAGGAAGCGTTCTGGAAAACCGATCTCTTGGATTATAAGCCGTTTGAGACCTGGGAAGAAGAAGGCGCCCGCGATACACGGACGCTGGCTTCGGCACGGGTTGAGCATCTGTTGGCGAACTACCAGCAGCCGCAGCTTGACCCTGATGTAAAGGCGGCGCTCGACGCATATGTTGCCGAAAAGAAAGCATCGATGCCGGACGCGTTCACCTGATTACTGATACTGCGTTGCGCGACTGGCCTGATACAGTTGCGCTTCGCCATTCAATGCAATCAGCAGATCAAGATGGCGAACCAGTGAATAGGCCGCATCATCTTCGATGCGCTGCGCGTTAGTCTCACGCTCCAATTCCAGCAAACGGATCAACGCTGCTCCAGTGGCCGGCGTTGATCCATACCCAAGAAGCCGTTGCAGGTGGCGGTCGCGATTATAGTCCTGCGCCCCGATCTTGGCGGCACGGGCCAGTAGTCGCGGGCGGCGGAGTGTGGTGATCATGGTCATCAGGTCCTGCACGGCAGCTTTCCTTCTTTTTCAATTTCGCTGTCTGAAATGTGACACAACCTAAGCGGGTGTTGCCTTGTGCGGGATCACCCCGAACTATGGTTTCACCACTGTTTATCTTTTTGAATCAATTCTGCTCTGTGCCGTCTGTGATTAACGAACGAGTAATGAAAGCAACTCTAGTTAGATTTGGTTAACTAAGAATCCGACGGCTAAAACTGTCAGTTTGTTTTGTCGACGAGGGCGAAGAAATATGGAAAACAGCGTGGCATTCACTGTTCCGGCATGGGTTCCCGAAGGGGCGCAACGATATCTGGACCATACGGAGTCAGGGCGATCTATTCGGGATATTGCGCGGTCCGCCGGGTGCCATGCCTCGACCATTTTGCGTCAGATCCGCAGGGTTGAGATGCGCAGGGACGATCCTTTGGTGGATGCAGCTCTGCATTCTCTGGCCCAGTCACACTTTGCGCCAATGGAGCGCACAGGTTCTGCATTTGCAATCGTGACGTCTGAGGCAGAACGGCCCGAAGCCCAAGACGACGAATTCGAGCGCGAGTCGCTGCGTGTACTGAGGCGCATGTGTGAATCCGGTGCAGTGCTTGCCGTGGCCGAGGATATGGACAAGGCTGTTGTGGTTCGGGACAACGGCAAAGGCGGAACTACTAAAACAGCGGTTGTAGATTGCCGGATCGCGCAGGCTCTGGCGCTGAATGATTGGATTTCATGCGATAGTCCGGGTCGGATCTCGCGCTACCGGATTTCAACCTCGGGCAGGGCTGCACTAAGTCATTTGATTGCCGAGGCCGAAAACCGGGCGCGTACGCAGAATGAATTTGGCATGGCGGAAGCGCAGGCCGCATTCAAACCCGCAACTGCGGGTGCAAGGGCGCCATCGCAGCCCCGCGTTCGTTACAGCACTGTGGAAAGCCCGCTGATCGCTTTGGCACGCCGCCGCGACCGGGATGGCAAGCCGTTTCTGGATGAAACTCTGGTGAGCGCGGGCGAGCGCTTGCGTGAGGATTTCGAACTGGCGCAGATCGGACCTCAGGTCACACAAAATTGGGATCGCTTTCTGACAGGTGGTGGACGCGGTGACTTTGCCTCGGACAGCCAGGTGGGGCGAGGACCTTCTGGTGCCAGGGATCGTGTGGCCCGCGCGCTGTCTGACCTTGGGCCGGGTTTGAGCGACGTCGCGCTGCGCTGTTGTTGTTATCTAGAAGGGCTTGAGCTGGCTGAAAAGCGGATGGGCTGGTCTGCGCGATCAGGCAAGATCGTGCTGAGGATCGCGTTGCAAAGGCTGAAGCGCCACTACGAGGACCAGACCGAGCGGGATCGGATGATCGGCTGAAGGATTCATGCAGCCATATACTGGCCTTGCGGAAATGACCCCAAATGATAGTCAGGGGTTATGAATTTCACCTTCCGCCAGCTGCAATATTTCCAGGCCGTCGCCGAACAGCGTAACTTTGGCCGTGCCGCGCAGGTCTGCCATGTTTCGCAGCCTGCGCTTTCGGTTCAAATCAAGTCACTGGAAGACTCGATCGGTGGGCCGTTGTTCGAACGGCAGGCCCGCGACATCCTGTTGACACCACTTGGTCGAGACGTTTTGGACTATGCCCAACATGTCCTGAACGCGGCCGAACGGTTGGACCGGTTTGCACGCGACCATTCGGGTGGCCATAGGTCCCTGTCGATCGGGATTATTCCTACGGTTGCACCTTATTTGCTGCCGGGGGTGTTAGCCGGGTTGCGGGCTGCGGATGTCTCGTTACGGGTTCAGATTCGCGAGGCCCGGACCGAGCGACTGCTATCCATGTTGGGCTTGGGCGAAATAGATGCCGCCGTACTGGCGCTGCCCTTGGGAAATGGAACTTTCCACGAACAGCCACTATTCGAAGATCGGTTCTTGCTGGCAGGAAGTCAGACTCGCATGAATCGATTGACCATCAGCCCGGAAGAGTTGCGGCCTGTGGACTTGAAGACAGCGCAATTGATGCTGTTGGAAGACGGGCACTGCCTGACAGATCAGGCGCTAGAAGTTTGCGGTCAGGATCGTACCAGCGGCCAAATTAATATGGGTGCGTCCTCACTTGCCACGTTGTCGCGTTTGGTCGCCGAAGGGTTTGGCCTGACGTTGATGCCTGAACTTGCGGCGCAGGCCGAGACGGATGCAGTCCCTGGTCTGCGATTGTTGCGATTTGGTGCGCCGCAACCGGCGAGGACCATTGGCCTGGTGCGTCGCAGCTCGACCGGAGCGGAGGAGTGGTTCGATCGATTGGCGCAAGTAATCCGGCAGGTCGGTGAAGACGTGGTAGCTAAAACTCGAACCTAACGAAAAAGGCCCGCCGAAATGGCGGGCCTTTCAAAGTAGGGCATGACAGGATTATGCCAGCGCCGGTTCGCGGGCTTCGTCCAGATGCTTCATTAGGTTTTCTGGGGACGACACGCCGTAAGGGTCTTCGGGGCAGTTATCCATCAGGCCGGGCTCTTCGAACCATGCCTCCACAACGCCATCGTTGACGATGGCTGCGTAACGCCACGAGCGCATGCCAAAGCCCAGATTGTCCTTGTCGACCAGCATACCCATTTTACGCGTGAACTCACCGGACCCATCAGGAATGACCTTGACGTTTTCCAGACCCTGATCGGCGGCCCATTTGTTCATGACAAAGCTGTCGTTGACGGACATGCAGTAGATTGCATCGATGCCCTTGGCCGCAAAATCGCCGTGGCCTTTTTCGAAACCAGGCAATTGATAGGTCGAGCATGTCGGGGTGAATGCGCCGGGCAGCGAGAACAGGATAACGCGCTTGCCTGCAAAATAATCCGCAGTTGTCTTGTCTTCCCAACGGAACCGGTTGGGGCCTTCGACGGCGTCATCACGGACACGGGTGTGGAAGGTTACGTCAGGCAGTTTTGCACCGGTTTTCATCATCAAACTCCTGTGATTCACATATGTTTGCCGCGAGAGTTAAAATGATTCTAACTCGGCTTCAATGATATATATGCTGCAAAAGCATAATATCTTTGATGGCGATAAGGCATTATAAGTAATGCGTAAAATGATGTGCATGGTCACTTTCGCTGCACGCGCGTAGACGTGCCGCATAGCGGCTATGCGCCGCTGGTGTAACCAAATGACTCGGTCTATGTTATGAACAAAGAAAGTTGACCCAAAGTCAGGAAAGCCAGCCGTGCGTGATCTGAAAATACCCGAGCAAAGACACCCCGAAAAGGCACATCGACCTGACAATGCGGCTCCGCGCAAACCGAACTGGATTCGGGTCAAAGCGCCGGGTGGCAAGGGCTATGCCGAGACGCACAAGATCATGCGTGACAATAATCTGGTCACCGTCTGCGAAGAAGCCGGATGCCCGAATGTAGGTGAGTGCTGGAGCCAGGGTCACGCGACCATGATGATCATGGGCGAGATTTGCACGCGCGGCTGTACATTCTGCAACATCGCGACCGGTAAGCCGGATACTCTGGATGCATTTGAACCGGGTCGAGTGGCGCATGCGGTGCAGAAGCTGGGCTTGAACCATGTGGTCATCACATCCGTGGACCGGGATGACCTGCTCGATGGAGGCGCCGATCACTTTGCACAGACCATCCGTGCGGTGCGACACCGCTCGCCCAAGACTACGATCGAGATTCTGACGCCGGATTTCCTGAAATGCGATCCCTCGGTGCTTGAGATTGTTGTCGAGGCCAAGCCAGATGTGTTCAATCACAATCTTGAAACGGTGCCGGGCCTTTATCCTCAGGTGCGTCCCGGTGCGCGATATTTCCACTCATTGCGCTTGCTGCAGCGGGTCAAAGAGATGGACCCGTCCATTTTCACCAAATCCGGCATAATGGTCGGACTGGGCGAGGACGAGCAGCAAGTTCGTCAGGTCATGGATGACATGCGCGCGGCGGATATCGATTTTCTGACTATCGGCCAGTATCTGCAGCCAACACCCAAGCATCATGGCATTGACCGCTTTGTTACACCCGAAGAGTTTGCGGCCTATGAAAAAGCTGCATTCGGCAAAGGTTTCCTTATGGTCTCGGCAACTCCTTTGACCCGGTCGTCTTACCATGCGGGCGATGATTTCGCCCGTTTGCGCGAAGCTCGACAAAAGAAGTTGAACCAGAGGTGAAACCCGAACTTCAATCCTGGCTTACCGAAAAGCGCCATGAACTGCATCAAGTGCCTGAGATATCGGGCGAGGAACGTGGAACCGCGACGAGTATCTCGAACTTGCTTCAGGCGTGTGATCCCGATGCGGTTCTGACAGGTATCGGTGGCCACGGTGTCGCGGCGGTTTATGATAGCGGACAGCCCGGACCAACCATCGGAATCCGATGTGAATTGGACGGTTTGCCGATTCAGGAAATCTCAAGTGCACGATACGCGTCGCAACATCCCGGAAAGGGGCATCTTTGCGGGCATGATGGCCATATGGCGATGGTGCTTGGTGTTGCCTTTGTATTGGGGGACAAGCGTCCGACCAAGGGGCGGGTGGTTCTGATTTTTCAACCCGCCGAAGAAACCGGTCAAGGTGCGATTGCCTATCGTGCTGATCCCAAGTTTGCGGATATCGCTCCGGACTATGTGTTTTCTTTGCACAATTTGCCGGGTTTGGAATTGGGCGGGGTTGAGCTTTGCTCGGGTCCGGCGAATTGCGCCTCGCGTGGGATGCGAATTGTTTTGACGGGCAAAACCTCTCACGCGGCGGCCCCTCAGGACGGTGTATCGCCAGCCGGTGCGTTGGCAGAGCTTATGCCTGCTTTGGCCATTTTGGGGCAGGGTGGGGCGCTGGATGCAGAATATGCGCTGACAACGGTAACCCATGCCAGGTTGGGCGAAGCCACCTTTGGTGTCGCACCCGGTCAGGCCGAACTGTGGGTAACCCTGCGCACGGTCTCGGACCGCCGGATGGCAAGCCTGATCCGCGACGCAGAACAGCTGGTGGCTACACGTGCTCAGGCACAGGGATTAGGTGTTGAAATCACCTATGACGATGTGTTTGAGGCTTGCACAAATTCGGGTGAAGCCGTGCAGATCCTGTCAGAGGCCTGCCAAAGCCGCGACATTCCTTGCAAGCTGGTTGCGACCCCACAAAGGTTTTCGGAAGATTTCGGGCAGTTCGGAAAAGGCGCAAAAAGCGCCATGTTCTGGCTAGGCGCGGGGCGGGATCATCCGCAGCTACACAACCCCGACTATGATTTCCCGGATGCTTTGATCCCGATCGGGACAGATATTTTTCTGGCTGCTATCGAACAAACGCTCAAGGCCTGAGTTTTCTGGGCTGGCTTTCTGCCCATTCGGGCCACCACCCCATATATTCAATTCCGGCAATCATCAGGCAGATAAGGATCGCGCCAAACACCAGTTTCACGCGCCGTTCCGAGGGCGGGTTTCGCCCCCATTTTGACATGCGAACAAAGTGGCGCAGACTCATCAGTCCTGATCTTCGACAAATCGAACCTTGCCGATAAACGGCAGGTTACGATTGCGCTGCGCATAGTCGATGCCATAACCCACGACAAATTCATCAGGGATTTCAAACCCGATCCAGTCCGAGCGGAAATCAACCTCGCGCCGGCTGGGTTTGTCCAGAAGGGCGATGGATTTCAACCGGTGCGGCTTGCGGGTACGGAGCAGCTTGGAGACATGATTCAGGGTATGGCCGGTATCCACGATATCCTCGACCACCAAAACATCGCGCCCTTCAATGGCGCCGCGTAAGTCCTTAAGAATACGAACTTCTCGACTGCTTTCCATCGAGTCACCGTAGGATGATGCCTCAAGAAAATCGACCTCGATGGGCAGGTCCAGCTCACGCACCAGATCAGCGATAAAGACGAAGCTGCCGCGCAGCAGGCCGACAACGACCAGCTTGTCGGTGTCGCCGAATTCAGCCGTTATTTCGCGGCAAAGCTCTTCGATCCGGGCAGCAATTGCCTTGGCCGAGATCATCTCATCTATCACATATGCGCGCTGGCTCATCGCTGCCCCCTTGATCTTTGGCGCGCAACATACGAAATCACGCGCCATTGTCACCAGTTAATCCCGGATATCATGCCAACCCATTCCGAGACCCGCCCGCTGCCTTACACCGCTCAGCAGATGTATGATCTGGTCGCGGATGTGGCGAAATACCCTGAATTTTTGCCTTGGTGCGCTGCGGCCCGTATCCGTCGGACCTATGCCGCTGGCGATGGCAAGGTGATGGAAGCGGATTTGGTTATTTCATTCAAGGTGTTCCGCGAACGCTTCGGCAGCCGCGTCACGCTGTTTGATGAGCTGAAACGGATCGATACCGAGTATCTGGACGGTCCGTTCAAATACATGCGCTCGGATTGGGAATTCGAGGATACAGTTGATGGCTGCAACGTCTCGTTTCACGTTGATTTCGAATTCAAGAACGCGGTTCTGCAAGGAATCATTGGCGTGGTTTTCAACGAAGCCATGCACCGTATCGTCCGAGCATTCGAACAACGTGCTGCCGTCCTGTACGGCTGAGGCTTTACGCCCGAGCGGCGCGCGCTAGACTGCGCCACATGACCGATTTGACAACTGCCCTTGCCGAGTTTGCTGCTGGATCTGTGTCGACCACGGCGCAGGCTCGTATCGTGACATCTCTATCCGCGCTGGACTGGCTTGCTGTGGGGCGGGCAGGCGCAGATGAGCCGGTTTCCCGCATCATACGTCAGATGGTTCTTTCCGAGAGCGGTGCCGCACAGGCGCGTTTGTTCGGAGGCGGTGATGCGCCGCTACGCGCAGCTGCGCTGGTGAATGGTACCATTTCTCATGCGCTTGATTATGACGACACGCATTTCGCTCATATCGGTCATCCATCGGTTGCTGTTTTTCCTGCAGCCCTTGCTCTTACTGCGTGGGAAGACCGACCTCTGGTCGATCTGCTTGAGGCAGCGCTAGTGGGAATGGAGTTATCGATCCGCATCGGTTTGTGGCTTGGTCGTGGTCATTATCAGGCTGGTTTTCACCAAACAGCCACGGCTGGCGCGTTTGGGGCTGCGGTGGCTGCGGGTCGGATTATGGCATTTGACGTAAAGCAGATGCGTGACCTGTTGGGGCTAACCGCGACCCGGGCCTCTGGGCAGAAATCACAGTTTGGGACAATGGGTAAACCTTATAACGCTGGGCTTGCAGCCTCGAACGGTGTTGAGGCCGCCCAGTTGATCCGCAACGGCTTTCAACCCGGTGCTGACGCATTGGAAGGCCCGTTTGGGTTTGGGGCGACACATTTGGGGGCTGACGATTTAGCTGCTGCGCTTGATGGTTTGGGGGACGAGTGGCTGTTCGAAAGCATCAGCCACAAATTCCACGCTTGCTGCCATGGCCTGCACGCGGCGCTTGAGGCTGCGCGCGATCTCGACATCGCCGAGCCTGAGGTGGCCGAGATCAAGATCAAAACCCACCCACGCTGGATGAGCGTGTGCAATCAACTGCAGCCGACCAGTGGGTTAGGAGCGAAGTTTTCCTATCGTACCGTGATCGCAATGCAGGCAATGGGCTACGATACAGCTCTGCCAGGGAGCTATTCCGACAAGATTTGTGCTGATCCAAGACTGCAATCCTTAAGGGACCGGATCACGGTCGAGGCGGATGAGAGTCTATCCGAGACACAAGCCCATCTGTCCCTGTTACGCCGGGACGGCGCGCGCCGCGAGGCCAGCCATGATCTGCTGGCACCGATGTCTCTATCGGATCGCGAAGATCGCGTCAGGGAGAAAGCGGCGAAGCTGATCGGGGGGGATGAGGCGGACGCCATCTGGTCGATGCTGCGCACCGGCGGGCGCGCAGCGGATTTGGCTGACAGGTTAACCGATTAAGTGACCCGCCAATGCAGCGGAAAACCCGGATCGAATATTGTGACGGGGCCTTCGCCGCTTTCGATTTTGGCCGGATAGACGACCTCATCGCCTTTGGTCAGCGTGATGGTCTCTTCGTTTACTGGCAGGCGATAGAAGGCCGGGCCGCTGAGTGACGTGAACGCCTCCAGCTTGTCCAACGCATCTGCGCGCTCGAACATTTCGGCCAACAGTGACATCGTATTGGTTGCAGTGAAACAGCCGGCGCAGCCACAGGCCATTTCCTTGTTAGCATCCGTGTGCGGCGCGCTGTCTGTGCCCAAGAAGAAACGCGTATCGCCTGATGTCGCGGCGGTCAGCAGCGCCAGCCGATGCTCTTCGCGCTTGGCGACCGGCAAGCAGTAGTAATGCGGCTTGATGCCGCCAACCAGAATGTGGTTGCGGTTGATGATCAGGTGATGCGTTGTAATCGTCGCACCCAGATCTTTCTCGTTCGCCTTGACGTAATCCACGCCGTTTGACGTCGTGATGTGCTCCATCACCACGCGCAGTCCGGGTGTTGCTTTGCGAATCGGATCAAGAACGCGGGCGATGAACACCGCCTCGCGATCGAATATATCGATCTCGGCATCCGTGACTTCGCCGTGCACACATAGCGGCAGACCGATCTCGGCCATCTTCTCCAG
Source organism: Ruegeria sp. I3 (assembly GCF_056532525.1). NCBI lineage: Bacteria > Pseudomonadati > Pseudomonadota > Alphaproteobacteria > Rhodobacterales > Roseobacteraceae > Ruegeria > Ruegeria sp. I3. The sequence goes on along the minus strand of NZ_JBQFNI010000002.1, from coordinate 761,765 downwards.
CACCGGGCGTACCTTGTCGAAATCGCGAACGCCAGAAGACGAGTTGGTTGTTGCCCCAGCCGGGTACAGTTTGACTGCCTTGACCAGCCCGCTTGCATGTGCGGCGGCCACATCCGCCGGGTCCGTGTCTTCGGTCAGGTAGAGCGTCATCAGCGGCTCAAACGTCATATCCTCAGGCAGAGCAGCAAGGATGCGGTCCCGATAAGCTGCTGCGTCGTCACCTTTGACAACGGGCGGAACCAGATTCGGCATGATGATGGCACGGGCAAAATGGCGCGCGGTTTCAGGCAAGACGGCTTGCAGCATCGCGCCATCGCGCAGATGCAAATGCCAGTCATCGGGGCGGCGGATCGTCAGGGATTGGGTCATGGCCCCCGGCTAACACAGCCGCTTGGGTGGTGAAAGACCCTCTTGCCCTTGCCGATGAGACAGATCGCCGTAAGTCACTGACGGATGGTGGTCTTGACCTCTGGTTGTGGTCATGACCTGTTGGGGCGCAGGAAAAAGGGGAACTCATGACACAGCCAAACTCCATCGATGCCGTGCAAGAGCTTCTGGGCTCTGAGGGTTATGTCTGTGGCCGGGCTTTGGCGACGGTTGTGTTTCTTTCGCTGAAACTTGGTCGGCCTCTGTTTCTGGAAGGCGAGGCGGGCGTCGGCAAAACCGAAATTGCCAAGGCGCTGGCCGCAGGATTAGGCCGCCGCTTGATCCGGTTGCAGTGTTACGAAGGCCTTGATGCCTCTTCCGCTGTGTATGAGTGGAATTTCCCCGCCCAGATGGTGGCGATCCGAACCGCAGAAGCGTCGGGTGGGGCGGACCGAGGCGCGTTGCAGACCGAGCTGTTCTCAGATGATTATCTGATCGAACGCCCCTTGCTGCAGGCCATGCGTCCGGATGCTAATGGGGCACCTGTATTGCTAATTGACGAATTGGACCGGACCGACGAACCATTTGAGGCTTTCTTGCTGGAGGCGCTCAGTGACTTTCAGGTCACGATCCCCGAGCTTGGTACTGTCAAAGCTCCAGAACCGCCGATCGTGATCGTCACCTCGAACCGCACGCGAGAAGTGCACGACGCGCTGAAACGCCGCTGCCTGTATCATTGGGTTGATTACCCTGACTTTGCGCGCGAAATCGAAATCCTGCACGCACGGGCTCCCGAAGCGGCAGAAGCGCTGAGCCGTGAGGTGGTCGCCTTTGTTCAGCGTTTGCGCACCGAGGATTTGTTCAAGAAACCGGGGGTGGCCGAGACCATCGATTGGGCGAAGTGCCTGCTGGCGCTGGACGTTATCAACCTCAGTCCCGAAGTAATCGGCGATACGTTGGGTGCCATCCTGAAATACCAGGACGACATCCAAAAGTTACAGGGGTCCGAGGCCAAACGCATTCTGGATCAGGCGAAAGCCGATCTTGAACCGGCCTGATGCTTCATCTGTTCGAAAATACTTTGGGGGTTTGATGGCCGAACAACTCCCACTCGATATCCCGGACAACCCCAAACTGGCCCAGAACATCACCCATTTTGCGCGCGCTTTGCGCAAGGCCGGACTGCCGATAGGAACTGGGCGCGTGGTTGACGCGATCCGCGCCGTGCAGGCTGCGGGGTTCACCGAGAAAAGAGATTTCTACTGGACGCTGCATGCCTGTTTCGTGAACCGGCCGGAACATCGAACGGTTTTTGCGCAAGTCTTCCGCCTCTATTGGCGCGATCCGCGGTATTTAGAACATATGATGTCCATGATGCTGCCCGCCATTCGCGGTGTTCAGGAGGAGCGCAAAGCGGATGCGGCTGAAAAGCGGGCGGCTGAGGCCTTGTTGGATGGCGTCGAACGCGACTTGCCAGAATCAACCGAGCAACAAGAGGAAAGCGAGATCGAGATCGACGCAACCCAAACCGCGTCATCCGAAGAACGCTTGCGCAACCTCGATTTCGAACAGATGAGTACATCCGAGATCGCCCAGGCCAAACGCATGCTGTCGCGCCTGAACTTACCGGTCAAACCCATCGAGTCTCGCCGAGGTCAGGCCAGTCACCTCGGTCACCGCATTGATCGCGCTCGGACACTTAGGTCAGCGATGCGGCAGGGTGGCGAACTACGTGATATCGCGCACTTGCAACCCAAACCTCGGTGGCCGAATTTGGTGGCGTTGTGCGATATATCCGGGTCGATGAGCCAATACAGTCGGATCATTCTGCACTTTCTACACGCGGTTTCGAATGCCAAAGGCGCAGGTTGGGCCAAAGTGCACGCATTCACGTTTGGCACACGCCTGACCAACATCACCCGCCATCTGCATCAACGTGATGTCGATGCAGCGCTGGCCGCTGCTGGGGCCGAGGCACAGGACTGGGAAGGCGGAACCCGGATCGGAGAATGCCTGCATCAGTTCAATCGCGACTGGTCCCGGCGCGTCATGGGGCAGGGGGCGGTCGTGTTGTTGATCACCGACGGGTTAGAGCGGGGCGATCCCGAGATGCTGGAAAAGGAAATCGAGCGCCTGCACCTGTCGTCGCGGCGTCTGATTTGGCTGAACCCATTGCTGCGCTGGGACGGGTTCGCACCGAAAGCTCAGGGTGTGGCGACAATGCTTCCACATGTCGACAGCTTCCGTGCCGGGCATTCGATTGCATCGCTTGAGGATTTGACCAACGTAATTTCGCAACCCGATGATCAGGGGCAGAAAGCGCGGCTGATGTCCGCGCTTTCAGACTAGCTGTTACGAAAGCTGCTCTTCATTGCACTTCCGTGCCATTTCCATGGCTTTGTAAGTGCCAGTCAGGTCAACGGTGAAGGCGAACTCTTTCTCCGGGAAAACGACCATCACCTTCTTCTTGGCAAGATCATCTGCGAACTGAGGGTCGTCTGACAGAACATACCCGCCCGAATAGCCCTTGGTGATGTTCCCCTTCATACCGGTGGCTTCTCCGACATAAATATTGTCGCCGATAAGGATGGCAACAGCCTCTTTCTCGCCTTTCTTGATGTTGGTTTTGGCCTTGGTGAAGACACCAACATAGCCAACGCCGCGATCTTCGGTCAGGCCCATCTGCACGACATTTTCAGCGTCATCAACCGCTTCGATAAGGCAGGATTTCTTGTCCTGATCGATGAAAACCTTCCAGCCTTCGACCTCACCGTATTTCAGAAATGTGTCAGCCCAGCCGGTGCTGGCAGTCAACAGGCCGATCGCTGCTCCGAGTGTAAGAATGCGTTTCAACTGTTTGTCTCCGCTATGAAATATGTTGGGACGATCCCGAATAGGCCCCGGAATCGCATGCAGGCTAGAATGACGCCTTCCAACATTCAACAATTTGTGAATGTGAGTTCAAAATCGGCTTGTTAGCGCCACAAGATCGACCCGCTGAGCGCTTTTCATTGCTCCAAAGCTGACTATGTTGAACCCAAGCACGGCCGGAGGTCTAAATGGAACGATTCGATAGCAGCCCGGAAACCGCACTAAAATGGTATCGCGCCGGGAAGGGCGCGGCTTTGGCCACTGTGGTTGAGACCTGGGGCAGCGCGCCGCGCCGTGTAGGCGCGCAGTTGGTCATTGCGGGCGATGGTCGGATCGAAGGCTCGGTTTCTGGTGGTTGCGTCGAAGGTGCCGTGATCGTCGAAGCGCTGGAAGCCATAGAGGAAGGCGAGGCAAGGCTGCTCGAGTTCGGTGTAAGCGACGAGGATGCGTTTGCAGTCGGTCTGGCCTGCGGCGGTACGATCAGGGTTTTGGTTGAACCGGTCGGCAAGGTCCTGCCCGAACCAATGCTGGCCGAACTGGTCGCGGCACGGGCGCGGCGCGAACCCTTGGCCTATGAAGTCAACGTCGAGACGGGCCAGCGCGCGTTGCGCCGTAATGCCTATTCCGAACGCTTGCGTATGGACAGGTCCGGGTTCGAAGAGGATGGGCAAACCTTTGTCGCTGTCCACAACCCACCGCTACGGTTGATAGTGGTGGGAGCGGTGCACATCGCCCAAGCTCTGGTGCCGATGGCCCGGATCGCGGGCTATGACCCGGCGATTATAGATCCGCGCGAGGCCTTCGCATCGGACGCACGTTTTCCCGGAGAAACCATCCTGACGGATTGGCCGGATGAGGCTGTGTCAAAGCTGGGTCTCGACTCGCGCACGGCGCTTGTGTTGCTGACCCACGACCCCAAACTTGATGACCCCGCGCTTCAGGCCGGTTTGGCGGCCGATGTGTTCTACATCGGCGCACTCGGATCTAAGCGCACACATGCCAAACGCGTGGAGCGGATGAAGCAGGCCGGGTTCAACGATGACCAGATTTCACTGATCCACGGACCCGTTGGGCTTGATATCGGGGCGGCTGGACCGTCTGAAATAGCCGTTGCGATTCTGGCGCAAATGACTGCGGTTCTGCGAGGCAGAGCGTGAAGTTTGGTCAGGTACCGGTTTCCGACGCCAACGGCGCGATATTGGCCCATTCCGTCAAAGCGGGAAACCGCAAGCTTAGGAAAGGTATAACGCTTTCGTCCGAGCACATAGCCGAGTTGCACCAAGCCGGTCTTACCGAGGTCACAGTCGCGAGACTGGAGCAAGGTGATTGCCATGAGGACGAAGCCGCAGCGCTGCTGGCAGAAGCGCTTGCACCAAGTCCCACACAGGCAAATCTGCGTGTCACCGAAGCCTTTACAGGCCGGGTCAACCTTTTAGCAAATGGACCAGGCGTCGCGGTGCTGGCTACCGATGCCTTGCAAAAGTTCAATCAGGTCAATCCGATGATCACTGTTGCGACGGTGCCGCAATATCAGCAGATGGCGGCTGGCGGCATGGTCGCGACGATCAAGGTGATTTCTTATGCCGTACCTCGATCCGACGTTGAGAGTGCGGCCCGTCATGCGCAGGACGCTATTCGGTTATCGGTGCCCAAATACGAAAACGCGGGTCTCATCGTTACCGACATTGCTGGCGGGCCATCTAATGAAAAAGGTATCGCTGCTATTCGTAGCCGGGTTGAGGCTTTGGGTATGAATCTGTCAGATGTTCAGGTGGTGCCGCATCGGATGGGCGACTTAACAGCATCTATTTCGACCATTCGGGGTGAGATCGTCATGATCCTGACCGGATCGGCCACGTCGGATAAAGATGATGTGGCGCCTGCTTCTGTGCGGGCGGCGGGGGGCATCGTCGACCGGTTTGGAATGCCGGTCGATCCGGGGAACCTGTTGTTTTTGGGGTCTTCCGGCGGGCGCCCCATCATCGGTTTGCCCGGATGCGCGCGCTCACCAGCATTGAACGGGGCGGATTGGGTCTTGTCTCGTGTTGCTTGCGGAATCGAAACAACGGGCGCGGACATCGCTGGGATGGGTGTCGGTGGGCTGCTAAAAGAAATCCCGACGCGGCCACAGCCCCGTGCTGCCAAGAGTAAATGACGTAACGGCAATTTTGCCCTGTTTGGTGGGCGCATCATTGTTAGAAGGCTGATCAGCGAAACTGCGGAAAAATCAGGCAAATATTTTTGTTCTCAAACGAAATTTACCGTGTTTAACTCTGGCTTAGCAAATAAGCCAAAAAAAGGGGAGGATCTTATGACCAAGGTCTCAATGACCGTGAACGGCGTTGCCGTCAGCGGTGATGTTGAAGGGCGGACTCTATTATCCGGATTTCTACGCGACCACCTGAATTTGACAGGCACACATATTGGCTGCGACACGGCTCAATGTGGCGCGTGCGTAGTGCACGTGAATGGTGAGGCGGTCAAATCCTGCAACATGCTGGCGCTGGAAGCAGACGGCGCGGATGTGGGCACGATCGAGGGGCAGGCGGCCGAAGATGGCACGCTGAACGTGATCCAACAGGCCTTTCAGGATCATCATGGGCTGCAATGCGGGTTTTGCACTCCGGGCATGGTGATGAGCGCTGCAGCATTGCTAAAGGATAACCCGCGCCCGACCGAAGGCGAAATTCGCAAGTACCTTGAGGGTAACCTATGCCGGTGCACAGGCTACCACAACATCGTCAAGGCAATCATGGCCGCATCGGGTCAAGACGTTTCCAGCATCGCCGCCGAGTGAGGCGGTTAAGAATTTTCGACGAAAATTCTTTTCCACGGAGGAGAACAAGCAATGCCCAAAGACAGTGGCATCGGAGCCAGTTCCAAGCGGCGCGAGGACGTACGCTTTCTGACCGGAGCAGGCAATTACACCGACGACATCAACGTACATGGCCAGGCCTATGTGCATTTCCTACGGTCCGACATCGCGCATGGCCGGATCACCAACATCGACACATCTGCCGCCGAGGGTATGCAGGGGGTTGTGAAGGTGTTCACCGGCAAGGACTTTGAAGGCGTGGGCGGAATGCCTTGCGGCTGGGAAGTAACCGACCGTCATGGCGCCCCGATGCAGGAACCACCGCATCCCATTCTGGCGCAAGGCAAGGTCCGACATGTAGGCGATCCCATCGCTGCCGTTGTCGCGGACAGCCTTGAACTCGCCCGCGATGCGGCGGAAGCGATTGAAGTGGATATCGAAGAGCTCCCTGCCGTGCTGGATATGAAAGCCGCAGCGCAGGATGGCGCGACGCTTATCCATGAGGATTTGAAGAACAACATCTGCTATGACTGGCATCTAGGCGAAGAAGACAATGACAAGGTCAATGAGGTTTTTGCCAACGCGGCCCATGTCACCACTCTGGACCTGATCAATAACCGTCTGGTTGCTAATCCGATGGAGCCGCGCGTTGCGGTGGCCGAATACAGCCGGGGTACGGATGAGTACACGCTCTACACCACTTCGCAGAACCCGCATGTGATCCGCTTGCTGATGTGCGCATTTGTTCTGGGCTTGCCTGAACACAAAGTGCGTGTTGTAGCGCCTGATGTTGGTGGTGGATTTGGCACGAAGATTTTCCACTACGCGGAAGAGGCGTTCTGTACATTCGCTGCCAAGGCCTGCAACCGTCCGGTCAAATGGACCGCCAGCCGGTCCGAGGCGTTTATGTCGGATGCGCAGGGCCGCGACCACGTCAGCACGATTGAGCTCGCTTTGGACGCGGACAATAACTTCACAGGCCTCCGCACCAACACCTACGCCAATCTGGGCGCGTATCTGTCGACCTTCTCAAGCTCGGTTCCGACTTGGCTGCATGGCACTCTGATGGCGGGCAATTACAAAACGCCGGTCATTCAGGTGAATGTGAAGGCAATGTTCACCAACACAGTGCCGGTGGACGCTTATCGCGGTGCGGGTCGGCCAGAGGCGACCTATCAGCTAGAGCGCGTCATCGACAAGGCGGCGCGTGAACTGGGTGTCGATCCGATCGCCCTGCGTCGCCAGAATTTCATCACCCAGTTCCCGTATGACACACCGGTGGCGCTGACCTACGACACCGGGGATTACAACGGGACGATGGATAAGCTTGAAGCTGCTGCTGATTTGGCTGGCTTTGCCGCGCGACGGGCGGAAAGCGAGGCCAATGGCAAGCTGCGTGGCCTAGGCGTCAATTGCTATATCGAGGCCTGCGGCATCGCGCCCTCGAACATCGTCGGCATGCTGGGGGCCCGGGCGGGTCTTTATGATGCTGCCACGGTGCGGGTGAACGCCACCGGTTCCATCAGCGTCATGGTTGGTGCACATAGCCACGGGCAGGGGCATGAGACCGCTTTCCCGCAGGTTGTGGCCGACATGATCGGCATCGACGAGTCGATGGTAGAGATTGTGCATGGCGACACCTCGAAGATCCCGTTCGGCATGGGCACTTATGGCTCACGCTCGCTCGCGGTCTGTGGTTCGGCCATGGTTAAGGCGACCGAAAAGGTGATCGACAAGGCCAAGAAGATCGCGGCCCACCTGCTCGAGGCGTCCGAGGCCGATATCGAGCTGAAGGACGGTCAGTTCAGCGTCGCGGGCACTGACAAGTCGGTGGCCTGGGGTGATGTGACTCTGACAGCCTATGTACCGCACAACTTCCCATTGGAGGTTGAGCCGGGGCTGGAGGAGACCGCATTTTATGACCCGGCCAACTTCACCTTCCCAGCGGGGGCATATGCCTGCGAGGTTGAGGTGGATCCCGAGACTGGACAGGTGACCATCGAAGCCTTCACCGCTGCGGATGACTTTGGCAACATCGTTAACCCGATGATTGTGGATGGTCAGGTACATGGCGGCATCGGTCAGGGTATCGGTCAGGCTTTGTTGGAAAACTGCGCCTATGACGAGAATGGCCAGTTGCTGAGCGCATCCTTCATGGACTACGCGATGCCGCGTGCTGATGATCTGCCGTTCTACGCGGTCGACCATTCCAGCCAGACGCCGTGTACGCACAACCCGTTGGGTGTGAAGGGCTGCGGTGAAGCTGGTGCGATTGGCTCGCCGCCTGCGGTAGTCAACGCGGTTCTGGATGCGCTGAACTCGGGTGGAAAGGCTGTTGATCACATTGACATGCCGATGAGCCCGTCGCGTGTCTGGACAGCAATGCATGGTTGAGAGGTTCGGGTGCGAGGGGCCAGCCCCTCGCGCTCCCCGAGATATTTATAGCCAGATGAAGGGCGGATCCGCGCTTTTCGGGAAGGAAGAACGAAATGTACAATTTCGAGTTTGAGAAACCCTCGACCATCGCTGACGCGGTTACTGCGTTGGGAGTTGAGGATGCACAGGCATTGGGGGGTGGGCAAACCCTGATCCCCACAATGAAGCAGCGGTTGGCCGCGCCATCCAAGCTGGTTTCGGTCAACGGAATCGCTGAAATGAAAGGGGTCTGCGTCGAGGATGATGGCTCGGTAGCGATAGGCGGTGCAACAACCCACGCAAATGTGGCCGCTGAAGCTGCTGGTAACTATCCGGCGCTGGCAGCGCTGGCCGGCCAAATCGGTGATCCTGCGGTGCGTAATCGTGGCACTATTGGCGGTTCGATTGCCAACAATGATCCAGCTGCCTGTTATCCGGCGGGAGTGCTGGGTTCAGGCGCGACCATTGTCACCAATAATCGCCAGATAGCGGCGGATGACTTCTTTCAGGGCATGTTCACGACAGCTCTGGAAGAGGGCGAGATTATCACTTCGGTGCGTTTCCCTGTGCCTCAGGCGGCGAGTTATCAGAAGTTTTTGCAGCCCGCGTCTCGGTTTGCGTTGGTCGGGGTTTATCTCGCTCGGTTCGCCAATGGCGTTCGGGTTGCAGTAACCGGCGCAAGCGAGGACGGAGTTTTCCGCTGGGCAGAGGCTGAGGAGGCCCTGAACAAAGAGTTCCGCGCGGACGCTTTGATGGGGCTGCACATCAATCCGATGAACATGATTGGTGATCTGCACGGGAGCAAAACGTATCGGGCGCATCTGGTCACTGTTATGACGAAACGGGCTGTCGAAGCTTGCAGCTGATCTGATTGTTAATCAGCTTTGAGAGCCTCGGTGAAAGCCGGGGCTCTTTATTCTTTCCGAACTCTTGGGGGCTTGGCGGGGTGCCAGTAGGCGCCGGTGTCTTCTCGTGCCGTCTGATAGCGTTCCACGCGGTCACGCGCGGCTGATCCCCCGGCGGCAAAGAGATGACCTAGCAGGCATTCAAGCACTGCCATCGCTCCGGAGAAGCTGGAAAAGTGATGTTGCGCGCGGGTACTTACAGGCAGCACGATGTCAGGGTTAACACCAGGGGCGATGACGTCGCTATCCGACAATAGCACGATGCGCATGCCGCGTTTACGCGCAAAACGCATGGATTGTATGGTGTCAGAGGAATAGGGGTGAACGGTAATAGCGAAAAGGCAGTCCGCTTCATCGGCCTCGAGCAAATCATCGATGGCTGATCCCATATGTCGCGGGATAAGCTGAAATCCTGGGTGTGCCATCCGACCCGCATAGTGGAAATAATAGGCCAAAGCATAGCTGGCCCGGGTCGCGGTTATGAAACAGCGATTAGCTGCAATCATGTACTCCGTGACCTGTTGCATCAAATCAGGATCGGCCAGTCGCAGGGAGCGGGCTACGACGTTCAGTTCGTTTTGCGCAAACCCAGCTTGCGCGGCGCTGAATTGGCCCCCCGATTTCATGCGATCCAGCCAGCCTTGACCCAGCCGATCTTCCCGGTCTGTGACAAGGGTCTGGCGAAAGGGCCGTCTGAACGCATCAAAACTGTCGAACCCCATACGTTGTGCCAACCGAACCAGAACGTTTGAACTGACACCGATTTTCTCGGCGGTAAGCCGAACCGGGTCGAGCCCGAAATCGCCAGGGTGGTCGATGATGTATTTCGCTGCGGCTTGCATTTGCTGAGGCAGGGTGTCGATTTCGTGCCGAAGCTGCTCGGTCAGTTGGGATGAGGTGTGTTGCATTTGGTAAGAAAAAACAAATGTTATGAAAATTGCAAATTGAAAACGTGAGCGAGGTGTCTAATTCGGGATCGTAAAAAACAGGTGACGGAATGTCTGGGACTGGTTTGAGGATGACGAGAAGGCCATATGTGTTGGTGGCTCCGAACGGGGCGCGACGAGGGCATGGAGATCATCCTGCCCTGCCGATCAAGACTGATGAAATCGTCAAGGTCGCGAAAACGTGCCATAGGGCAGGTGCGCAAGGTCTGCATCTGCATATTCGCGATCAGTCAGGTAACCATTCACTAGATGCGGGTTTGTATCGCGAAACCATTGCTGAACTGCGTGCTGCGGCCCCTGACATGGACATCCAGATTACGACAGAAGCTGCTGGCGTTTTCGGCGTTCAAGCACAACTTGCTTGTTTGCAAAATGTGCGCCCGGACTGGGCTTCGATTTCGGTGCGCGAGATTGCACGGTCGCCTGAACTTGCGCCAAAGGTCTACGCTCTGTGCGCGGAACAAGGGACTCGTGTTCAGCATATCCTCTATGATGTCGCTGACGTCGAGTTACTGACCCATTGGCAGGCTGAAGGGGTGGTAAATTCGGATCAGGTCGAGCGTCTGCTTGTCCTTGGTCGCTATGCCACGGCGCAGGAATCAAACCCGAATGATCTGGATGTGTTTCCGCACAGCGCTGATCCATGGATGGTCTGTGCCTTTGGAGGGCAGGAGCATGCGTGCCTGCAAAAGGCCGCGCAGCTGGGTGGCGATGTGCGCGTTGGTTTTGAGAACAGCCTTGCCGGTCCGGATGGCCAGGCTTGGGCAGACAATGCCGCATCCGTCGCGGCGCTGATTGATCTTCTGAAAAGGACGTCGACATGAGTCACGTATTTCCACGCCATACAAAGTCGGAACTGCCTGAGGCCGCTGGTGGTGACGGCTGTTATCTCATCGACTCAACCGGCCGTCGCTATCTGGATTGTGGTGATGCTGCCGTTTCATGCCTCGGCCATTCCAACGCCGCTGTGGTCAAAGCGGTGCAGGATCAGGTGGCGCAGATTGCGTTTGCGCATACGGGCTTTATGACCTCGGCACCGGCCGAGGCACTGGCCGATCTGCTGATTAAACACGCCCCCGGCGAACTGGACCGGGTCTATTTTGTCTCGGGCGGGTCAGAGGCGACCGAGGCTGCTATCAAACTGGCGCGGCAGTATTATCTGGAAACCGGTCAGCCAGAACGCCGCCATGTGATCGCGCGTCGGCAAAGCTATCACGGCAACACTTTGGGGGCACTTTCGGCGGGTGGCAATGAATGGCGGCGGGCGCAGTTTGCACCGATGCTGATCGAGATGACTCATATCGCTCCTTGCTATGAGTACGCCGAAAAGCCTGAGGATGAGAGCAGTTTTGAATATGGTCAGCGCGTTGCGAATGAGCTGGAGGCAGAAATCCTGCGCCTTGGGCCTGAAACGGTCATGGCTTTCATGGCAGAGCCGGTGGTTGGTGCGACGCTTGGGGCTGTTCCGGCAGTCGAGGGGTACTACAAGCGAATCCGTGAAATTTGCGATCAACACGGCGTTCTTCTGATCCTCGACGAAGTAATGTGCGGCATGGGTCGTACCGGGCATTTGTTTGCCTGTGATCATGACGATGTCGCGCCGGATATTCTTTGTATCGCCAAAGGGTTGGGTGCAGGGTATCAGCCTATCGGAGCGATGCTGTGTTCGGGTCGAATCTATGATGCGATCCGGGATGGATCGGGTTTCTTCCAGCATGGCCACACCTATATCGGTCATCCGGTTGCGACTGCGGCTGCGCTTGCCGTTGTACAGGAACTTACCTCTCGTGATCTGCCGGCGCGGGCAGGTGTAATGGGGGATAAGCTGCAGAGCATGCTGGAAAACAAGTTCGGTCAGCACCCGAATGTCGGGGATATTCGCGGTCGCGGCTTGTTCCGAGGGATTGAGCTGGTCGAGGATCGAGATATGAAAACCCCGTTTGATCCGTCGCGTGGCGTGGCGGGCAAAATCAAGAAGGCCGCCATGGCCGAGGGATTGATCTGTTACCCGATGTCGGGAACGCGTGATGGACGCAACGGAGATCATATCCTCTTAGCACCGCCCTTTGTCATCGAAGATGACCAACTGGTCGAGCTTGTAGACAAGCTGGATCGGGCGATATCCTCGGTGATCTGATTTAGGCGAGAAGCCAGAAAACAAAGAAGCCCCTCCGATTTCGGAGGGGCTTTTGTCATTCTACAAAAAGAAAACCTACTTCTGTGGCAGCGGGCCAATCATCATGATCATCTGACGGCCTTCCATCTTGGGCATGTTCTCGATCTTGCCCAGATCCTTGACGTCTTCGGCCACACGTTCCAGCAGCTCACGCCCCAGGTTCTGGTGCGCCATCTCGCGGCCCCGGAAACGCAGGGTGACTTTGACCTTGTCGCCGTTCTCAAGAAACTTGAACACGTTGCGCATCTTGACGTCATAGTCATGCGTGTCGGTGTTGGGCCGGAACTTGACCTCTTTCACCTCAATGATCTTTTGCTTCTTGCGGGCTTCGCTTTCGCGTTTCTGCTGTTCGTACTTGAACTTGCCGAAATCCATGATTTTGCAGACCGGCGGGTTCGCGTTGGGCGAAATCTCAACCAGATCGAGGCCGACATCGGCGGCCATCTGCATGGCCTTTGCGGGATGAACCACCCCGACATTTTCACCTTCGGCGCCAATCAGGCGAATTTCGGGAGCACGGATCTTGTCATTGACGCGCGGGCCGGTATCTCGCTGTGGCGGCGCGTTGTGAGGTCTGCGGGCTATGGGTTCATTCCTTTGATGATTGCAGAATTTCGAGCCCGGAATTTAGACCGGGCTGAGAGGTGTTTCAAGCGGCATAAATTGCAAGCCGCATGAATTTTCCATGAATTTCGTGAGTTTTTGCCGGTTTAGGGTGTCGATAACTCCACCGGCAAACCCCATTAGCCCACAAATGCCTTTTCAATCACGAATTCCTTGGGTTCGGAATTTGCACCTTCTCGCAAGCCGAACTCTTCCAGAATTGCTTTGATGTCATGGTTGAAGGCAAGGCTGCCACAAACCATCGCGCGATCAGTATCTGGCTTGATACCACCTTCGATGCCCAGATCGGCAAATACGGTGCCGTCTTTTAACAGCTCGGTTATACGGCCCATCTTTGGGCTCTCTTCCCGCGTGGTGGTGGGATAATAGCGGATCTTGTCGGCGAAACCGTCACCAATCAGTTCGGCCAGCAACTCGTCCTGTTTGACGCCCTCGATCAACTCGCGACCGTAATCCAGTTCAGCTACGTCGCGGCAGGTATGGGTGATGATAACCTCGTCATAATCCTCATAGGTCTGCGGTTCACGCAGCAGCGACGCGAAGGGCGCAAAGCCTGTGCCGGTGGCGAAGAACCAGATGCGCTTGCCGGGCAGCAATGCGTCATGCACCAGTGTGCCAACGGGTTTAGGCCGAAGGATGATCTGATCACCAGGCTGGATGTGCTGCAGTTTTGAGGTCAGCGGGCCATCCTGCACTTTGATCGAGTAGAATTCCAGTTCCTCATCCCATGAAGGCGAGGCGATGGAATAGGCGCGCAGCAGCGGTTTGCCGTTGTCGCCTAGCAGGCCGATCATCACGAACTCACCCGAGCGAAAACGAAGCGATGCAGGGCGCGACACCTTGAAAGAGAACAGGCGGTCGGTCCAATGTTTGACCTCGGTCACAGTCTGGGCGTCGGGCAGGACGGGGGCCTTAACGGCGGTTGCTTCACTCACGGATTTCATCTCTGTCATCATTTCACTGCCGGTCTGCTAAACCGGTATCTCCGTTTAATCTTTGATCCAAGTCAGGAAAAGGGGCAGATTGCCCCTTTCGTATCACAGGTTGGCGATGGCGGGTCAGCCGCGCAGGCGGGCCTGGTAGTTGTTGTCCTGCCAATTGGCCCGGGCCAGCCACTGATCTTCGGGCTGCCGGTTCGCCAAGGTGTCATCAATTTCGACTTCGTCAAAGCCGCTACGACGCGCCATGGCGTATTGGTCTGCAAGAACATGGCCTTTTGCCCGCAGGCGACCCGTATATCCTTTCAGACGCAGAACGCGCGCGATCGTAAAGCCGCGCCCATCCGCTGAGGATGGAAAGTCCACGCGCACCATCTGGGCGCTGCCCAGCCGGTCAAACAGTTCATCGGGGTCAGTGTCCGAAGCGATATCCAGTGCGACCACGTCATTCGCTGCATCGTCCAGCGTGACATAGCCATCGGTCCAATCATCGGGGGCAAAGCCCTCGTCGTTTACGATTACGTTCATGTTTTCTCTCCGATGCGCACCATTTTTCCATCAACAAAATGGATGCCGCATTCTTCCTTGTTCTGATCGCGCCAGCGCCCGGCGCGGGGGTCTTCGCCTTCTTTGACCGGCGAGGTGCAGGGCGCACAGCCGATCGAGGGGTATCCTTTGGCCACCAGCGGATGCCGGGGCAGGTTGTTTTCGTCCATATAGGCGCGCACATCCTCGGGTGCCCAATGGGCCAGCGGGTTGACCTTGATCCGGCCGGTTCCGTCCTCGACCTCGAAAAAGTCCAGCGCGGCACGGGTGCCGGACTGAAACCGTTTGCGCCCGGTGATCCAGCCACAATACCCGGTCAGAGCTTTCTGCAGCGGGAAGGTCTTGCGCAGGTTGCAGCAGGCATCGGTGTCACGCAAACGCAACGCGCCATAAGGATCGTCGCGCTGAACATCTTCATCCTCGGCGCGGATGATCTGCACATTGCGCAGGCCCAGACGCTCGCTGACCTCCTGCTGGTATTCCAGCGTTTCGGCAAACAGCATCTGGGTGTCCACGAACAGCACTGGGGTCATCTTGTCGACCACTGCAGCCATATGCAGCAACACCACCGATTCCGCGCCAAAGCTGGAGACCAGAGCAAGCTCCTCGATCTCGTCCAATGCGCCATGCATCACATCATGGGCACTGTGGTGGCGGAAGCGGGCGTTCAGCGCCTCGACCTTTTCGGTCAGTTCGGCGCGGTCAGCCCCCAGTTCCGTTTGGATCAGGTCAAGCGGCATTGGCCTGTGCCTCGGGGTAAAGCGCCGCTTTGAACGGTGCCATGCCAACGCGGCGATAGGTCTGCAAGAAGGTCTCTTCGGTGCTGTCGCGCTGCTCCAGATACGTGTCGACGATGCGCTCGACCGCCGGAACGATCTCGTCATAGGCGAAGCCCGGGCCAGTACGATCACCGATGGCGGCGGATTCGGTGCCGTCACCACCCAGAGTGATCTGGTAGTTTTCGACGCCAGCGCGGTCCAGGCCAAGAATGCCGATGTGACCCACATGGTGGTGACCACAGGCGTTGATGCAGCCCGAGATCTTGATCTTCAGGTGGCCGATATCATGCTCCAGTTTCAGGTCTTCGAACCGGGTCGCGATTTCCTGCGCCACGGGGATCGAACGTGCCGTCGCCAGTGCGCAGTAATCCATACCGGGGCAGGCGATAATGTCGCTGATCAAGCCGATGTTGGCGGTCGCCAACTCGTATTCTTTCAGCGTCGCGTGGATCGCGGGCAGGTCGGATTTGTGGACATGCGGCAGGATTACGTTCTGCTCGTGGCTGATACGCAGTTCGTCATAGGCAAACTCTTCGGCCAGATCAGCCATTACGCGCATCTGCTCGGCAGTCGCATCGCCCGGCGTCTGGCCGTGCTTCTTGATCGAGATCGTGACGATCGCGTGGTCCGCGTTCTTGTGCGGCGCGATGTTGGTGTCGACCCACGAACGGAAGACCGGATCGTTGGTGTAGGCACTCTCGAACGAGGCAACCGAACCATCACGGAAGGCTGGAGGCGCAAAGTGGCCTTTGATTTTGTCCAGCAGGTTCATATCCGCGCCTTTGAATTGCGGGCGAACCTTCAAAAAGCGTTCGTTCACTTTGGCACGGATGGCGTCGATACCATGCTCGTGCACGGTGATCTTGATACGTGCCTTGTACTTGTTGTCGCGACGGCCGATCTGGTTCCACACGGAAACGGTGGCCTCAAGATAGGCCAGCAGGTCGTCAAAGGCGACGAATTCCGATAGCTCTTTGCCGATCATGGGCGTACGGCCCAGACCACCGCCAACGATGACGCGGGCACCCAGAACGCCATCACGCTCAACCAATTGCAGGCCGATGTCATGCGCCTTGATCACGGCGCGGTCATTCTCGCTGCCGGTGATGGCGATCTTGAATTTGCGCGGCATGAACTGGAATTCAGGATGGTCGGTCGACCACTGGCGCAGCAGTTCGGCATAGGGGCGCGGATCAGCGACCTCATCCGCGGCGGCACCGGCGAAATGATCGGCGGTCACGTTGCGGATGGTGTTACCCGAGGTCTGGATGGCGTGCATGCCAACCTCGGCCAGTGCGTCCAGCATATCCGGCACGTCGTTCAGCTTCGGCCAGTTGTACTGAATGTTCTGACGGGTGGTAAAATGGCCGTAACCTTTGTCCCATTTCTCGGCCAGCAAAGCGAGCTGACGCATCTGAGCACTGGACAGCGTGCCATATGGAATAGCGACCCGCAGCATATAAGCGTGCAATTGCAGATACAGACCATTCATCAGGCGCAGTGGCTTGAATTCGTCTTCAGTCAGCGAACCGTCAATGCGACGCTCAACCTGCGCACGGAACTGCGCGTTGCGTTCTGCCAAAAATGCTGTGTCGAACTCGGAGTAGCGATACATGTTTAGCTGTCCTTAGTTGCAGCCCCGGACCCGGGGCCTTGAAGGGGAGAGAGAATGGCCTGAGATCAGGCCCGAGGCTGCGGGGAGGTTTCCTGTTTGCCGTGGGCATAGTTGGACGGACCAGTCCGGCGGAAATCCTCCCGAAAGTGGGTGGGTTCGGGGCCGTTTTCTCCGGCCACCGCGTCGGCAAGATAGGCGCCGACGATCTTGTTGGCCTGACGCGCGGCATCCAGCAGACGAACCTGCGCGTGAGCTTCGTCCGTGATCAGTTCGGCATCGGACAACTCGCGCGACCACCGGTCATCTTCGGTCTGGTAAATCACATCACCTTCCAACAAGTCGTTGGCGGTGACGACTTTGGGGGTAAAAGCGCGGGCCATCAGGCAAGCTCCTTATTGAAAACCGAGACTACGTGCGGGTATTGCGCAACTCGGGCGACGCCGGGTTTGTGAATGCGCATATTTGTTTGTTTGACCTGCATCGGATCATCTCGTGACTAAATTGACTTGTGTGCCAATATAGGAAATATTCCCAACAAATCGCCATATGCGCGAAGAAATAAGAACAAATGTTCTATATGCGGCGAGTGAAAGAAGGTTTGTTCTGAATTGGAAGGGAAATTGGAATGTCGGTGCGAATAGACGACACGGATCGGAAAATTCTAGCCGAGCTGCAACGGGATGCCAGCCAGTCGCTTGACGAAATCGCAGCCCGTGTAGGGAGCTCCAAGACGCCGGTTTGGAATCGCATTCGCAAGCTGAAGGGGGCAGGAGTCATTGGCCAGCAGACCGTATTGCTGGATGCCGAAGCGTTGGGCTTTGAGGCCACATTCTTTGTGCTGATCCGTACGTCGGAACATGAAGCGGAGTGGCAGCAGAAGTTCCTGAAAGCGTTGCGCGATCGTCCGGAGGTTCAGGAAGCGCACCGTTTGGCTGGAGACATCGATTACATTCTGAAAGTGCGCGTCAAGAACGCGCGTGCGTATGATGCGTTTTATCAGGCGTTGATTTCAGAGGTACGGGTGCACAACGTCACAGCCTTGCTTTCGATGGAAGAGATCAAATCGACCACAATGCTGCCATTGAAGTCTGTCGGATAGTTTGAAGCGTGAATGGGGGCGCCGCCCCCGCCGCCCGAAGGCGACTCCCCCAAGATATTTATGGCCAGATGAAGAACGGATCCGGGTTTCTTGACAGGATGTTAAGTCAGACCGCTACCATGAGTTTGGTCAGCCCGTGGAAATGGTAGCTGTCCGAATATTGCGGCTCTGCCGTCAGCTCTAGCTTTGGGCATTGCTGGAACAGGATGGGCAGGGCGATCCGCATCTCAAGCCGGGCCAGCGGAGCGCCCACACAGAAGTGAAGGCCACCACCAAAGCTAGTATTAGCGCTTACATCTCGCATCGGGTCGAACGTATCGGGTTGGGACCAAGCAGTAGGGTCGCGATTGGCTGCGCCCAGAAGCAAGGCAACTTCGTCACCACGCGCAAAGCGGTGACCGAAGAGTTCAATGTCTTCATAGGCATAGCGTCTGAACATGTGCAGTGGTGGATCGAAACGCAGGATTTCCTCGACTGCGCCGTCGATGGTGCCGGGCGTCAGGACATACTGCTGTGTACCCGTCGTCAACATAGTCTTCACGCCATTGCCGATGGCGTGCACGGTGGCTTCGTGACCGGCGTTCAGCAACAAAATGCAGGTCGTGATCAGTTCGTCGCGCGAGAGTTTTTCACCATCTTCCTCTGCCGCGATCAACCGGGTGATCAGATCGTCACGCGGGTCAGTGCGGCGTTTTTTGATGTATTCTTCGAGATAGGTGGTAAAGGCTTGTGTGGCACGGACGGCTTCGTCCTCGGTCTGGCGCGTCCGGTTTGCCTGATACATGGCCACCATGGCGTGCGACCACTGCAATAGTTGCGGTGCCATGTCTTCCGGCACACCAAGCAGACGGCAGATCGTGATCACGGGGACCTGGGTGCAATAGGCCTCCAGCAGATCGAAGGGGCCAGCGGGGAACTGCTTGATCAAATCGTGGCACAACTGTTCAGTGGACCCCTCAAGCGCCGTGATCGCGCGAGAGGTAAACGCCCGCAGTACCAGAGAACGCAATCGAGTATGACGCGGGGGTTCAAGCTCTAACATCGAATGGGATTCGACTTCTAGCCAGGGTGCAAGATGCTCTGGGCCGGGTTTTGCAAGTTCCGCCGGGATTTCACGCCCGAAGCGCCGATCGCGCAGCAGAATTTGCACCGCTTTGTGCGAGACAGCCGCGACAAGGCCGTAGTCTTTCCAGTAGAACAGATCGCCCGACTGACGTGCACTGTCATAAAAGGGGTATGGGTTTTGCACGAATGCCGGGTCGGTCGGGGATTGGGTCAGCGTCTTCATGCGGTGCAGACTTGCCATGGCGGCTGCTGAATGCAAGACCCTAGATATGCAACGTTTTTGGATCATAGCCGGTTTCTTATGCGCGGTCGGATTGCTGTCAGCGGCGGTCTGGACTTATGGCTATCGTCAGGCCCTGTCGCAACTGAGCGAGAAGGCCGAGGCCGATTTAGAACTGGCCGCCGACCGTCTGAGCACTCAAATGCAGGTCTATCAGGAAGTGGCCGCCTTGATGGCGGACCATCCTGCTTTGCAGGAGCTAGAAACATCAGAACAGCAACGGGCCGCCCGAAAGGTGCTGCTGGATGTGGCAGACAAAACCGCTGCCGTTAACGTTATGTACCTGAATCCGGAGGGTCAGGTTCTGGTCGCGGCCCAACCGGTGACGCAGCGCGATATGTCCGCACATCCGGCCTTCGAGCGCGCCATGCAGGGGGCCCTGGGCAGCGCACATGGGGTCGAAGACGCAAGCAGTAACCGCATTTATTCATACGCGGCCCCATCATTCGGGGATTTGGGCCAAATAGAAGGCGCGTTGATGGTTCTGGCCGATGTGCAGGATGTGGAACAAACATGGCGCGGCAGTACCGATGCGGTGTTTTTCGTTGATACGGATGGGGTTGTCTTTATCTCGAACCGATCGGATCTGCTACTATGGCGCCGCGGGCAAGGGCAGCAAGGGCTGATGTCACCAGAAGGTGAGAATGTCGATTTCGCCTCAACCCGGATTGCGGGATATGAAGTGTGGAAGCTCAATTGGGGTCGCTATCTGCCCCGTCGCGCCCTGCATCTGACGCTCGATCTTCCGGTGATTGCGATGACCGCAGAGATGCTGGTTGATGTCGCCCCGGCGCGCCGGTTGGCGGGGTTGCAGGCGGCGGCGGTTGCGGCGATCTGTTTCGCCTTTGGTGCTTTGTTGTTTCTGGCCTCGGAACGCCGTCGGACACTTGCAGAGGCAAATACCGTGCTGGAAAGCCGGGTCGCGCAACGTACGCGCGCCTTGACGGCGGCTAATAGCGCTTTGCGCCACGAAGTTGCCGAGCGGCAGGAGGCGGAGGCCGCGCTCAAACAAGCGCAGGCCGATTTGGTTCAGGCTGGTAAGTTGAGCGCTTTGGGCAAGATGTCGGCTGGCATCAGTCATGAATTGAACCAGCCCTTGATGGCGATTCAGCAGTTCGCCGACAACGGGTCCGCCTTTCTTGAGCGCGGCAAGGGCCAGAGAGCTGGCGAAAATCTGGGCCGCATTTCCGATATGGCCGCACGCATGGCGCGGATCATCAAGAACCTGCGGGCTTTTGCGAGAAATGAAAGCGAACCAATGGGGCGCGTTGATCTGGTTCAGGTTCTGAACACTGCCACAGAATTGACCGAGGCGCGCCTGCGCGATGAGAACGTCGCGTTGGAGTGGGTGCCGCCAAAGACTGCGGTCTATGCTTGGGGTGGAGAGGTGCGACTGGTACAGGTGTTTGTCAACCTAATCAATAATGCAGCGGATGCGATGGTCGATCGACCGACGCGCAGAATATTGGTCACTCTGTCAGGGGGAAAGCCTATTCGCGTGTCGGTGCGGGATACCGGACCCGGCATCGAGGACCCCGACCGCGTGTTTGAGCCGTTCTACACCACAAAAACGGTTGGGACGTCCGAAGGGATGGGTCTGGGGCTGTCGATATCCTACGGTCTGGTTCAGAGCTTCGGGGGGGATATTCGCGGTGCCAACACGGACGAGGGTGCTGAATTCACGGTTGAACTGGAACCCTTTGAAGAAGATGAGGCAGCATGATCCGCAAAGTGCTTTTGGTCGATGATGATGCCGCCGTACGTGAGGCCTTGGCGCAAACCCTCGAATTGGCCGAGTATGAACCGGTCACCGCGGGATCTTTCGTGGCCGCAAAGGATCATATTCATCGTGACTTCGGCGGTGTGATCATCTCGGATATTCGCATGCCGGGGCGGGATGGGTTTCATCTGCTCGCATACGCGCGCGAGGTTGATCCTGAGCTTCCGGTGGTATTGCTGACAGGTGAAGGCGATATCCCGATGGCGGTACAGGCCATGGGGCAGGGAGCATTTGATTTTCTGGAAAAGCCCTGTGCAGCAGCGGACTTATTGGCGGTACTCGAGCGAGCCTTCGCAGCGCGCGCAGAAATTCTGCAGGAACGCGAGCAACGGCGCGAACTTGAGCGTGGCGATCCCGCAGCACGCATGCTGTTTGGGTTGTCAGATCAAGCCGAGGCCTTGCGTGAGCGAGTGCGGAGCGTAGCGCCAACACGGGCCGAGGTACTGGTTACCGGGCCAGCGGGTAGCGGAGTTTCAAAGGTCGCTGAAGTTGTCCATCTGATGTCTCCGGTTGGACAGGGGCCATTTGTCAAACGCCCTGCCTCAGGCCTGAACCCGGATGATTTGTTGCGTGTCTGTAAGGATGCGGCAGGCGGATCGCTGTATCTGGATGAGATCTCGGCGATGTCGGATGCCACGCAATACGCCGCGCTGGAACTGATCGAACAAGGGACGGAAGCCAGAATCATCGCAGGGGCAACGGCCGATTTGTCGGACCTTACTGCACAGGGAAGGTTCAATGCCGATCTGTTCTATAGGTTGGATGTCATGCGGGTGCGAATCCCGGCCCTGTCAGAACGGCCCGAGGATATCCCCGTCATCTTTCGCCGCTATGTGGCGCAGGCCGCTGAGCAGGCCGGGATTGCGGAACCTGAAGTGACACCCGAGCATCTGGCCTCGCTGATGGCGCAGGATTGGCCGGGCAATGCCCGATCGTTGATGTCGGCGGCAATGCGGTTTGTGTTGGGGATGCCGGATGAGGTTGCACAGGCCGCTGATCTGGGGTTGAGCGAGCAATTGGCGCGCGTTGAGAGGTCTTTGCTGATTGCAGCCCTTGGGCGCCACAATGGCAAGGCTGCGGATGCCGCCAAGGCACTGAAGCTGCCGCGCAAAACTTTTTATGACAAGCTGACCCGCTACCACATTAGGCCAGAAGACTATCGTCGTTAGCAAAACACTTCCGCTAGGGCGAACTGCGGTTGCGCTGTGGCTTAAGCGAGCGATTCGCTCGCATCGATTCGGATATTGTGCGGAAATTCGCACAAGGTGCTGACTGCCTGTGCGAAAAATCGCACAGCGTAGTTCTGCCGAAACACCAGATTTATAACGGACATCATTTAACCGTAAGAAATTATTTGGAAAAAACAGATCTCAGCAACATCTAAACAAAATGTTGAGAGTGAGGAGCCGATTCGGTTCACTCCGCAACATACGGCGCTGATTGGGCGCTCGATGGAAGTTTTAGGGAAGTCTGGGAGGATAAGACTGATGAAATTCCTGACAACGGCAGCAACCGCAATCGCACTGTCCGTGACAGCGACCGCTGGTGTAGCAGCTTGCGATGATGGCGAGATCGTCGTGAAGTTTGCGCATGTGACCAATACGGACAAACACCCCAAGGGCATCGCCGCTTCGCTGCTTGAGCAGCGCGTCAATGACGAGATGAACGGCGTGATGTGCATGGAGGTTTATCCGAACTCCACTCTTTACAACGATGACAAGGTTCTTGAAGCGATGCTGCAGGGCGACGTGCAGTTGGCCGCGCCTTCGCTGTCGAAGTTTGAGAAGTTTACAAAGCAATTCCGCCTGTTCGATCTGCCGTTCATGTTCAAGAACATCGATGCTGTGGATGCGTTCCAAGCCTCGGCTGATGGTCAGGCGATGAAAGACAGCATGCAGCGCCGCGGCCTGCAGGGGCTGGCATTCTGGCACAATGGCATGAAGCAGATGTCTGCGAACAAGCCGTTGGAAGATCCTTCGGATGCGAACGGCCTGAAGTTCCGCGTTCAGTCTTCGGACGTATTGGTTGCCCAGATGGAAGCAATTGGTGGCAGCCCTCAGAAGATGGCGTTCTCAGAAGTGTACGGTGCTCTGCAACAGGGCGTTGTTGACGGGCAGGAAAACACCTGGTCGAACATCTACGGCAAGAAGTTCTTCGAGGTGCAGGACGGCATCACAGAAACGAACCACGGTATCATCGATTATCTGGTTGTAACCTCAGTTGACTGGCTGGACAGCCTGGAGCCTGAAGTTCGCGATCAATTCCTGACGATTCTCGCCGAAGTGACCGAGACCCGTAACAAGGAGGCCTTTTCCGTAAACGAAGCTGCCAAGGCTTCGATCACTGACGCAGGGGGCATCATCCGGGAACTGAACCCCGAGCAGCGCCAGGCCTGGGTCGATGCGATGAAGCCAGTCTGGGACAAATTTGCCGGTGACGTTGGTCAGGACAAGATTGACGCCGCACAGGCGATCAACGCCGGGTTCTGATCCCGGTTCAAGCCACGCGTCCGGGGACTGGGGAGTTATGGACGCATTGGCTGGGCGGGCCTTAGTGGCCCGCCACACTCCCACCACTCTCATCAAAAAAATGCGGGGACAGAGAGATGTCTGGTGCGAAACCCGGCCAAGGCGGGCTGGTCGACCATATCGAAGAAACCATGATTGCGTGCCTGTTGGGTCTGATGACAATTGTCACCTTCGCCAATGTGATCGCGCGGTTTGTATTCAATTCTAACATTCTTTGGGCGCTGGAACTGACAGTATTCACCTTCGGTTGGTTGGTGCTGCTGGGTGCGTCTTATGCAGTGAAAAAGCATGCACATCTGGGTGTTGATGCGATCCTGAACATGCTGGCCCCCGCGCCACGCCGGGTTTTGGCGCTGATAGCCGTGGCTTGCTGTCTGGTGTTTTCTCTGCTCCTGCTCAAGGGTTCGTATGACTACTGGGCAGTGTTTGCCGATCTGCCGCCCACCTCGGGTCGCTGGTTTCCGACCGGCTTTGACATGAGTGCGCGCAGCCAGAGCTTCTATGAAGTTGATGATATCCCGATGGTCGCGCCGCTGCGGTTTCTGGAAGATATGATCAACTATGGCGAATATTACGAGAAACTGCCCAAGGTCGTTCCGTATTTCGTTCTGCCTCTTTCGATGTTGCTGCTGGTGATCCGTTTTGCACAGGTCGCAGTACAGATTTTGCGCGGTGAAACTGATCGCCTTGTAGCTAGCCACGAGGTTGAGGACGAGATCGAAGAAGTCCGCGCCCAGCAGGGGGAGCATGACTGATGGACGTCGTACTACTTTTCTCGATGGTCATTGGCCTATTGTTGATCGGCGTTCCGATCGCGGTGGCACTTGGTCTCAGCTCGACCCTCTTCCTGCTGATCTATTCCGACAGCTCATTGGCTTCGGTCGCGGGCACGCTGTTTGAGGCATTTGAGGGGCATTTCACCCTCTTGGCTATCCCGTTTTTCATTCTCGCGTCATCTTTCATGACCACAGGTGGAGTGGCGCGGCGGATCATCCGGTTCTCGATCGCTTGTGTGGGGCACTTGCCCGGAGGTCTGGCAATTGCTGGCGTCTTCGCTTGTATGTTGTTTGCGGCCTTGTCCGGTTCGTCTCCGGCGACAGTTGTGGCCATCGGATCGATCGTCATCGCTGGCATGCGTCAGGTGGGCTATTCCAAGGAATTCGCCGCCGGTGTGATCTGTAACGCAGGGACACTGGGCATTCTGATTCCGCCATCAATCGTGATGGTGGTCTATGCGGCAGCCGTGGAGGTTTCGGTCGGGCGGATGTTCCTTGCGGGCGTTATTCCGGGTTTGATGGCCGGTCTGATGCTAATGATCACCATTTACGTCATGGCCAAGGTCAAGAACCTTCCCAAAGGCGATTGGAAAGGTTGGGGCGAAGTCTTCACGTCAGCACGCGAGGCCGGTTGGGGTCTGTTCCTGATCGTCATCATCCTCGGCGGTATCTACGGAGGTATCTTTACCCCGACCGAGGCCGCGGCTGTTGCTGCCGTCTATGCGTTCCTGATCGCAAGTTTTGTCTACAAGGATATGGGTCCGCTCAGCACTGAAGGGGATGCGCAGAACATCTCGCTGCTCAAGAAACCCTATGCGTTGATCACGGCCTTTGTGCACCCCGACACCAAGCATACGCTGTTCGAGGCCGGCAAGCTGACTGTCACGCTGCTGTTCGTGATCGCCAACGCGCTGATCCTGAAACATGTGCTGACGGATGAGCAGGTGCCCCAGCATATAGCAAGCGCTATGCTATCGGCGGGTCTGGGGCCAGTGACTTTCCTGATTGTAGTCAACGTGATCCTGCTGATCGGTGGCCAGTTCATGGAGCCCTCAGGTCTGCTGGTCATTGTGGCCCCCCTGGTGTTCCCGATTGCCATCGAGCTGGGCATCGATCCGATCCATCTGGGCATCATCATGGTGGTGAACATGGAGATCGGGATGATCACGCCTCCGGTCGGGTTGAACTTGTTCGTAACCTCTGGCGTGGCGGGTATGCCGATGATGAGTGTTGTGAGGGCAGCGTTGCCGTTCTTGGCCGTGCTGTTCGTCTTCCTCATCATGGTTACGTATATCCCGTGGATTTCGACATTCCTGCCCAACACATTCATGGGGCCTGAGATCATAACCAACTAGATCGGTTAAACCGAGCATATGAACCGGGCGGTGTAATCCGCCCGGTTTTTTTGTCTTGAAACTGATGCCCAAACGCATATCTGAGGGTCAGAGGACGACCTCACCATCATGGACGATTATTCGGGACGACCCGATCTCGGAAAGTGAGGTGTTCTTATGCCCTGGATATTACTATTGTTTGCTGGCCTCCTCGAAATCGTCTGGGCCGTCGCGATGAAGCAGACCGCTGGTTTCACGCGGCTGTGGCCGACGGCGATCATGGGTGTTGCGATGATCGGGTCATTTGGCCTGCTTGCAATGGCCATGCGGGATCTGCCGCTTGGCACCGCCTATACGATCTGGACCGGGATCGGCGCAGTAGGGGCGTTCACTGTTGGCATCCTGTTCCTGGGTGAAGCGCTGACGCCCATGCGGATCGGCGCTGCGATTCTAATCGTGACGGGTTTGGTCATCATGAAACTGGCCTAAGCGTTGACCGCCGTAGTGGTGTCGGGCAGCTTTGCGAAACAACTCCGAACAAAGGACACCTGCATATGCTGACCGACACCGATGCACGCTTGCTGCGCGTTGCCTATGATGAGGCGAAAGCTGGATTTGACGAAGGAGGCTGCCCAATCGGTTCAGTGCTTGCGCGGGGTGGTGAGGTCGTCGCGCACGGGCGTAATCAGCGTGTCCAACTGGGCGACCCGATTGCCCATGGGGAAATGGATGCGCTGCGCAAGGCAGGGCGGCAGAAGACCTATCGCGATACTGTGCTCTATACCTCGCTGTCGCCTTGCATGATGTGTTCTGGCACGATCGTACAGTTCGGTATCCCGCGTGTTGTGATCGGAGACACCGTGAATTTTGGCGGCAATGAGGACTTCCTGCGCGATCGCGGTGTCGAGGTCATCATCGCAGATGACCCGGACTGCATTGCATTGATGAAGCGTTTTATCGAAGAGAAGCCCGCGCTTTGGGCCGAAGATATTGCCGAATGAGGTTGGCGATCAGGCGCTTTCAAGCGCCTGAATGATGCCCGAGAAATCAGTTGCTTTCAGACTGGCGCCACCCACCAACGCTCCGTCAACATTTGAAACGCCAAAAATCTCGGCAGCATTACCGGGTTTGACCGATCCGCCATACAGCAGGCGGACTGACCGGCCGACACCTTCGCCAAATCGGCGTTCCAGACGTGCGCGTATGAAATCGTGCACTTCTCCGATCTCTTCCAAAGTTGGAACCTTACCGGTGCCGATGGCCCAGATCGGCTCATATGCGACAATCAGGTTCTCGCCTGTCGCTTGATCCGGGATCGAACCCGACATCTGTCCACCGATGATATCCAGAGTATTTGCTGCTTCGCGCTGTTCAAGGCTTTCACCAACGCAGATGATCGTCTTCAGGCCTGCATCCATGGCGGTGCGGGCTTTGGCACGGATGTCTTCGTTCTGCTCAGCATGATCTTCACGGCGCTCGGAATGGCCAAGGATCACTGCGCTCGCCCCTGCATCCAACAGCATCTCGGCACTCAGATCCCCGGTATGCGCACCCGAGAGCGCCGCGTGGCAGTCTTGGCCACCAACGGTAATGCCCGAACCTTCAACCGTATTTGCCGCGCGATGAAGCAAAGTAGCTGGTGGGCATATCAGGATTTCTACCGCAGAAGATGGGTGCGAGGCTTTCAACGCTTCTAACTCGCTCAGCGCAACGCCAGTTCCGTTCATTTTCCAGTTGCCTGCCGCCAACTTACGCCGCATCGCGATCCCTCCGGTTTTCTGCTTTGAACCCTCGGATATCACCCGCAGGCGGGGCTGACAATTCCGGTTGCATAGCGCTACGTGTCGGGACACATTGCGCGCGTTGTTGCGGAGGATGGCATGATAGACGATCTCGATCTCGCCAAATTGGATCTGCGTGATCCAGATGAGATGGAAAAGCTGAGACATGCTGTTCGCCAGATCGGATTTCTAACAATCTCCAATTCCGGCCTCGATGCCGCCCGTGTGCAGCTGGTGATTGACGCGTATCGCGATTTTTTTCGTCAACCCGATGAGATCAAGCAGAGCGTCGATATGGCAGCTACGGGTGCCAACCGCGGTTGGGGTGCGCCGCGTTCCGAACAGGTGGATCTCAGGGCGAACCCGGATTTCAAAGAAGTCTTTGATAGCGGTTTTGAACTGCCAGCCGATGATCCCTATGCGGGGCGTGGATTAGGTGTGTATGCCCCAAATCTCTGGCCAGACGGGGCCGACGCGTTTCGGAGAACGATCCAGAGTTACTATTCAGACGCCTGCTCAGTTGCCATTCGCGTTTTGCGCGCGATTGCGATTGCCATCGGTAGGGATGCAAACAGTTTTGATGCGGCCTTTGATACGCCAATGGCGCTGCTGCGCGGTAACTTCTATCCGCAACGCCCTGATTGGGCAGGAGAAAAGGACTTTGGTATCGGCGCGCATACGGATTATGGCTGCCTGACTTTGCTGGCCACGGACGGCACACCGGGTCTGGAAGTTCGTATGCCTGATGGCGATTGGCAAGCTGTAAACGCCACACCGGGACAATTCATAATCAATTTCGGCGAGATGCTGGAGTTTTGGACCGCAGGAGAAGTCAAAGCGACCGAGCATAGGGTCAAAGGCAGCGTGAACGAGAGGATCTCGGTTCCGTTGTTCTTCAATCCTTCTTACGACACAAATGTTGCGCCGCCGGGTTCATACGCCACGATCCGCGCCGGAGAGCATCTGACGCGGCGATTTAATGAGACCTACGTCCACCTAAAAGCTGCGAGTTAGCGTTGTTCAGCCAAGGTTTCGTCGAACTTGATCGATTCTCCGCATCCGCATGCATCGACTACATTCGGGTTTCGGAACTTGAACCCGGCCTCAAGCAGTGAAACCTCGTAGTCGATCTCGGTTCCGAACAGGAACATCTGTGCCATGGGGGCGATCATTACACGCGCGCCATCCTGCTCGACCACTTCGTCGTTCGGGTCGGCATCATCGACGTAGTCCATGGTGTATTCCATCCCCGCACAGCCGCCTTTCTTGACGCCGATGCGCAATCCGGTGTGACCGCCGGATTTCATAAGCCGAACAATCTGTTCAGCAGCTTTAGGTGTCATGGTCACGGCTTGTTTGCCGGGAATGCCAAACATGGTGGGCTCCGTTATCGCGCGTTATCTCTAATCTAAGGCCGACACGCGCCGGGCTCAAGAGAGAGCCTGTTCAAATACACACTCCGCGCAGGGTTGTCACGATGGTGCGCAAAGCTTTAGCGTACCTGAAGTAAAGGACAGGCATTCCAGAGAGGTTTGGATCGATGAGAGCGCAGAACTGGGCAGGAGCAGCCATTTTCACATCTATGTTGCTGGCGTCCGCGTCTGCGGCATTTGCGATAGATGACACAAAACGGCACCCGGTCAACTGTGCGACCGCGCCCGGTGATCTGCGCGCAATCGCAGCTGAAAAGAAACATGCCGAGGACCAGCAGGCTGAAAGCGTGTTCTCGATCCTCCCTGCCGGTGCCTTGCTGGGTCTCGTCACAGGAACCGAGAGCAAGCACCTGAAGATGCTGTCAGGCGACTATATAAAAGAGCTGGACGCGCGCGCTGCTGAAATCAAATCGACCTGTAACATAGAATAATCAAACAAAAAGGGCCGCTCTCGGGCAAGAGCGGCCCGGAATGGGCCCATTGAATGGGGGATGGCTATGGTCAGAGGCCCATGCAATTCACGAAGTATGTCAATTTAGCGGGGCAATCGGATAAGACGCCCGCGACTCAACATCCTGCGCCAGCACGTCCAGCAGATCGAAAAAAGCATGCTTAATCACTGGGTCAGTACCTGAGGTCCTTGTGACCCAGCATTGTGACAACATGAAAACGGTTAAGTAACACGCAGTACACCGTTTTGTAACATCGCCATGTTTTTTGTGAGTAAATCGGGAGTTACATGAAACCCAGCTCAAGCCGGGCTTCATCTGACATCATTTCCATGCCCCAAGGTGGCTCCCAAGTCAGTTCGACGTCGACCTCTTTGACGCCAGCAACGGGTTCGATTGCTTCCACGATCCAACCGGGCATTTCGCCTGCGACAGGACAACCTGGCGCAGTGAGGGTCATGATCACCTTGACCGCGTTTTCTCCGGTGATGTCGATCGTATAGATCAGACCGAGATCGTATATATTGACCGGTATTTCTGGGTCAAACACCGTCCGGCAAGCTTCGACCACGGGTTCGTAGAGCGGGTGATCGATGGTCGATGGAGCGATCAGAGGGCTGCCTTCGAACTGTTCACTGGGGTGGGTCATTGATGCCTCGGGTCTGTTACCTGAGAAATTATATAGGGAAAGTGCCGGGCAGCGTCCAGAGGTGCCGTGGCGCCTGATTTGGGCGCCACGACAGATCAGTCGTTGATGTCGTGTTTAAAGGTTTTGACCTGACCGTGCGGCAGGGCAAACATACGGCGCAGAACCAGCCATGCGACCAGTGACAGAACAGCAAATATCAACAGCAGAACGGGCAGGGATGGCGTGAGGCCAGGGATCAGCAAAACCACTCCGGTAATGGCTGCACCGATGGCAAAACCCAGGAAAATGAAGCCGGGCAGCGCGACCTCAAGGATGCCCAGAGCAAGCGCTCCGGCCAACCAAATCCACCAAGTCAGCCAGAAAGGATCGGCCATCATTTTCCTCCTTTAAGCATGTTAAAGGCATTGCCGAAGGCTTCAAGGGCGTTTGCAGGTACAACGATGGTCTGCGAGCCGGTGCCGTTGCCCAGGGCGTTCAGCGATTCCACCTGTTTCAACGCAACCTGATACTGTGCCGCTTCCAGCCCGTTGTCCTGAATGGCCTTTGCCACGACCTGAGTCGCATAAGCTTCGGCCTCAGCCGAGATTCGGCGGGCCTTGGCGGTCTGCTCTGCCGCATAAAGTTCGGCATCTGCCTGCAGCTCAACGGCACGCTTTTGGCCCTCGGCCTCGGTCACCTGCGCACGGCGGGCACGTTCGGCGTTCAATTGCTGCAACATCGCGTCACGAGTGGCCTGATCGAGGTTCACGTCCAGAATCTCGGCGCGGGTTACTTCGATCCCCCAATCGTCAACGGCGGTTTCGACACTTTCCTGAATACGTTCAATCAGTTGCGCCCGGTTCGATTGCACTTCATCCAGGTCCATCTTACCGATCTCGGCGCGGACGATACCGGCTACAGTCGTTGCAATCGCACCGTCGACATCGCGGATGCGATAGACCGTCTTTTCCGGCTCGAGAATGCGGTAGAACACCGAGGTATCGATCTGCACCAGAACGTTGTCCTTGGTAATTGCGTCTTGCGTTGCGTTTGGCAACTGACGCTCAAGGATGGATATCTTGTGGCGGGCAACATCTAGAAAAGGAACGATAAAATTGATCCCGGGCCCAAGCACCGAATGCAGGCGGCCAAACCGTTCAACAACGTATTTCTCGGATTGAGGCACGATCTTGATGCCCTTGAAGATGACAATGGCAATAAG
The DNA here is from genome assembly GCF_056532525.1 of Ruegeria sp. I3. NCBI lineage: Bacteria > Pseudomonadati > Pseudomonadota > Alphaproteobacteria > Rhodobacterales > Roseobacteraceae > Ruegeria > Ruegeria sp. I3. The sequence continues at coordinate 730,393 of NZ_JBQFNI010000002.1, read as the reverse complement.
CGCCGCTGCCAGCAGGTAGATAATGTTCGAAGTAATCAGTCCGATAATCTGGTCTTCTATCATACTGTCCTCATTTATTGTGTACTATGGTATACATATGGGGATTGAGTCGCTCAATTTCAACTCTGGTATGGATTGTGCTGGCCGGAATGCAAATCGGTGAAAACGTTCATACCGGCCAGAAATTCCCTTTTGTGGCAGCTTTGCATCCCGCTGGTGTTTGCGTTATCGGACGAGGATGAAACTGATTATCGATACAGACCCCGGCATCGACGACGCAATGGCCATTGCCTATGCCGCCGCTGCGTCCGAAATTGACCTTGTTGGTCTGACCACCGTGTTCGGCAACACCCATGTGCATCAATCCAGCCGCAATGCGCGGTTTCTGGTGGACAAACTAGGGCTGGGCATTCCCGTGGCCCAAGGCGCGCCATTCGCTTTGGGAGAGACCACGCATTCACCTTCGGAACATGTGCATGGCCCCGAAGGTTTTGGTGACCTGACCAAGATTGATGAGATAGGCGAAAACCACGCCCTGTCTGCCGCCGAGTTTCTGGTCGACATGGCGCGCACCCATCGCGGTGAACTGGTTGTATGTGCGGTTGGGCCATTGACCAATATCGCTGATGCCATGCGATTGGACCCCGAGTTTGCGGACAATCTTGGCAAGCTCGTTATCATGGGTGGTGCTGTATTCTGCCCGGGCAACATCACCGAACATGCCGAGGCGAATATCTATCACGATGCCAAAGCTGCAGACGAAGTCTTTGCCGCGCCGCCGCCTACGATTCTGGTGGGATTGGATGTGACTCTGAAAACGCTCTACGAGACCGCAGATTTTGAGGCGCTCGCTGAACGTTCCCCTGACATGGGTGGTTTTCTGCGTGATATCTCGCGCTTCTATTTAAAGTTCTACAAAGAGATCGGTGGGCTTGAAGGGTGCGGACTGCATGACTCGACTGCCGTTATCGCCTGCACCCATGAACCGATGTTCGAAATGGTCGAAACGGGTTTGCAGGTGGCGTTGGACGGGGCTGAGATCGGTGCGACTCGTCCTGACCCTGCACGGCCACCAGTGCGAGTGTGCCGGGATGTCGATGGGGCAGGGGTGGTGCGCCTGTTTACGGACCGTGTAGCCTCGCTGCCCTGACGGGTTGCAATGCCCTTGCAGATCGGGCAAAGCCTGCCCGGTTCAGCGATCCAAGGCGTTACCATGACCCAGCGATTTTCTTTCGACCTGAAATCCACCGATGGCAAGGCCCGCACAGGCGTGATCAACACGCCGCGCGGTGAGGTGCGGACGCCGGCGTTCATGCCTGTGGGCACAGCCGCGACCGTCAAGGCGATGATGCCGGAAAGTGTGCGCGCCACGGGTGCCGATATTCTGTTGGGCAACACCTATCATCTGATGCTGCGCCCAACGGCCGAGCGGATCGATCGTTTGGGAGGCCTGCACAAGTTCATGAACTGGGACCGGCCCATCCTGACGGATTCTGGCGGATTTCAGGTGATGTCGCTGGCCGGTCTGCGCAAACTGACCGAGAAGGGCGTGACCTTTAAATCTCACGTCGATGGCTCGAAGCACGAATTGACGCCGGAACGGTCGATGGAAATCCAGCGGCTTTTGGGCTCGGACATCGTCATGTGCTTTGATGAATGCCCTGCGCTGCCCGCCGATCGCGACCGTATCGCCGAGTCCATGCGCCTTTCGATGCGGTGGGCCGCGCGGTCGCGCGAAGCGTTTGGAGACCGCCCCGGACATGCCCTGTTTGGGATCATGCAGGGCGGGCTGGAACAAGATCTTCGGGAAGAAAGTGCCGAGGCACTTAAGCAGGTCGGTTTTGAAGGCTACGCCGTCGGCGGCCTTGCCGTGGGTGAGGGGCAGGAGGCCATGTTCAGCTGCCTTGACTATGCGCCTGACTTCTTGCCCCAGGATAAACCGCGTTATCTGATGGGCGTAGGCAAGCCTGATGATATCGTAGGTGCCGTTGCACGCGGGATAGATATGATGGATTGCGTTCTACCTTCGCGGTCGGGTCGCACCGGGCAGGTGTTCACGCGTTACGGTGTGGTCAATATCAAGAACGCCCGCCATGCTGACGACCCACGCCCGCTGGATGAGAACTGCACATGCCCCGCGTGTTCAAGTTATTCTCGCGCCTACTTGCATCACGTGTTCCGCTCGAATGAGATGATCTCGGGCATGCTGCTGACTTGGCACAATCTGCATTACTTTCAGGAAATCATGCAGGGAATGCGGGGCGCGATTTCACAGGGCACATTCGCAGAGTGGCAATCGCAATTCCACTCGCTTCGGGAGCAAGGCGATATTGAACCGCTGTAGATTGTGGCCATTGCGGTGACAAACGTGGTATTTTTTGCTATACTGTTCGCGCATTATTTACCATTTTCATTTGTTTTGTTCAGGAGGATTCAATGCCTCGCTTTATTGTTTCTATCGCAATCGTTCTTTGCGCATCGACATCTCTTGCGGATGTCTGGACCTTCGAAACCCCGTCCGAGAATATTCAGTGTGTCGTCGGGCAGGGGGCGAGTGTTTCGGACCTGTCTTGCACTATAATTGAGCGGAGTGGTGCGCCTGCGTTCCCGCGCCCGGCGGATTGTCAGTCGGACTGGGGACATGATTTTTTCATGACCAATACGGGCGCCGTCCGCATGCTGTGCCAACCAGTCAGCCATAACCGGGATGGATTTGACCGTGCAGACTACGGCGTAACCGGAGAGTTTGGCGGGTTCGTTTGCCATTCCTCGAAAAAGGGCTTGGAATGTAGAAACGAAGTCGGTCATGGCTTCTTTTTGTCCCGAGCTAAGCAGAGGGTGTTCTGATCCACGCTGGATGATTTGTTGCCCGTTTTAATGCTGGGTTCGCTAAAATCGGTGGATATGTCTGTCGGATGCCTTGAAGTCCCCAAATCATCCGGTCATGCTGCATCACGACAAACGACGATGAGGTTGAAATGGGGGAACAGGTGCCCCACCTTTATCGTCCAAGACAGGAGATGGCCAAAGGTTGCCTGAATCAGGGACCAGCGCCGTCTTGCCAATGATAAGGATAGAGCATGCAAGAGCCTCTGAATTCCTCATACCCCGTCCTGCCGCTGCGCGATATCGTGGTCTTCCCACATATGATCGTGCCGCTGTTCGTGGGCCGTGACAAATCGGTCCGCGCCCTGGAAGAGGTGATGCAGGATGACAAGCAAATTCTGTTGTCCAGCCAGATTGATCCTGGTGAGGATGATCCGGAAATCGACGGTATCTACCGCTCGGGCGTTCTGGCCAACGTGCTGCAACTGCTGAAACTGCCCGATGGCACCGTGAAGGTGCTTGTCGAGGGGCAGGCGCGGGTGCAGATCACAGAATTCCTTGAAAACGATCAGTTTTTCGAAGCGCGCGCCGAGTATCTGACCGAGATTCCGGGCGATGTCACCACGACCGAAGCGCTGTTGCGCACCGTCGCGGACGAGTTTGAGCGCTATGCAAAAGTGCGCAAGAACATCCCCGAAGAAGCGCTGGCTGCTGTTGGTGAAACCACCGAGCCTGCAAAGTTGGCCGACCTTGTGTCAGGTCATCTGGGCATCGAGGTTGAACAGAAACAGGAACTGCTTGAGACGCTCTCGGTGAGCGAGCGGCTTGAGAAAGTCTATGGTCTGATGCAGGGCGAAATGTCGGTTCTGCAGGTCGAGAAAAAGATCAAGACCCGCGTCAAATCCCAGATGGAGAAGACGCAGCGCGAATACTATCTGAATGAGCAGATGAAAGCCATTCAGAAGGAGCTTGGCGATGGTGAGGACGGCAGCAACGAAGTTGCCGAACTGGAAGCCAAGATCAACGAGACCAAGCTGTCGAAAGAGGCGCGCGAAAAGGCCGAGGGTGAGCTGAAAAAGCTCAAGAACATGTCGCCCATGTCGGCTGAAGCGACCGTTGTGCGCAACTATCTGGACTGGATCCTGTCACTGCCGTGGGGCACCAAATCCCGCGTCAAAAAGGATCTGGGTCGCGCGCAGGACATTCTGGATGCCGATCACTATGGACTTGAGAAGGTCAAAGAGCGGATCGTCGAATATCTGGCGGTTCAACAGCGCTCGAAAAAACTGAAAGGCCCGATCCTGTGCCTTGTTGGCCCTCCGGGTGTGGGTAAAACCTCGCTGGGTAAATCGGTCGCAAAAGCCACGGGGCGCGAATTCATTCGCATCTCGCTGGGTGGTGTGCGCGACGAATCTGAGATTCGTGGCCACCGTCGGACTTATATCGGGTCGATGCCCGGCAAGATCATTCAGGCGCTGAAGAAGGCGAAAACCACAAACCCTCTCATCCTGCTCGATGAAATCGACAAGATGGGGCAGGACTTCCGTGGCGATCCAGCCTCGGCGATGCTGGAGGTGTTGGACCCGGAACAAAACAACACGTTCATGGATCATTATCTTGAGGTCGAATATGACCTGTCCAACGTGATGTTCCTGACCACGTCTAACAGCTACAACATGCCTGGGCCTCTGCTAGACCGGATGGAGATCATCCCGCTGGCCGGTTACACCGAAGAGGAAAAGAGCGAGATCGCCAAGCAACACCTGATCGACAAACAGGTCAAAAACCATGGTCTGAAAGCCAAGGAGTTTGAGCTGACCGATGAGGCGCTGCAATCGATCATCCGCACCTATACCCGCGAGGCGGGTGTGCGGAACCTCGAACGCGAAATCGCCAAAGTGGCGCGGAAATCGTTGACCAAGATCATCAAGAAAGAGGCGGAGACCGTAAAGGTGACGCCCGACAATCTGGATGATTTTCTTGGAGTGCCCAAGTTCCGTTATGGCTTGGCTGAACAGGACGATCAGGTTGGTGTAGTCACTGGCTTGGCCTGGACTTCGGTCGGTGGTGATCTGCTGCATATCGAGGCTCTGAAACTGCCCGGCAAAGGGCGGATGAAGACCACTGGTAAGCTGGGCGATGTGATGAAGGAATCGATCGACGCGGCGTCGTCTTACGTCCGATCAATTTCGCCTCAGATCGGGGTTAAACCGCCGCAGTTCGACAAAATCGATATCCACGTGCACGTGCCCGATGGTGCGACGCCAAAGGATGGTCCGTCTGCGGGCTTGGCTATGGTGACCTCGATTGTTTCGGTCCTGACCGGTATTCCTGTGCGCAAGGACATCGCCATGACCGGCGAGGTTTCGCTGCGCGGCAACGCGATGCCGATTGGCGGGCTGAAAGAAAAACTGCTGGCTGCCCTGCGTGGCGGGATCAAGACTGTCCTCATTCCCGAAGAGAATGAGAAGGATCTGGCGGATATCCCCGACAACGTGAAAGAAGGGCTGGAGATCATCGCGGTCAAACACGTCTCGGAGGTACTGGAGCAAGCGTTGATACGTAAGCCCGAGTCAATTGAGTGGGATGAGGCCGCTGAAGAGGCCGCTGCCGCTGCCGCCAAGGCGGCCGAAGGGGCAGGACCGTCGGCAACAGCCCACTAAGCCTGAAACAGATTAATTAGAAAGGCGGGGTCATTCCCCGCCTTTTTTTGTTCAAAGTCCAATGACAGGTTTGGCCGGGTCCAGCACCTCTTCGTTTTCGATGTAAGCCTGGAATTTTTTGTCTGACAGCGCCGAGCGTACGGCGAGCGCAAAAATCACCGCTGAAAATGCCGCACACAGCACAATGTCCCAACCAAACGGGATCTGCTTTTGCGCGCCTTCTCCAAACTGACCCATGTAAGAAATCAGCCCCAAACCACAGAAATAGGGCATCAGCCAAAGCGCCTCGGTTGCGTCCATTTCATCGAGCCGATTGTGAAAGCGGATCAGCAGCAGCGCCATGCCGATGAGCAGTGCAATTCCCAGCCTCCAGACCGTGTCCCATCCGCTCCAGTAGACGATCAGGGTTGAGATCGCGAAGGCCGTGAGCCCGACAAGTTTGACGGCGGGAATACGGATTGAGCGCGGGCGGTCAGGCATCAGATCGCGTAAGCACACCACGGCGATTGGGCCGACCGCGAACGAAAGCACAATGGCGGCCCCGTTCAGGGCGATTACGGTTGCGAACGGGACCGTCAGTAAAAACAGAGTGCCAATCAGAAAGTTGAGAGCCAAGGCCCAAAGCGGTACTCCGAACGATGACAAGATCTGCAAACGTTTCGGCAGGAACCCGTTTTGCGACAGGGCCAGAGCGATACGAGCGTTCGATCCTGTTGCAACCAACCCATTGCCAAACGGGCCGATGACTGACCCGACGTTCAGCAAGCTGAGGAACCACAATATTCCGACAGACATTATGACGCCATCCAAGGGACCTTGTCCGCCAAAGTTGAGGCTTGCCCAACCATTGCGGATCATCGCGGGATCAAGCGCGCCGATAAAGGCCACCTGTAATCCAAGGTAGATCAAGGCACATAATACAATGGATAGAACCAGAGCGGCCGGGATGTCGAATTTTGGGTTTCGAACTTCTCCTGCCATATCAACAACATGTCGGAAACCTATAAAGGAAAAGATCACCCCACCGGTTGATACTGCGGCCATGATGCCTTTCAGGCCGTAGGGGGCGAAACCGTCAGGGGCGGAGAAATTCTGCACGTCAAAGCGGGTCGCGATCAACAACACGGACAATACTATCGGAATGGCAATCTTGGCCCAGGTCAGCGTTGCATTTACCTGTGCAAAAAATTTTACGCCCAGTGCGTTCACAGCGACGAACAGCAACATGAACAGCAAGGCGACCGAAACACCAGCGCCGGTCAGTTCGCCGGTATCCGCGGCGTGGAGCCATGACGCGTAGGGCGCGAGGTATTTAAGCATGGCTTCAACTTCGATCGGAGCGGTGGTGTTGTAGCCAATCCAGGCCGTCCATCCCATCGCCATCGACACGATGTTGCCGTGTGAGAACTGAGGGACGCGTGCGATTCCGCCTGGGATAGGTAACATCGCTGAAATCTCGGCGAAGGTTATTGCCAGTATGAACATCGCAACGGCGCCAATAATCCAAGAAAGAACCGCGGCGGGGCCTGCGTGTTGCACGGCGAGTAGGGGGCCGAAAAGCCAGCCTGACCCAATGATTCCTCCAACCGAAATGAAGGTCAGGCCGACCAGGCCAATTTCCCGCTTCAGTTTCGCCATGTTATTTCTCGCCCAAAGAGGGGTGCCTTATTGGTGGCTATGACATCAGGATAAGCAGGCCACGGGAAACATGGCAAGTGCCACATATCATGCAGAAAATTCGCGAAAACGAGGTCTGCCCGATTCATCTTCTAAATCCTGCTGGGCGTGTTCTTCGAAACGCGATCGCCGGCAATAGGTATTTGAAGTGGAATCGACTCGGTACATGAGGCACGCTGGTCGTCTGTGCCAAGGTAGGAGAACCCAGGATGCCTCTGTACAATGATATGTTCGAGCTTTCGGTCGAAGATATGGATATAATCGAAGAGGCCATGCGTCATGCCATAGCGTCCAGATCGAATGTCCCTGTTGACGAGAGGGTAGAAGAACGGGAAACCCGTGAAGACTTTGTGCGCAAGGCACACGACCTTCTGGGGCGTCTGCATGACCAAAAGGTTTTTTATCGTCCTAAATCCGGCGTGTATGTCGGAGGATGACAGCATTGTGCTCGCAGCGTTGAACCAAATGGCTCCAAAACGCTTCAACTATGCCGCATAAGCATTTGAATAATATGGTGGGTGATAAGAGATTTGAACTCCTGACATCTTCGATGTGAACGAAGCGCTCTACCACTGAGCTAATCACCCATAGCGGCGTTTGATACAGCGGCTTGTGTTTCTCCGCAAGTTCAAAGCGTTCAAATTGCAGCGCGTCAGACGGAATCCGGTTTTCACCCAATGACCGCCAAGTCGGATAGATCGGAAAAAATCAGGTTCGAGCAAAAAACTTGAAAACGCCGCTTGACGATGCCGGGGTGTAGCCATAATACACCCCAACGTTCAGAGATGAACGGGCAGTGGGCGGTTGTAGCTCAGTTGGTTAGAGTACCGGCCTGTCACGCCGGGGGTCGCGGGTTCGAGCCCCGTCAACCGCGCCATCGCTGCCAGCCTTTGATCCGGGCAAACGGATCGCACATAGACCCTAAATGCGCGGTTGTAGCTCAGTTGGTTAGAGTACCGGCCTGTCACGCCGGGGGTCGCGGGTTCGAGCCCCGTCAACCGCGCCATTTTCCTTCGATTTAGAAAGTCATACGCCCTTGTGGGCGTTTTTTGTGCCGACATCTTACTGATCTTATGGTTTATTGCCTGCAAAACATCAGGGGCAAGCAGTGACCAGTCTAAATCGAGTTATCATGGCACGGCGCAGCCGGCAGTGGGTCCGCGGCCTGAAGCCGGAAACACTTGATGTCATTGAGATTTCTGGTTCGTGGGGTAAGCAATTTGGATTTTGCAGCTATGAACAGATTTGGCACAAGCAACATGATATCTGCACCGGACCCGTTCTGGACAAGCAGCAGCAGGTGCGAAAGGTCGATCTGGTTTTGGCCAATCAGGTGTGGGAGCACTTGGATCGCCCGGTTGAAGCCACGCTGAACGTGCTAGAGATGCTAAGGCCCGGAGGGTATTTCTGGCTGGCCGTCCCGTTCTTCATTCCGTTTCACGCCGCTCCGCATGACTGTTCGCGCTGGTCTGCGCGCGGATTGAAAAACCTGCTCACTGAGTGTGGGTTCGACCCGGATCTCATCCGGGCCGAACAGTGGGGCAATCGGCATGCCGCTTTGCGCAATCTCGAACTTGAATGGCCTCCTGTTTATGACCCTGAGACAGACAATTTGGAGAACGATCCCGATTTTCCAATCTGCGCATGGGCTCTGGCTAAGAAAACCAGTGCTTAAGCCGAGTGTCGAAAAATCGCCTGTTCTTACTTTGTTCTAATTTTTTGGTTGGAGACTCAGCCGCTCTCGCCTATCTCTGAGTGACGTTGGTTGTTGGGGGCCTGAATGGCTGAGCTGAAGAATATCGAGGTGCGCGGTGCGCGCGAGCATAACCTCAAGAGCATTGATGTCGACATCCCACGGGATCAGCTGGTGGTGATCACTGGCCTGTCGGGCTCGGGTAAGTCTTCTTTGGCATTTGATACGATCTATGCCGAAGGGCAGCGCCGCTATGTCGAAAGCCTGTCGGCCTATGCGCGCCAGTTCCTCGATATGATGGAGAAGCCCGATGTGGATCACATTAGCGGACTAAGCCCCGCGATTTCGATCGAGCAGAAAACGACCTCAAAAAACCCGCGTTCGACCGTGGGCACCGTAACCGAGATCTACGACTATCTGCGCTTGCTCTTTGCCCGTGCTGGTACGCCTTACAGCCCGGCCACAGGATTGCCGATTGAGGCACAGCAGGTGCAGGACATGGTCGACCGGATCATGACGATGGAGGAGGGCACGCGCGGCTATCTGCTGGCCCCCATCGTTCGTGATCGGAAAGGTGAATATCGGAAAGAGTTCCTTGAGCTGCGCAAGCAGGGTTTTCAACGCGTCAAGGTAGATGGTGAGTTCTATGAATTGGATGAGCCTCCGACACTGGACAAGAAGTTCCGCCACGATATCGACGTCGTCGTTGATCGTCTGGTGGTACGAGAGGGCATGGAAACACGCCTGGCCGACAGCCTAAGGACCGCACTGGATCTGGCGGACGGGATCGCAATCCTCGAAACCGCACCGAAAGAGGGCGACCCCGAACGCATCACATTCAGTGAGAATTTTGCCTGCCCGGTCAGTGGGTTCACCATCCCCGAGATCGAGCCGCGCCTGTTCTCATTCAACGCGCCCTTTGGGGCTTGCCCCGATTGCGACGGGCTTGGGGTCGAACTGTTCTTTGATGAACGTCTGGTCGTGCCGGACCAGACATTGAAACTCTATGACGGGGCGCTTGCGCCCTGGCGGAAGGGTAAATCACCGTATTTTCTGCAAACGATCGAAGCTATCGCGCGACATTACGAGTTTGACAAGAACACTCCCTGGAAGGACTTGCCCAAGAAAGTCCAGCAGGTGTTTCTGCGCGGGTCTGGTGATGAAGAGATCCAGTTCCGTTATGATGAAGGTGGCCGCGTCTATCAGGTTACCCGAAGCTTTGAAGGCGTCATCCCCAACATGGAGCGCCGCTATCGCGAGACTGACAGCGCCTGGATTCGCGAAGAATTCGAGCGCTATCAAAACAACCGACCCTGTGGCACATGCAAAGGCTACCGTCTGCGTGCTGAGGCGCTGGCCGTCAAGATCGCGGGTTTGCACGTCGGGCAGGTCGTCGAAATGTCGATCCGCGAGGCGCTGGCCTGGGTTGAGGATGCCCCAAATCATCTGAGCGCACAAAAGAACGAGATCGCGCGCGCAATTCTCAAGGAAATTCGCGAGCGGTTGGGTTTTTTGAATAATGTTGGATTAGAATATCTTACGATGTCTCGTTCAAGTGGCACCCTGTCCGGAGGTGAAAGTCAGCGTATCCGTCTGGCGAGCCAGATCGGCTCGGGCCTGACCGGGGTATTGTATGTGCTCGACGAGCCATCGATTGGTCTGCACCAACGCGACAATGATCGTTTGCTGGGAACGCTTAAGAATTTGCGTGACCAGGGCAACACGGTCATCGTCGTTGAGCATGACGAAGAGGCCATTCGCGAGGCGGATTATGTGTTTGATATCGGTCCCGGTGCAGGAGTGCATGGCGGACAGGTGGTCAGCCACGGTACGCCCGAGCATATCGCCGGCGATGCGGCCTCGATCACCGGTCAATATCTTTCGGGCACACGCGAGATCCCGGTGCCAGTTGAGCGGCGAAAGGGAAAGAAGCAGAAAGTGACCGTTGTTAAGGCGACGGGAAACAACCTCAAGAACGTGACGGCCGAATTTCCGCTCGGAAAATTTGTTTGTGTGACCGGTGTGTCTGGCGGTGGAAAATCGACGCTGACGATTGAGACTTTGTTCAAAACCGCCTCGATGCGGTTGAACGGCGCTCGCCAGACACCGGCGCCCTGTGAAACGATCAAAGGGCTTGAGCATCTGGACAAGGTGATCGACATAGACCAGCGACCCATTGGCCGGACTCCACGTTCAAATCCAGCGACTTACACCGGGGCTTTCACCCCGATCCGAGACTGGTTTGCCGGGTTGCCAGAAGCCAAAGCGCGTGGATACAAGCCCGGGCGGTTCAGCTTTAACGTCAAAGGCGGCCGGTGCGAAGCGTGTCAGGGTGATGGCGTCATCAAGATCGAGATGCACTTTCTGCCTGATGTTTATGTCACCTGCGAAACCTGCAAAGGCGCGCGATATAACCGTGAGACGCTTGAGATCAAGTTCAAGGGTAAGTCCATCGCGGATGTACTTGATATGACAGTGGAAGATGCGCAGGAGTTTTTTAAAGCGGTGCCATCGATCCGTGACAAGATGGATGCCTTGGCTCGCGTTGGGCTCGGCTACATCAAAGTTGGTCAACAGGCGACCACGCTCTCCGGTGGTGAGGCGCAGCGTGTAAAGCTCTCTAAAGAACTGAGCAAGCGATCAACGGGTCGAACGCTGTATATTCTGGACGAACCCACAACGGGTCTGCATTTCGAGGACGTACGTAAACTGTTGGAAGTCCTGCACGAACTGGTCGACCAAGGAAATACTGTTGTTGTCATCGAACATAATCTCGATGTCGTAAAAACCGCCGACTGGATAATCGACATTGGCCCGGAAGGTGGCGATGGCGGAGGTCAGATTGTGGCTGAGGGTACGCCCGAAGACGTCGCTGAATGTGAGCGTAGCCACACTGGGCGTTATTTGAAGCCAATGCTGGATGGGCAAGCCGTAGCTGCCGAATAGGAACAGAGCGAGAGAAGAAAATGCTGCGAATTTTCTTCTCTGGTGCTTCGTAGAGCGCTGCGTTCTGAGGTTGTTCAGTCTCTGGACCGCTTCTCAAAACGTGGCAGCATGGCGCTGAAATCGCGCCCCAAGCCATCTTCGTGTTCGACAAACGATTCATAGAGCTTTGTCGCAACCTGTCCCATGGGCGTATCGGCATTCGCACTTTCGGCGGCCTGTTGGCTGAGGCGTAGATCTTTCAACATCAGCTCGGCGGCGAAACCAGGGGTATAGTCATTGTCGGATGGGCTTTGGGGTCCAACGCCTGGGGCAGGGCAATAGGCGTTCATTGTCCAGCTGTACCCTGAGGACGTGCTGACGACATCGAACATCTTTTGTCGATCCAATCCCAATTTATCAGCAAGCGCAAATGCCTCGCAGGTCGCGATCATCGTCACGCCGAGAATCATGTTGTTGCAGATTTTGGCGGCCTGACCCGCGCCAGCTTCACCGCAGTGAACCGCTTTTTGCCCCATGATTTCAAATAACGGAGCCGCCTTGGCAAAAGCTGCGTCAGATCCACCGGCCATAAAGGTCAAAGTGCCTGCAGCGGCCCCACCAATCCCGCCGGATACAGGTGCATCGACTGATAGCAGACCAGCCTGAGCAGCTTGCTGCGCCACCGCGCGGGCGCTGTCGACATCGACCGTAGAGCAGTCAATCAGAACCGCACCGTCTTGCATTGCCGGGACGACTTCATTGGCCACAGTGCGCAGAATCTGCCCGTTGGGAAGCATGGTGATGACGGCGTCGGCTTCCGCAGCTGCAGCGGCGCCAGAGGACGCCATGGAAACGCCTTCGATGGCGACATCAACTTGATCAAAGCCGATGACGTCATGGCCCGCGCGCGCCAGATTGGCCGCCATCGGGCCGCCCATGTTGCCAAGCCCTATGAATGCGATTTTCATCCCTTACTCCTCTGAAAAGCTTAATGCATCCGCACCGAGCGGTTGCAGCATCTTGGACACCGCGACTGCAGGCACATCCAAATCAGCAAATTGCCATTTCGGGTTGCGATCCTTGTCGATGATCTGGGCGCGAATGCCTTCCAGAAAATCGCCATGCTCCATCGCGCGATAAGTAAACCGGTACTCCAGATCCAGCGCTTTTTGCAATGTCAGGCCGGTTCCGCGCAGCCGATGCAACATCTCGACAGCACAAGCCATGGAGATAGGAGAGTTTCGCTGCAGGGTGCCGAGAATTTTCGTCGAAAATTCTGTGTCATCGTTACGCAAGCTGTTCAGGATATCGCTAAGGCTTTCTCCGCTGAATAGCCTGTCGATCTCGCCCTGCATTTCAGCCAAGGGGCTATCCGGTGCGGGCACTGCATGCTCATCCACCAGTTCCGCCCGTCCAGAGGCTTCCAACTGGTCTATCAGCCCCGCCCAATGCTCTTGGGGAATGAAATGGTCGGCAAACCCGGCATAGATCGCATCTCCGGGCCCCATGCGGTGGCCGGTGGTGCCCAGATACTCGCCCAATCGCCCCGGCGCCAGCGCCAACATCAGCGATCCGCCCACATCAGGAACCAGCCCGATTGAGCATTCCGGCATCGCGATCTTTGAGCTTTCTCCAACCACTCGATGGCTGCCATGGCACCCGATGCCAACCCCGCCACCCATGGTGAAACCTTGCAGGAAGCTGATCACTGGTTTTGAGTACTCAAAAATCAAGGCATTCAGGCGGTATTCGTCGCGCCAAAACGTTTGGCCATAAGCATAGTCCGCCTTGGTGCCGGTTGCATAAAGCTCGGCAATATCTCCGCCAGCGCAAAAGGCTTTGTCGCCTTCGGCATCGAGAATGATCAGATCGACTTGATCATCCTCACGCCAGTTGCGCAGAGCGGTATCGATGGCCATGCACATCTCATAGCTAAGGGCGTTCAGGGCGTGTGGTCGTGTCAGCGTGATGCGCCCGGCACGGCCTGTGGTGCGAATGTCGATATCGGACATCAAAGACCTCAGCGATTGGAGAGCATCTGGCGCGCAACGATCACGCGCATGATCTCGTTCGTGCCTTCCAAAATTTGATGCACACGTAGATCCCGCACCAGTTTCTCGATGCCATAATCAGCCAGATAGCCGTATCCGCCGTGCAATTGCAGACACTGATCCACAACCTTCGATCCGGTTTCTGTTACGAATTTCTTGGCCATCGCACAGAATTTTGTGGCGTCCGGTGCGCCCTGATCAAGTTTCCACGCTGCCTGACGCAAGAATGTGCGCGCCGCCTGCAGCTCAATCTCCATATCTGCCAGTCGGAACTGCAGCGCCTGAAACTGATCGATCGATTGTCCAAAGGCCTTGCGCTCGGACATATATTGCAACGTCATGTCCAGACCGTTCTGAGCTGCCCCCAGCGAGCAGGAGGCGATGTTCAGGCGGCCACCGTCCAGCCCCATCATCGCGTATTTGAAACCGTCGCCTTCAGCCCCGACCAGATTGCTGGATGGAATTTTGCAATCGTCAAACTGAACTTGCGCGGTTGGCTGGCTTTTCCAACCCATTTTCTGCTCCAGACCACCAAAGCTCAGGCCGGGTGTGCCGTCTTCGACATAGACGGTAGAGATCCCCTTAGGGCCGTCTTCACCCGTGCGCACCATGCAGACATAGGCATCCGAATAGCCGCCGCCGGAAATGAACGCTTTTGTGCCGTTGAGCGTGTAGCCTTCATTGGTCCGTTCAGCGCGCGTTTTCAATGCTGCGGCGTCTGATCCCGATCCGGGTTCCGTCAGGCAATAGCTGAGGACGGTTTCGAGGCTGAGGATACTTGGCATGATGCGGGCCTTCAGATCGTCACTGCCAAAGCTGTCCAGCATTTTGGCGCACATGTTGTGAATCGACAGGAACGCCGCGACCGAGGGACAGGCCATCGATAGCGCTTCGAACACCAGTGTCGCATCCAATCGCGTCAAACCCGAACCACCAGCCTCTTCCGAGACATAAAGTCCACCAAATCCTAGTTCGCCGATTTTGGGCCAAAGCTCTTTGGGGATGGTTCCGTCTGCTTCCCACTGACGCGCGAAGGGGGCGATGTGGTCTTGGCCAAAGGCGTAGGCCATGTCGAAAATGGCCGTTTGTTCTTCGGTCAGCGCGAAATCCATGACGTGTGCTTCCTGATGGCTATAGAATTGAACGAGCGTTTTATTCTTCAATCCTTACAGAAATTTTTCAATGACGGCAAACCCGGCGATTTAGGGGATTTCTGGACGGTGAGGTATACTGCGGGAATTCTGCTTTCTTGATCATTACGGAGTATTCTTATGTCGTCACACAAGCTTGCTGTTATCGCGATTCACGGCATGGGCAGCCAGTACAATCCTCAGAACCAGCCCCCATCCACGACCCCAACGTTTTCCAAAGGGCTGAAACGACGCGTTTCGAACCGGGTCGGCGCGGATATGGATGATGTGATCTGGCACGAGGTGGTCTGGGCACAGATCCTGCAAGGGCGGCAAAAGGCATATCTGCGTAAGGTCAACCGCAGCCTAGGATACGACAAGCTGCGCGAGTTTGTAGTGTGCAATCTGTCGGATGCTGCTTCTTACCGACCAACTCCGGATGATGGCGATAAGATCTATGAGGCGATCCACAAGAAAATCGAGAATGTGATGGGGGTCGTCAAATACCAGGTCGGACCACAGGGGCCTGTACTGATCCTGGCGCATTCGCTGGGTGGGCACATAATGTCGAACTATATTTATGACATGCAAAGACATCTGCGCCAGGGTGGTTCACCGGTTCACCCGACAGATGTTGAAAACATGAAAACCGTTGCTGGCCTCGTGACGTTTGGGTGCAATATTCCGATTTTTCTGTTCGCATATCCCGAGAATGAGATTTTTCCGATCATGGCCCCGAACCGCGCGCTGCCGCCTACGTTGCAGTTTTCGACCTGGTGGCGAAACTACTATGACAAGCATGATGTTTTGGGTTTTCCTTTGGGCAAAAGCGCGCCAAGCTATGAACAGCTCGCTCAAAGTGGGGCCTTGAAGGATAAGCCGATCAATGCGGGCAAAATCTTTACGTCGTGGAACCCGCTTTCGCATAACGGATACTGGACGGATCGCGATTTGTATGAACCCGTAGCGGACCGGATCAAGGAGATTTTGGCGGCGGTTTGACTTTATAGGTCGGCGTGAAATTCCTCGATCAGGTGCTTGACCACCGCCATGCCCGGATCATCCCCGCGCGCTAAAGCTTCAGCGTAAACACGGCGTTGGCGGGTGGCGGAGGTGCCATTTTCTGCGATCTGCCGAAGTCGGGCGAGTTCGGTCATGGTGCCCAATGCCTCGGTGTCTTCGGCCAACATGCCCATCAGCTCTCCGATCAGTTCAGCCATCGGCTTGATTGAGCGATCACCGAAATCGATCAGACCTTCGCCCACACCGTAGCGCTGCGCGCGCCAACGGTTTTCGCCGATCAGAAACTTATCATATTGCCGCCAACGAAGATTGCGGTCTTTCAGGCGGCACAGCATCCGGGTCAGCGCCTGCACTAGCGCTGCAAGCGAAAGCGTATGTTCAAGCCTTGGCTGTACGTCCATGATGCGTGTTTCTAGGGTGGGGAACCGGTGAGATGGACGTAGGTCCCACCAGATTTTAGAGGTGTCCTCGATCACGCCGAGTTCGACCAGCACGCCGGTGGTGCGTTCGTATTCGCCCCAACTGCTGAACACCGGGGGCAGACCGGTCCGGGGCAGATTGTCGAACACGGTGAGCCTATAGGAGGAAAGCCCGGTATCTTCGCCGTTCCAATAAGGAGACGAGGTCGACAACGCCAGCAGATGGGGCAGAAAGTAAGAAAGCTGGGGTACCAGGTCGGCGCGCAAGGCTTGATCTTCGACGCCCACATGCACGTGCATTCCGCAGATCAGCATCCGCCGCGCCACGCCGCCCAAAGCATGCTGCAGGGCGTCATAGCGTTCTTTCCGTGTATGGTGTTGATCTTTCCAGTTCGCAAACGGATGGCAAGAGACCGCGATCGGAGCCAGATTATACTCGGACGCACGTTTTGATACACAAGAACGCAGGCGCTTTAGATCTTCGCGCGCCGATCTGATCGTAGCATGTGGGCGGGTCCCGACTTCGATCTGGCACTGCAGAAATTCCGGGCTGACCTGGCCTTCGAAATCTGCCTGACAAGCTTCCATCAATGCTGCGGGCGCCTCGGCGAGCTGCAGACTGTCTTGATCGACCAGCAGGTATTCCTCTTCAATGCCGATCGTGAATTCCTGCTGCATGGCGGTCCTCGTTGGTCAATTCACATCAGTGAATACGGAAATTAGCGTTTTGCCAAGGGTTTGGCCTGTCGGTTCTTGCGGAAGTCCTGCGTGCACAGGTAAAGAGCGGGCGCAACGCAATGTGGAGCCGTCCTCGTGAAACCCAGAAAATTTCCGCAGATCAATGCAGCCCTAGATGAGTTGGGCGTCAAGCTGATCGACAAGGTTACGGAACAGGATGAACGGGCGCGGCTGGAAGCGTTCGAACGGGCAGGGGGATTGACCATGCCCGCTTATGCCCTGTCGCCGGGAATGGACGGATTCGATATCGCGCAACTTGTCGAAGAGTATACGCGCCATGCCGATGCGCTTGCAGCTTTGAAGGATCCGGTGCGAAACCAAACCGGTTATCACACCGGCAATGGATATTACGATAGCCCGGATGCGGATGCGCTTTACTTGATGATCCGCCGCTTTCAGCCCAAGCGCGTGATCGAGGTCGGCTGCGGGAACTCTACCCGCGTGACGCGGCAGGCGATCATTGATGGCAGGCTGGATACGACGATCACGGCAATTGATCCGTACCCGCGCGCAGATATCGCTCAAGTCGTCGATCAGTTTGAGCAGAAGCGACTGGAAGAAGTAGATCCCGCGCTGTTCGATCAGCTTGAGGCTGGGGATGTTCTGTTCATCGATTCAAGCCATGTGGTTCGGATGAGCAACGATGTCGCCCATCTATTCTGTCGGATCATTCCGGCGCTGAAACCCGGCGTTGTCATTCATGTCCACGATGTTTTTCTGCCTTATGAATATCCCAAACGGTTCTTCTATGACTGCCCAGGATGGGGTGAGCAGTACATGTTGCACGCCTTGCTGCAATCCGGTTTCTATTCAATGCTTTGGCCCGGATATTACCTGCAGCAGGATCGCCCCGACGCCGTCGCAGCGCTGCCGTTTCTAGAAGAGGGCCGTGCGCAGAGCATCTGGGTTCAGCTCAAAGAAAATTGATTTCTGTGTGATCCGGTTCGAACCCAGGCCCGTAACCCTTTCCATAACAAGCTGGAGAGGAGTTAACAGCCATGTTCCGCCGCACATTCATGGGCGCTGCCGCCGCATTTGCACTTGCACTGCCCGTCAAGGCACAGGCCGCTGATATCGTAGATACCGCAGTTGCTGCCGGGTCATTCAACACCCTGGTTGCTGCCGTTCAGGCCGCGGGCCTGGTTGATACGCTGAAAAGCGATGGGCCCTTCACCGTCTTTGCACCCACGGATGAGGCTTTTGCAGCTCTGCCTGAAGGCACTGTTGAAACCCTACTTCTGCCAGAAAACAAGGACCAGTTGGTGTCGATCCTGACCTACCATGTCGTGCCAGCCAAAGTGATGTCCGGCGACATTGCAGGAAAGCGCGCTAAGGTTCTGACCGTGCAAGGCGACCGACTAAGCGTGAACGCGAAAAATGGCGTGAAAGTTAATGGTGCCAAAGTTGTGCAGGCCGACATCGAAGCCAGCAACGGCGTCATCCACGTTGTCGACGAAGTGATCATTCCTGAATAAATCTACCACCTTCACGAAAACAAAAGCCCCGTTCCTGATGGACGGGGCTTTTTTTTGTGTTTCGTGTAGAAACTCGCCGTTTAGACCAAACGTACCTGAGTACCGACCTTTACCAGCGGGTACAGCTCTTCAACGTGCTGGTTATAAAGACCGATACAGCCGGACGAGCTCTGACGTCCAATCTTGCGGGTATCATAGGTGCCGTGAACCAGGTAGGCAGGCCAGCCAAGATACATAGCGCGAGTTCCCAATGGGTTTCCAGGTTCACCACCCTCCATGCGAATTGGCAACGAGGGATCGCGCTCGCGCATTGATGGGGTTGGTGTCCAGCTTGGGTTCTCCGCCTTGCGTGTGACTTTGGTATAGCCGCGCTTGGTCAGCTCTTCGCTCATCGGGACAGAACTGGGGTACAGCTTGTAGGTTCCATCCGGCCCCCAGTAATGAACAGCCCGGCTGGTGATATCGGCCAACAATGCGCCGACGCCCAACTCGTCAAAGTGATCCTGCCAATTCTGCTGCGAGAACGATGAAACGTTACGACGTACTGGAAGCTGCGTACTGATTGCTTCCTCGGTCTGTGGGAAAGCATCAGTGCTTTGAGCGCGCACGATAGCAGGGGCCGCAATCAGCGATGCAGCGCCCAAAAGGGCGTGACGACGGGTAAAACGATTTTGGGACAAGGTTGCCTCCAGGGAGTTATGAGCTGCTCGGATAGTTGAATTACCAATAAAATATTAGTGAATGCCTGCTTTTTCCAGAGGGCGACCTCTGAATTTCTTGTGAGGTAGGCGATCAGGCAGCAACTGGCGCAGGCACGAAAAAACCCGACCCATGTAGGGCCGGGTTTCCTGATTTGTAAGCTGAATGATCAGTCCATCGCTTTGAAGTTGAACTCGCCACCTTCCTTGATGCCCGACGGCCAGCGCGATGTCACTGTTTTGGTGCGGGTGTAGAACTTGAAGCTGTCCGGACCGTGCTGGTTCAGGTCGCCGAACATCGATTTCTTCCAGCCGCCAAAAGTGTGGTAGGCCAGCGGAACCGGGATCGGAACGTTGATGCCGACCATGCCGATGTTCACACGGCTGGCAAAGTCGCGCGCCGTATCACCGTCGCGGGTGAAGATCGCAGTGCCGTTGCCGTATTCATGATCCATCGCCAGTTTCAGCGCCTCTTCATAAGAACCCGCGCGGACGGTCGACAGGACCGGGCCAAAGATCTCTTGCTTGTAGATATCCATGTCGGGAGTGACGTTGTCGAACAGGTGCGGGCCAACAAAGAAGCCATCCTCATAGCCCTGCAGGCTGAAGTCGCGGTTGTCGACAACCAGCTTCGCGCCCTGCTCAACGCCCGAGTTGATCAGGCCAAGGATACGCTCTTTCGCGGCAGCAGTAACAACCGGACCCATGTCTACGTCGTCGCCCGCTGTGTAGGGGCCAACTTTCAGCTTCTCCACGCGAGGGATCAGTTTTTCGATCAGTGCGTCTGCGGTTTCTTCACCCACAGGCACGGCCACCGAGATTGCCATGCAGCGTTCGCCAGCCGCGCCGAAACCTGCACCGACCAGCGCATCAGCAGCCTGATCCAGATCGGCGTCAGGCATAACGATCATGTGGTTCTTGGCACCACCGAAACACTGCGCCCGTTTGCCGTTGGCGGTTGCACGAGCATAGATGTATTGCGCAATCGGAGTTGAACCCACGAACGACACGCCCTGAATGATTTCGCTGTCCAGCAGGGTGTCCACGGCCTCTTTGTCACCGTTTACGACTTGGAACACGCCCTTGGGCAGACCAGCTTCGACAAACAGCTCTGCCAGCATCAATGGAACAGAGGGGTCGCGCTCGGACGGCTTTAGAACAACTGCGTTGCCGCAGGCCAGTGCCGGGCCAACGTGCCAAAGCGGCATCATTGCGGGGAAGTTGAATGGCATGATCGAAGCGACCACGCCCAGCGGCTGACGCATTGAATACATATCGATGCCCGGGCCCGCGCTGTCGGTGAACTCACCTTTCAGCATCTGGGGCGCGCCGATGCAGTACTCGATCACTTCCAGACCACGCTGCAGATCACCCTTGGCGTCCGGGATGGTTTTGCCGTGCTCGCGGCTGAGAGCCTCGGCCAGCTTGTCCATGTCGCGGTTCATCAAGCCAACCATCGCCATCATAACGCGCGCGCGCTTCTGCGGGTTGGTTGCGCCCCAAGCGACCTGAGCTGCTGCAGCGTCTTCGATCGCAGCGGTGGTCTCGGCGACACTGGCCATCGGGCATTGGTACTGCACTTCACCCGTTGCTGGGTTGAATACATTGTCAAAGCGGCCAGATGTGCCAGCGACATTTTCGCCGTTGATGAAATGGGTCAGGTTCTGCATTGCAAACTCCTCCGGATTAAGTTGCGCGAAGAATAGACTTGCGAAAATCACCTGAACAGAGGCAATATTTCAAATCAGTTTTGCAAAAATGCAAAGGGTAGAGCATGACGCCGAATTGGGATGATTTGCGGGTTTTCCTGGCGGTCGCGCGCGATGAAAGCCTTTCAGGGGCGGGGCGGATTCTCAAGATCGACCCGGCGACTGTCGGGCGCAGAATCGCGCGGCTCGAAGCGGCATTGGATGCGGTGTTGTTCACGAAATCACAGCAGGGCTATGTGTTGACGACTGCGGGACAACGCCTGATGGAGCATGGGCTGCAGGCAGAAGAGGCTATGCGCGCTGCGACTGGTGTCATGTCAGGCTCTGCCAAATCGCTAAGCGGTCAGATCAGAATTGGTGCCCCGGATGGAAGTGCCAATTACCTGTTGCCACAGGTCTGCGCCAAGATCAGCGATGCCAATCCTGATCTCGACATTCAGATCCTGGCGTTGCCGCGCATCATCAACCTATCCCGGCGAGAGGCCGACATGGCGGTAACAGTCAGTGCGCCCACCGCAGGGAAACTGCTGGTGCAGAAGATATCCGACTATCGGCTGCATATGGTCGCAACGAAGGAATACCTGAGTCGTCACGCCGAAATTCGATCCATCGAGGATCTAAAAGGGCATCGGATGATAGGCTATATTCCGGACATGATTTTCGACCGCGAGCTGGACTATCTCAACGACATTGGTGTTGAACGTGTCGCGCTTGCATCAAACTCTGTTTCCGTTCAGCTGCGACAAGTTTCGCTGGGAACAGGGGTCTGCGTGGCACATGATTTCACATTGCCGTTCCATCGGGGATTGCAGAAAATCCTGACGGATCAGGTCAGTCTGACCCGGGGGTTCTATCTGGTCCGCCATCAGGGCGATCAGCGCAATGAGCGGTTGAACCGCTTTGCCGAGGCGTTGACGCGCGGAATACGGGACGAAGTAGCGCGGCTTGAGCGCGAAGCTTCACCTTGACACATTCACACATTCCGGCAACGCTTTGGAAAACAGTACGTAATTCCGGAGGTTTTCGCTTATGCTTGTACAGGCCATTCTCAAATCCAAGGCCAGCGGCGGTGTGGAGACGGTCGAGCCAACGGCATCCGTTTCTCAGGCTGCCGAGATTCTTGCGGAAAAGCGGATTGGTACTGTGGTCATTTCCGAGGATGGGGGGCAGACGGCAGCGGGCATTTTATCCGAACGAGACATTGTTCGCGAGTTGGCTGCCAGCGGCAGCGGATGCTTGGATAAACCCGTTAGCAACTATATGACCAAGCAACTTGTGACCGCCAGCCAGCAGGATACTGTTGAGTCTATCCTGTCCCAGATGACCGAAGGACGATTTCGCCACATGCCTGTATTGGAAGATGGCAAACTGGTCGGCATCGTTACGCTGGGTGATGCGGTCAAGGCGCAACTTGCTGAACTTGCTATGGAAAAAGACGCGCTTGAGGGCATGATCATGGGGCATTGAACGCGGGGGCTGTTTCAGCCTCTTGCACCTGCGGCAAAGTTATGTTTGCTTGCGCAGAAATATTGTTGCGCTGGAGAGCCCAATGCGGGTTGGATTATATCCCGGTACTTTCGACCCTATCACCATGGGTCATATAGACATTATTCGCCGCGCGGCTGCGCTGGTGGATAAGCTCGTCATTGGTGTTGCTATCAACCGGGACAAGGGCCCGCTGTTTTCTTTGGAAGAGCGTGTCGCGATGATCGAGGCCGAATGCGCCCATCTAACCGAGCAGACTGGCACCGAGATTGTCGCGCATCCGTTTGAAAACCTGCTGATCGATTGCGCCCGCGATGTAGGCGCTCAGATCATCGTGCGCGGACTGCGTGCGGTTGCGGATTTCGAGTATGAATTCCAGATGGTTGGGATGAATCGCGCGTTGGACGACTCGATTGAGACCGTGTTCTTGATGGCGGAGGCACGGCATCAAGCCATTGCGTCGAAACTGGTCAAAGAAATCGCCAGATTGAACGGGGACGTGTCAAAATTCGTCACGCCCCGCGTCAATTCCGCCTTGAAAGAGCGGTTAGGATAGCGCGCCCATCGCGGCGGCTGTATCCAGCATCCGGTTCGAGAAGCCCCATTCGTTGTCGTACCATGCAAGCACCCGAACCAATGTGCCGTCAGTTACTTTGGTTTCAGCCAGTGAAACCGTCGAGCTATGCGAGTCGTGGTTGAAATCGATCGAGATCAAGGGGCGATTCTCGGCCGCCAGCACGCCGGGGATTTTGGCGGCGGCTTCTACAAAGAGGGCATTGACCTCTTCTTCGGACGTCGGTCGCGAAACCTCAGCAACCAGATCAACGACTGAGACATTGGGCGTTGGGACACGAATGGCTTGCCCGGTCAACTTACCAGCAAGCTGCGGCAGAACCAGACCAACAGCCGATGCCGCGCCAGTTGTCGTCGGAATCATCGACAGTGCTGCTGCGCGCGACAGGTAGGGGTCTTTACCCGCAGTGTCGTGAACCGGTTGGCTGGCCGTGTATGCATGAACTGTGGTCATGTTGCCGTGTTTGATTCCCAGTCCTGCGTCCAAAGCCGCCGCGACCGGCGACAGGCAGTTGGTGGTGCACGAGGCATTGGAAACAACGATATCGTCGGCAGTTAGCTCATGATCGTTTACGCCGAACACGACTGTCTTCACGCCGCCGTCGCCACGGGCAGGGGCCGAGATCAATACTTTCTTTGATCCGTTTTTCAGGTGCCGCTCAGCTGCTTCACGGGTCCGGAAAACACCGGTGCATTCCAGAACCACATCCACATCAGACCAGTCCAGTGCTTCGGGATCACGCTCGCTGGTCAGCCGGATGGGCCCAGCACCCACATCCAGACCTGCATCAGTCAGAGTTACGGGTTTGGAATAGCGTCCATGCACACTGTCGAACTCGAACAGATGTGCGTTCATTTCGGGCTTTGCCAGATCGTTGATTGCGATGATTTCAACATCAGTACGTCCAGATTCCATGACGGCCCGAAGAACGCCGCGCCCGATCCGTCCAAATCCATTGATTGCCAGCTTGAGTGTCATAATGCGCTCCGTCAGAACATGGTCCATAGATGGTTAGCGCTAACAAAGCCAGATTGGCGCGAAAGTCAAGAAAAACCTCTGTCAGCGCCAGAAGGCGAGCCAATCCAGGAAATCGTAGAGCTTCTTGCCCAGGAACAGCAGGTGTTCGGTGCCGAATAGTGCCACGTCCAGCATCAGACCGCCCAGAATTAGGATTCCAAGCCAGATGGCGATTTGATTTGTCATTTCTGCGCCCTGAACGTAAATGCCCGCTCAGATAACCTGAGCGGGCATAAAGGTACAAGCGATGTGCGAAGGGTCAGTTAAGGCGGCCCATCGCCACGGCGACATCCGCCATACGCACCGAGAATCCCCATTCGTTGTCATACCATGCCAATACGCGCACCATTCGGTTGTCGACAACTCGGGTCTGATCCGGCGCAAAGATCGAGCTTTCTTCGGTGTGGTTGAAATCGGTCGAAACCAGCGGCGCGGGCTCATACCCTAGAACGCGCTGCATCGGGCCTTTCGCTGCCTCTTCGACGATGGCGTTGACCTCTTCGACAGTGACGTCGCGCGAGGCGCGGAATGATAGATCAACGGCCGAGACGTTTGGAGTGGGCACGCGGATCGCCGAGCCGTCCAGACGCCCTTTGAGATTCGGCAGAACCTCACCCAGCGCGGCTGCAGCCCCGGTCGAAGTCGGGATCATCGACATGGCGGCAGCGCGGGCGCGATACAGATCGCTGTGGCGACGGTCCAGCGTCGGTTGGTCGCCGGTATAGGCGTGAATCGTGGTCATGATGCCATGCTCGATGCCGATACCTTCGTCCAGAACTTTGGCAAGCGGAGCAAGGCAGTTGGTGGTGCAAGAACCGTTCGACACCATGTTGTCGTTTGCAGTCAGGCTGCTGTGGTTCACACCAAATACGATGGTCTTGTCGACATTCTTGCCAGGGGCCGATAGCAGAACCTTGCCTGCGCCGCGCTCAAGATGGGTTTTAGCCTTCAGGCCGTCGTTGAATTTACCGGTGCATTCCAGAACGACATCGCAGCCTTCCCAGTCCAGCTCGTTCATATCGTAGGTCGAGAACATCTCCATCGGGCCGCGACCCAGATCCATGGTGTTGCCTTCGACCGAGACGTCGCGTGGGAAACGTCCATGGATGCTGTCGTATTTCAACAGGTGCGCGGAGGTTTCCAGCGGGCCGGTGGCGTTGACCTTGATCACTTCGATGTCGTTGCGCGCCGATGCGGCGATGTGCGACAGAGTACAGCGGCCGATGCGGCCAAAACCATTGATACCGACCTTGATGGTCATCCGACGTCTCCAAAAATGCGCTTACGTTGCAGGCCATATAGCCGCGAATATTGAATCTCAAAAGGGCAAAAATGGCATATTTTTAAGGTGTTAGCGCAAACCTGCGCCGATTGCGCTAACGCTTGCGCTAGCCGTTGGATCAGGTAGGGTCCGATCGAACAGATGAATGGAAAGGAAGCGCGATGAGTGGTCTGTTGGCCCTGTTGGACGACGTGGCGGGCATTGCAAAGGTCGCGGCGGCTTCGGTGGACGATGTGGTGGCCGCTGCCGGCAAGGCTGGGGCCAAGACTGCGGGTGTGATCATTGACGATGCGGCCGTGACGCCCAAATACGTTCAGGGTTTTGCCCCAGCGCGGGAACTGCCGATCATCTGGCGCATCGCGCGCGGATCGATTTTCAACAAGATCATTCTGTTGTTGCCAGTGGCATTGCTACTAGCCAATTTTGCGCCTTGGTTGATCACACCGCTGCTTATGCTCGGTGGTTCATATCTGTGTTTCGAGGGGGCCGAGAAGATTTTTCACGTCCTGTTTCCACATGGGAGCCATGCGATAGACGAAGATATGAAAAATCCTGATCCTGGCCATCTGGAAGAAAAGAAGGTGAAGGGTGCGATCAAGACTGACTTTATTCTTTCTGCTGAAATCATGACCATCGCTTTGGCGGCCATTGAAGCGCCGAATGTGTGGATGCAAGCCGCGACGCTGGCCGTGGTGGGCGTTGGGGTCACCGTCGCCGTTTATGGCTCGGTCGCTCTGATCGTGAAAATGGATGATGTCGGGCTGTTCCTGGCGCAAAACGCTCCGACGCCGATAGGGCGTGGAACGGGAAGGGGCCTAGTCAAAGCGATGCCCGTTGTTATGAAAGTTCTGTCTATCGTTGGTACTGCTGCGATGCTGTGGGTCGGCGGGTCGATCATGATCCACGGTATGGAGGTCCTGGGCTTTGGCTGGCTGGGCCATCACATTTACGACTGGGCAAATGCTGCGAGTCATGCTGTGTCTGAACAATGGGCAGGCGCGGTAAAGTGGATCGCGAAGGCGACGATGGATGGTGTATTCGGTCTGGCCTATGGGCTGGCGCTGATACCGGTGGCAACCAAGCTGCTGTCCCCCGCGATCAGCGCGATTTCGGGATCTGCGAATAAACACTGAAATCAGGATCATGTGACGTGAGGTTTCATCTGGCACAACGGTAAGAGCGGGGTAAGTTCCAATCGAAGCATATCCGGTGTGAGATCGATGACTAAACTCAGCCTTTCCCAAGTCCTTGCCAGTTCAGATCGGTTGAACGGGATGCTGCAGTTTCCGGTGCCGCCAAACTGGATGCAAGGCCGCACAACATATGGCGGCTTCTCGTCTGCCTTGCTGCTGGCTGCTGCAAGAAATGCGGTCGCTGTTCTGCCGCCATTACGCTCGGCCCTGATCAATTTTACCGCGCCCATCGGTTCACCTCCGCTGATCGAAACCGAGGTGCTTCGCAATGGGCGGAATGTCACGACGATCAATACACGAGCAAGGATTGAGGGGAATACAGCCGCACTTGGGACATTTACGTTTGGCAAGGCACAGGACAGCCATGTGGCGTTCGAACATCCGGCTAAGGCAGAGATACAGCCAGAGATCACCGAACACTATTTCCCGCCAGATTTGCCAAAACTTCCCATCGCATTTCTTGAGAACTTCGACGTTCGGTTGATCGACGGGGCGCGGCCATTTGCTGGTGCAGAGCGTGGCTATGTGAAGGTTTGGGCGCGCCATAATGATGCCGATATGCGCGATAGGATCGAAGGGTTGATCGCAATTGCGGACCTGTTGCCACCGGCCATATTCCCGACATTGAAGAAGCCGGGAAACAACTCATCAATGAACTGGATTTTCAACGTGCTATCCGAAGATATTCATACTCGCGATGGATGGTGGTTGATGGAACATCAATTGACAGCTGGACATGACGGCTACAGCTCTCAGGTCATGCGGATGTGGAACACCGATGGTGATCTAATTGTCGATGGTATGCAGTCAGTAATAATTTTCGTCTAACAAAAAAGGCCCCGGTTTTAACCGAGGCCTTCTGACTAATTTGGGTAGGTTCAACCCAGCAGTTCTTTGACCTTGGCGACTGTTGCCTCGGTCGTGATGCCAAAATGCTTGTAGAGCTCTCCGGCGGGTGCCGACGCACCAAAGCTGGACATGCCGATGAACCCGGCTTTGGCCTCGCGACCACGCTCGCCCAGAAGCCAACGGTCCCAGCCTCCGGCGCGAACCGCAGCCTCGATACCGACGCGGACGGCTCCCGCAGGCAATACGCGCTTGCGGTAGGCTTCGTCTTGTTCGGCAAACAGCTCCATACAGGGCATGGAAACGACCCGAGTGCCGATGCCTTCGGCCTCAAGTATTGCTTTAGCTTCCATCGCCAGCGAAACCTCGGAACCTGTGGCAATCAGAATCGCCTGACGCTTGTTTTCTGCGTCAGCCAATACATAAGCGCCTTGCGCGGTCAGGTTTTTGGCTTTGTGCTGGGTCCGAACAGTTGGCACGCCTTGACGGGTCAGCGACAAAACCGAGGGGCTGTCCTTGAAGGTCAGCGCCAATTCCCAGGCTTCGGCGGTCTCAATCGTATCGGCTGGGCGGAACACATAAGTGTTCGGCGTCGCGCGTGAGATCGCCAGATGTTCCACCGGTTGGTGCGTCGGACCGTCTTCGCCCAGACCAATCGAGTCGTGGGTCATCACAAACACCGTCGGGATCTTCATAAGTGCAGCCAAACGCATCGAGGGCCGCGCATAGTCGGTGAAGGCCATGAACGTACCGCCATACGGGCGAATGCCACCATGCAGCGCCATACCGTTCATAGCAGCGGCCATACCGTGTTCACGAATGCCGTAATGGATATACCGACCCTTGCGGTTTTCCGGAAGGAACACGCCCATATCAGCCGATTTGGTGTTGTTTGATCCAGTCAGGTCAGCCGAGCCGCCAATGGTTTCGGGCATGATCGGGTTAACGACATTCAACACCTTCTCTGAAGAGGCGCGTGTGGCCAGCTTTGGCTGGTCTTCCGACATCTGTTTCTTGAACGACCGGATGGCGCCGGCCAGCTTCTTTGGCGCCTCAAACGCATAGGCGCGGTTGAATTCGGCTTGTTTACGTTCGGAGACTTGCGCAAAACGCTCCTCCCACGCTGCGCGCTCGGCTTTGCCACGTGCACCAATGGCCTCCCAAGCGGCTTTGACCTCAGCAGGGATGACGAACGCATCATGCGGCCAGTCATATGCTTCTTTGGCGGCGTTCAACTGATCCTGATCGGTCAGAGCGCCATGGCCTTTTGAAGTGTCCTGCGCCGCGTGACCCAGTGCAATGTGACTTTCACAAGCAATCATCGTCGGTTTGTTCGACTTCTTCGCCTGCACGATGGCCGCATCGATGGCCTTGGGGTCGTGGCCGTCAATCTCAAGCACATGCCAGCCCGAGGCCGCAAAACGGCGCACCTGATCGGTGCGGTCGGCGATGTCGACTGTGCCGTCGATGGTGATGTTGTTGTTATCCCAGAAGACGATCAGCTTGCTCAGCTCGTGGCGACCGGCCAAAGTGATCGCCTCTTGGCTGACGCCTTCCATCAGGCAGCCGTCGCCCGCAATCACGTAGGTATAGTGATCAACGATCTTCTTGCCATAATGCGCACGCTGAATTTCCTCGGCCATCGCAAAGCCAACGGCATTCGAAATGCCCTGACCCAAAGGTCCGGTAGTGGTTTCGACACCATCGATCAGGAAGTTCTCGGGGTGCCCGGCAGTTTTGGCGCCCAATTGACGGAAGTTCTTGATCTCTTCCAGCGTAACATCGCCATGACCGGTGAGATACAGCAGCGAATAGACCAGCATCGAACCGTGACCCGCCGATAGGATGAACCGATCGCGGTCCGGCCAGTTCGGGGCAGCGGCGTCGAATTTGAGGTGCTTTTCGAACAATACGGTCGCAACATCGGCCATGCCCATCGGCATACCGGAATGGCCGGAATTGGCGGCGGCGACAGCGTCGAGGGTCAGGGTGCGGATGGCCGCAGCCTTGTCCCAGTGTTCGGGGTTGGCATTGCGCAGCGCAGTCAGGTCCACGGGCGTAGTTCCTTTGGTTTACGGGCAGATGGGCGCTGAATACCATCCGATTGTCAAAGTGCAAGCAGAACCGCGTGGCACACCGAATTGGCGCTTCAAGAGCGGTGTGCAAGTGGTTGAAACCAAACAGTGGGTATTTTCTGTCGCATTCCGTTAGACTAGGGCTGAGCGCCGCCGCTTTTGATTCGGGTAGGCGAATATCAGAACGAACCTTGATAAAGAGGTGACACAGGCATGAGTCAGATCGAAGAACTACAACGCCGCATTATCTCCGCGATGGAGCGGATCGGTAATGGTGTCGAGGCCTTGCACGATGCTGGATCCGCAGCCGGTGATGATACGTCGCTGCGAACGGCGCTTGAAGAAGAGCGGGTGGCCAATGCCCAGCTTGAGGAACGGCTGAAAACGATCAAAGAGAGGCACGCGCAAGAGATTGACGCGCTGCGTGCGCAACCGGCACCGAGTTCGGAAGTGGATGCGCTGCGTGCGCAATTGGCCGAGGCGACTTCTCAGCTCGCCACGGTTGAGGCTGCGCGGGCCGAGTTGGCGGATGCCAAGGCTGCGCTTGAAAACACGGACGAAGTCGAGGGCTTGAAGGCAGAGATTGAGACTCTGCGCTCACATCAGGGCGCCGCAAAAGAGGCCAATACGTTGCGCGCGCAGGTCGAGAAACTGACCCCAATCGCGGATCGCGCGGAAGAGATGGAGGCCGAATTGGCGCGTCTGCGGGCTGAACTGGTCGATAGCGAGCGGTTAACCGAACTCAATGCCGAGCTTGAGATGCTGCGCGCGGAACGGGCTAGCCATGGGGCCGCGATGTCCCGGTTGGATGATGATTTGCAACGGCTTCGCAATGCAAACGATCAGCTCCGAAGCGCTGTCGATGAATTACGCGCCGCCGCAGAGGACGGTGTCACGGATGCTGACATGCTGAACCGGGCCACGACAGCCGAATTAGAAGCCATACGTGCCGCG
Source organism: Ruegeria sp. I3 (assembly GCF_056532525.1). Taxonomy (NCBI): domain Bacteria; kingdom Pseudomonadati; phylum Pseudomonadota; class Alphaproteobacteria; order Rhodobacterales; family Roseobacteraceae; genus Ruegeria; species Ruegeria sp. I3. The sequence goes on along the minus strand of NZ_JBQFNI010000002.1, from coordinate 699,940 downwards.
CGCGCGTCGGACGCAGCCGAAGCGCATGCGGTCCTGGCTCGGCTTGAGCCATTGCTAAGTCATGCCAATCTGGCCGAGGGAGAGGTGGAATAATGCCCGAAGTAACCATTCATATCGGTGGCCGCGGCTTTGATGTCTCGTGCCAGGACGGTGAAGAACCGTTTCTGCAAGCGGCAGCCAGACTGCTGGATGATGAGGCTCAGGTTTTGTCGGACCAGATCGGACGTATGCCGGAATCGCGGATGCTGCTGATGGCGGGACTCATGTTGGCAGACAAGGCAGCCGCGCATGAAGATCGCATGAAACTGGCCGAGGCCAAGCTGGTTGAATTGGAGACCGAATTGAAGCGGCTCCGCAGCCAACCGCAGCCGGAACCTGAACGGATCGAGGTCGCGGTAGTGCCGCCATCTGTCACGGATACGCTGGCTGAAATGGCGGCGCGCGCCGAAGCCCTGGCGGCAGTCATTGAAGAAAGGACGGCCTAATGCCGATCGCCCGAATGGCCTTTTGCGCGGCCGTCGTCTCGCTGACTGGCACGATGGCAAAGGCCGATATCGACATTCTGTCCGTGACGTTTATCTGTGAAAACAACACGCAAGTGCCGGTGTCCTACTTTAACGCCTCAAATGGCGATGGGGCGGCTGCGATGATGATCGATGATCAGTTGATCCCCATGAAACAGGTTCCAAGCGGTTCGGGCATCCGGTATGAATCCGTCGGAGGGGCAGGGACATACACCCTGCGCTCCAAGGGGTGGGATGCCACGATCAGCCATCAGGCCGAAGGCGACACAGCCCCGGAACTCGTATTGTTCAAGGACTGTAGCAGCCGATAGCTTACGCGTTTGCTTCGCGGATTTTGTCCGCAGCGTCTTTGTTGTAGCCCACACTGTTTTCATCGAACAGTGTGTCTAGCTCGCCCGACAGCGTCATTTCAGTGATAATGTCGCAACCGCCGACAAACTCGCCTTTGACATAAAGCTGAGGCACGGTTGGCCAGTCGGAGTAGTCCTTGATGCCCTGGCGCACAGCTTCGTCAGCCAGAACGTTCACATCGGTGTATTCGACACCCATGTAATTCAGAACACCGGCCACCCGGGATGAGAACCCGCACTGCGGCATCTCTTTGGTGCCTTTCATGTAAAGCACCACATCGTTGGCTTTGACGGTTTCGTCGATCTGGGTCTTAACGTCGCTCATCTTGCTTTTCCTTTTCATCCGCTTGCGCGGCGGTCGTTCGGTTATCGGGCAGTTCAGGTGCCCATCCTTCTTCTTCAAGCCGCCGGTGTTCTGCTTGTGCAAGCGTCACCGGATCAAGCCCGTATCGTTCAATTCCCCCAACCTTGCTAAGCGTATCGGGGTCAGGGCGCATATCCGACAGTTTTCGTTTTCTGTTGCGTTTGACATAGGCTTCGATGAGGGCGGCGACAACTATCAATGCACCAAGAAGAGATATCCAGAAGGGCCAGCCACTCATCTTTTCAAAGCCACTTAGGCGCTTTTTTGAAAGTAGTTCTGTGTCATTCAGGTACCTTCGTCGTCAACGCCAGCGCGTGCAATTCCCCATCAGATCCATCCATCTTGCCTTTCAGCGCAGCGTAAACCGCACGCTGTTGCTGAACGCGGTTTTTGCCGCGAAAGCTTTCGTCCACGACCATGGCGGACATGTGCACGCCATCGCTGCCACCAACCTGAATTTCCGCATTGGGAAAGCTTTCGCGCAGCAGGGTTTCAATCTCGTGGGCGCTCATCGGCATGTAGGTTCACTCCTGTAGGTCTTTCCCAAGATGTAGAGTGATGGGAGCGGGCGTGCAAGATGTCGAGCATTTTTCAGATACGCGAATCCCGCGCCTATGGAAGACGCGGGAATTCTGGAATTCGGAAGAGACGATTTATCAGGCGACCGCGGCGGCAAAGCTCTGGCGGAAGGTCTCGGTCAGTTCTGCCAAAGGAGCTTCGGAATTGCCGATCTTCACGCTGTCACCGGTAAATCGACCAACCGAGACCAGCGGGACACCGGCCTGACCGGCAGCGATCATCAGCGCCTCGGCTTGATCGAAGTTGCATGCCACAAGATAACGGGCCTGGTCTTCGCCGAATAGGAACTCGGATGATGCATCATCCAGGCAAACGCCAACGCCTGCAGCTTCAGCAAGTTCAAACGCAGCCAGTGCAAGGCCGCCATCGCTAAGATCGGTACATGCTTTGATCATCTCGCGATTGGCACGGATGAATTCCCCGTTGCGCGCCTCTGCAGCCAGATCAACATGCGGCGCGTCTCCGTCCTCGCGGTTGAATACCTCGGCCAGCAGGGCGGACTGACCCATATGGCCGTTGGTTTCGCCGATGACCAGCGCAACATGGCCATCCCGAACCTCGTTTCCGATGATCTCGTCGCTATGAGCAAGAAGACCAACCGCGCCGATGGTGGGGGTTGGCAGGATCGCCTGACCGTCTGTCTCGTTATAAAGAGAGACGTTGCCCGACACGATGGGCATATCCAGCGCACCAACGGCGGCACCGATACCTTGGATCGCGCCGACGAACTGACCCATGATCTCGGGCTTTTCGGGGTTCCCGAAGTTCAGGTTGTCTGTGGTGGCAAGTGGTTTGGCCCCCACGGCGGTCAGGTTGCGATAGGCCTCGGCCACCGCTTGTTTGCCGCCTTCCACCGGGTTTGCACGGACATAGCGCGGGGTTACGTCGCTGGTAAAGGCTAGCACCTTGTCGGTGCCATGTACGCGGACCATGCCAGCGCCCAGACCCGGCGTGCGAGTTGAATCCGCCATGACCATGGTGTCGTATTGCTCATAGACCCATTGTTTGCCTGCGTAATTGGGTGAAGAGAGCAGGGCGCGCAGACCGTCGATCGGATCGATCTGTGGTACGTCTTCCAGTGGCGCGGACTCAGGGGTCGGTTCCCACGGGCGGTCGTATTCAGGCGCGGTCGAGGACAGTTTAGACAGGACCAGATCGGCTTTGATCTCACCATTGTGCATGATCAGGAAACGGTCTTCGGCAATGGTTTCGCCTACGATGGCAAAATCGAGGTCCCATTTTTCGAACACGGCGCGGGCCTCAGCCTCAAGCTCAGGTTTGAGGACCATCAGCATCCGTTCCTGAGATTCCGACAGCATCATTTCATAGGCTGTCATGTTCTCTTCGCGCTGCGGGACATTCTCGAGGTCCAAACGCACGCCCAGACCACCTTTGTCGCCCATCTCTACAGCCGAGCAGGTCAAGCCCGCTGCGCCCATGTCTTGGATCGAGATCACGGCACCGGTCTGCATCAGTTCCAGCGTTGCTTCCATCAGGCGCTTTTCGGTGAAGGGGTCGCCGACCTGAACGGTGGGGCGTTTTTCTTCGATGGTGTCATCGAATTCGGCCGATGCCATGGTTGCTCCGCCCACACCGTCACGACCGGTTTTTGCGCCCAGATAGACGACGGGCATCCCAACGCCCGAAGCGGCCGAGTAGAAAATCTTGTCACTGTCAGCCAAGCCGGCGGCAAACGCGTTCACAAGGCAGTTGCCGTTATAGGCCGGGTGGAACCGAACTTCGCCACCCACGCAAGGCACGCCGAAGCAGTTGCCGTAGCCGCCAATCCCCTCGACCACACCATTCACCAACTGGCGCGTCTTGTGGTGGCCGGGTTCGCCAAAGGATAAAGCGTTCATCGAGGCGATGGGCCGTGCGCCCATGGTGAAGACATCCCGCAGGATGCCGCCCACACCGGTCGCCGCGCCCTGATAGGGTTCGATATACGAGGGGTGGTTGTGGCTTTCCATCTTGAACACCACGGCCTGACCGTCGCCGATATCGACGACACCCGCATTCTCGCCTGGGCCGCAGATAACCTGAGGGCCAGAGGTCGGAAGGGTGCGCAACCATTTCTTGGATGACTTATAAGAACAATGCTCGTTCCACATCGCTGAAAAGATGCCAAGCTCGGTAAAGGTCGGCTCACGCCCGATGATCTCAAGGATCATGTCGTATTCCTCGGGCTTGAGCCCATGTGCGGCAATCAGATCGGGTGTGATGGCGGGCTCTTGCATCTTCTGTCCTGTGTCCAAGTGGGCCGAGATTGCGGGCCTTTTAGGGCAATGGGCCGCTTGAGGAAAGGGCCAAACCCGCACAGGGGACATCGGGCAATAAAAAACGGAACCGGCCATAAGACCGGTTCCGATTTCAGAGGCGTGCTGATTTGGTTCAGCCAGCGGCTGAAACGTGTCGAAGCCCAAGTGTCAGGCGGGGTTTTGCCCTTTGTTGACCGCATCTGCGGCGGCTGCGCCGGCGGCAGCTTTTTGTTCTTCAGTTATGTTCTCAGCCTCATCCAACCCCGGGATGGCGACGCGCACCTCGCGGCGGGCGAAGTCGATACCATTTGCGTTGAATTCGGCCTTCACACGGTTAAAGATCTCCTTACGCAGTGTGAATTGCTTGCCGGGCTTGGCCATGAACTTGCCTCGGATGATCATACCGACATCGTCGAAGTCGAACACACCCTGAGATTTGAAGGGCTGCAGGAAGCCATCTTTGTGAACCTCGTCCTGCATCATCTCGGCACCGATCTTCTTGAAGATCTTCTTGACCTTGTTGGGGTCGGTGTCGAACGGCACAGTAAATTTCAACTTCATGATCACCCAGTCACGGCTGAAGTTGGTGAGCTTTTGAATCTCGCCATAAGGTATAGTGTGCACCGGACCACGATGGTGGCGAAGCTGCATTGAGCGGATCGAAATTTTCTCGACCGTTCCCATGGTCCCGCCGACATCGACATATTCGCCGACGCGGAAGGCGTCATCGATCAGGAAGAAGATGCCGCCAACGATATCGGCCACCAGTTTCTGCGCACCAAAGCCGATGGCCAGACCCAAAACACCAGCACCAGCCAGCAGCGGCGTGATGTTGATGCCCAAAGCGCTCAGGGCCAGTAGGCCGAAGATCACCGAGATGGTGACTTGTGCGGTAATCCGCAACAAGGGCAGGACGGTCGCCAGACGCGAACCACCCGCGCCGCCACCTTCTCCGCCGGCTTCTTCATCCAGCTCCTCGGCCGCTGTCTGTTCCTTGGCCAGACGACGGTTAATCCACAGCGAGACGATCTCGTTCAGGATGTAGCCGACAGCGATGATCAGCAGGAACTCGATGATTGCGCCGCCAACTTCGGCACCGATACCTGCGGACGCAACATGGCGCAGATCAAGCTGCCAAACACGGGAAATCATGAAGACGACGAAGAGGCCAGCAATCACCCGACCGATGCGAATATAGCTGCGCTTGGCCGATCGGTAGGCGCGTTCTGCTAATGGCCCTTCGCCCGACATTGGCGGCTGCAGGTGACGCACCAAACCACGTATTAATGTATCAAGTGCAGGTGCAATCAACAGCCAGAACATGGTTGTGAAATGCGCTCCACCGGACAGCACGCGGATCAGCGCCGGGTTGCGTTGTGCCACCAGGAATTCGACCAGCAGCCAAATCACAACCGAAACGCCGATTGCAAAATACGGGTAATACCGCGCGACTTCTTCGTCGAACTTGGTGTGGTCCGGGTCGGTGCCCAGCATCATCTGTGACAAACCTTCGCGCGCAGTCCAGGCGATTATGCCGATATAGACGTGGATTGCTGCGTTCAGCCAAAAACCGATGCGCGTCTGATCGCCGGTTACCCCGTTGAGCGCGTTGAACCTTAGTACGAACAAGGTAAAGCCGATCAGGATCAGCAGACCGATCAGGTTGCGATGCAGGTATTTTGCCCAGTGGTCGTCAATGTTTACCAATCGGAATTGTGGCTTTTGCGGCGCAAGAACAAAGCGCGAGACTGCTGCCCCCAGACGCGGCACCCAGATTAGGTAGAATACAAATGGGGCTGCATAGATGATCTGCTCGGGGCTCAGCAATCCTCGGCCAATCGCCCGAATGACGACGTAGAATACGATAAGCCCTGCAATTTCGCGGCAAAATCGGCGGAACAGGTAGTTCACAGCGCCTCTGAGATCAGCGTCACCCGAGGGCTCGGTTGCCTCATGCCAGCGGCGGGTCAGGAAAATAAATAGCTTCTCAGCAATGAAGCCGACTATCAGGACCGAGAGCACCAGCCCCATTAGCGTCAGAACACCAGCGCCCCCCAATTTGTCAGAGAAATTGCTAAATGCAGTGATTTGCGCACTGATGATATTGGGAACTGTGGTCAGAACATGTGTCCAGGATGCGACCATTTCTGCCCAGATCTCATTGAGCTCGGTCAGCGGGTCTTCCTGACCTTCCTTTTCTGCCGCTTGCTTTTCGGCAACAGCGTCAAGGCGTTCCAGAAGGATTGCCCGTACTTGGTCGTCAGACATGCGCGCAACCAGATCATCAACCTGTTCTGGCGTCAAATCTTCGGGAATTTCAACTGTAGCGGTTGTGCTTGTGTCTTGTGCATGAAGTGGCACGGCCAGGAACAAGACTGAAATCATCGCCAACAATAGGCGGAATGAGTGGAACATGAATTAGCCCTCGAACACGAAATTTAGGTGTTTTTTCGGGATCATAGGCCTACGAATTGGATTTTCCCAGTGCTTTCCACTGAATTGCATCAGCCTGGCGCAAAAAAAAAGGCCGAGCACTAAGCTCGGCCGTAGTCCAACAGGGAGGTATGAAGATGATGAGCGTTTCAGCATCACCGCCTTCATGTGCTCATTTAGGGATCAGTTTATTAACGATCAAGGTCTATTAGCAGACCCCGGCGTCATGCCCGCTATGCTCTGAGTGCATGGCTATAGCTTGCCCAATTGCCTCAGCTGTTTGCGATGGGCGATTATCTCATCCTGCACAAAGTCCCGAAATGCCGCTATCCGTTTGGAATGACGCAATTCTTCGGGGTAGGCGAGGTAAACCGGAACATCAGCACTTTCGATGTCTGACATGACGGGGACCAGATCCGGGAAGTCCTCAGTCACATAATCAGGAAGTACTCCGATACCCAGATCATGCAGCACGCCCTGAAGAACGCCGAAATAGTTGTTCACGGTCAGCAACGAGCCGGGATTGTATGTCATAAGGTGACGAACCATCGACGCGCTTGCCCCAACCTGAGGGGCTGCGGGCGTTTGGCAGATCAATCGGTGCTTGGAAATGTCTTCCAGCGTTTCAGGCGCCCCACCATGAGCATCCAAATAGCTGCGCGTTGCATAGAGCAGCATCTGCACAGTCATCAGACGTTTGCGCACGAGATCGGCCTGGCTGGGCTCTTTCATGCGGATGGCCACATCGGCTTCACGCATTGGCAGATCCAATACCCGCTCTTCAAGCATGAGGTCGATATTGAGGTCAGGATACTGTTCATAGAGCTTCGGTAGGCGCGGTGCGAGCCACAGCGTGCCGAACCCGAAGGTGGTGGTCACCCTCAGTACGCCAAAGACCTCATCTTCACTATCCCGGATACGCGCCGCAGCGGCATCCAGACGTTTCAGCATGGCCGTCGTGGCATCGAACAGCAATTCGCCTTGTTCTGTCAGAATCAGGCCGCGTGCATGACGGTGGAACAAGGTTGCATCGAGTGATTCTTCAAGCGCGCGGATCTGACGGCTCACCGCGGATTGAGATAAATTGAGCTTGTCTCCCGCGTGTGTGAGGCTGCCAGCGTCTGCAACCGCGTGAAATATTCTGAGCTTGTCCCAATCCATCGCCGCAACTTTCGTTATCCTCGCGCAGCCCTATATGAAACAGGTAACAAATTCCACAATGAAACCCGGAAATCGTTACGGAATAGAGTAAAATCACTATGCAGGTCAGTATTTATGACCTAATATGCACGAGAATAAAGCACACTAATCCGACGAGGGGAGACGTCAGATGAGTCAGCCGAAAATTTCACTCAACGACCGGTTCGACCTGTCCAAAAGCCCGGTTCTTCTGAACGGCACGCAGGCACTGGTGCGTTTGATGCTGATGCAAAAAGTACGAGACACTGCGGCGGGATTGAACACAGCGGGTCTGGTCACAGGCTATCGGGGGTCTCCGCTTGGTGCTGTAGACCTTCAGATGTCTCGTGCTGAAAAGCAACTTGCCGAAAAGGATGTCACCTTTCAATTCGGATTGAACGAAGATCTGGCCGCAACCGCATTATGGGGCAGCCAACAGGCGGGGCTGCGTGGCGACGGAAAATTCGATGGTGTTTTTGGGCTCTGGTATGGCAAGGGGCCGGGCGTAGATCGATCCGGTGATGTGATGCGCCATGCCAATATGGCGGGCACGGCGCAACATGGCGGTGTATTGATGGCCATGGGCGATGATCACACGGGTGAAAGCTCCACCGTTTTACATCAGTCGGAATGGTCACTGGTGGACATGTATATGCCCGTGGTCAGCCCGGCAGGTGTGCAAGAAATTCTGGACTATGGCATTTACGGGTTCGCGCTCAGCCGGTTCGCCGGGGTTTGGGTCGGGCTGAAAACGATGAAAGACACGATCGAAGTGACTTCCGTCGTAGATGGCCGCCCTGACCGGATGCAGCTGGTCACCCCTCAATTCGATATGCCAGAGGGTGGGCTGAATATTCGGCTAGGTGATACACCGCATCTGCAGGAAGCGCGCGTAATCGACCACAAGCGCTTTGCGGCAGAGGTCTTTTCTCACGCCAACAAACTAGACAAGAGGGTCTGGGGAAAACCGGGCGCCAAGATTGGGTTTGTGGCGGCGGGTAAGAACTGGCTTGATCTGACTCATGCCATGTCGCTGCTGAACATCAACGCGGATGAGGCCGAACGGCTAGGCATTACCACCTATAAGATCGGTCAGACTTTCCCTTTGGATATGAAGGGCTTCCACGATTGGGCTGAGGGCCTGGATCTGATCGTGATCGTCGAGGAAAAGCGCAAGCTGATCGAAGTTCAGGTCAAAGAGGCGATCTTTGACGACCGTCGTGGGCGCCGTGTTTATGGCTGGTACAAAGGCGGCGCGGGGACGCTGCACCGCGAAGAACTGTTCCCGACCCGAGGGGCGCTTGACCCGATCATGATTGCCGAGAAGCTGGGTGAGATCCTAATCGAAGAGGGGCGCGATACAGATGGCGTTCGTGCCGGACTGGAGGCGCTGTCCGAAGCGCGCCGGGCTGACAATGCGCAGGAAATCGCGGCGCGTTTGCCATACTTTTGTTCTGGATGTCCGCATAACAGTTCAACCAAGCTGCCTGATGGCAGCCGAGCATATGCCGGGATTGGCTGTCACTACATGGTGCAGTGGATGGATCGCGAAACCACCGGTTTCACCCAGATGGGCGGCGAAGGGGCAAACTGGATCGGCGAGGCTCCGTTTTCGACCACACAGCATGTGTTCCAAAACCTCGGCGATGGCACCTATAACCATTCCGGCGTGCAGGCGATCCGGGCGGCACTGGCTGCGGGCACAAATATCACCTTTAAGATCCTCTATAACGACGCCGTTGCGATGACCGGAGGTCAGGAGAACGAAGGTGGGCTAAGTGCCGAACGCATCGTCGCCGAGGTCCGCGCGATGGGAGTCAGCAACGTTGCCGTCGTTTACGACGAAAAAGAAGATGTGAATTTTGGTGCGTTGCCTTCGGGCGTTGAGACGTTCGAGCGTTCAAAACTGATGCAGGTTCAGGAAAGATTCCGCGAAATCGAGGGTGTATCGGTCATTGTTTATGTTCAGACTTGCGCAGCTGAAAAGCGCAGGAGACGCAAGCGCGGCACGTTCCCCGACCCCGATAAGCGAGTGTTCATAAATACCGATATCTGTGAGGGTTGCGGAGATTGCGGCGTTCAGTCGAACTGCGTTTCCATCGTACCGAAAGAGACCGAACTTGGCCGCAAGCGTGCGATTGATCAGTCAAGCTGCAACAAGGATTTTTCCTGCTTGAACGGGTTCTGCCCGTCTTTTGTAACCGTTGAAGGGGCGAAAATCCGCAAAGAGGCGACGACCGACCTCGACTTGCCCGACCTACCGGACCCCGTTTTGCCACAGATCAACGGCACCCATAATGTCGTGATCACCGGCGTTGGTGGCACAGGCGTTGTCACCATCGGGGCGGTTCTGGCGCAAGCCGCACAAATCGACGGCAAGGGTGCCGGTATGATGGAAATGGCCGGCCTCGCACAGAAGGGTGGCGCCGTACATATCCATTGCCGTCTGGCCAACCGGCCCGAAGATATCAGCGCGATCCGTGTTGCCACTGGCGAGGCGCATGCGCTGATCGGCGGTGATCTGGTGGTATCGGCCGGGGCCAAGACGCTTGGCCTCACGCAAACCGGCCAGACCGGCGCCGTTGTGAACAGTCATGAGATTATCACCGGTGACTTCACGCGCGATACAGAATTCACAATCCCCAGCGATCAATTGCAGCTTGCGCTGCAGGCGCGGTTGAAAGATGGGGTGGCCCTTTTCGATGCCACCGATCTGGCGCGAGCCGTGATGGGCGACTCGATCTATTCCAATATGATGGTCTTTGGCGCAGCCTGGCAGCGTGGTCTGCTACCGATCAGTCACCAAGCGATAATGGGTGCTATTGAGTTGAATGGTGCGGCGGTCGAGCGCAACAAACGCGCCTTTGAAGTTGGTCGCTGGGCGGTGACCCACCCCGACGACGTGGCCAATATTTTGCGCCCCAACGTAGCAGAGTTACCAAAGACCCTCGATCAAGTGATCGATTTCCGCGCTGCGCACCTGATCGACTATCAGAACAAGCGGTTGGCGAAACGTTATCGCAAGCTGGTCGACAGCGTTGCAGATCAACACGTTCGTGAGGCTATTGCCAAAGGCTACCATAAGCTTTTGTCATATAAGGATGAATATGAAGTCGCCCGATTGCTGCTCGACAGTCGCCAGAAGGCGGAGGCCGAGTTTGATGGTGACTTTAAGATGACCTTCCATCTTGCGCCGCCAACCCTGGGGACGAAGGGCGACAATGGACGCCCGGCCAAGAAAGCGTTCGGAGAGTGGTTTCTTGGTCCGTTGAAGGTTCTAGCCAAGCTGAAAGGTTTGCGCGGCACTCCGCTGGATATCTTTGGCTACACGACAGAGCGCAAAATGGAGCGTGCTCTGATCCGCCAGTATGAAAAGGACATGAAAGAGGTTTTGCCCAGTCTGACGCCCGAAACCAGTGATGCGATCGCGGCCCTTGCGGCTCTGCCATTGGACATTCGCGGTTTCGGTCCGGTTTTGGTCGCCAATGAGGCTAAGGCTGCGAAACGGCGCGAGGAATTGTTGGCTGTTATTCGCGATGGCGGGCCTCAGATGAAAGCTGCGGCAGAGTGAGGCTTTACAAGCTTGTCATCAAACCTATGCAAAATGTCTACCCGGCCTTATCTAAGCGGCAGCAAACCGGAGTAGCCTATGCCCTCGCGCCATCACGTCGCTCGTGACATCTCTTACGCCCATTCCGCAGAAACGCGGAGCGGGCGTATAGTGATCAAGCTGATGGAAAACACGACCGGTCGTCTGCGTCTTATCCGCCGCGCTGACGGGTATGAGCAGGAGGTCGCACAGGGGCGTGATTTTTGGTCCGTAATGGTGGATCGATATGGGCTGACATTAGACGTGGTTGGCGGTGCGTTGTCGAACATCCCAAAAGATGGGCCATTGATCCTGATTGCGAACCATCCTTACGGCATTCTAGACGGGCTAATGATGGGACACATCCTGTCTCAGACTCGGACAGACTTTCGCATTCTCGCCAATCATGTTTTTCGCAAAGCTGAAGACCTGAACAGCATCGTGCTGCCAATTTCGTTTGATGCCACAAAAGATGCGATGAAGCTGAATCTTGCGACCCGCAAAACCGCTCTGAACTACCTAAGCGATGGTGGTGCAATCGGGATCTTCCCGGGTGGCACCGTCAGCACTGCGGCCAAGCCATTTTCTCATCCGATGGATCCAGGGTGGCGCGGATTTACAGCGCGGATGGTTGCCAAATCCAATGCGACCGTTGTGCCGGTTTTCTTCGATGGTCACACCTCGCGTTTGTTCCAGATTGCCAGCCATCTGCACAACACTCTGCGGATGGGGTTGCTGATCAAAGAGTTCAAGAAACGTGTCGATACCCCCGTCCGCGTAGTTGTAGGAGACCCCATTGGGCGCGACATTCTGGACCCGCTGGGCAAGGATACGCGCAAGATGATGGATTTCCTGCGCAAAGCCACGTATGAGCTGTCTCCAGAGCCATTGAAGTCTTATGACTATGGCTATGAATTCGAGGAACGGCATCGCGCCTGAAGGGGCAAATGGCAGTAGGTATCTTTGATTCCGGATTGGGTGGTTTGACCGTCCTGAACGCCGCGCAGAAACGTCTGCCCGACGTTGATTTCCTTTATTTCGCGGACAGCGCGCATGCGCCTTATGGTGTGCGCGATGCCGAGGATATCTTTAACCTGACACGAAACGCTGTGCAGGACCTTTGGGATCGCGGTTGCAATCTGGTGATTCTGGCCTGCAATACCGCAAGCGCCGCCGCCCTGCGTCGGATGCAAGAAGCGGGCGTGCCAGAAGGAAAGCGTGTACTGGGCGTATTTGTGCCTTTGATTGAGGCGCTGACTGAACGGCAATGGGGCGACAACTCTCCACCGCGTGAGGTTCAGGTGCAGCATGTTGCGCTGTTTGCGACGCCCGCGACAGTGTCGAGCCGTGCGTTTCAGCGGGAGCTGGCGTTTCGGGCGATAGGGGTTGATGTCGAGGCGCAAGCCTGCGGCGGGGTGGTGGACGCCATCGAAGAGGGCGACATGATCTTGGCCGAGGCCTTGGTACGCAGCCATGTGGATGCTCTGAAGCGCAAGATGCCGGAACCGCAAGCAGCCATTCTGGGCTGTACGCATTACCCGCTGATGGCAGAGACGTTTCAGCAGGCGCTCGGACCGGATGTGAAAGTCTATAGCCAGGGTGATCTGGTTGCGGAAAGCCTTGCAGACTACTTGCAACGGCATCCGAATATGCTGGGTGAGGGCACTGATGGCTTCCTGACAACGGGTAAGCCGGGCGTTGTGACGGATCGCGCGACTCAGTTCCTCCGACGACAAATCACCTTTGAAGCCGCCTGACCTAGGTCAAGGACGGCGCTTTTCCGATTCCGTAATTCGTTGACCGTCACAGCGGCGGTCACCCCATGTGACACATGAATGAAAGAGGTCTGACATGACCCACAAAATCGCAATTCTTGGCGCTTCTGGTTACACCGGCGCGGAACTCGTGCGGCTGATCGCCGGGCATCCGAGTATGGAAATCAAAGCTCTGGCCGCCGAGCGGAAGGCTGGACAGACAATGGCGCAGGTATTTCCGCATCTGCGCCATATGGATTTGCCGGTGCTTTGCAAGATTTCCGAGATCGACTTTAGCCAAATCGACCTGTGTTTCTGCGCTCTGCCGCACAAGACCAGTCAGGAAGTCATTCGCGAACTGCCCAACACCTTGAAAATTGTTGACCTGTCAGCAGATTTTCGACTTCGCGATGGCGACGAATACAAGAAGTGGTATGGGAATTCACATGCCGCGCTTGGGCATCAGGAAGAGGCGGTTTATGGTCTGACCGAGTTCTACCGTGACGAAATCCGCGGCGCTCGGCTGGTTGCCGGGACCGGATGCAATGCCGCGACGGGTCAGTATGTGCTGCGTCCGCTGATTTCGGCGGGTGTGATTGATCTGGATGACATCATTCTGGACCTGAAATGCGCGGTCTCGGGCGCAGGTCGGGCGCTGAAAGAGAATCTATTGCACGCAGAACTCAGTGAAGGGGCGAACGCATATGCCGTTGGCGGGACGCACCGGCATCTGGGCGAGTTTGATCAGGAATTCACGGAACTGGCTGGACGGACGGTGCATGTGCAGTTCACACCGCACCTGATCCCAGCCAACCGGGGTATTCTGGCCACAACCTATGTAAAGGGTGACCCGCAGAGCGTGTATGAGACACTTCAAGCGGCCTATGAAGCCGAGCCCTTCATTGAGATGCTGCCATTTGGCGAGACGCCCTCGACCCACCATGTGCGGGGGTCGAACTTCTGCCATATCGGTGTCGTTGGAGATCGGATCGAACGCCGTGCAATCGTGGTGGCAGCATTGGATAACCTGACAAAAGGTAGCAGTGGGCAAGCCTTGCAGAACGCCAACCTGATGTTAGGTGAGGATGAAACCCTGGGTCTGATGATGGCCCCCTTGTTCCCGTGAGGACGGTATGAAAACGCTTAAGAAACGTCGTCGTGTACAAGTCATTCTAGTGGCTGTTGCGGCCCTGATACTGGCGACGGGTCTGATCGGATATGCGATGCGTGATGGCATCAACTTCTTCCGCTCACCCAGTCAGGTGATTGCAGAACCGCCGAAACCGACCGAGGTGTTCCGTATAGGTGGATTGGTCGAAGAAGGTTCGATCATTCGCGGGCAGGGTGAGACTGTGCATTTCGTCGTGACCGACGGCGGTGAAAGCGTAAAGGTCGCTTTTACCGGTGTTCTGCCTGATCTGTTCTCGGAAAATCAGGGTATGGTGGGCACCGGAAGTTATGTGAACGGAGTTTTTGAAGCCACTGAAATCCTTGCGAAACACGATGAAACCTACATGCCAAAAGAGGTTGTGGACGCATTAAAAGAGCAAGGCGTTTATCAGGAATCAGGCGATAGCTGAATGCAGCATCGCTGAATGCCAACGGCGTCAAATTTCTAAACAGAAGAAGCGGGGCGTTGCGTGCGAGAGGTAGGCAGCGCCCTTTGTTTTGCAGTGGTGTTAACGAAATTGTCCGACCGTTTGCCAAAGTTTGGCATAGGGTTGACGATGTTGACGGTACGACAGATTGCAAAAGGGATCGTGGCGCGGGAAGGTGGTTTTGTGGATGACCCCGATGATCCCGGCGGTGCCACGAAATACGGGGTGACGATCCATACCATGCGCCGATTGGGTCTCGATCTGGACCGAGATGGTTCGGTGACGCAACAAGACGTGCGCATGCTTAGCAAAGCGCAGGCCGTCGATATTTTTCTGGAACACTATTTTGAGAAACCACGCCTTCAGGTGCTGCCGGAAGCCGTACAGGCATCCGTGTTCGACATGTACGTCAATGCAGGAGCTCAAGCGGTGAAAATCCTGCAGAACCTGCTGCGGCAGATGGAGTATGACATTACGGTTGACGGGGTCATCGGCCCTCAGACTGCGCAGGCGAGCCGCGAGGCGGCTAGTCCAAAGCCTCTGGTGTTTCGCGATGCCTATGGGGTCGCAAGACGAAACTATTACTTCCGTTTAGCAGACCGGCGGATGGCTCTTCGTAAATATGCCAGAACACGCGCGGGCGGCAAAGGCGGATGGATCAAGCGTGCCGAAGAGTTTTTATCGCCCAAGTATCATCTGAGCGAGGACGCGTTTCGGAAAAGGGTTTCGGGATGGGTTTGATCTCGGGTTTGTTGGCGCTCTTGTTTGGCGGAGGTCGCAATGTGGTTCGCGAAACTGCGGAAGTGTTTCGCGAAAATGTAGAAAGCGGTGCCGAGCGTTCTGTCGAACTGCGCAGTGCGGCCATGGCGCAATTCGGCACTGAATTCCAAGCCCCAAGCAAAACCAGATTTGATCGGTTCATGGACGGGCTGAATCGCCTTCCGCGACCGGCGCTGGCTTTGGGAACATTGGGTTTGTTTCTGGCCGCCATGATCGATCCGCTGTGGTTCGCAGCACGTATGCAGGGAATTGCGCTGGTGCCAGAGCCACTGTGGTGGCTGTTAGGGGTGATCGTGTCGTTTTACTTTGGCGCGCGGCATCAGATCAAAGCGCAGGATTTTCAAAGAGAAATCAGCGCGACAATGCTGAGGGCGCCTGAGGTGATCGCCAATCTTGAAACGATCCGCGGGTTGCGCGATGACAGTCCGGGTGTCGCCGATACTGGCTCGGACGCATCGTTGGCCGAAGCAGTCAACCAGCCGGATTCGAACCCTGCATTGGAGGACTGGAAGCGGCTACGAAAGACCTGAGGCGCGACATTATGTGCGGTGATCCGAGGCGAATGTGAATGGCACTTGCACCGGTGCCGCAGTATAAGCAGGCCATGATTACAGAACTCGGCCATTTCGCACTTATCTTAGCCTTCCTCGTTGCCATCGTCCAAACTGTGGTGCCGTTGATCGGGGCTGCCAACCGTTGGAACGGGTGGATGGTTTTCGCTGAACCGGCCGCCATCACGCAGTTCATCTTGGCCGCCTTTTCCTTTGGTGCGCTGGTCTGGGCGTTTACCACGTCTGACTTCTCGTTGCGGATCGTGGTGGAGAATAGCCATTCGGCAAAACCGATGCTCTACAAGATTACCGGGACCTGGGGAAACCATGAAGGTTCGATGCTGTTATGGGTCCTGATTGTAGCGATATTCGGCGCGATGGCCGCCATATTCGGCGCTGGCTTGCCTCCGACCTTAAAGGCGCGGGTGCTGGCCGTTCAGGCCGCGATCGGAGTGGCTTTCTATGCCTTTATCCTCTTCACATCGAACCCGTTTGACCGACTGCCTGTTCCTCCGTTCGATGGACGGGACCTGAATCCGCTGCTGCAGGACCCCGGTTTGGCCTTCCATCCGCCATTCCTGTATCTGGGCTATGTCGGCCTCAGCATGGCGTTCAGTTTTGCCGTTGCTGCATTGATCGAGGGCCGGGTGGACGCGGCTTGGGGGCGTTGGGTTCGGCCTTGGACATTGGCGGCTTGGGTCTTCCTGACGATCGGTATCGCGCTTGGATCCTGGTGGGCCTACTACGAATTGGGCTGGGGCGGGTTCTGGTTCTGGGATCCTGTTGAGAACGCCAGCTTTATGCCTTGGCTACTGGCGGCCGCTCTATTGCATTCCTCCATCGTGGTGGAAAAACGCGAGGCGTTGAAAAGCTGGACGATCTTGCTTGCGATTATCGCGTTTGGGTTTTCTCTGATCGGGACCTTTATCGTGAGATCGGGGCTGCTGACTTCGGTCCATGCTTTTGCCAATGATCCTGAGCGTGGCGTATTTATCCTGTTCATCCTGATCATCTTTACCGGCGGTGCGTTGACCCTGTTTGCTGCACGCGCGCAGGCGATGGAGGCGAAGGGTGTCTTCGGAATGGTCAGCCGCGAAAGTGCATTGGTTCTGAACAACATCTTGTTGGCAGTTAGCTGCTTTGTCGTGTTTTTTGGCACAATGTGGCCAATGGTGGCCGAGATGGCGTTCGATAGAAAACTCTCGGTGGGCGCGCCGTTCTTCAATGCGGCATTTACCCCATTCATGGTCGCCCTCGGAATCGTTCTTCCCGTCGGCGCAATGCTGCCGTGGAAGCGGGGCAAGCTAAGCCGGGCGGCATGGTCTTTGCGCTATGCATTTGTACTGGCGGTCACGATCGCGATACTGGTCTGGGTGATGCAGACCGGACGCAGCGCATTGGGACCCGTGGGCTTGTTCCTGGGGGCGTGGATCACCTTCGGCGCCATCGTCGATCTTTGGAGCCGCACTGGCCGCAAAGGCAGTTTTGGACGCCTGTTTCGACTGCCCGGCGCAGACTGGGGTAAGGCGGTGGCCCATAGTGGTTTGGGTGTCACCATGTTTGCCATCGCAGGCCTAACCGCTTGGGAAGTGGAGGATATTCGTGTCGCTCAACCGGGTCAGCCTTTTGAAGTGGGACAGTTTACGTTGACGTTGCAAGATGTGCGTCAGGTACAGGGGCCGAACTATTTCTCAACCATGGCGGATGTGCTTGTTGAGAAGGACGGGCGCTATATTGCGACTCTTAACCCGGAAAAGCGCGACTACCCTGTGGCACGGATGCCGACAACTGAGGCTGCAATCGACTACCGCTTTCTGCGCGATCTATATGTTGTGATCGGGGATCAACAAGCTGATGGCGGCTGGGTGATGCGAACCTATATCAAACCTCTGGCCAACTGGATTTGGGGCGGATGTATCCTCATGGCTCTGGGCGGTGTGCTCAGCCTGTCGGATCGCCGTTTCCGTGTTGCAGCCGGTGCACGGAAAACGCCTGCAAGCGGGGTTCCTGCCGAATGAAGCGCCTGCTTGTTATCCTGCTGCTGATTGCATCCCCCATCATGGCTATTCAGCCGGATGAAGTGCTTGACGACCCGGCGCTCGAGACACGAGCGCGAGATATCAGTACCGGTCTGCGCTGCTTGGTGTGCAGGAACGAAAGCATTGACGAAAGCAATGCCGAACTTGCGCGTGATCTGCGTATCTTGGTTCGAGAACGTCTGGTTGCCGGGGATACTGATCAAGAGGTTGTGGACTTTATCGTTGATCGCTATGGCGAATATGTGCTGCTGAAACCTACCGCGACCGGCGCTAATCTGTTGTTATGGCTGTCGGCTCCTGTCATGCTGCTGATAGCGGCCGGCATGGGGTGGAACTTTTTGCGCAAGCGTGCGCAGCATCAGGAAGTAGCGCATTCAGAAGGCCTTAGTGAGGAAGAACAAGAGCGTCTGCGCCGAATTCTGGAAGACTGACGCGCGGTTCTTCTTTTCCTTTTTCCGCATTTGCGTCAGTGTTTTGCAGAACGCTGCGCAGCTGAGGTTTTGCATGGAATACGAAGCGGTCCTTCTGGACATTACTGATAATTTGGCGGTTTTGACATTGAACCGGCCGGATAAGATGAATGCGTTGACGACGCAGATGCGGGCCGAGATCACCTACGCAATGAAAGACGCCGCGCAACACGCCCGCGCGATTGTCCTGACGGGTGCTGGTTCTGCCTTTTGTTCAGGTCAGGATTTGGGTGACGCGTCGAGCACAGGAAAGATCGACCTCGAACGCGCGCTTCGCGACGAATATGAACCGATGCTTGAGGCTGTCTATGATTGCCCCGTGCCAACAATAGCGGCTGTTAACGGGCCTGCAGCGGGGGCGGGGGCCAACCTGGCGCTTTGTGCCGATGTGGTGATAGCAACCGAGAGTGCCTATTTTCTGCAAGCTTTCGCTCGGATTGGTCTGCTGCCTGATGCAGGCGGCACCTGGTTCATGCCGCGTCAGATGGGGTTTGCCAAAGCGATGGGTGCAGCGTTGTTTGCAGACAAGATCAGCGCGCGCCAGGCGGATGAATGGGGATTGATCTGGGAAGCGGTTGCAGATGATGAGTTCGACGCTCATTGGCGCAAGAGAGCTGCGTATTTGGCGAATGGCCCAACCTCTGGGTTTCGCGCGATCAAACAAGCGATCCGGGGAACTTACGATAGAACATTACCTCAGCAACTTGCGGCCGAAGCCCACCTGCAGGGCGAATGCGGACGTACCCGAGACTTTGCCGAAGGCGTCGTAGCCTTTCTTGAAAAGCGCCCTGCGAAATTCGAAGGGCGCTGATCATTCAATCAGGCCCGGCGGCGGCGACGAGTGCGCCGTTCGGGAACGGCCTCGTCCCCAGTGCCATCTGAGGCTGAGGTAAACGGACCAAGCGCCGATACGATCTGATCCAGGGTCGGGCGCTCGCCGCGCGGACCGTTATCTAACGCCTCGCGCATTTTGCGCAAATGCGCAGGCATAGTGCCACAGCAACCGCCAATGATCGTTGCACCTGCATCGCGCGCCATGGCGGCGTACTGGCCCATCAGTTCAGGCGTTCCATCATAATGGATATGACCGTCCACATATTTCGGGATCCCTGCGTTGCCCTTGGAAATCAGTGGACGTTCGTTTCCTTGGGCAGCGAACCCAAGTACCGTCCGCAGTATATCCGAGGCACCAGTGCCGCAATTCGCCCCGAACGCAACCGGAGGATTGGGCAGAGTTTCCACGATCATTGCGAGATCAGAAGATGTAACACCCATCATTGTGCGGCCAGCCGTGTCAAAACTCATGGTGCCGCACCACGGCATATCTGCCAGAGCGAACGCTTCTGCCGCAGCCCGGAATTCTTCCGGCGCGCTTATGGTCTCAAGCCACAGAACATCTGCGCCTCCGGCCTTCAATGCCTCAGCTTGTTCATGAAACATCTCGACGGCTTCGGCGTGTGAGAGGCTACCGACAGGTTCCATGATCTCGCCGGTCGGACCAACGGATCCGGCCACGATGATTGGGCGGCCTGCTTTATCAGCGACTTCGCGACCCAGTTCAGCGCCAGTACGGTTCAGCTCGGCCACGCGGTTCTGGGCGTCGTGTAACTTCAAACGCGCGGCTGTTCCACCAAATGTGTTTGTCAAAAACAGATCACTGCCGGCATCGACCGAGCCCTGATACAGAGCACGAATCTTGTCAGGCGCATCGACGTTCCACAATTCCGGCGCATCGCCTGATTGCAGGCCCATGTTGAACAGGTTCGTCCCGGTTGCGCCATCCGCCAGAATGACGTCAACGGTTTCCAGAAGGTTGCTGAGCGCGTTTGTCATTGGAGTATTCCAAAATTGGGGCCACAGCCCGTCAAAATATGAGACGCCCCGTGTCTCATGACCGGGGCGTCAAATCAAATTCATAAAACTCATGAAGATCATGAGTTTTGCAGCTCAGGCATCAGGACTCGGCTTCCGCCATCACCTGCTCTTTGGCTTCGACCAGAAGTTCGACCATCTTCTCGCGGATTTTAGCCTCATCCGCGAGATCACCGAGGTAGCCTTTGACCGCCTCGACAACATCGTCTTCGCTGACATTTTGCAGGTCGGTGTGGACAAGTTCCTGCCCGTATTTACGCGCCTGTTCCACAGTCTCGCCTTTCAGCGCCGAGGCCCATACAGCCATAAATCGATTGCGGCGCATCCGGGCGATGAACTGCATCTTTTCGTCATGAGCGAATTTGTTTTCAAACGCGGCTTCACGTTCGTCGAATGTGGTCATTGGTTGGGGACCTCTTGGGTTAGATGTTCTTTTCTGATGATATGACTATACGACGCCCTGTGCGCAAGGTATTTGCGCTGCGTCAAAGCCTCTCGGTGTTGCGAACTTGCGGGAAAGCGGGGCTTGCACTATGAGGGCGCCAACGTGAAGGGACTCATTCCCTTTCCCCAGACTGGAAAGGTCGCTCATGGCGCGTCGCAAGAAGATTTACGAAGGTAAAGCCAAGATCCTGTATGAAGGTCCCGAGCCGGGCACCATCGTGCAGTACTTCAAGGATGACGCCACAGCTTTCAACGCCGAGAAGAAAGACGTGATCGATGGAAAGGGCGTTCTGAACAACCGGTTGAGCGAATTCTTCATGACCGGTCTGGCCCAGATCGGAGTTCCGACGCACTTTATTCGCCGTCTGAACATGCGGGAGCAACTTGTGCGGAATTGTGAGATCATTCCACTGGAAGTGATCGTCCGCAACTATGCCGCCGGATCGATGTCCAAACGCCTCGGTATCGCCGAGGGTACTCAACTGCCGCGCCCGATTGTTGAATACTGCTACAAGGACGATGCGCTGGGTGATCCGTTGGTGACCGAAGAGCACATTGCGGCATTCGGCTGGGCGAGCCAGCAGGATATGGACGATATCCTGAGCCTTGCACTGCGCGTTAATGATTTCATGAGCGGCGTGATGCTGGCGGTTGGTATTCGTCTGGTCGATTTCAAAATCGAGATCGGGCGTGTGTTCGAAGGCGATTTCCAACGACTGATCATTGCGGACGAAATCAGCCCCGATAGCTGCCGTCTATGGGATATCGAAACCGGTCAGAAGCTGGACAAGGATGTGTTCCGCCGTGATCTGGGTAGTCTGACTGATGCATATTCTGAGGTCGCCCGCCGTCTTGGCGTTCTGCCCAAAAGCAATGTCACAAAACCAACGCTGATCAACTGATCCTGTCTCATATCGACAGGGTTGTCCGACAAGCCCAAGCGGGGTATCCCGCGCCCAACGAAACGGATCGATGCGCGGTCCATCAGTGGAGTTCTCGAAAATGAAAGCACGTGTGCATGTGATGCTCAAGAACGGGGTTCTGGACCCTCAGGGCGAGGCTGTGCGTCACGCATTGGGTGCGATGGGCTTTGATCAGGTCGAAGGTGTCCGTCAGGGCAAGGTGATCGATCTAGAACTGGCCGACGGCTCGACCGAAGCGGACGTAACCAAGATGTGCGAAAAGCTGTTGGCCAATACGGTCATCGAACGCTTTGAGATCGAACTGCTCTAAGTTTTTCTGACCTAGGAGGGTCCGCCATGCGCGCAGCCGTCATCGTTTTCCCCGGTTCCAATTGCGATCGTGATCTTGCCGTTGCCTTCGAGCAGGCCGGTTTTTCCGTCGATATGGTCTGGCACAAGGATGCCGCGCTGCCCGAGGGTATAGATATCGTCGGTGTGCCGGGTGGGTTTTCTTACGGTGACTATCTGCGCTGCGGCGCGATTGCGGCCCAGTCGCCCATTTGCAAAGCGCTGGCCGCGCATACCGAACGTGGTGGCTATGCCGTCGGTATCTGCAACGGTTTTCAGGTTCTGACCGAAACCGGAATTCTGCCTGGCGCGCTGTTGCGCAACGCCGGTCTGAAATACATCTGCAAAACGATCGGACTGAAGGTCGAAACCAGCGATAGCGCCTTTACTGAAGGGTACAATGCCGGGGATGTGATCGATATCCCGATTGCGCATCACGATGGCAATTATTTCGCAGACGATGAGACCTTGGCCGAGTTGAAAGATCAGGATCGCATTGCGTTCACATATGCCGAAAATCCCAATGGTTCGCGCGACGATATTGCAGGGATTTTATCGCACAACCGGCGCGTGTTAGGTATGATGCCCCACCCAGAACGGGCGGCGGATTCAGGCCACGGAGGCACCGACGGGACGGCGCTCTTCCGCGCATTGGCCGGGGTGCTGACGCCCGCGTGACTTGAGGTCATCAGTCGGGACGCGTAGCGTCAGTACATGAGCGCGGAAGATCAAGCAGACAGCAAAGGGTTTCTGAACCGGTTTCGCGGCGCGCCTATGGGCTGGCGGCTGCGTCTTGCCGTGTTTTTGTTGCTGCTTGCTACTGTCGCCACAGTGTGGATCACCAACAGTCTGCTAACCAGTCGCTTCACCGAATCGACCAAAAACCGCGCCGAACTGCGGTTAGCCTTGTATTCCGGCAACCTGCTTAGTGAGTTGCGACGCAACGCCATAGTGCCGCAGTTGCTTGCCCGTGACCCCACTCTGATTTCGGCCCTGCAATCCAGCGATTACACGCTGTCGAGCCAGCGCCTGATCTCTTTCGTTGAAGAAATCGGGGCGGCCTCGCTGGTTTTGCTGGATGGGGATGGCCTGACACGTGCTGCAACCGACCGGAACCGGTTGCAGGAAAGCCACCGGAACTCGCCTTACTTCATCGATGCTATCCGGTCGAATGCCACTATATTCTCGGTTATTCCACGTGAGTCCGGCGGTTACAGCTTTGTGTACTCGCGGCGAATCGAGGCGAATGCAGAGATTCTTGGCGTGATCGTAGTCGAAGTTGATTTGCAGAAATTTGAACGCGCCTGGGCTGGTATTTCTGACGCGGTGATGGTCACAGACAGCACTGGTACGATCATCCTCTCGACCGAGCCTCAGTGGCGAGGTCTGGATGAAAGCGGTGCCATGTTGCGCCAACCCCCTCAGAACGCGATCCAGCGCGCAATCCGGGCCACAACCGATTGGAGCGCTTTGCCCCCCGATGCCTATCTTCAGGGCGAGGCTGTGATGCGGATGGAGACCCGCATTCCGTTCCGGGGCTGGCAAATGACTTCGTTCACCACCTATTCATCGATCCGCGAGCGGGTGAACAGCGTTCTGGCGCTTGAGATCATGGCATTTGCGATTCTTCTGGCGCTGACCTTCTATGCGCTCAGCCGCAGGGCGACGTTGCGCATGACCTTGTTCCAGCGCGAGTCGGCGGAGCTTCGCGCATTGAACGTAAGGCTGCAGCGGGAAATCGCTGAGCGTGAACGTGTTGAAAAGACGCTGGAAGTTGCCGAACAAACCCTTGCCCAGAGCTCAAAACTGGCAGCACTTGGCGAGATGTCTGCGGCAGTCAGTCACGAGTTAAATCAACCTCTGGCTGCGATGAAAACTTATCTGGCCGGCGCGCGTCTGCTTTTGCGTCGAAACCGGCCCGAAGAGGCGTTGGCCAGCTTTGGGCGGATCGACGGATTGATCGAGCGGATGGGAGCGATCACGCGCCAGCTCAAATCCTATGCGCGCAAAGGTGCAGATGCGTTTTCGCCAGTAAATCTTGGCGAAGCGCTGGCCTCGTCCCTGTCGATGATGGAACCGCAGCTGCGTCAGCGGCATGTGAAGATAACCCAGATTTTGCCCGAAGAACCTGTTATAGTGATGGGTGATCGGATGCGGATCGAACAGGTTATGGTCAATCTCTTGCGCAATGCGCTGGATGCGACCAAGTCTGTGGATGAGCCGGATGTCGAGATCATTCTCGCTGCAGGTGAAACTGCGGTACTGACCGTGCGGGACAATGGCCACGGGATCGAGGATATCGAAAACCTGTTCGAGCCGTTTTATACGACCAAACGCCCGGGGGACGGCGTTGGTCTGGGGCTTGCCATCTCGTCCGGGATCGTGAACGACCATGGCGGACGGCTGACCGCGCGCAACGGCCAACAGGGTGGCGCGGTGTTTGAGATGCAATTGCCCATATTGGGAAGCGACGGCCTTGAGGCCGCGGAATAGAGGAAGTGACTATGGCACAGGCCATGAAAATCGCCATCGTGGATGATGAACAGGACATGCGCCAGTCGATCAGCCAGTGGCTGGCTTTGTCGGGGTACGACACCGAAACCTTTTCAAGCGCCGAGGATGCGCTCAAGGTCTTGGGGCCAGAATACCCCGGGATCGTGATTTCTGACATCAAGATGCCTGGAATGGATGGCATTCAACTGCTGAAAAAGCTGATGGGGGCCGATAGCACGCTTCCGGTGATCATGATCACGGGACATGGCGACGTGCCAATGGCCGTAGAGGCGATGCGTGTCGGGGCGTTCGATTTCCTTGAAAAGCCGTTTAACCCCGATCGCATGTCCGAACTGGCCAAACGCGCCAGCAATGCGCGTCGTCTGACGCTCGACAACCGAGCCCTGCGGCGTGAGCTGTCTGGCGGTACGCAGATCATGAACAAGCTGATCGGTGCCAGCCCCGTCATGGAGCGGTTGCGTGAAGATATTCTGGATCTGGGGCAGGCGGATGGTCATGTCCTGATCGATGGGGAAACCGGAACCGGAAAGACTTTGGTGGCGCATGCATTGCACGCGGTTGGTAGCCGGGCGGGTAAGAAATTCGTCCTGGTTTCTTGCGCAGCACTTGAGGAAGAAGCGCTGTCGAAACGCCTGTTTGGCCCGATGTTGCCCGAGGACACGCAGTTGCCCGCCATCGAAGAGGCCCGCGGCGGTACGCTGGTTCTCGAGGATGTCGAAGCCCTGAGTGATACGCTGCAGGCCCGTCTCTTGAGCGTTATGAATGAGCAGGGCACCCCTGCGGAAACGCGGATCGTTGCGATTTCGAACCTGCAGGAAGCGGGCAAAACCTCAGAAGATGTATTGCGTCCCGATCTGTTCTATCGGTTGGCGGCGCTGCGCATCACCATGCCTCCGTTGCGACAGCGGGGTGAGGACATCCTGACGCTGTTCACCCGTCTGAGCGAACAGTTCGCAGAGGAATATGGCTGCGACGCGCCTCAGGTCAGTGCGCAGGAAGCGGCTCAGCTGCTTCAGGCCCCGTGGCCCGGGAATGTGAGGCAGTTGATCAACATTGCTGAGCGTGCGGTGCTGCAGTCGCGGCGCGGGTCGGGGACAATTGCTTCGCTGCTGATGTCGGATCACGAAGAGATGCAGCCTGTGATGACAACTGAAGGCAAGCCGCTGAAGGAATATGTTGAAGCCTTCGAGCGGATGCTGATCGACAATACGATGCGCCGTCACAAGGGATCGATCGCCTCGGTGATGGAAGAACTCTGCCTGCCACGCCGGACACTGAACGAAAAGATGGCGAAGTACGGGTTGCAGCGTTCGGATTACCTGTGAAAGCGGAGGAGGGGGCTGGCCCCCTCTTGAGCCTGCGGTTCAATTCAACCCCTGGATATTTCTGAACAGATGAAGGGACTCTTCGGCGCGTTCTTGGGTCGCGATGCAGTTTGCCCATTGTCTTTTCCACAGGACTGCTTTTATTGTGATCGAACGGGCCGGGTATTTTGTGCCTGCAAGCCCCGTGTTTTGAGTTTCGCTGCTGAGCTGATGGTGAGGATAGATCCCGCGCGGCGCGGCAGACCGATTATGCCCCAATGGGGCAGATGAACGCCTGAACCCGTCTATGCGGGTGAAAGGAATAAATGGGCGGGCCGCATTTAGACGCGCCTGTCGGAGAAGAACCGCGATGACGCGCGCGCAACGATTGAGTATACGGGCAGGGGGCCAAAGCGCCAGACCCTGCCGCGCGCCGTCCGATATCGCCCGTACAAGACACCTCCCCAAAAGCGCCTGTCCGCCTGGACGGGTCAGGACAACGCGTTTGGCGCGGTGCACCAAGGACACATGGCTAAGAAAATGCTTATCGATGCCACCCACGCGGAGGAAACCCGCGTTGTGGTGGTCGACGGAAACAAGGTTGAGGAATTTGACTTTGAATCCGAAAACAAACGCCAGCTTGCTGGCAACATCTATCTTGCAAAAGTAACACGGGTTGAGCCGTCGCTACAGGCGGCATTTGTGGACTACGGCGGGAACCGGCACGGGTTTCTGGCGTTTTCTGAAATACATCCCGACTATTACCAGATCCCCGTCGCCGACCGTGAGGCGCTGATGGAGGAAGAGCGCGCCTATGCCGAGGCGATGAAGGCGCGGGATGAGGCCGAGGAAACAAAGCCCAAGAAGCGCCGGTCGCGTTCGCGCTCGAAGGCCGCTGACGTCAAGACGGACGATCCGGTTGAGACGCTGGAGGTTTCCTCAGAGCCGACCGGAATGGAAACCATCGATCTGGATGACGGTGAAGAGACGGAGGTGCCCGAAGGGACGTCTCCGATGGAAATCGTTGCCGAGACGCCGGTGGAAGAGCCAGAGGATGCCGCCGAGCCTGTTGCTGAAGAAGCTCCGACCGAAGAAGCTAAGTCCGAAGATGTAGATCAGCAGGCGGAAGCGCCAGAAGAGACTGCTGAGGTAGCGGAAGACGCGCCTGTCGAAGCAACTGATACCGACCAAGAAGAACCTTCGGATGAGGTCGAAGCCAAGTCTGACGAAGAAGAGGCGGAAGCTTCTGGTGACGAGCCCGAGGCGGATGGCGAGACAGAAAGCAAAAGCGCTGACGCGGCTTCGAAAGACGATACCATCGAGTCGGTCGCAGACGAAGACGATAGCGAGGATATCCGTCCTCCGCGCAAGCCACGCCCGCGCCGCTACAAGATTCAGGAAGTTATCAAGGTGCGTCAGGTCCTGCTGGTGCAGGTGGTCAAGGAAGAGCGCGGCAACAAGGGTGCGGCACTTACCACGTATCTGTCTTTGGCGGGTCGGTACTGCGTACTGATGCCCAATACCGCACGGGGCGGCGGAATTAGCCGCAAGATCACCAATGCCGCTGACCGGAAGAAACTGAAAGACATTGCCGCTGAAATCGACGTGCCCACGGGCGCGGGTCTGATCGTGCGCACGGCCGGAGCCAAACGGACAAAATCAGAGATCAAGCGCGACTATGAATACCTGCAACGACTGTGGGAGCAGATCCGCGAGCTGACGTTGCAATCCATTGCGCCTGCGAAAATTTATGAAGAAGGCGACCTAATCAAACGCTCGATCCGCGACTTGTATAATCGCGACATCGATGAGGTTCTGGTTGAAGGCGAGGGCGGGTATCGCATCGCCAAAGACTTCATGAAGATGATCATGCCGTCGCACGCCAAGAACGTGAAGCGATACGAAGACGCGCTGCCGCTATTCGCGCGATATCAGGTGGAAAGCTATCTGGCCGGGATGTTCAACCCGACGGTTCAGCTGAAATCCGGTGGCTATATCGTGATCGGGGTGACCGAAGCGCTGGTGGCGATCGATGTGAACTCGGGTCGGGCGACCAAAGAAGGTTCGATCGAGGAAACCGCGTTGAAGACCAATCTGGAGGCCGCCGAAGAAGTGGCGCGCCAATTGCGTCTGCGCGATCTGGCCGGTCTGATCGTGATCGATTTCATCGATATGGACGAGCGCAAAAACAACTCGGCCGTTGAGAAGCGACTGAAGGACAAGCTGAAAACGGATCGTGCCCGTATTCAGGTGGGCCGGATTTCGGGCTTTGGACTGCTCGAAATGAGCCGTCAGCGTCTGCGTCCTGGAATGCTTGAGGCGACGACCCAGCCATGCCCGTCTTGCCATGGTACCGGCCTGATCCGGTCGGACGACAATATGGCACTGTCAATCCTTCGCCAGATTGAAGAGGAAGGCACTCGCCGCCGTTCGCGTGAGGTATTGGTGCGTTGCCCGGTTAGCATCGCCAACTTCCTGATGAACCAGAAACGCGAACACATCGCGCAGATCGAAGCGCGGTATGGTTTGTCGGTTCGGATCGAAGGGGACGTTCATTTGGTCAGCCCCGACTTCTCGATGGAGAAGTTCAAGACCGCGAGCCGCGTTGTTCCTGAAGCAACTGCGCCGGTGGTATCAGTTGATGCGTCGCTGATGGATATGGTCGACGCCACGGATGAGGACGAAACCGAAGAAGAAACTGCGGTTCAGAGCGAGGAAGAGACCAAGCCCAAGCGTAAACGGCGTCGGCGCCGGCGCAAGAAGAGTTCGGGCAATGGTGACGCGCCGGATGGCAATGCGGACGAGTCTGACGCAGACAGTGTAACCGACTCGAGCAACGAAGCTGAGAGCGTCGATGCCAAGCAGACCGAGGCTGAGCCTGTTGCTGAGGAAGATGCCGAGAAAGCGGCCAAACCCAAAAAGCGCCGGGCACCGCGTCGACGCAAAAAGGATACTGAGGCCACAGTCGAAGCAAGCGAGACGCAGACCGAAGCGGATAATGCGAACTCCGGTCCGCAGAAAGAGCCGGTCAATGCTGAGGCCGCCGAGGCTGAACAGCAAGAGCCAGCCGATGAGTCTGAAAGCATCGAACCAGCCGCTGAGTCCGATAGTGCTGATGCACCATCAGAACTTGAGATCGCCGAAGCAACGTCGGCTTCTGAAGTCGCTGAAGAAGTGCCAGAGGAACCTGCTGAAGCGCCTGAACTGGTTGCCGAAGAAGCCGAAGAATCGACCGTGGCAGCAGAACCCGAAGTCATTGAGGCTGCCACCCCAGAGCCGGTCTTGGAGGCAGTGGCAGACGAACCCGAACCCGCGCCGGCCAAGCCAAAGCGCCGAGGGTGGTGGTCATTGGGACAGTAAGAAAAAGGCGGGCCAACTGGCCCGCCTTTTTCATTAGGGTGCGTTCCAAAGAATCCTCAGGCCGATTTTTGGATCACATATATCTGATGACCATCCACTGTTTCTTGCGAGACAAGTGTGTGGCCAGATTCGGTGCAGAAATGCGGTACGTCGATAATCGCGGCTGGATCATCGGCCAGCACGCGCAGCATACCCCCCGCAGGCAAGGATTTCAGGCGCTTCCGAGCCTTCAAAACAGGCAAGGGGCACAACAATCCCAACGCATCCAGTGTTTCAATCTTATTGGTCATGGGGCTGAGATATTTCTAACGAGCGATACTGTCCAGCGCGCAACCACGAGGATGTGACCGAATGGCCTCGTGACGAAACCCGCGCGATACCATATGTGCTGAGTCATGTTCGGAATTGAGATCATAGACGCGGGCCTTCTGCCTGCCATGTTTATCGCCATGCTGGGCGGGTTGATAAGTTTTCTGTCTCCCTGCGTGCTGCCGATTGTGCCACCGTACCTCGCGTATATGAGCGGTGTGACTATCAACGAGATGCAGGATGAGGCGCGCGCGCGGCGCAAGGCGACCCTGGCGGCACTGTTTTTTGTTTTGGGTCTATCGACAGTGTTCCTGCTGCTAGGCTTCACAGCCTCGGTCTTTGGGGCGTTTGTCCTTCAGAACCAGGTGCTTTTCGCCAAACTCTCGGGTGCTGTCGTCATTGTCTTTGGCCTGCACTTTCTGAACGTGTTCCGTATTCCTTTGTTGGATCGTGAGGCACGCGTTGATACGGGTGACTCCAGCGGATCTGTGTTCGGGGCATATATTCTGGGACTGGCCTTCGCCTTCGGTTGGACGCCGTGCATCGGCCCACAATTAGGTGCAATCTTGTCGCTGGCCGCCTCCGAAGCATCAGTCACGCGTGGCACCGTATTACTTGGCGTATATGCGGCAGGCCTGGGCATTCCATTCTTGCTGGCTGCGATGTTCCTGAACCGCTCGATGGCGGTTATGAACCGCATCAAACCGCATATGGGCACAATCGAGAAGGTGATGGGCGGGCTGCTGCTGTTTGTTGGCATCATGCTTGTCACCGGTTTGTTCACCGAATTCAGCTGGTGGCTGCTGGAAACATTCCCGGCATTGGCAAACCTCGGTTAACCCTCTGGCTTTAAACGCGGATGGATAGACGCCAGGTCTTACCTTGGCGTCAACGCTGCGCTAATCTTTGGCGCAGAGGGCCGGGTAATGAGCAGTCAGCAATCCAAACCGCAGGTGCGCAAACGCCGGGTGTTTTACATTCCCGGCTACGACCCGATTCATCCGCGCCGATATCGAGAGCTCTACCGCAAAGAGGGGCGCGCCCAGGCTGAGATATCGGGATACCAGATCGATATTAGAGCTAGGACGGGCGAAGGTCCCTACGGCTGGCAGGTGACTTCTCAGCAGGACGGCAGTCCTGTTGATGCAGATGTTCAGGTTCTGGTCTGGTCGGATATCGTGCGTGACAGCATGGCTCAATCGATACCGGCAACCTATCTGCAACTGGCGAGAACCGCCTGGATATATATCTCGACCGGTACGCTTTGGCGGCTGATGCAGCTGCGCAAGGGGCCCGTAATTGCGGCGCTATACCCGGTGGCAATGCTGCTGCTGCAGCTTTTGGCATCGTTGTTGATTGCTTGGGGTTTAGTCGCTGTATTGAAACCACTCGTTGTGTGGTGGTCTTTGGTACCTGCTGCCGGGGTAATCTATGCTCTGATGCAATGGTTCCGAAAGATCGATAATCGTCTGTTCGCTTATTACCTTATGCATGACTATGCCCACTCGGCGAAGCTATACGGCGCGTATTCGCAAGATCTGCAATCGAGGCTGCGGGAGTTTTCTGACCTGATCACCGAGACGCTGGACACAGACACCGATGAGGTGCTGGTCGTAGGTCACAGCTCTGGCGCCCATCTTGGTGTGTCAGTGTTGGCAGATGTTTTACGACGACGGGGCGGTGTACTGGATAAGCCAGTCGTATCCTTTCTGACCTTGGGACAGGTGGTGCCAATGGTTTCGTTTCTACCGCAGGCACACACGCTTCGCGCTGATCTTAAATATCTATCCGAACGCGCGGATATGACTTGGATCGATGTCTCTGCACCGGGGGATGGCTGCGCGTTTGCGTTGTGCGATCCGGTCGCGGTCAGCGGCGTCGCTGGCCCCAAAAAATGCGGGCCGCTGGTTCTTTCTGCGGCCTTCACCCAAACACTGTCCCCCGCGCGATGGCAGCAATTGCGTTGGCGCTTTTTTCGCCTGCACTTTCAATATCTTTGTGCGTTCGATCAACCTGGACTTTATGACTATTTCCGCATCACCGCAGGTCCTGAAACATTGAAACAGCGGTTTGAATGGCGCGCCCCATCACGATCGCGCATTGAGCGGGCTGTTTCGAAATACATCGCGGTGGAAGCATGACGCCCCCAAAGCCCGAAGCACGACCAGATAAGGTCTCGCTGTGGCGGTATCTACGTCTGTTTCGGCAAGACTTGCTGTCTGCTCAGCCCCAGCGTCTATATCGAGCGTGGATGGCTGAATTCCGAACGCCGTTCTTTCGCTCATATATGGTCAACCAACCCGATCTGATCCGCGCAGTTCTGAAAGAGCGCCCGGATGCGTTTCCAAAATCAAATCGCATCAGCGAAGGCTTACGCCCCTTATTGGGCCGGTCCGTGTTCCTGACCAATGGCGAAGTCTGGAAACGGCAGCGCAGGATCATTGATCCCGCCTTTGAAGGCGGACGTTTGAAAGATACGTTTCCCGCAATGTTAAATGCGGCGCAGGCTTGTGCGGATCGGCTTTCTGGCAGGGTTGGGCAGAAGGTGGAATGTGAAGAAATCACAAGCCATGTCGCGTCGGATGTGATTTTCCGTACCCTGTTTTCGGTTCCTATCGAACATGAGGTTGCCGCGCAGGTCTTCGATAAATTCCGAATCTATCAGCGCGAACAGCCCTTGCTGAACCTGGCCGCATTCGTGCCGGTTCCAAGCTGGATGCCCCGATTTCATTCTCGCAAAACTCGCCAAACCGCCAGCGAGATTCGGGATCTGATCAGCCGATTGACGGATGAACGCGCTATAGCAATCGAAAACGGGTCGGCCCCCGATGATCTGGCCACCAAGATAATGACGACAACAGACCCGGAAACCGGAGACCGGTTTGATGCGCAGGAAATGGTCGATCAGGTCGCCATCTTCTTTTTGGCGGGGCATGAAACCAGCGCGTCTGCACTGGCTTGGACGCTCTATCTGATGGCGATGTATCCGGACTGGCAGGAAAAGCTGGCTGAGGAAGCGAAAGCTCTGGACATGCCCAAGTTTTCTACCATGTCCCAATTGAAACTTAGCCGCGATGTGTTTCGTGAAGCTTTGCGCCTGTATCCACCAGTTCCAATGATGGTGCGCGAGGCGACATGTCCTGAACGCTTCCGTGATCGGGATATTTCGCAGGGTTCTCAGATCGTTGTAAGCCCCTGGCACTTGCATCGGCACGAAAGGCTTTGGGACCGGCCAGACGAATTCGACCCCACGCGATGGAGGACAGAAAACGGAAAGAAATGCCAGCGCGAGGCCTATATTCCCTTTTCGGCTGGCCCCCGGGTCTGCACGGGCGCAGGGTTCGCGATGGTAGAAGGTCCTTTGATCTTATCGATGCTCTTGCGTCGTTACCGATTCGAAACAATACCAGACAAAACGCCGATACCGGTCGCGCATTTGACCGTCAGATCGAAAGACGGAATTTGGTTGCGCTTGGTTGAGCGCTAACAAACTACCATCGCTCTTCGGCATGCTGTATGCGGATTGAAAATGCGGAATCATATTGAACGGGATTGAGTTATGTCGAAAGCAGAACAGCGCGCGCAGATGTCCGAAGGCGCAGGATTTATCGCAGCACTGGACCAAAGCGGCGGTTCAACCCCCAAAGCGCTGGCTTTGTATGGTGTTGAAGCATCGGATTACGGATCAGACGAAGAGATGTTCGGCGAGATTCAGAAGATGCGCGCGCGGATCATTCTGGCTGACGATTTCACCAAGGATAAAGTGATTGGCGCGATCCTGTTCGAACGGACCTTGGGCGAAGAAATCGACGGCAAGAAGGTCGCGGATTATCTGTGGTCCGAAAAAGGCATCGTGCCGTTTCTGAAAATCGACAAGGGACTTGAGGATCAGGCCAACGGTGTTCAGATGATGAAGCCAATTCCGGGGCTGGCTGAGACGTTGGCCAAGGCGGATGGTGTTTTTGGCACCAAGGAACGCTCAGTTATCCACGAAGCAAATGCTCAGGGCATTGCCGACGTTGTCGCGCAGCAGTTCCAGGTCGCACGCGTGGTCACTGATGCGGGAATGGTCCCAATTGTCGAGCCTGAGGTAAACATCCACTCGGAAACCAAGGCCGAGGCTGAGGACATTCTGAAATCAGAAATCCTGAAGAACCTGGATCAATTGGTCGAGGGTCAGGAGGTGATGCTGAAGCTGACCATCCCCAGCCAGGCCAACCTTTATGATGAGGTGGCGGATCACCCGCGCGTCCTGCGTGTTGTGGCGCTGTCCGGCGGATACTCGACCGAGCAGGCCTGCGACCTGCTTGGCCAAAACAGCAAGATGATCGCGTCGTTTTCGCGCGCACTGACCGAAGGGCTGTCCAAACAGCAATCTGACGCGGAATTCAACGCAGCGCTCGGCGGGAATATCGACAATATCTTCCGCGCCTCGATCTGATCGTGGGGTAGTCTATTCGGGCTTGATGAAATCGCGGCGCAATTGCGCCGCTTTTTCGCGCATGACACATCCGTTGGCGTGATCATTGATCAACCCCATGGCCTGCATAAAGGCAAAGATCGTGGTGGGGCCTACGAATTTCCAACCGCGTTTTTTCAGATCTTTCGACATCGCAATGGATTCTGCCGACGTGGAAGCGCTTTGCGGGGCGGGTGGCGCCGTAGGCTCGTACCTCCAGACATAAGCGGCCAATGATCCTTCGGAAGCGATTAGGTCCTGCACGCGGCAGGCATTGTTGATAACGGCTTCAATCTTGCCGCGGTGTCGCACGATGCCTTTGTCGTCCAGAAGTCGATTGATATCTGCATCAGAAAATTCTGCTATCTTGTTGAAATCAAAGTTTCTAAATGCTGCCCTGAAATTCTCGCGTTTTGACAGAATGGTGCGCCAACTCAAGCCTGACTGAAAGCTCTCGAGGCACAGTTTCTCAAACAGTCGTCTGTCATCGGAAACCGGATATCCCCATTCGTTATCATGATAGTCAAAGAATTCGGGGGCGGCGTTGCACCACGAACACCGAGGCTTTCCATCTGGGCCTGTTGCCAAATCGTTCATGAATGTACCCTTTTTGTTCTCCGCGAAGATAAGCGACGCGATTGTTTGAAATCAAGTACTCAATCGGTTTGACGATACCAATTCAGAATGAAGACACGAATGGCCGAAGCCAGTCCGGTTTCCGGGTCGCGCTCTGCATCAATATTTGCCGCCAGGACATTGATTGGGATATCTTTTTTCCGCGCGATGTCACGGAAGGCTTGCCAGAACTCATCCTCAAGCGAAACGGATGTTCGATGACCTTGCAAGGTCAGGGAGCGTTTGACAGGACGTCCACTCATTCGTCGACCTTGTGACCGTCAAGGTCCCGGCGCTGCCGGTCTTGCTGCAGCTTTACGACGGTCCTGTCGGCTTTGGATTGCCCGTGTTTCGCAGCGTTTGCATCCGCGCGGGCCTTTTTTTCAGCCCGCGCTTTTTCTTTTCGAAACCGGTTCAGGTTAACCGGTTTACCCATCAGTCCTTGGGTCCAATCATATGCTCGGGCCGTACAACCGCATCAAACGTAGCCTCGTCCACAAAGCCCAACGCAATGGCTTCTTCCTTAAGTGTTGTGCCGTTCTTGTGCGCTGTTTTGGCGACGGTCGTGGCGTTGTCATACCCGATTGTCGGTGCCAGAGCAGTCACCAGCATCAGGGATTCCTTCATCAGCTTGTCGATGCGTGGCTCGTTGGCTTTGATGCCCAACAGCATTCGCTCGGTAAAGCTGTCGGTTGCATCGCCGAGCAGCTGGATCGACTGCAGCAGGTTATAGGACATCATCGGGTTGTAGACGTTCAACTGGAAATGGCCCTGCGAGCCTGCAAACTTCATTGCTGCGTCGTTGCCCATCACATGCGCGGCCACCTGAGTCAGCGCCTCGGCCTGTGTCGGGTTCACCTTGCCTGGCATGATGGAAGAACCGGGCTCGTTTTCGGGCAGGATAAGCTCACCCAATCCTGAGCGGGGCCCCGAACCCAACAGACGGATATCGTTGGCAATCTTGTAGCAGGAACCGGCAATCGTGGCCAAAGCGCCCGACAAAAAGACCATGGCATCATGTGCGGCCAGAGCTTCGAATTTGTTCGGCGCGGTCACAAAGGGCAGGCCGGTGATATCGGCCATATTCTTGGCGACAGCCTCATCCCAGCCGCCATGCGTGTTCAAACCGGTACCCACAGCAGTACCGCCTTGAGCCAGTTCATAGATACCGGGCATTGCAGCTTCTACACGCGCAATGCCCTGACGAATTTGATGCGCATACCCGCCGAATTCCTGTTCCAACGTCAACGGCGTGGCATCCTGCGTATGGGTGCGGCCGATCTTGATGATACCGGCAAACTCTTTTGCCTTGGCTTCCAGCGCCGAGGCGAACTTCTCAAGCCCGGGCATCAACACATCGCGCACACTCATCGCTGTGGCGATGTGCATCGCGGTGGGGAAAGTATCGTTCGAGGATTGACCCATATTGCAGTGATCATTCGGGTGAACGGGATCTTTCGAGCCGATCTCGCCACCCATAATCTCAATCGCGCGGTTCGCAATGACCTCGTTCGAGTTCATGTTGGATTGCGTGCCCGAGCCGGTTTGCCATACGACCAGAGGAAAGTTGTCGTCAAACTTGCCTTCGTACACTTCACCGGCCGCTTGTATGATCGCGTCGGCGATCTTGGCGTCCAGCTTGCCGATGGCTTTGTTTTCAATTGCACAGGCCTTTTTGATTACACCCAGCGCGCGCACGATGGCGACGGGCTGCTTTTCCCAGCCGATGGGGAAGTTCATGATCGAACGCTGCGTTTGCGCGCCCCAGTACTTATCGGCAGGCACCTCAAGCGGGCCAAAGCTGTCGGATTCAGTGCGGGTTTGAGACATCGGTCGCTCCGGTCTGGTATGCAGTCGTATGCCGTTTACCCGCAGCAAGGCTGTGGCGCAATCGGCCAGTTGAGCGCACCTTAAACTTGGGCCGCGAAAAGGTATAGACGCGGCACAGCTACAAATAATTTCTGTTAGCGAAAACAGTGCCATTGTACGTCGGCGGGCTAAAGTTAAGATGGGACAATAACCCTGACGGAGGCAACCATGCGCGTGTCACTTCTCAAAAGCCCTTTGTATACGCTTGCGTTATTGTTTGCCGCGAGTTTTTGGCTGGCAGTATTTGTGCAACACGCTCAGGCGACGGGAATCGAGCCGTTCGTGGGCGACTATACCGGTTCGGCCGACGTTGTTGATGCGGATGGTACGGCGACCCCTCGGGATATGAGCGTTTCGATTCAGGAAATTAAAGGGGGCTTCAACGTGAGTTGGACCACCACGACTTACAAAGCCGACGGTCGCATCAAGGATGAGAAATACTCGGTTGATTTTCAAAGCTCGGATCGGCCCGATGTTTATTCTGCGGCCATGAAGCGAAATGTGTTTGGCCATGAGGTGCCGCTTGACCCGATGAAAGGGGAACCCTTTGTTTGGGGGCGGATCGAAGGAGATACTCTGACGGTGTTTTCGTTGTTCATAGCCGAAAACGGTGGCTATGAGCTTCAGCAATTTGACCGGACACTAGCTGATGGCGGGCTCGACCTGTCATTTTCCCGGTTTCGCGATGGGGTTAAGTCGCGCTCGGTCGAGACATTCCTTCAAAGAGAATAAACCCCGCATCAAGCGGGGTTTTCTGGTCATTTCCGGAAGCTGTCCAGCGAGACCACATCCGCATCATGCTGAGGTTCCGTCTCTTCGGCCTCAAGCTCAATCGGGGCTTCTTCCGTCACATGGATCTCTTCGTCCTCGTCTTCCGGGCTTTCAAAGCGCAAGCCAAACTCAACCGAAGGATCTACGAAGGTCTTGATCGCCAGATAGGGGATGTAAAGGGGTTCCGGCGCATCCCCGAAATTCAGCGTAATCGAAAAGCCATCGTCACCGACTTCGAGGTTTTCGAACCAGTGCTGCATGACAATCGTCATCTCGCCTGGATAGCGCTCACGCAGCCAATCGGCCAACTCAACGCCCTCATGCCGTGTATCAAAAGTGATAAAGAAATGATGCGAACCGGGCAGGCCGGTTTCGGACACGTCGGTCAGGACGGTCTTGATCAGGCCTCGCATGGCCGTGTGCATCAGATTCCCGTAGTCGATGTCTTGCGACATGGTTGATCCTCGAAAGTGGTTAATCCCAGCATAGTTCATTCGGACGGAAACGAAAGGCTGTGCTGGGCTGTATTGATTACAAAATCTGCATGCCTAGTCCGGCCAGAACCATGATACCAAGTGTGGTTGCTAAACCGGATTTCATACGGAAAATCAACAGGCCGGCCAGAACGGTCAGCACAAGTGCGCTGAATTCAAGCGACGAAGGGTCGGGTAGGGGGATAGAAACTGGTCCCCTATGCCACCCCGGAATTGAGGTGAACAAGACGTTTAGCCCGAACCACACGGAGAGGTTGAGAATCACTCCGACGATCGCAGCTGTGATTCCGTGCATCGCGGCCCCAAGACGCGGACGCGCGGCGATTCTGTCCAGATGCGGGGCTGCAAGAAAAATCCACAGAAAACACGGTACAAACGTCGCCCATAGAGCGACAATGCCAGCCGCCAAAGCCAGCGAGGCGCCTCCGGCAATCTGACCGCTAAGCATGGCCACAAACTGAGTCACCAGAATCAGTGGCCCAGGCGTGGTTTCGGCCAGACCTAGCGCGTCGATCATCTGGTCCGTGCTGATCCATTGGTAGGTTTCGACCACGGTCTGGGTCATATAGGCCAGCACCGCATAGGCACCGCCAAAAGTTACAACCGCAAGGCGGGCAAAGAACCAGCCCAGATCGCTGAGCAGTTCCTGACCGCTCAAAGACAGCACAAACAACGGCCCCAGCCAAAGAATAAGCCAGAAAACCGCTGTGCGAACAGGATTGGCAAGTGTTGGGCTGGCTTGAACGGCAACGCGCATGTCGTCTTTCGAAGTCACGAATCCCCAAACGGCAGCGCACAGTATGATTAGAGGGAAGGGCAGGTTGAAGACAAAGATCCCCAAAAAGGCTAGGCCCGCGATAACCCGGTGCTCGACGTCTGTAAGCGCTTTCCTCGATAGGTTCAGTAATGCTTGCAGGACGATGATGATCACCGTGGCCTTGATGCCCAAGAATCCGGCTTGAACCAAAGGCAATGTGCCATAGGCCGCATAGAGCAAAACCAACAGCGCGATCACCAGAGCACCCGGCAGTACAAACAAACTGCCTGCGATTAACCCACCGGCCACTCCGCGCAGCCGCCATCCTGCATAAGTGGCAAGCTGCATGGCCTCGGGACCCGGCAACAGCATGCATAGGGAAAGCGCGCGCAGATAGGTCTGTTCGTCCAGCCAGGGGCGCCTTTCAACCAGCTCCTGATGCATGAGTGAGATCTGGGCGGCGGGGCCGCCGAAGGACAGCAGCCCGATGCGCCCAAACACCCTGATCAACTCTTGATATGAAGGGGTCATCTGCCGTGACCCGCGGGCCAATCATGCGTCTCGCTAGAGCCATCGCGCGCCCAGCGATAGAGTGCATCATAGATATGCAATCCAGCCTGCAATTGCTGCTGGTCATCCCGATACTGGCGCGACAAGCCGACCGAAAGGGCCAGTAACCCGGCGGCCTCAGGCGCCAGATCGTGCCTGTTTGTATCGGCGGCACGTATGATCGTCGCCATGCGGTCCAGAGGCTCAGATCGAAGCTTGAAGTCATC
Organism: Ruegeria sp. I3; assembly: GCF_056532525.1. Classification (NCBI taxonomy): domain Bacteria; kingdom Pseudomonadati; phylum Pseudomonadota; class Alphaproteobacteria; order Rhodobacterales; family Roseobacteraceae; genus Ruegeria; species Ruegeria sp. I3. The sequence continues at coordinate 660,678 of NZ_JBQFNI010000002.1, read as the reverse complement.
CAGCATCGTGTCAAAGGTACAATTGTCGCCGCGATGGCTCCAATCAGTTCCTTCAACATCAAAGGGTGTGGCGCCGAAGTGCTCGGCAACCCCCTGAATTTCATCCGGTACTACAAACAGGAACCGAGCGCGCCTGTCGACAAACCTGCGGATCAGCCAGGGGCACGCGATGCGATCAATCTTGGGGCGATGCCGCGTCACCCAGACCGTGTTGCCTTTTGCAACTGCAGGAAGGGCAGGCACAGGCACGACCATTGCGCCCGGCATAGCGCGCCAGGCGAACATTCCACCTTCCAGAAATTCTGCCACCACCCCTTCAGCCTGCAGCCATGAAACAACGCCCTGACTCAGCTTTTTGCCTTTCTGGCAAATTACTACGCAAGAATGATCGCCGGTATGATTTCTTATGCCATCAACATTTTGATATGGCATTCGGAATGCGCCGGGTATGAGGGAGGGATCATCGTCGAAATCCCCATCTGTGCGCACATCAAACAGGATAGGAGCCTGAGGCGTACCGATCAGGCGCAAGAGTTGTCGGGGTGTAATTGCATTGGGGGCAGCCATTGCATGTTTCCTTATTGCTTTGGATACATGCGAACTTGGGCTGCCGCCTCACGGGGTGTTCGCAAGCTTACCCCTTGATCCTCTGCTAGCGCGCAAATGCGGGATGGGTCAAGCTTGCGGTCAAGTTTATCAGGCCCAGTCCAACCTTTGCCCGGTCATGCAAACCGGAAGAGTATCCTGTGGGAACTGCCCCAGTTGTTCAAAAAGTGTAATGAAATCAAACTGATTATAGGCCTCGACCATCTTGTCCCCTTTGAAGCGCGCCATGACTTGTCCGGTAACTTCAAGCGGGGCACCGTTATCGGCCCGGAAAGTGCGGACATGCAGAATACCCGAGACCCAATCACCATTTTCGATGATCTTCGGCAGTTCGACTGTGATCTCGCCCAGAACATGACGAAACGCCATGACCAGATCGCGAAAGTCGTCCGCGCCAACCTGCATTTCGGGTATCAACCCTTCGGCCATCGTATCCGGGGCAAAAAACTGATCGATTGCATCGGTATTGCCTTGTTCCCAGACCTCTGAATACCACGCCCTAAGCCTGTCAGAATTCGTCATCTCAGCCCTCCTGTCGCTTGTTCAGGAAGATGAAGCAGAGAAGTGAATAAACCCTGAATCCCAGGTGAGTTATGGGCATGGAGCAGACATAATCGGTAAAATGCAGGTTTCTGTTGCCAGGTACCTGCGAACCCCGCCTTACGCGGCTAGGCGCAAGGGCTTAAGTTTCGGTCTTGCTACTGCTTACGCAGCAACTGCAACCGGAGCACGATTGTCGTTTGCAATTGTACTAGTTTCGCCGGTAACGGTGGCAGACAGCCGAGACAAAGCTAACCCCTTTAGACGTTCGTCGATCCTATTTCGGCCCCATGATCCTCAAACGAAGGATGTTGGTGGAGCCGCCGGGTACCGCCCCCGGGTCCGATCCGCTTATTACGAGCGCGTTTATGTCCATAGTCCCGAAGGACCCCTCATATATAGGTTAGGACGTGGTCGGATGCAAACCCGGAATGCTAAGGTTGACTTATATCAAATTCAATAAGTTAAGCAGCTCTGTTCATGTTGGCGAGAATAAGCCAAAGGGCCAGAACAAGCTCGATTCCACCAAAAGTCAGCGCCTTGACGAACGGGGGATTATCCAGCGCCAAAGACACAAACCGACCCAACGCCGCCCCTGCATAAACAACGCCCAGCATGGCATATGCCATCGGTGTGTTGAGCCAGAGAACCACGGCACCTGTCACCACGAACAACCCGCCAACCGAGGCTCGCATCTCACTAAGTCCCATGGTGCTTTTGGTGGGGGCTAGGTCCAGCGCGTTGGCTGTGTAGGCCGGGGCCAGAAATCCGAACAAACCAAAGCCGATGGTCAGCAAGGCGGCAATCACGTTAAGGGCTGTGATCATGGACTTTTTCCCTTTCTGCTCTGCCCGCAGAGTCTAGCGCAGCACTATGTAAAGAAAAGCATCTAAATCGCTGACCACAAGCCTATAACTCCGACCGCGATCAGGCTGAGAGCCCAGACAAGTTCCAGATTGAACCAACTGCGTGACAGAAATTGAAGACCCAGCCAGCGATAGACGGCGAAGGCCAGAATGCCCCCGCCAAGGATCATGGCGGCTGTGTGAAGTGCAGCGACCGTCAGTACGAGCAGGCCATTGCTCGCCATGATCTGAGAGACTGCGATCTGGCCCGTTTCCAGCTCGTCTGATCCACACAATCCAAGATAAATCGGAACCAACATCAACGCCGCGCCGTGTGCCAGCGCAACGAGGAACGACCAAAGTGCCAATTTGCTTGGCGGTACGCGCGACAACATCCGGGGATGCCGGCGTGTTATCGCGATGTAAACACCCATTGTGATCACAATCAGCGCAGCGCCGATACGAATTTCGCGTTGATATTCAACCAGAACTGCCATCATAGCAAATGGCAGTAGGACCCCCAGCATGGCGACGAAATGACCACCAGCCAGGGCGGTCAATGCGCGCCACAAAGCTGATGGCCGTTGTTCCATCAGCGCCGAAGACACCGCAAGCGGCCAGCCCATTCCGGGATTCAGGCCATGATAAGCGCCGCTAAGCACAACGGCCAGCCAGAGACCAGCCGTTGATGTCATCAGAGTCTCCAACTCAGACCGATGGGTAGCAGAAACTATCGGTAGAACAGTCTCCACCCTCAAGCCGGATTTGGTGGGCCCGATATCCGTCGGGGAAGTCGACCCAGAACTTCGGATCCAATGTCAGGCCTCCGTTTTCGCCAACATCCGCCTTGACCATCGCAGCCCCGCGTTCACCGGGATAGAACTGATCATCCCAAGTGGAATAAAGCGAATTGGTCCAATATACCCGCTTTCCGTCGCGGCTGATTTCAACCATCTGCGGCCCGTAACCAAAGTCTTGCCCGTTGGGATGTTTTGTTTTCTTGACGATCCCCCCGATCTCGACTTTGCCCGCAAGGGTCGGGTTCATCGGATCAGAGACATCGTATTGATGCATCTCACCCGTGCCCCAACAGGCCACATAAAGGTATTTATCGTCCAAGCTGAGGTCGATATCCGTGACCAGTGGCGGAACGGCAGAGAAGCCTTTCAGCAATTCAGGCAAGTCATCAGGATCAGCGGGCTGCGGATCGATCGTGATGGTCTTCTTGGCCTCGAAGGTGCCATCATCATTACGCCACCAAGTAAAGATCGCGCCCTGCAGGTTGGTCGTGTCAACCACCACACCACAGAACCCATATTGTTTGACCGGATCGTGAGCGGGCCGGATTTCCAGGGCCATCTGGTGATTTTCACCCAGATCGATGGTCTGAATATTGGTCCGGCTGCGCAGGTTCCAGAAATGGATGCTGTGCCCGTATTTGTTCGAAAGCAGATCCTCGGCCACGATGCCGTTTTCGAATTGCGGAGGCAGCCCCCATTCCGAACTGACCATATAGTCGCGTGGCAGGTTCCACCAGAAATCGTAGTGTTTGTCTTGGATACCTCGCTCGATCTCGTAGCGCCCGATGATCTCGAAGCTCTCGCAATCCATGATGAAAATGCCCGGTGGGCCGTCCGTGCCGTCTTCGCCACCGCCTCCAAGCGTGCTCACGTAGATCCCCTCCGGTCCGCAATGGATCGTGTGCGGGCGGGAATATCCAGTTTTTGCAAAGACTTCTTCGGGTTCGATGATCTTGTGTATCTTGGCCTCAAGCGGGTTCTTTACGTCGATAATGTAGATCCGGCTGGATCGTATACCAGGAACAATGAGGTAGCGGCGTTCCAGAAACGCATGACCACTAAGCGGTGACAGCGCAGAGGAACAAGCGTTCCACCCGAAATGGTGAAACTCATCGCCTTTCTCTGGCATGATCACTTGATGGACAATTTTTCCGTAATCATCCGAAGTCGGATCCACGTTCACGACGGCCAAACCGTCTGGTTGGGAAAAATCAGGGCTTAGCATCAAAGTGAATGCAAGCGTCTCAGTGGGGCCCTCCATCGCCAGTTTGGCTGATGGGTAAAAGGTTGGGTCCGGTCTTTGGTTCATAACGTCCTCCCGTAAGTCATTGATCTTCAATTCATGTTGGAAGTTCCGGTCTTAACGCCGGATGTCATGCTGCCTGCTCGGGCACCTCGCCGTCCTTCGTTCCTTTTTGCCTGTGGTCAGGCGGGTTTGCGTCGTCTTTCGGCCACGTCCTGCGCCAGTTGCCGTGTGTAGGCCTCAAGTTTGATCAATGCTGCATCGACCGAGCCGGCATCACGCGCTTCTAGTGCGTCTGTGATGTCACTGTGGAGGGCAATGATCTCTTCGCGGGATCGAGCCGTGAACGTAATCATGTTCATCAGAGGTTGCATAGCCTCGACCGCACCGGCCAATTGGTAGGACAGAACGGGGTTGCCCGCGCCATCCACAAGCGCGCGATGAAAGGCGACGTCGGACGCGCAGAAAGCCTCATCTGTGAGACCTGGTTGCGCCTGACGAAATATCTCGGCCCGCATGGTGGCGAGTTGATCTGCGGTGCGGCGTTGTGACGACAAAGCAGCGCATGCACGTTCGAGCGCATAACGCGCTTCGCATGCGGTGTCGAAACTGACAGCGTTCATCGACAGCAGCAGTGTCGAGGTTGTGACTTGTTGGGAATAGGCGTCCTCAAAACTCAGTCGGTTCACAAACGCACCACCCGATGCCCCGCGTTGCGTGCGGATAAGGGACTGCGCTGCCAGACGTTTCAGTGCTTCGCGAACCGTAGGCCGTGATACTTTGAACTGATCGGCCAACTCAGATTCTGAGGGCAGACGCTCATCTACGATTAACCGACCCGAAATAATGGCGTCGCGGATCGCCTGAGCAATTTGAGCGGATAGATCTGCAGTACTCTGAGGGTCGATTTTCATGGTTGTTTTCGGCGATGCGTAATTTTTATTTGTCTGACATTTAAAAGTCTGACATTTGAAAAGCAAGAGAGTTGAGTCGGGAGGAGCAAGTGAGTCGCTCAATTTTCCGCAGCGCGCTTTGGTTGGGCTTCTACATCACGATCCTTTGGTCGTGGTGGATGATGGTCTCGATGAGCCGCGATATGGACGTGGACTGGATCGGTCGACCCGGACCGATGGGTCAGGCGATGGCGGCCATGGATCCGCGTATGGACATGTATATGCCCATGGCCGAGTTCGGCCCACTTTTCTGGATGTGGGCGATCATGATGGCGGCCATGATGCTGCCGACTTTGGTGCCCACGTTGCGCAGTTATGATGATCTGATCCGCAGCGCGAACGGTACGCGGGCAGGGTGGCTGGGCGTTCTATCCGGATATTTCATAGTTTGGGTGGGCTTTGCTGCGCTGATCACTGGCCTGCAATTGGCGCTGCTGTTTGGCGGCGCGGTTGATATGTTGGGAATCGCTAAATCGCCATATTTGGCCGCCGGCCTGTTGATCGCCGTGGGTGCCTTTCAGTTTTCTCGGGCGAAAGAAGTCTGCCACGGTGTTTGCCATGCACCGATGACGTATTTTCTGGGCCACTGGAAAACCGGATTCGGCGGCGGTGTACGCATGGGCGTCGGACTGGGTGCGTTCTGTGTCGGTTGCTGCTGGGGCTTCATGGCGTTGGGCTTTGTCGGCGGCGTCATGAGCCTGCTCTGGATGGGGCTGGCGACCCTGTTCATGGTATTGGAAAAACTTCCCCAGATCGGGCACGCCGTGACCCGTCCTATGGGATTCGTCTTGATTGCGGGTGGTTTTGCCCTGCTCGCTCATCACATTGTTTACGGAGGATAAGTCGATGGCAAAAAACAGAAAACCGGATGCAGACAAGCTGCCAGTCAGTCAAAGAATTGACAGCCGGATGCCAAATCCCAAGCGGCGTGAGATGAGCCCGACCGATTGGGCGGTTAAGGGTGAACTGATCCTGAACTGTTCGTGTGACGTATTCTGCCCATGCGTGGTTTCGCTGGGTGCACACCCTCCGACCGAAGGGCATTGCCACGCGTGGATGGGTATCGCGATCGACGAAGGCCACTACGAAGGCGAAGATTTGTCCGGACTGAATGTGGGCCTGTTGGTTGATATCCCCGGACGCATGGGCGAAGGCCAGTGGAAAGTCGCGGCTTATGTGGATGAACGTGCCAGCGGCAAGGCTTATAATGGACTGTTGCAAATATTCAGCGGTCAGGCAGGTGGCACAACCGGGCTGTTCACTATGTTGGTCAGCGAGATCATAGGGGCTGAACGTGCACCGGTTCAGATCGAAAGGGACGGCACCAAACGCCGGATCATGATAGGGCGCAAGATTCAGGGTGAGATCGAAATGCTTGCTGGCAAAGACCCAGAGCACCCAGTGATGGTTTCAAATTCGAAATACTGGATGGGGCCGGACATCATTGTAGCAAAAGGCACGAAATCCAAGGTGCGCGACTATGGTCGCGTATGGGACTTCGGCGGCAAGTCAGCCGAGATCTGCCCGATTGACTGGCACGGGCCAAAGTAATGATAACCGGTGCCTATGCCCGTGAAATGGCGCGATATAACCACTGGCAAAACAACCAGTTAAAGAGCTTTCTCAAAGCTCTTTCAGACGAAGAATTGGCACGGGATCGCGGCGCTTTTTTCGGGTCGATCATGGGAACTGCCAATCATCTGCTTTGGGGGGATTGGATCTGGATTTCCCGGTTTGACAAGGGACCGTGGCCAGGTGGCGGCATTCCTGAGAGTGTCTCGATCTGCACTGGCATGGCCGACTGGCTGCCGCTGCGCGATACGATTGACGCCCGTATTGCCAGATGGGCCAATACGTTGGGGGATGATGTCCTGAGCGGTTCGTTCACGTGGTACTCGGCTGCAAAAGAGAACGACGTAACAAAGCCTTACGGGCAATGCGTCATTCATATGTTCAATCATCAGACACATCATCGCGGACAATTGCACCAAATGCTGACCGAGGCTGGTTCGCAGGCACCTGTCAGCGATCTTGTCTTTCTGCCAGAGGATTTCTGACATGGCAGTCATCTCACCGAACCGGCGCGTGCGCAAAACCCCATTCACTCCGGGCGTCGAGGCCGAAGGCGTCACAGGGTATACCGTTTATAATCACATGCTGCTTGCGACGGTTTTTGAAAGCATCGAGGCTGATGCGGCGCATCTGAAACAGCATGTTCAGGTCTGGGATGTCTCGTGTGAGCGGCAGGTACAGATCAAAGGCCCGGATGCGTTGCGGCTGATGAAGATGCTCAGCCCGCGCGATATGGACAAAATGCAGGCGAACCAGTGCTATTATGTGCCGATAGTAGATCACAATGGCGGCATGCTGAATGATCCTGTTGCGATCAAACTGGCGGATGATCACTATTGGTTGTCGGTTGCCGATGGTGACCTTTGGCAATTTGCTCTGGGAATCGTGATTGCGCTGGGGCTGGATGTCGATATTTCTGAGCCGGATGTGTCGCCCTTGGCGGTACAGGGCCCCAAGGCGGACGAGCTGATGACGCGCGTCTTTGGTGATGAAGTCAGGGATATAAAGTTCTTTCGATATAAACGGTTAGCGTTTGAAGATACATCATTCGTCGTCGCCCGGTCTGGCTGGTCAAAACAAGGCGGGTTCGAGATATACGTCGAAGGAACGGATTATGGCATGCCACTATGGGACACGCTGTTTTCTAATGGCCGAGACCTGAATGTGCGGGCAGGTTGCCCAAACGGGATTGAGCGTGTTGAAAGCGGTCTGTTGAGTTTCGGGTCGGACATGCGGCGCGAGAATACGCCCTATGAATGCGGGCTAGCACGGTTCTGCAATTCTCCGCTGGATTATATCGGCAAAGCCGCCTTGGCGGATCAGGCGAAAAACGGTCCGCCCCGGCAGATCCGTCCGCTTGTCATTGAAGGTGAGATCGGACCGTGCACCGAATCTTGGCCGCTGATGGCCGGGGGCCGGCAGGTCGGGCAGGTGGCTTCGGCTGCGTATTCACCCGAGTTTGGAGTGAATGTAGCCATTGGAATGGTCGACCGGTCCCATTGGGCGCCAGGTACGCGGATTGAATTGATGACCGAACATGGAATGCGATGGGCCGAGGTGCAGGAAAAATTCTGGCGCTAAGCCCTTGTTTCAGGAACACAGCCGATTGAGGCAATAGAAGGAGTAAGTTCATGTTTAATGCACTTGTCGTTGAAAAAGATGAAGAAAGTGGCCTCGCAAGCGCTTCGGTGAAGCAGATTTCTCTGGATACGCTGCCGGATGGAGAAGTGACGATCGCCGTTGAATATTCAACGGTGAACTACAAGGACGGCCTGTGCATGTCGCCCAAAGGCGGTGGTCTGGTGCGTAGCTATCCTCATATTCCGGGCATCGATTATGCGGGCACGGTCGAGCAGTCCTCGGATGCACGCTACAAACCTGGCGACAAGGTCGTGCTGACGGGCTGGCGCGTAGGTGAAGCGCATTGGGGCGGCTATTCACAAAAAGCAAACGCGCGGGCAGATTGGCTGGTGCCGTTGCCGGATGGGTTGGATACACGGCAGGCGATGGCCGTTGGCACTGCCGGGTTCACCGCTATGCTGGCCGTCATGGCGCTGGAGGATCAAGGTTTGCAGCCGGGTCATGGCCCGGTGTTGGTCACAGGTGCCGCAGGAGGTGTCGGCTCGGTCGCGACGGCCATTTTGGCCCATCTGGGCTATGAGGTTGCAGCTGTGACCGGGCGTCCTGAAACCGAAGAATACCTGAAATCACTGGGTGCAACCACAATTGTCCCGCGTGACGAGTTGAACGAGACCACCAAGCGTCCGCTGGAAAGTGAAACTTGGTCCGGATGTGTTGATGCGGTGGGCGGAGCGATGCTTGCCCGCGTGCTGGGGCAGATGAAGTATGGGGCCTCGGTAGCTGCGGTTGGCCTTGCCGGTGGTGCGGCGCTGCCCGCAACCGTGATCCCATTCCTGCTGCGCGGTGTTAATCTGTTGGGCATCGACAGCGTGATGCAGCCATACGACAACCGGGTCCGAGCCTGGACGCGTATCGCGACCGATTTGCCCATGGATAAGCTTGAGGCGATGGTCCATGCAGCAACCCTTTCTGATCTGCCCCAGTTGGGAGCGGACATTCTGCAAGGTCAGGTAAAAGGGCGCGTCGTGGTCAACGTGAACGCTTGATAGACAAAACAGACAACGGTTCGGCCGGAGCATGCATCCGGCCGAACCAATTGTCGGGAATGAGGCCGAAATGCCGGAAACAGTTCTGGCCATTGCCACATTTCGTGACCATGATTGCTATACATCCCATTTGTGATGGCTTAAGACCCATCCGAACATCACCTGAAGACGGGGAGTGAGCAGCATGTCTGATGATTTCGAACTCGATACCGATGATCTGAAACGCCGCATGGACGGTGCCATGGCCAACCTCAGAACCGAATTCGCTTCGCTGCGGACCGGTCGTGCATCGGCTTCAATGCTTGAGCCCGTCATGGTCGATGCTTACGGCGCGATGACTCCGATCAATCAGGTTGGTACCGTGAACGTCCCTGAACCGCGCATGGTAACCGTGAATGTTTGGGACAAGGGCCTCGTCGGCAAAGTTGAAAAGGCCATTCGGGAAAGCGGTTTGGGTATTAACCCGCAACTGAATGGTACCATCATCATGCTGCCGATTCCCGAACTGAACGAAGAACGCCGTCGCGAGCTCGGCAAGGTCGCGGGTCAATATGCAGAAAGCGCACGGGTTTCGATCAGGAATGTGCGCCGTGATGGCATGGACCAGATCAAAAAGGCCAAGGCAGACGGCATGTCCGAGGACGATCAGAAATTCTGGGAAACCGAGGTTCAGGAGCTGACGGATACCATGATCAAATCCGTCGATGATGCGCTCGAGACCAAACAAGCCGAGATCATGCAGGTCTGAGCCTCGGATATGCCAAAGGATCCCGATACCTCTCCGATTGCAGGGCCGCGCCACGTTGCTATCATCATGGACGGCAACGGTCGCTGGGCACAGTCACGCGGGCGGCCTCGATTGTTTGGCCATCATGCAGGTGCGCGCCGCGTCCGTGAGGTGGTCGAGGCCTGCCCGGGTTTAGGGATCAAGTATCTGACAGTATTTGCGTTTTCGACTGAAAACTGGAAACGCACTCAGGTCGAAGTTGCAGGCCTGATGAGCTTGTTCCGCCGTTACATCGTCAAAGAGACCAAGACCTTGAAAGATAACGGCATTCGGGTCCGTTTCATTGGGGATAGAGTTCGGCTGGATGCCAAGTTGACCGAGCTGATGGATACGCTTGAACGCGAAACACAGAACAATGACCTGGTTCATCTAACCGTTGCCTTGAACTATGGCGGTCGTGACGAGGTGGCGCGCGCGACCAGACGTTTGGCACGTGACGTTGCCGATGGCATTCTGCGCCCCGAGGACGTGGACGAGGAAACTCTGCCCAAATATCTGGACACGCGCGTTCTGCCTGACCCCGATTTGGTGATCCGTACCAGTGGTGAAGCGCGGATTTCTAATTTCCTGCTGTGGCAGTCTGCCTATTCCGAGTACGAATTCATCGATACTCTGTGGCCTGATTTCACCGCTGCAGAACTCGAACGGCTGTGCCGCAACTATGGATCGCGTGAACGGCGGTTTGGAGCGGTCCCGGCATGAGTGATGGCCGATGGTCTGATCTGACTGCCCGGGTTTTGTCGGCTTCGGTTCTTGTGACTATTGCGGCAGTCGAAGTTTGGCTAGGCGGCCTGTGGTTTGAGATATTTATCGGCACCGTCTGCGGTCTGATGATATGGGAACTGATCCGGATGATCGACCCAGAACGTCAGGGTGTCGCGATTCAGCTGGCGATACTGACCGGGTTCGCCGTGGTCCTAAGCTATCATCTACCACCGCTATACAAGCTTCCATGTTTGGTGGCCCCGGCATTGGTAGGAGCAGGACAGATCAACCGTGCGCGCGGGATATACGTCCTGTTTGCCCTTTGGATCGCGATGTCGGGGCTGGGATTCATATCGATCCGAGAGAACCTGGGATTTGGATGGATGGTTTGGCTGATCCTTGTGGTCGTGGCCACGGATGTCGCCGGGTATTTTGTGGGCAAAACGCTTGGCGGACCTAAGTTTTGGCCCAGAGTTAGCCCCAAGAAGACATGGTCCGGTACGGTTGGAGGCTGGGTTGCCGCCGCGCTGGTCGGAACAGTTTTTGCGCACTATGCCGGTTTCGGCATTGCTTTTATCGTTGTCTCGGTTCTTGCCTCTATGGCCAGCCAGATCGGTGATATTGTTGAAAGCGCGACAAAACGTGGCTTTGGCGTTAAGGACAGCTCAAACCTTATACCCGGCCATGGCGGGTTTCTGGATCGGTTTGATGGGATGATGGGCGCGTCAGTCTTTGTGTTGCTCGCAGGGCTGTTTTACGCGCCCGGAGGTATGTGATGCGAAGGGTATCCATATTTGGTGCGACTGGTTCCATTGGCCAGAATACGATTGATCTGATCGCAAGAAATCCGAATGCCTATGACGTGGTCGCGTTGACCGGTGGACGCAACGTCGCGCAGCTTGCACGCGATGCGGTGCGCCTGGATGCAGACGTGGCGGTGACTGCGTTTGATGACAAACTCGATGATCTGCGTGACGCATTGGCCGGCAGCAGAGTGCGAGCGGCTGCGGGGCAGGCCGCTCTGATCGAGGCCGGGGCGCGACCGGCGGATTGGGTGATGTCTGCAATTGTCGGTTCCGCAGGACTGGCTCCGGGGATCGAAGCGTTGAAACAAGGGGCGACACTCGCGCTTGCCAACAAGGAAACGCTGGTTTGTGCCGGGCCGCTGGTTCTGGAAACGGCTCGGGCGCATGGCGCCACGCTATTGCCCGTGGATAGCGAACATTCGGCAGTTTTTCAGGCGCTTGTGGGCGAGGATATGACTAGCGTCGAACGGATCATTATCACCGCAAGCGGTGGAGCGTTCCGGGATTGGCCGCTCGGCGATCTGGCAAAGGCGACTGTTGAACAGGCATCGAGTCATCCGAACTGGAACATGGGACAGCGGATTACGATCGACAGCGCATCTATGTTCAACAAGGCATTGGAAGTTATAGAAACCAAAGAATATTTTGGCGTTAATCCATCGAATATCGAAGTCCTCGTGCACCCCGAATCCATCGTTCACGCACTGGTCGGATTTCAGGACGGCGCCTTGATGGCGCATCTGGGTGCTCCGGATATGCGCCATGCCATCGGGTACGCGCTGCATTGGCCCGAACGGCGCGATTTACCTGTTGCGCGTCTGGATCTCGCGCAACTGGGTCAGTTGCGATTTCATGCACCGGATGAAGCGCGTTACCCGGCTTTGCGTCTTGCCCGCGAAGTGATGCAGCGCGGCGGCTTGTCCGGTGCGATCTTCAACGCCGCCAAAGAGCGCGCATTGGACCACTTTATAGAAAACCGGATACGTTTTTTGGATATGGCAGACACGGTGTCGGCCGTGTTGGAGCGCTTTGAGGCCTCAGACAGCCTGATTGATGCACCATTGACCCTTGATAATGTACAGCAAACGGACCATCTCGCACGTCAGTGGGTCGATGAAACCGTATTGGAACGAGCAGGATAGAACTTTTGGATATACTCTCTTTGATCCCGCAATTTGGCAATCTGCTCTACACGATAATAGCCTTTGTTATTGCGCTTTCCGTGATTGTCGCGGTGCACGAATACGGCCACTACATCGTTGGTCGGTGGTCTGGCATTCATGCCGAAGTGTTCTCGATCGGTTTCGGCCCGGTTCTATGGAGCCGCATAGATAAGCGCGGCACTCGCTGGCAGGTCGCGCTGCTGCCATTTGGCGGTTATGTCAAATTCCTCGGGGATGCCAATGCCGCGTCCGGCAAAGACGTAGACGCGATGAGTGAGATCTCCGCGCAAAGCCCGGAAGAGCTGCGCCGCACCATGCACGGCGCCCCGCTTTGGGCGCGTGCGGCTACTGTTGCGGCAGGGCCGGTCTTTAATTTCGTGATGTCGATATTGGTGTTTGGCCTGATTTTCTGGTCGCAGGGTGTTTCCCGTGAACCTTTGACAGTTGGTGCACTGCAGCCGTTGCCTGGTACAATTCAGGGTCTGCAGGAGGGCGATGAGATTATCGCCATCGCAGGCATTCCAACACCGGATTTCGATGACGCAAGCAACTGGTCCGATTTCATCAATTCGCTGCCTGTAGAACCAGAGCTGGACTATACGGTTATCCGAGATGGAGAGACCACTGATGTCGTGGCACCTTGGCTCTTTCCACCGCTAATCCAACAGGTTACGCCGCGCAGTGCCGCGATGGACATACAGTTGCAGCAAGGCGACGTAATCAGGGCGGTAGACGGTGATCCGATCTTTGCGTTCGAGCAGCTTAAGGAACATGTCGAAGGATCGAACGGGCGCGTATTGCTGCTGGATGTATGGCGCGACGGGGCGGATTTGGAATTTGCACTTGCGCCCCGACGCACGGACGAGCCGACGTCGGATGGTGGTTTCATCACCCATTGGCGCATCGGTATCGTAGGCGGCATGATGATCGATCCCGAAACCGTTCCAGCGGGCATTTGGGATTCGATCGAAGGTGGCGTGGTCCAAACCGGGCGCATCATCGAAGGCTCACTGTCGGGAATGTGGCACATGATCACCGGAGCGATCAGCACCTGCAACATTTCCGGGCCGATCGGTATTGCCGAAACCTCGGGTGCTATGGCCAGCCAGGGGGCACAGAACTTCATCTTCTTCATCGCCGTATTGTCAACGGCGGTCGGGTTGTTGAACCTGTTCCCGATCCCAGCCTTGGATGGGGGGCATTTGCTATTCTACGCTTATGAAGCTGTGTCTGGTAGACCACCCAGTGATAAAGCGCTGAGGGTACTGATGGGGGTCGGTGTCACACTGATCCTGTCATTGATGCTTTTCTCGGTCAGTAATGATCTGTTCTGCTGATTAAGGCGATCTTGGCACCGTTCCGACGCAAAATTGCCGCAATTCAAGCCTATCTTTTTGGGGTGCATCGATAAGTGTAGGCTTGAGTTCAATGACCAAGGCTTTTCAAAAATCCTATCAGAGTGTCAGCGTCCTGTTCCAGTTGAACTGGGATATGCTGCTTAGCTTTGCCGTGACCGCGCTGGCCCTAGCTGTTGGTGGTTATCTGCTCGGTTTGTGATTCTCCTGAACATGTCTGACTTACGTGCAACGGCCTTATGGGCCGTTTTTGCTTTTTCGTCTTTTGACATGGCCTCACAATCGGGCTACTCAGCAGCTAAAGGCTGAAAATTCTGGGTAGTGATAAAAATGACTGACAGCAGGCGCACGGGCACATACTGCGGCTCGCGGGGGCGGAAAAACAACATTTTGTGGCAGGCACTAACGTTCTTTTTCCTTTTTGCTACACCGGGTTTACTGGTTCTGACGCAGCCCGCACAAGCGCAATCTTACACCATCAACAGCTTCGAAGTTGAGGGCAATCGACGGATCGAGACTTCGACGATTATCGCCCGCACCGGAATCGAACCGGGGCAGACTGTTACGGCAGGACAATTGAATGATGCCTTCCAGCGTTTGCTTGACAGTGGTGTTTTTGAAACAGTCGAACTTACACCACGTGGCAGTTCGTTGGTCATCGCGGTCGAGGAATACCCGACCATCAACCAGATTAGCATCGAGGGCAATCGCCGCGTAAAAGATGATCTCCTGCTCGAAGCGATATCGTCCCAAACCCGCCGCGTATTCACGCCTCAACAGGCCGAAGCGGACGCTGACCTGATTGCCGAAGTATATTCGGCGCAGGGCCGCGTATCCGCGACGGTTATCCCGCGCATCATTCGTCGCAGCGATAACCGTGTCGATCTGGTGTTCGAAGTCGCCGAGGGAACGACAATCGAGGTCGAGCGCGTCAGTTTTGTAGGAAACCGCGCGTTTTCGGACCGTCGCCTGCGCCGCGTGCTTGAAACAAAGCAGGCGAACATTCTGCGGACCTTCCTTCGCGGCGACACCTTCATTGCCGACAGAATTGAATTCGACAAACAGGTGATCCGTGATTTCTACCTGTCACGCGGTTATATCGATTTTCGCGTCAATAGTGCCAATGTCGAATTCACCCGCGAACGGGATGCATTCTTTCTGGTTATGAACGTCACAGAAGGACAGCGGTTCTCGTTCGGTCAGATTACGACCGTCAGTGAGATCCCGGGTGTGGACCCAGCGCCTTATCAGGCGGCTCTGAAAGTCAAACCAGGTGTAATTTACTCTCCGACGGTGCTTGAGAACTCGATCGCGCGGATGGAGCGTCTGGGGCTGAAAAACGGCGTTGATTTCCTGCGGGTCGAGCCCCGGGTAACGCGTAATCCCCGCGATCTGACGTTGGATGTCCAGTTCGTGCTGACCCGTGGCCCGCGTATCTTTGTGGAACGCATCGATATCGAGGGGAACACAACCACCCTGGACCGTGTGATCCGCCGCCAATTCGATACCGTTGAAGGCGACCCCTTCAATCCCCGCGAAATCCGCCAGAGCGCCGAACGTATTCGCGCCTTGGGTTTCTTCTCGGTCGCTGATGTGGAAACCCGCGAGGGATCGTCGCCAAGCCAGGTTATCGTGGACGTGGATGTCGAAGAACAACCAACCGGTTCGTTGAGCCTGGGTGGTAGCTACTCGGTCTCGGACGGTTTCGGGATCGCAATCGGATTGAATGAATCGAACTTCCTCGGCCGCGGGCAAAACTTGGGTATCACGTTGTCGACAGCTCAGGATTCTGAGCAGTACGTTATCAACTTTACCGAGCCTTATCTGCTGGGCCGTAAGCTACGCTTTGATCTTGGGCTTGGTCTGGCCAGCACCAATTCGAGCTTTGCCAGCTACGACACAAAAACAGTGTTCTTCCGCCCACAGCTGAGCTACGCGATTGGTGAATTGTCGGCGTTGCGTCTTCGCTATGGTTGGGATCGCAGCGAAATGACCCAGCAGAGCAATGAGCGGAACGGCGCTGTCATCTCATCAGAGATCGATCAGGGGAAACGAACCAGCAGTTCTCTGGGTGTGTCCTACGTATACGATAGCCGTATTGGTGGCCTGAACCCCACAGCGGGCGTCCTGTTCGAAGTCGGCGTGGATGCTGCTGGTCTTGGCGGGGACAATGAATTCTTCAAAACCACGGCACGGGCGATCGCGCAGAAACGCGTCCTCAACGAAGAAGTCGTATTGCGCGCGACGCTTGAACTGGGTGCGCTGAACTGGACCGGGGACGATTTCAGCCGCACGCTCGACCGGTTTGTTCTAGGTCCTAGCACATTCCGCGGGTTTGAGCCTGCTGGTATCGGGCCGCGTGACCTTTCGAACGGGCAGGACGATGCCATCGGCGGCAACTACTACTGGGTTGCTCGTTTCGAATCGGACTTCCCGCTGGGGCTGCCCGAAGAACTGGGGCTGCGTGGCGGCGTCTTCTATGATGTTGGCAACCTCTACAATCTCAACAACGTCAACACCGCTGGCGCTGATATTGTTGGTGAAAGCGGTTCGATCCGGCATGTTGTAGGGGTATCCATACTGTGGGAAACACCGTTTGGTCCGCTTCGCTTCAACTTCTCGCAGGCCCTCAAGAAAGAGGACTTCGATAAAGAGCAAAGCTTTGACCTGACCGTTCAAGCCAGGTTCTGATCGCGAATGATCACCGAAGTTAAGAACATCCTGCAGGGCCCGCTAAGGGCCCTGTGCGTTTTGGTACTGCTAGCTGTAGCAATGCCGCTGGGTGCGCAGCAATTGGGCGTGCCACAAACAGACGTTCTGACAATCTCCAGTGAGCGTTTGTTTGCAGATTCCGCCTTTGGGCAGCGCGTCTTTCGCGAGATTGAAGCCGAAAGCACCCTTTTGGCTGAAGAAAACGAACGGATTGTGGCGCAGTTGAGCAAGGAAGAAAAAGATCTGACCGAAAAGAGGTCAGATCTTTCGGCAGACGAGTTTCGCCCGCTTGCCGAAGCTTTTGACGAGAAAGTTCAATCACACCGTGACGGCCAGCGCGCCAAACTGGACGCATTAGCGCGGCGCGGCGAAGAGGCGCGTGGTCAGTTTTTTGAAATGGCGCAACCGGTGCTGATCGAACTGCTGCGTGAATTTGGCGCTTCGATTGTGATCGAGCGGTCCAATGTGGTTCTAAGCACGGACGCCTCAGATATTACCAACGCTGCGATCGCCAGGATCGATGCCGCAATCGGCGACGGCGCTACACTTGAAAACAATAACAACGAATAGGCTGGCTTGCCCTTGGGTACGGGTATTGCTAACCACGCTTGAAAGAGACATCCAGAACAGGACATCCGCACCATGACCACGGAAACCAAGAGCGCCGACATTCAGCTGATTCAGCGTATATTGCCGCATCGCTATCCGTTTTTGCTGGTCGACAAGGTTGTGGATATCGATGGCTATCAATCAGCGGTGGGCATCAAGAATGTCACCATGAACGAGCCGCACTTTCAGGGCCATTTCCCCGGAACTCCGATCATGCCTGGCGTGACCATTGTCGAGGCGATGGCGCAGACTGCAGGGGTTATGCTGGGTGTCGGCATGGATGTCATCGACAGCGAGTTGCTGATCTATTTCATGAATATCGACAAATGCAAATTCCGCCGCAAGGTCGTACCAGGCGATGTTCTCGAAATGCATGTCGAAACTGTACGCGGTAAGAAAGGTGGCAAGATCTTCAAGTTCAGCGGCCGCGCGACAGTCGAGGGCGAGGTTGCTGCCGAAGCTGAATTTTCGGCCTATGTCGACTGGGACATGGAAAAAACAACATGAGCGGTATTCATCCCAGCGCCATTATCGAAGACGGTGCGCAGATCGGGCAGGGTTGTACGATTGGTCCATTCTGCCATATCGGTCCGCAGGTCCGTCTGGGCGATCGGGTCGAACTGAAATCCCATGTCGTAGTCACCGGCGATACGTCAATTGGTGATGACACAGTGATTTTCAGCTTTGCTGTTGTCGGGGAAATTCCGCAAGACAAGAAATTCGGTGGCGAGAACACGCGCCTTGAAATCGGTGAGCGCAACCGTATCCGCGAACACGTCACTATCAACACCGGCACGGATGGCGGCGGTGGTATCACCCGGATTGGCGATGACTGCTTACTGATGGCCGGTGTCCACGTGGCGCATGATGTACAAATCGGCAACCGGGTCATTCTGGTGAATCACGCTGGCGCAGCTGGTCACTGTATTATCGAGGATGACGTCATCGTTGGCGGAATTTCGGGCTTACATCAGTTCGTGCGCGTAGGTCGCGGTGCCATCATTGGCGCGCTTACGATGGTCCCGAATGATGTGATCCCATATGGGCTTGTTCAGGCGCCTCGGGGCGAGCTGGATGGCTTGAATCTGGTCGGTTTGAAACGGCGTGGTGTAACGCGTGAGGATATCTCGGCATTGCGCGCGGCCTTCAAGGAACTGTCAGAAGGAGACGGCACCTTCATGGATCGCGCCACCCGGCTGGGCGAGGATGCAGACAACGAATATGTGCGCCAGATCGTCGAATTTGTGACGGGGCAAACAGACCGTTCGTTCCTGACCCCGAGGAAGTAGGCCAATGCTGGCATTGATCGCAGGAACTGGCGCTTTACCAGACGAGGTGGTCAATTGTCTGCCAAACCGCCCGCTGATCTGCGCTCTGGAAGGGTTTGAGCCCGATACACTGACCACCGACTTGGTTTTTCCATTGGAGCAACTGGGTAGCTTCGTCGCCGATCTCAAAGCCCGCGGCGTGACCGAGATTTGCATGGCAGGGGCAGTGCGTCGTCCGACTGTCAATCCAGCTCGCATTGATGCGGCGACGATGCCGCTGGTGCCGATCCTGCAAAAGGCCATAATGGCCGGTGACGACGGCGCATTGCGCGCGGTCATTGGAATATTTGAGGATGCCGGTTTGACGGTCCGTGCGGCGCATGAGATCGCGCCGGATTTGCTGCCGCCGCTTGGCTCATTGACCGAAGCCCAGCCTTCTGAAGCGGATCACGCCGACGCAGATCGAGCGGCCGGAATCCTGCGCAACATGGGGGCGGCGGATATCGGTCAGGCTTGCGTAGTACTGAAATCCCAAGCGTTGGCGATCGAGGGCATCTATGGCACCGCATGGATGCTGCAATCCTTGACACAGCGCCCCGACGCGGGCGGTGGCATTCTGTACAAAGGTCCAAAGCCGGATCAGGACCGGCGCGCAGATATGCCTGCCATCGGACCCGACACCGTGTCAGCAGCCGTCGCTGCGGGCTTGTCTGGCATTGTCATTGAAAAGGGCGGCGTCATCGTTTTGCAACGCGATCGCGTGATTGAAGAATGCAATCGCCTTGGTCTGTTTCTTTATGTCCGCGAGCGCACGGTCTGATGCGCGTTTTTCTGGTCGCCGGTGAACCTTCGGGCGACCGTTTAGGAGCCGCGTTGATGGAAGGTCTGCGTACCCTTTTGCCAGAGGTGCACTTTGATGGGGTTGGCGGGCCGCTAATGCAGGCGCAGGGGCTGACCAGCCGATTTCCCATGTCTGAACTCAGCATTATGGGGTTGGTCGAGGTTCTGCCCAAGTTCTTTCACCTAAAACGCCGTATCGCTGAGACTGCTCAGGCAGTTCTAGACACGAAGCCTGATGTACTGATCACTATCGACAGCCCGGATTTCTCGTTGCGTGTGGCTAAGCTGGTAAAGGCCTCCAGCGAGATTCGCACTGTCCACTACGTTGCCCCCAGCGTCTGGGCCTGGAGGCCGGGGCGCGCAGACAAGATGGCGAAAGTAATCGATCACGTCCTTGCGCTGTTACCCTTTGAACCGCCTTATATGGAGCGGGCAGGGATGGAGTGTGACTTTGTCGGCCATCCGGTTGCGAACGAACCCATTGCGTCCGATCAGGATATCCAGCGATTCCGCGCGGCTCACGATCTGGGCGACGCGCCCATCGTGCTGGCTTTGCCCGGCTCTCGGCGGGGTGAGGTCGAACGGCTGGCTCCGATCTTTGGCGCTGCTTTGCAGGAATTTCTGAAAAACCGTCCCGATATGCGCGTGGTCGTGCCCGCAGTTGCACATATGGTTGATGCGGTCGCCGAACAGGTTCGGAACTGGCCGGGGAATCCGATAGTTGTCGATCCGCGGGAATTGCCTTCGGACGACGCGCAAGCGCAGAAACGGGCAGCGTTTGCCGCAGCTGATCTTGCATTGGCTGCATCCGGCACGGTCTCATTGGAACTGGCCGCGCAGGCAACACCGATGGTGATCGCCTATAACCTCAACTGGCTGACCACGCTGATCGCAAAACGAATGGTTAAGCTGGACACCGTCACACTGGTCAATCTGGTCTCGGAGACACACGCAGTACCCGAATGTCTGCTGGATGAATGCCAACCGGACAAGATCGCTTCGGCGTTGGAACAGGTGGCCGCCACCCCCGACGCCCAACATCAAGCCATGGCGACGACGATGGAGCGTCTTGGTCGCGGTGGCGAAGCACCGGGTTTGCGTGCGGCAAGGTCCGTTTTGGACAGAATGAAATCGTGATGCTGGATCATGTGATCTTTGCTGCTTCGGCCTTCATGGCGCAGGTTTTGACCAATCTCGACAACCTTGCAGCTCTTGTAGCGTTGATGATGGTGTCTGGTCCGCGCCGGACCGTTGCGGGGTTCCTGCTGGCGCAGATGTTAATCATCGCGGCCGCCTTATTGTTGGCCTTGGGTGTCGATGATGTGGTGCCACATTGGGCTGGATATCTGGGCGTGATACCACTTGGCCTCGGGCTGATCGGAGTTGTCCGCCAGTTCCAGGGATCAGAGGCCGAGGAGGCCCCTCAAATATCCACGAGTGCCTCAACATTCGTCACCATGCTGCTGTTCATAAGCCTGTCGATGGACACGTTCGCTGTGCTTGCGCCGCTATTGGCCGACTCAGCCCCCAGCTATCGGATTGCGGGTGTCACCGGCGCGGTGGCAGCAGCGCTGACGCTGACCATGCTGGGGCTTTGGGGTGCACAATCCCCGATCATGACCGGCGGTTTCGCACGTCGGCTTGAGAAACTGGTGCCTTACGTAATGATTTGTGCCGGGATCTATATCCTCAGCAACTCGTGGACTGACGCGATTTAGTAACCGCGCCAGATCCAGCCGCCGCCAAAGATACGGCTGCTATCGGTTTCGTAGAACACACAAGCCTGACCCGGAGAGATACCTTCCTCGGGCGTCAGCAATTCAACCTCGGCTGTTGTGTCCGAAAGGGGTCGAATAATCGCCTCACGCGGGGGGCGGGTCGAGCGGACTTTGACCGAAACATGCCATTCGTTCTTTGACGTGAACGGTTCGTCACCCAGCCAATTGATCTCGCGCACGGGAACGGTTCTTGTGGCCAACATCTCTTTGGGGCCGACAACAACCTGTTTCTTGTCCACATCCAGCTTGACCACATACAAAGGTTCGCTGAGACCACCGATACCGAGCCCACGACGCTGACCGATCGTATAGTGAATCACCCCGTTATGCTGCGCCAGAACGCGGCCATCGGCGTGTACGATCTCACCGGGTTCTGCGGCTCCGGGGCGCAGTTTTTCGATCACGCTGGCATAGTTTCCGTTGGGCACAAAACAGATGTCCTGACTATCCGGCTTGTCCGCAACGGCCAGCCCATATTGTGCCGCCATCTCGCGCGTGGCGTCTTTGGAGGGCAGGTGGCCAAGCGGGAAACGCAGGAAATCCAACTGTTCCGGTGTGGTCGAAAATAGGAAATAGGACTGATCGCGATTTGCATCCTCAGCGCTATGAAGCTCGGCGCCATTGGGGCCCATCTTTCGCTGGATGTAATGGCCTGTGGCCATGCAGTCGGCCTCAAGGTCCTTGGCGGTCTCAAGCAAGTCCTTGAACTTCACCCGTTCATTGCAACGGATGCAGGGCACCGGAGTCGCGCCGGCAAGATAGCTGTCGGCGAATTCGTCGATTACAGCGTCCTTGAAGATATTTTCATAGTCCAAGACGTAGTGAGGGAACCCGCGTTCTTCCGCCACGCGACGCGCATCGTGGATGTCGATTCCCGCACAGCACGCGCCTTTCTTGGCCAACGCCGCACCGTGATCGTAAAGCTGCAGAGTAACACCTACGACATCATAGCCTTGATCAGCGAGATGGGCCGCCACAACAGAGCTGTCCACACCGCCGGACATGGCCACGACAACCCGCGTTTCCGAGGGTGGTTTGGCAAAGCCAAGCGAGTTCAGCGGGGTCTCGGTATCGAGGGCCATAGGCGGTTCCTGTCCGGGTTAAGAAAGACCGGCAGAATATAAGAAAATTCTAGACACTCTCAAGGGGCGGTTTCACGCCCTTTTAAGTAGGCTGGGTGCAGCTTTGTCGCAGCAGCAGAAGGTATGAGAGATGTATTTGCACAAAGTAGAAGGTCCAAGGTCGGTCACCCTGCCGGACGGGAGCGTGCTGACACGCGCCGATTTGCCTCCTGCGGATACGCGGCGCTGGGTGGCGTCGCGCAAGGTGATCGTTGTGCGCGGTGTACTTTATGGGTTGATTTCGTTGTCCGAAGCCAAAAAGCGCTATGGCATCAGCGATGAAGAGTTCAACTCGTGGGTCTCAGCAGTTGCTGAGCACGGGATCGATGCGTTGAAGGTGACGGCCTTAAAAAAATATCGACAACTTAAAGATGAAAGTGAATAAATGATTCAACGGTAACGTCAGATTAACCATTTTTATTCAGGCTCAAATCAGTTGAAGAATTTGACCTAAATTGGAGCAGTGAACATGCGCATACTTCTTGTCGAGGATGATCCAACCACGTCCAAAAGCATCGAACTGATGCTGACACACGCCAATCTCAACGTGTATGCGACGGACCTTGGCGAAGAAGGCATCGATCTGGCCAAGCTATATGATTACGACCTCATCCTGTTGGACTTGAACCTGCCGGATATGAACGGCCATGAAGTATTGCGCCAACTGCGCATAGCACGGGTAGAGACACCGATCCTGATCCTGTCGGGCGCTGATGACACCGAAAGCAAGATCAAGGGATTTGGATTTGGAGCAGACGATTATCTGACCAAACCTTTCCATCGTGAAGAGCTGGTGGCGCGCATTCATGCGATTATCCGCCGCTCTAAGGGGCATTCTCAATCCGTGATACACACCGGGCAGGTCGCCGTAAATCTGGATGCCAAAACCGTAGAGGTGAACGGAAAAACCGTACACCTGACAGGCAAGGAATATCAGATGCTGGAACTTCTGAGCCTGCGGAAAGGAACAACACTGACCAAAGAAATGTTCCTGAACCATCTCTACGGCGGCATGGATGAGCCCGAGCTCAAGATTATCGACGTCTTCATCTGCAAGTTACGCAAGAAACTCAGCAATGCGACCGGTGGTGAGAATTATATCGAGACGGTCTGGGGCCGTGGATATGTCCTGCGTGATCCGCAAGCCAACAACATGGGTGAAACCCGCATGGCCGTGGGTGCCTAATCTGATCTGATTGCTACCGTCGATGGTCCGGGGCGGTAAATCCACTCGCGTGTCAGCACAACACTGGACCTGACCATGGCCTCGTCCTATCACTGGTTTTCAAGACGATGTGACAGGGCGGGGCCATGAGCGATACCACAGCAATCGCAGATCTGACAGAAGATGAAGCACGGGAAGAATTGGCCCTGCTCGCCAAGGAATTGCTGCGGGCAAACCAGCTTTATCACACTGAAGATGCTCCAGAAATTTCGGATGCCGACTATGATGCTCTCAAGCGTCGCAATGCCGAGATCGAGGCGCGTTTCCCCGAACTGAAACGCTCCGACAGCCCTACTGAACAAGTGGGCGCACGCGTTTCAGATGGGTTTGCAAAAGTGACCCACGCCGTGCGTATGATGTCACTGGGCAATGCGTTTGATGACACGGATGTTGCCGATTTTGACCGCTCGATCCGCAAATATCTAGGACTGGGAGATGAGGCACCGCTCGCCTATACAGCTGAGCCCAAAATCGACGGCCTGTCATTATCCCTGCGGTATGAGCAGGGTGAACTGATGCAGGCTGCAACACGTGGTGATGGTGAGACCGGTGAAAACGTTACCGCAAATGCGCGTACGCTTTCCGATATTCCACACCGAATTGAGGGTGCACCAGACGTTCTTGAGGTTCGCGGCGAGGTCTACATGTCTCACCATGATTTCGAGGCTTTGAACGCACGTCAGGTCGAAACAGGTGGAAAGACCTTTGCAAATCCGCGCAACGCTGCGGCTGGTTCGCTCCGTCAACTTGATTCCGAAATAACACGATCTCGCCCGCTGAAATTCTTTGCCTACGCCTGGGGTGAGTTGTCTGCACCGCTAGCTGAGACTCAGATGGACGCAATTGATCGCCTCAAAACCTTGGGGTTCCAGGTCAATGCGCTGACAAGGCGTTGCTCAACGACTAATGAGATGTTGGAACATTACCGTCAGATTGAAGCTCAGCGCGCGACCTTGGGCTATGACATTGATGGGGTCGTATACAAGGTCGATGATCTGAGTCTGCAGGCCCGGCTGGGTTTCCGATCTACCACGCCCCGCTGGGCGATTGCGCACAAATTTCCTGCCGAACTGGCTTGGACGCGGCTTGAAGCCATCGACATTCAGGTGGGTCGTACGGGCGCGCTTAGCCCGGTAGCGCGCCTGCATCCGGTAACCGTTGGCGGGGTAGTTGTTTCGAACGCGACCCTACACAATGAAGATTATATTGCAGGGCGGGACGCCAAAGGCGGGGTCATTCGTGAGGGCAAGGATATTCGCGTTGGAGATTGGGTTCAGGTCTATCGGGCCGGGGATGTGATCCCGAAAATCTCGGATGTTGATCTGTCGAAACGACCCGATGATGCGCGGCCCTTCGCTTTCCCGACGAAATGCCCGGAATGTGACAGCGACGCGATCCGGGAAGAGGGGGATGCGGTCCGCCGCTGCACAGGGGGGCTGATATGTCCCGCTCAGGCGGTTGAAAAACTCAAACATTTCGTATCGCGCAAGGCGTTCGATATCGAAGGGCTTGGCGCAAAACAAATCGAGATGTTTTATGGCGATCCTCTTCTGCCAATAAACACACCCGCTGACATATTTACATTGAAAGATCGCGACACCGAAAACCTGGCTCGGTTGAAAAACCGCGACGGCTGGGGCGAGACATCGGCCAGCAACCTGTTCGCAGCGATCGATGATAAGCGGACCATACCGTTCGCCCGTCTGTTGTTCGCTCTGGGGATTCGTCATGTGGGCGAAGTTGGTGCACGAGATTTGGCGTTGTTTTATCGGGAATGGGATGTAATGGCGGCCTCCATTGATACGGCCCGGCCTGCCGCGCTTGCGCAGCGTGCAGCCGATGAAGCGGAAGACGCCGAGAGGATCGCGGCTACTGCAGAAGCGAGGCGTGCGAAAGTTAAAGAAGTTCGGGACGCGGCTTTCGCGCGAATGGATGTTTCGACAGATGCCGCCAGCGCCTGGGCAGATCTGATTGGTATCGACGGAATCGGCGCCACGCTCGGGTTGTCACTATCTGATGCGTTTGCCAATTCGGAGGAACGCCAAGCATTTGATGATCTGCGTAAACATCTGACGGTTGTTCCACCAGAGGCTCCTGCGTCGGACAGTCCGGTCGCAGGAAAAACCGTCGTGTTTACGGGAACGCTTGAAAAGATGACACGCGCCGAGGCCAAGGCCCGCGCCGAAGCGCTGGGGGCCAAGGTATCCGGCTCGGTCAGTCAGAAAACTGATTTGCTCGTGGCGGGCCCGGGCGCAGGGTCCAAGGCGAAAAAAGCGGCTGATCTGGGCATCGAAACCTTGGATGAAGATAGCTGGCTTCAACTGATTGGCGATCTATGAGCGGCAGGCCTGAACAGCTCTTTCCGCTGTTTGCGGGTCTTGAAACACTAGATGGTGTGGGGCCGAAGACCGCGCAGCTTCTGGGCCAATTAGGGATCGATTCACCGCGCGATGTATTGTTTTCGCTACCTTATGCGGTGATTGACCGGCGGCGACGCGATACGATAAAGGGCGCCGACCTTCCGACGACTTTGACTGTTGAGGTGACGATCGGCGCGCATCGACCACCGCGGAACAAAGGGGGCGCATATCGCATTCATGTTGAAGACAGTCAGGCGGATTTCCAACTGGTGTTTTTTCATGCCCGAGGGGACTATCTGAAGAAGCTGTTGCCGGAGGGCGCACGCCGGGTGGTATCGGGAAAGCTTGAGCTGTTCGATGGCATGGCTCAGATGGTACACCCCGATCATATGGTCGCGCCTGAAAACGCAGGCGAATTGCCCGAGTTTGAACCGGTTTATCATCTGACGCAGGGTGTGACGCAAAAAACTGCCTATAAAGCTGCTCAAAGTGCGTTGGCGCGAGTACCTGCATTGGCCGAATGGGCCGACCCCGCTCAGGTGGCACAACAGAATTGGCCAGATTGGACAACTGCTATTCACGCGGCGCATCACCCACAAGGGGCGGACGACGTAGCACCTTTTGCGCCTGCGCGGGAACGTCTGGCTTACGATGAGCTGCTCGCACATCAATTGACGCTGGCCCTGGCACGACAGCGTGAGCGTAAAGCGCGAGGGATCGTCAGTCTCGGCACCGGTGCTTTGCAATCCAAGGTGCTGGCAAGCCTTCCATATCGACCAACCGGAGCGCAGACACGCGCGATCGAGGAAATCTCGGCAGATATGGCCGCTGAGACGCGGATGAACCGGTTGCTTCAGGGCGATGTGGGGGCAGGAAAGACTCTGGTAGCATTTGTTTCGCTGCTTATAGCCGTCGAAGCTGGCGGGCAGGGGGTAATGATGGCCCCTACCGAAATCCTTGCCCGGCAGCATCTTGAAGGGCTGCGTCCATTGGCAGAAGAAGCCGGAGTTGTACTGGAAATCCTGACCGGGCGCGACAAGGGGGCTGAGCGTCGAGCGAAGCAGGCTGCGCTGAAGCAGGGAGATATTCAGATATTGGTCGGTACCCACGCGGTGTTTCAGGACGATGTTGAATTCAAAGCCCTAAGACTGGCCATCGTTGATGAGCAGCACCGTTTTGGCGTCCGCCAACGCATGGAGCTGTCCGAAAAGGGCCAACGCGCGGATGTGCTGGTGATGACCGCTACGCCCATCCCGCGCAGTTTGGCGCTTGCGCAGTACGGCGATATGGACGTCTCGGTGCTGGATGAAAAGCCGCCGGGTCGTAAACCGATCAAGACCGCAGTCATCAGCACGCAACGCATGGACGAAGTTGTGGCCCATCTGCGCGGTGCGATTGATGCAGGCAAACAATGCTATTGGGTGTGCCCATTAGTCGATGAATCCGAGGTCTCGGACCTGACTGCAGCTGAAGAGCGTTTCAAAAGGTTGCGCGCGATCTTGGGGGACGATGTGGTGGGTCTGGTACACGGCCAAATGCCGCCCGCCGATAAAGACGCGGCAATGGCGGCGTTTCAGAGTGGTAAGACCAAAGTCCTTGTCGCTACTACGGTGATCGAGGTTGGGGTGAACGTGCCGAACGCCACGATCATGGTGATTGAGCGGGCAGAGATTTTTGGTCTGGCGCAGTTGCATCAGCTTAGGGGCCGAGTTGGACGTGGTGAAGAGGCCTCAACCTGTTTGTTGATGTATCAGACACCGCTTAGCGAGGGTGGTCGCAAACGGCTGGAGGTACTCCGAGAAACTGAAGACGGCTTCCGCATTGCCGAGACCGATCTGCAGATGCGCGGTGCGGGTGACTTGATCGGAACCGCACAATCTGGCCTGCCAAAGTTCCGGATAGCTGATCTTGAAAGGCAAGCTGGGCTGATGGCGGTGGCGCAATCAGATGCGCGCGCTTTGCTGTCCGCAGACCCCAAATTGACCTCGGATCGGGGGCAGGCTGCGCGTGTTCTTCTGTGGCTTATGAAGCAGGATCAGGCGATCCGTTTGATATCAGTGGGTTAGACCAAAAATCCCACTAAGTTCACAAATGTTCTCAAAAAGTTCTTTACCGACTCGTTAAAATATGAGAACAAAAGGTCAACAAAGGATTAAACCTGACCGGAGGTGAGACCATGCTGAGCCAGATCAAAACTGCCTTTACCCGTTCACAATCCACGATTTTGCAGGATGCAGCGGGCGCGGTTTCACTGGTTGTGATGCTGGTGGTTGCCCTTCACCTGCCAACCGGGTTCTAAGCCTTTCTGCCTGCGATCTCGTGCCGATCACACCGCGCTTGTCTCCCCGTCATAGTCAAGGGTGACCTGCCTGTCCCATTTCCCTTGAAGGGGCCTGCCTCGGCCCCGTGCGGTGATCCGGACCCTACATGAGAAACGCATGACTTGCCGCCGCCCTTTCCGCCCGGAAGGTGCGGCGGTTCTTTTTTACAGCTGTCCGGTTTTGATGATTTCGATCGTGGCGGATAGAACTGAATTTACGGCGACAGATGCAAGGATCATCCCCATCACGCGGCTGATGATCGCCGCGCCGGAATGCCCGATCAACCGGATGATCGGCTCGGCCAGCAGCATCAGCACAAACGCTATGGCAATAACGACCAACATAACCAGTGCAGTGATGCTCTGATCGGCGACGCTGTATCGGTTGTTGTCCGTTAGAACCACTATCGCCAGCATCGCGCCCGGTGACGCAAGCGAAGGGACGGCCAAAGGGAAAATGGCCGGATTGGTCTTGTGCATTTTGTCGTCCAAGTCTTCTTCGGCCTGGCGCTGCTCGATCACTTGTTTGCTTTCGCCAAAGATCATAGTCAGAGCGAAGAGAAACAGAATAATTCCGCCTGCAACCTGAAACGAGTTAAGGCCGATATCCAAAGCCTCGATCACAAGTTGCCCAAAGATCAGAAAGAACAGCAGAATGCCTGCGCTGACCAACGCGGCCAGTAAAGCAGTTTTACGACGCGCACTCGTCGCGATTCCAGCAGTGACAGCGATAAAGACGGGGATGGTGCCGATCGGGTCGATCACGACCCAGAGCGTCACAAAATGTTCCAGCAAATTGTTCACTTTAGCCCCCCCCAATCATTGGGGGCACCCTATACGGCTTTGTATGGAAAAGCCAATCAGGCGCAGTTGGCTTGTTCGGCCTGCTCCATCGCCTCGGCGGTCGCGTCAAGCGCCAGCAGGATTGACGCGTGGCGGTTCTTGTAGTCCCGCGCGGGCATCAGGACTTCGAGCCCGTCAAAGGGCGCCTCGGGGCCAGGGCCGTCTTTCTTCAGCATTGCGGAAAGCTGATCACGTGCGGTTTCGACCTGCGACCGCGTCGCCCCGATCACGGCGCTGCCTACGACCGAAGCCGAGGCCTGACCCAACGCACAGGCCTTGACGTCTTGCCCAAAGTCCACGATCCGCCCATCTTCAAGCTTGACGTCTACAGTCACGGTCGATCCACACAAAGGGGCTCGTTTCTTTACCGTCGCATCGGGATTATCCAAGCGATCCAGATGAGGAATATCCGCAGCTAGCGCCAAGATGCGTCCGGAATAGAGCTTGATCAGATCGGTTTCGCCGCTCATGGCTTTCCCTCGTTGTCCATTCCCCATACATAATGGCGGGATTCTGGGATGCAAAAGGTTTTTGCGATGGCTGACGCAGTCTTGTTCGATCCGTCGACACTGAAATTCAATGAGGCGGGTTTGATCCCCGCGATCGCACAGGACGAAGCGACGGGCGAGGTTCTGATGATGGCCTGGATGAATGCCCAATCCATCGAGCGCACGTTGGAAACCGGACGGGTTACGTATTGGTCGCGGTCGCGACAGGCGTTCTGGATCAAGGGCGAAAGCTCAGGCCACTTGCAGGCCCTGGTGGATTTTCGCGTCGATTGCGACAGGGATTGCCTGCTGGTTGTGGTGAACCAAACGGGGCCAGCCTGTCACACCAACCGGCGAAGTTGTTTCTACACGGCCGTCCGCAATGGGACCGAAGTCGAACTCATGAAGCCGATGGAATAGTGGGGCCTCTGATGGTGGTCAGGTCAAATGCCCACCATCTCTCTGATTTCAGC
The DNA here is from genome assembly GCF_056532525.1 of Ruegeria sp. I3. Taxonomy (NCBI): domain Bacteria; kingdom Pseudomonadati; phylum Pseudomonadota; class Alphaproteobacteria; order Rhodobacterales; family Roseobacteraceae; genus Ruegeria; species Ruegeria sp. I3. The sequence goes on along the minus strand of NZ_JBQFNI010000002.1, from coordinate 630,639 downwards.
GGGAGATGCTCCTTGTTCGCGATAAAGCGAGATGGCGCGTGCGTCGTCACGTTTCGCGAGGCGTTTGCCGTTGTTGTCCCGGATCAGACGGTGATGATGATAAACAGGTGTCGGCAACCCAAGCAGCCCTTGTAAAAGGACATGTATCTGCGTGGCATCGAACAAATCCTCGCCCCGGACCACATGGGAGATGTTCTGATCCGCATCATCAACCACGACGGACAGGTGATACGAACTGCCCATATTGCGCCGAACGAGAATGATGTCGCCAACCGCGTTCATGAGGTTGTGCGCATCAAGCTCATGCGTTCCCAAATACTTCGCACCAGTTTCACAAAATCCACGAAGTTCGGATGCCTTGATTGCCTTGTGCATGTTCAGGCGCAGAACATCCCCATCTGAAGCATCCGACAAAGGGCGGTCGCGGCACGTGCCTGGATAGATGCGCCCGTCAGGTCCGAACTGGGGTACACCTTCCTGCGGAGCACCGGCCGCAGATTCGATATCGGCACGATTGCAGCTGCAAGGGTAGACAAGGCCCATGTTTTTCAGAATTTCCAATGCCTCTCTGTATCGCGGCAGCCTGTCCGACTGGCGCATCACCGGGTGCTGCCAGTGCAGTCCAAGCCAGTGCAGGTCGTCGTAGATCTGGGTTTCCCAATGGGACCTGGATCGCGATTGATCAATATCTTCGATCCGTAAAAGAAATGATCCACCCGCAGCCCGTGCCTGATCAAACGCAAGAAGCGCGGAATAGGCATGCCCCAAATGCAGCGGACCTGTTGGCGATGGCGCAAAACGCGTTGTGAATGTCACGTTTTTTCAACAACATAAACGTCTGATTTCATGTCCATACCCGGTAGATGCGGACCGTATTCGCGGAATAACAACCTTGCGTGACCCATGTCCAGCCAGTCGTTCAGCCGCCCGGTGTAAGTGCGGTCAGCCAAAGTGTGATCGTTGAAGGAAAACGCCAGATATCCGCCACGTGGCAGCGCGTTCATAAGTAGATCAAAGGTTTCAGGCGGCGCGGCACCAACGCCGATGACGCCAATGCATGTTATGGCTGAGTAAGCCTCGGCCTCAATGGGGTTGGGATCAGTAACTTCGAAGTTTATCAAGTTGCGATAAACCCCCTTGGCAGCGGCACCTTCCAGCATCTTTGGTGTTGGATCCATCCCATCGATGACACGAAAACCCGCCTTGCGAAGTGCTAAACCCGACAACCCGGTACCGCATCCGTGGTCCAGCACCGGCACATCAGCATCTGAGACAAAGGATTTCAATGCTGCCGCAACACGGTCCGGGGTGACATATCCGTGCTCACCGACCTCATCATCGTATGAGGCCGCCCATTTCTGGTAGTGATCGTGCGTTTCCTGGGCAGAATTCAGATTGTATGTGTCTTTCAGAAACTTATCGCTCATACCTTACATGTTAGGCGCAGGCTGGGGGCGACGTCCAGTCAACACTGCTTTACCCAATCGCTCCAGACTTCCTTTGCGCGATCGGTATAGGCCTTGTAGCGGTCCTTGCGGCCTCGGCGCCCCCCCTTCAGGCCGTCGACCGGACGAAACAGACCGAAATTCACGTTCATCGGCTGGAAGGTCTTGGCTTCGGCGCCGCCCGTGATGTGGTGGATCAATGCGCCCATCGCACTGTCTTGCGGTACGTCGGGAAGGGATCGGCCTAGTATTTCGGCAGCGGCCAAACGGCCTGCCAAAAGGCCCATCGCTGCGCTTTCCACATAGCCTTCCACCCCCGTGATTTGCCCCGCAAAACGAATATTTGGCCTAGACTTAAGCCGCATCTGCGCGTCCAGCAAAGTCGGAGAGTTGATGAAAGTATTGCGGTGAATGCCACCCAATCGCGCAAAGCTGGCATTTTCCAGACCCGGTATCATACGAAATACCTCGGTTTGCGCACCGTATTTCATCTTGGTTTGGAAACCGACGATGTTGAACAACGTGCCCAAGGCATTGTCGCGCCGCAATTGGACGACGGCATAAGGTTTTACTTCCGGTTGATGCGGATTTGTCAGGCCAACAGGTTTCATCGGGCCATGGCGTAAAGTTTCACGACCGCGCTCGGCCATAACCTCAATCGGCAGACAGCCGTCGAAATAACCAGCGGTCTCTCCCTCGTGGAATTCGGTCTTATCTGCAGCCAGCAGCGCATCAATGAAGGCTTCGTGCTGGTCACGATCCATCGGACAGTTGAGGTAGGCGGTGCGCTCTTCCTCAGTCTCGCCCTTATCGTAGCGTGACTGCATCCAGGCTTTGCTCATATCAATGCTGTCTGCATAGACGATGGGGGCGATCGCGTCGAAAAAGGCCAGCGCCTCGGCACCAGTTTCTGCGCGAATGGCTTCCCCCAATGCGGGCGAGGTCAACGGCCCGGTTGCAAAGATCCACTTTCCGTCTTGGGGTAGATTGGTAACTTCTTCCGCTGAGACCGAGACCCGTGGATGGGCCTTCAGCTTGGCAGTTACGGCTTCGGCAAAAGGATCACGGTCAACCGCAAGCGCGCCACCCGCAGGCAGGCGATGGCTATCTGCGGTCGTCATGATCAACCCGTTTGCCGCGCGCATTTCCCAATGCAGCAAGCCGACTGCGTTCTGTTCATCATCATCCGATCGGAATGAGTTCGAACACACCATCTCGGCCAGATTGCCGGTCTGGTGTGCAAACGTGCCCACATTAGGACGCATTTCGTGGATCACAACATCCACGCCCATTTCCGCTGCCTGCCAGGCGGCCTCGGACCCGGCCATGCCGCCGCCCACGATATGCAATGTCTCTGTCATGTGCTGCCAAATAGGGCAGAGCAGCGCCATGCGCAATGCGCAGTAATGGCTTTAGTTCTGAGGGGGATTCTTGGGGTCGCCGCTGCGGGAATGTCAACGCCGGTGAGAGAAACCAGCTTGGAGGGACCTTCCGCCCACGGCGACCCAAAAGTATGGTCAGGCCTTGGCCTTGACCCAGCTTTGCCACAGTGTCGCCCTTTTGAAAAGTGAAAAAATGCGAACAGTCGGCAAAAATGTATTAAATAATTGCGTTACTGGTGCCAATCAGGCGGGCGCTTTTCGATAAAGGCACTAATTCCTTCCTCAGTATTCCGGTCCATCATATTCTGTGCCATTACCTCGGCGGTATAATCGTATGCCTGATCAGTCCGCATTGTAATCTGTTGATAAAAAGCGGTTTTACCGATTTTCACCGCACTGCTGAGCTTGCCTGCCAACTTCTCGGCCAACGCATTGGTTTCATCTTCCAACAAGTTCTCGGGAACCGCTCGATTGATCAGACCCAGCTCAGCCGCGCGTTCGGCGGTGATAAAATCACCGGTCGTGAGCATTTCAAACGCCTGTTTCCGCGGTATATTCCGGCTGAGAGCCACCATCGGAGTGGAGCAGAACAAGCCGATATTGACACCATTTACGCCGAACCGTGTGCCCTCGGCCGCGATTGCCAGGTCACAGGTTGCTACAAGCTGACACCCTGCGGCAGTGGCGATCCCGTGCGCTTGGGCGATCACGGGTTGGGGCAGGGACTGAATGGACATCATCATCTTGGCACATCGGTCGAACAGATCCTGAAAATAAGAAAGCCCACCATCGGGTGCCTGCCGCCCCTGGGTCATCTGTTTCAGATCGTGCCCCGCGCAAAAGGCTTTCCCCGCACCGGAAAGAACAACAACACGACTCGACTTGTCTTCGCGCAGCGCGTTGAACTCTGCCTGCAGGGCCGCCAGCATTTCATCGCTGAGGGCGTTCAACCGCTCAGGCGCGTTCATTTGAAGCCGTGCAATCGCACCTGTGTCGTGACGTTCCAGAATTGCCATCTTGCCCTCCCGCTGGCGTTCAGGCCAACTCTAGGCGGGCAGAGCGACGAGGGGAAGCATGTCATTAGCACTGAATAAACAAGAATTGACGGAATACCTGGCGCAGGTGTTTCCACAGGTTCATAACGACTTTGTCGTCGAGGATCTGACAGAAGCCAACATCACCATGCGCCTGAGGGTCGAAGACCGTCACCTGCGCCCCGGAGGCACAGTATCTGGTCCGTCCATGTTCGGGCTGGCCGATGTCAGTGTATATGCAATGGTTTTGGCACGGAAAGGTCGGCAATCTCTGGCTGTCACCACCAACAGTTCTCTGGATTTCTTGCGCAAGCCCGAAGGCGGGGCGGACCTGATTGCTGAGTGTAAGTTGTTGAAATTAGGTAGAACGCTGGCTGTTGGGGATGTGCTGATTTACTCGGACGGATCTGACAAGCCCGTCGCGCGGGCCAGCATGACCTATTCGCTTCCTCCAGAAGGCTCAGCCGCTGCTGCCTTTGGGTAAAAAAGGCCGGGGATAAACCCCGGCCAGGAAGAGGTCCCTTAGATGGGACTGGGGATAGTCTATTTCATCCAGAAATAGCGGCTGACTTCTGCATCTGCCCGATGGCGGGTCAGCCCGACATCGCGGAGCAGCCTGTCATCCAGCTTACCTAAGTTTACCCGGCTGCGGCGGCGTTGTTCCCATTGTGTGACCGACGCCGCAAACCGCACGGCCAGCGCGGCGATCAGCGGCAGCCGGGGGCTGTCGTTCAGCAGCAAGAGGGCGGGGTTGTGCATTGCGCGTGTCATCTTGGGTATCCTTTCAAATTGTATTGACACAAAGTAAATATGCTCGGTACACTGCCTTGATACATTCAGCATTGTGTCGAAATCAAAGGAAGAATTGTAATGGATACAATTTGGCCAGAGGCGCTACCGAAATCCAAAGGTCCAAAATATACTCTGGTCGCTGACACGATCCGAAAAGCGATAGAAAACAAAACGCTGGAGGTTGGAAAGAAACTGCCTCCGGTGCGTGAGTTAGCGTATCGATTAAAGATTACACCAGGCACTGTCGCGCGCGCCTATACGATCCTGACCGATGAAGGTTTGCTACAAGCCGAGGTCGGGCGTGGTACATTTGTAGCCCCGCCGAGATCGCCCATTCTGGATGATGTCTGGTCGCGGCAGCTACATCTGAGGGACGACAAATATGAATCCAATGTCAGCCTGTTCAGCCCACGCTTGCCAGATGTGGGGCAGGTGACATTAATCCGCGAATGCCTTGAAAAGGTTGCAAAAGGCGATCCGCGGATGTTTATGAACTATCCGACCCGAGATGCCTACCTACCCGTGCGCCAGGTTGTGGCCGACTGGTTGTCAGATCTTCCTCTGGGCTCATTGAATGCAGATGACATTGTACTGACACACGGTGGGCAAAGTGGCATTTGCGTCGTGTTCCAGACCGTTCTGAAAGATCCGAAACCCATCGTGTTGGTTGAGGACTTGTCTTATGCCGGGTTCAGACGGGCAGGTGAGTTGATGCGCGCCGAGGTTGTCGGGGTAAAAATGGACAAATGGGGCATAAGCCCCGATGCGCTGGACCACATCCTCAGGCAAACGAAGGCGCAGGCGATCTGCGTCTCACCCGAAGTGCAGAACCCAACGGGCGGGCATTCACCGTTGGAGCGGCGCAAAGAAGTTGTCGAGATTGCGCGAAAGCATGAATTACAGATCATTGAAGACGATTGCTATCGCATGGGCGAGGCCCGCGCGCCCAGCTATCGTGCTTTGGCACCCGAACGGGGCTGGCATGTTTCGTCAATTTCGAAAACTCTCACACCAGCATTACGGGTAGGTTTCGCCATCGCACCGAAAGAGCAGAGCGTCGATCTGCGGCGTTCTGCAGAATACGGGTATTTCGGGCTCGCCCAGCCTTTGGCTGAGTTGACGCGGTTGCTGTTGGGACATCCAGAGGCGAGGCAACTTGCAAAAAACGTCCGTACCAAGATGGGCGAATATGTACGTGTGGCGGTAAACGCCCTGGGCGGCTTCGATCTAAACTGGGATTCTGAAATTCCCTTCGTCTGGCTTCATCTGCCTTCCGGTTGGCGGTCTGCTGCGTTCAGCCGGGCGGCCGAGCGGGAAGGTATTCAGCTGCGATCGGCCGATGAATTCGCGCTGCGGGATGGTCGCGCGCCAAATGCCGTTCGTATAGCGGTGAATGGGCATGTCTCGCTTGAGAAGTTCGAAGATGCCATGCTGCGCCTGCGCGCGCTGCTGGATAACCCACCCGAACAAATAAGCGTCTAGCCGCTATTGCACCGGGGAAGGGTCGCCGAAAAAGCCCGACAAATGTGCAATTTTACCATCGGCATCGAGACGAATGAAATCATGTCCGGCCACCATAATGGAACCATCGGGAGCAACCATATGCCAGGTGAAGTGGACCACATCATGGTGTGAATTCGGCTCACTGGTCAGCTCAACTCGGCCCTTTGTATCACTCAGAACCGCTCCGATATGGGCATTGAGTTGATCTCTGCCGGAAACTTCTGCAGTTGGATCGACGTAACGACCAGTTTGTGTAAAACACTGCTCAAGAAGGCTCAGTCGCCTTTCGGGATCGGTCGACTGCCATGCCGCACCATAGGCAGCGATAACCTGTTCCAATTCTTGCATTGCCACCTCCGACATTGGATGATCTTGGTTGAGTCTAGCTTAGCTAAACTACGTAAAGTTGGATATGCCGAAGAAATTTTGGGGTAAAATAATACCTATTTTATAAGTTATTGTTATTGATAGATATATTATACTTTGCCTGTATTGACCTGCATAACTAGTAGGTCTAAACCCCCTCCATCGAATTCGGGCCGCTCCGCCAAGGGGCGGTCTTTCACATCAAACAGGACTATCCTGCCATGAAAACCTTTTCTGCAACACCTGCAGACATCGACAAGAAATGGATCCTGATCGACGCCGAGGGCGTTGTTCTGGGCCGTCTTGCCTCGATCGTCGCCATGCGCCTGCGTGGCAAGCACAAAGCGTCGTTCACACCCAACATGGACATGGGCGACAATGTCATCGTGATCAACGCTGACAAAATCCAGATGACTGGCAAGAAGCGCGAAGAGAACTTCTACTGGCACACTGGCCACCCGGGCGGCATCAAGTCGCGCACCAAGCAGCAGATCCTTGAGGGTGCACACCCCGAGCGCGTCGTGACCCAAGCGGTCAAGCGCATGCTGCCGGGCAACCGTCTGGCGCGTCAGCAGATGACCAACCTGCGCGTTTATGCTGGTGCCGAGCATCCTCATGAGGCGCAAGCGCCCGAAGTTCTGGACGTTAAGTCCATGAACAAGAAAAACACCCGGAGCTAATGACCGATGGCTGATCAGATCAATACTCTCGAAGAGCTGAGCGCCGTCGCAGGCGTTGAAACCGTGGCCGAAGAAGTTATCGTACGTGAACCCGTACGTGACGAGCTGGGTCGTTCCTACGCCACCGGCAAGCGTAAAGACGCTGTTGCCCGCGTCTGGATCAAGCCGGGTTCCGGCAAGGTCACCGTGAACGGCAAGGATCAGGACAAGTATTTTGCGCGTCCCGTTCTGCAGCTGATCCTGCGCCAGCCGTTCCAGGTTGCTGGTGTGGAAGGTGAGTTCGACGTTGTTGCAACCGTCAAAGGCGGCGGCCTGACCGGTCAGGCCGGTGCGGTCAAGCACGGCATCTCGAAAGCGCTGCAACTGTACGATCCCAACCTGCGTGGCGCTCTGAAAGCCGCTGGCTTCCTGACCCGCGACAGCCGCGTTGTGGAACGTAAGAAATACGGTAAGCGCAAAGCGCGTCGTTCGTTCCAGTTCTCGAAGCGTTAATCGCTGCGGATACCGAATTGGAAAGGGCTCGCAACTGCGAGCCCTTTTTTCTTGGTCGGTTTATTCTTCGTAAACCAGTTTCCACGCACCATTTTCGACGACGCTGACAAATACAGTGTCAGCACCCTGATGGTCATCGGGCCCATATGTGATCTGGTTGCCGACCAACTCATCCATGTAATCCAGAGATTCCATCGCGGCGATAAAGCTATCATGCGTCAGATCAGGACCTGCAGCTTCAAGCGCTTTGACCATCATCTCGGCCGCTGAATAGCCCAGCATTGAAAATCCGACCGGGTCTTCGCCCGTAGCCTCTTTGTATTCAGCAATAAATGCTGCCGGGGCTGGCTCTTCGGCGCGCGCCCAGAGATCCAGCCACGAGGCCGCCGCATAGAAACCGTCGGTCACACCACCGGGCACCTGCGCCACCACGGTTAGGAAGCTGGCAGAGGTGCCGAGGAACTTCATGTCGGTCAGGCCCATTTTCTTGGCCGTTCCAACAACGGTGATTGCCTGACGCACGCCGAGCGCCATCGTGACGATGTCACAACCTTCTTCTTTAAGCTTGCTCAAGGACCCCACGAAATCCGTCTCGTCCGGTTTATGGGTGGTCTCAGCGCCGAAAGTGATGCCAGCCTCTTCGGCTCCCGCTTTGCTGCCTTCCAGAATTTCCTCACCGAAATCAGTAGGCAGGTACATGGTGCAAACGGTTTGCGATCCAAATTCACCGTTCAGATACTTCACCCCAATCCGAGCTTGATCGTAATAGGTCGAGAACGAGGTGAACTTGTTCTTCATCGGCTCTTGCAGCATTTGCCGCGCGGCGGTCAAGGGGGCGACATTAGGAATACCTTTCGGGTCCAGCAGCTTGAACCCAGCAACATTCATCGGCGTACCCAGCGACTGCAACATCGCGAAAACCTTGTCACGGTTCAGCAGCTTGTTATAGCCCTGCATCGCGCGTGGCATCTGATAGCCGTTATCCTCGACGACAAAGCGGATCTTGCGGCCATGCACGCCACCCTCGGCGTTGACGCGATCAAAGACCACATTTGCGCCTTTGGTGGCCGGAACGCCCACGGCAGCGAAGATGCCGCTGAGGTCGTTGACTGAGCCAATGACGATCTCGTCATCTGTCACGCCTTGTGTTTGCGCCCAGCTGATCGTGGCGGATGCAGTCAATGCCGTCGCTGCGGCAAGGCCCTTAAATAAGTGTTTCATACTTCTCCTCCCTGTTGGGTCGCCCCTTAACTAATTGTACATATCTTCAATGAGATGTGCGTGTTTCTTTTCCACCAGACCACGCTTGAGTTTCATCGTCGCCGTCAGCTCCTCATCTTCGGCAGTGAGCAACACGTCGATCAGCCGGAAATCCTTGATCTGTTCGACCCGCGCAAAGTCCTTATTAACCGCTGCGATTTCCTCGCCGATCAGCTCCGTCACTTCGGAAGCAGCACAAAGGGAAGAAAAGTTCGAAAAGGGGATCTTGCACTCTTGTGCGAATTTCTCGACATTTTCCTGATCGATCATGATTAGCGCCGTCAGATACTTGCGCCGATCCCCGATGATCACCGCGTCCGAGATATACTGGCTGAACTTCAACCCGCTCTCGATCTCTGCGGGCGTGACGTTCTTACCGCCCGCAGTGATGATGATGTCCTTGAGGCGCCCTGTGATGGTGACAAAACCTTCCTCGTCGATATGCCCCATATCCCCGGTGCGCAGCCAGCCGTCGCAGGTGAAGCTTTCGGCTGTTTTGACATTGTTGCGCCAGTAGCCCTGAAAGACGTTCAGGCCTTTGACCTGAATTTCTCCGTCATCCGAGATGCGCAGGTCGTTGCCAGGAACAGGTTTCCCAATGGTGCCGATCTTGTTGGCCTCAAGCGTGTTCAGCGCTGCTATGCCGGCGGTTTCGGTCATACCGAAGCCCTCTACAATGGGCACACCAATTGCCCAATACCACCTGAGCAAATCGGGAGAGATCGGCGCTGCACCAGAGCCGCCTCGGCGGAGACGATCTAAGCCCAGCATCCGGCGCAGGTTGCGCAGAACAAGCCGATCCCAAAGCCAGAACTGCATAGCGATCAGTGCTGGAACAGGTTTGCCTGCAAGGATAAATTCAGCCCGCGCCATTCCAGACTTGAGCGCCTGTGCAAAGGCGAAACGCCCTGTGGGCGTTGCTTCTTTCGCCATGAACATGACCTGCGAGTAGATCTTCTCCCACACGCGAGGGACGGCAGTGAAGGTGGCGGGAGAGACCTCTTGCAGGTTGGAGAACACTGTCTCGGGGCTTTCAGCGAAATTCACAGTAGTCTTCATCGCAAGCGGGTAGTAGATCGACACGTCGCGTTCGAGTATATGACAGAGCGGCAGAAAGCATAGCTGTTCGTCGGTTGATTGGGAGGGCAGGGAATGCGCCCCTGCCTCTATCGCGGCCATTATGTTCTCATGGCTTAGCATGGCGCCTTTGGGATTACCGGTGGTACCTGACGTATATATGAGCAGGGCGGTGTCTTGTGACGTGGTTTCAGCGATTTCTGCTTCGAATGCGCCGGGTTCATCGACCTCAGCCTGCTGCCCCAGAGCATACAAGTCCTCGATCATCATGCAACGCGGATGATCCAGGTCGTGCAGGCCTTCATCCTCAAGGATAATGACCTTGAGCAGATCGGACAGATCCGCCTCGACTTCGAGGAACTTGTCCAACTGCTCTTCATCTTCAACGATCAGAAACCGGCTGCCACTGTCATTGATCAGGTATTTTAACTGGCTGGCCGAATCTGTGGTGTAGACGCCCGAAGCAATCCCTCCGACACACTGGATGCCCATGTCGAACCACGCCCATTCCTTGCGGTCTTCGGACAGGATCGAGACAACCTCGCCACGTTGCAGACCCAGCTTGCGCAGGGCCAGCCCGATCCATTTGGCGTGTTGCCAGTAGTCGGCCCATGAGTAGGATTTCCAGATGCCGAAGTCCTTCTCGCGATGCGCCGTACGCTGTCCCAGTTCGGCACAGCGTTTCTGGAATAGCTCGCATATCGTGACACAGCCATCGACTCGCAGGGGTCTCTGACCGGGCGTAGCGTTGAACTGCACACCGTTGATACTGGTCTGAGGGGGCAGGGGGCTTGCGTCCATCCAGCTCACCTCCACGTCTTTTTGCGTTTCCAGCGACGGTTTTCTCGCGCGCCTTCTTCCTGAACGCCCAGATAGAAGTTCTGAATGTCCTCGGATTGCAGCAAGGTTTCAGCCGCACCATCCATAACGATCCGTCCGATCTCCATTACATAGCCATGATGGGCGAGTTCCAGTGCTGCATTAGCGTTCTGCTCGACCAGCATCATTGTCATGCTCTGTTCGTCATTCAGGCGTTTGAGAATGCCAAAAATCTCTTGCACCAGCAGCGGCGATAGGCCCAGCGAAGGCTCATCCAACAGCATGATACGCGGGTTAGCCATCAGGCCGCGCCCAATCGCCAGCATCTGCTGTTGCCCGCCGGACAGAGTGCCAGCCTCTTGATTGCGGCGGTCTTTCAACACAGGAAAGTAGGAAAACACCAGATCGCGGTCATGATCGATCTGTCCTTTATCCGAAAGGGTATAAGCCCCAAGGTTCAGGTTCTCGTCGACGGTCAAAAGTGGAAAGACCTCGCGTCCCTCGGGCACATGGACGATGCCTTTTTGCACGACCTTGTGAGGTTCCGATCCCTGTATTTGCTGACCGTCAAATGTGATTGAACCTTTTTCGGGATCCATCACGCCTGAGATTGTTTTCATCAGCGTTGTCTTGCCCGCGCCATTTGCGCCCAGGATTGAAACGACCTGCCCTCGATGCACGTCCAATGACACGCCACGAATGGCCATGATCGGGCCATAAAAACTTTCAACATTGCGAATGCTAAGGATCGGTTGGTTCATGAAGCTTTGCCCAAATAGGCCTCTACCACAGCAGGATGAGATTGAACTTCGGTTGGGGTTCCAAGGGCAAGCTTCGCTCCGTCGGCCATGGCAAGAACCCGGTCGGACACGCCCGAGACCAGACCCATATCGTGCTCTACCATAAGCACGGTAATGCCCATCTGACGCCGGATGTCATCGATCCACCAACGCATATCTGTGGTCTCTTCCACCGATAGGCCCGAGGCGGGTTCATCCAACAGCAGGAGTTTTGGATCGGTGGCCAACGCTCGGGCGACTTCGACCACCTTACGCACGCCATAGGGGAGGCCCGAGATCATCTTGTCACGAAAGGCCTGGAGGTCGAGGAAATCGATGATCTCTTCAACCTTTTCTCGGTTCTCGATCTCCTGCCTGCGAGCTGAGGGCGAGAACAGAATTTCCGAGATCAGATTGGTTTTGCGGTGCCGGTGGCGCCCGACCAGAAGGTTCTGCAAAACGGTCGCATGTTCGAACAGTTCAATGTTCTGGAATGTCCGCGCGACGCCATAGGCCGCGACACCCGAGGGCTTGATACGCAGCAGATCATGCCCGTCAAAGTGGATCGCCCCTGCATAAGGATCATGGAAGCGCGAAATCAGGTTGAAGACCGTTGATTTGCCGGCGCCGTTGGGACCGACGATGGCGAACACCTCACCTTCTTGCACGTTGAAGGACAGATCATCCACAGCAGTCAGACCGCCGAATTTCAGGGTAACGTTTTCAAACTCCAGCAAGCTCATCTCAGACGCTCCGTCTTGAGATAGGACTTTTGTCGTTTGAACATGTCCTTGCGGTAGAAGGGGAACAGTTCGAACCACGTCCGGATTTTTAGCCATCGACCATACAGACCCATCGGTTCGAACAGGATGAAGGCGATCAGGATCATGCCAAAGATGCCGAATTCGAGCCCCGGAATGGCGACCGTATTGCCACCAAACAGGGCTGCTGCGTATTCCTTTGAAATCGACAAAAACTGCGGCAGGAAACCGATCACGATTGCGCCCAAAAACGCGCCATGGATCGAACCCAGACCTCCGATAACGATCATCATTAGCAATTGGATGGAAATTACGACACTGAAGGTCTCGTTATTGAACGCCCCAGAGAACATACCCATCAATGCGCCTGCTAGTCCGGTGACCGCGCAGGAGAGGGCGAAAGAGATCGTCTTGGTGCGCGCGATATCCACACCCATCGCCTGCGCTGAGACCTCAGAGTCTCGTACGGCGATGAAGCTGCGGCCCAAGGGCGCGCGCAATAAGTTGATATAGCCCAGTGTCACGACAACGGCGACGGCCAGCACCAGCCAGAAGAACGGGGCCGGGGTCGCCCAACGATCGAGCAGATATCCGAAGATTTCGACACCACCCAGATATTTACCCGCGACACCTCCGGTGACGGGTTCGGCCAGAACGATGATGTCGTCCATGAGCACAGACAGAGCCAGGGTGAAGATCGCAAGATAGATGCCATGCAGGCGCAGGGCAGGAATAGCGACGGTTGCTCCGACGATGCCGGTCAACAGGCCCGCCAACGGGAACGCCAGCAGAAAGGGCACCCCAGCCTCAATCAGGATGACATTGGCATAGCACCCAACGGCCAGAAAGGCGGCATGGCCAAGGCTGGCCTGCCCGGTATGGCCGGTTAGGATCATCAAGCCCAAACCCGCGATGGCCCAGATCAGAACATTAGTCAGTTCGCCAAGATAAAAGTCATCCAACCACCACGGCGCAGCGGTTACGACCGCCAACAGGATCAGATAGAGGCTAAGCTGATAGCCATCCTTCCAAGGGCGAATGTCCTGCATATAGTTTGTTTTGAAAACAATCCGCATGCGATCAGACCTTCTTGACCCGCACCTGGCTGAACAGCCCATGCGGTCGAAAGATCAGAACTGCCAGCAACAGCGCATAAGGCGCGATCTGACTGTACCCGGCTGCGATATAGCGGCTAGCGAAGGGCTCGATTGCGCCGACGATTAGCCCGCCGGCCAAAGCGCCGGGCAGGCTGCCAAACCCGCCGATCACAGCTGCTGCAAATGCCTTGATTCCCAGAAGCCCAGTTGTGGGATCGACCGAGCCTTTGGCCGCGAACAAAATTCCGGCAATCCCAGCGACAACTCCGGCCAATGCCCAGATTAAGCCCTGAACCCGCTTGACCGGGATCCCCATGTAATATGCCGCCAACTGGTTTTGAGACGCACCTTGCATGGCAAGCCCCAGCTTGGTCTTGCTGAAGAACACAAAAAGACCCCAGGTCAGTAGTATGGTGACAACAATCACGGCCACGTCCTCCATCCCCAGCACAAGACCACCGAACCGGATTTCCTTACCAGCCAATGGGTTCTGCAGCGTTTGCGGCTCGTGCCCCCAGATCAGACCAGCTGCAAACCTGATCACAAAGCCCAAGGCGATGGTTAGGATCACCACGGCAGTCTGACTTTCGCCAAAGACGCGGCGGATGATCAGCCGATCGATCAGATACCCAAGTGCGCCCATAATCCCCAGTGAAATCGGTAGCGCCAGCCAGAAGGGCAGCCCCATATATTCCGTATTCGTAAGGCCAATGGTGACAAACGCACCCAGCATCATGAAATCGCCCTGCGCAAAATTCACTGCCTCGGTGGCTTTGTAAATCAGTACAAAGCCAAGGGCGATCAGGCCGTAGACACAACCATTCGCCAGCCCGCTAATCAGCAGCTGTGCGTTATCCAATCTCACCCTCCCTAAGCCGGTTAAGTCCGGCGCTTTGTTCTACTATGGAGTGATTATCACCTTCCCGTCACTCTTTTTCAGAGCATCCGCCAGATTTGGCAGCACTTCTCGTAGCGAAAGCCGTGCGGAAACATCTGTGCGCCAGCGCCCATCTGCAAATCGCGCCTGCACTTCGCTGACAACTCGCATTTGATCAGCCGGGGGTGTGTCCATCATCCAGCGGGTCAGCCAGAAACCCTCGATCCGTTTGCTCATGAAGATCAACTGGCCCATCTGAGTCAACTTCGGCATTTCCGTACTGAGTTTCCCATAGCAAACCCACCGCGCGCCATTGGGCATCGCGCAGAACACCTGCTCTGACAGTTGGTCGGCAACCGCGTCGAGAAAAACACGAGGTTTCAGATCTGCACTGATCGTGGCAAACCGCGTCGGCGCATCCGTATCGCTGGTCACGACCACCTCTGCCGCACCCAGGCCTTTTAACATCTCGACCGTTTCGGCGCGCCGCACCAGAGCGATCGGTTTCAACCCAAGATCCCGTCCAAGGCTGCACATCAACTTACCAAGCTGGCTGGTGGCGGCAGAGACTACAAAAGCCTCGCCCTCAGCCCGTGCGATATCCACCATCGCCATTGCGGTTAGCGGGTTTACGATCTGCGCCGCCCCGTCTTCATCCGAGATTTCGGGGCGCAAGGGGATACACATCTGGGCCTGCGCCACAACATACTCGGCCCAGGCACCAGAGCCTGCTGCCACAAAGGCCACGCGCTGATCCAGCAGGGCGGCAGCCCCGGTACCGGTGGCAACAACATCTCCGCACCCCTCGAACCCTGCTGCGGCGCCTGTGACCCGCGGCTGACCGTATTCGCCTTTGATGAAATGGATATCTGAAGGATTCACCGAGGCAGTGCGCACTTTGATCAACACTTGTCCCGCCTTTGGGACAGGTACAGGCATTTCAGCCTCCGCTAACCAGTCCGAGGCATTCTCCAGCGTTGGCCCCGTGGCTGTGCCGGAATATCCGTCCTGCGTCTGAACAACGGCAAACATGGTGTCGGGCAGGGTGGTCATCGTTCGATCCTTCTTTGATGCAAGTTCGGCACAAGGCCTTCATCGTCACAATGTAACACACTGACAAAAGGTTTTATTTTTTCAAAGCAATCTCAAGAAAGCAATCAAACACGGTGAGCTATGTCAATTGGGTAATGCCGTAATGTGACGCAAATTAAGTCGCATCCCGACCGGGTGAACCAGCCCTCTTGGGGCTGGTTCTGGAATTGATCACTGCTGCGTCATCAGATTGCGTAGATCCTGTATCTTCGCGACAACCAGCTCAGGCGACGCTTTGATCTCGTCGAGGATCTTCATAACCTGCGTTTTGATGTCCTGAGACAAGGCGCTTTCCTGAACCGACGTGACAATTGCGTCATAGTCGAAATTCTGCGCGGTCAGCATGCCGTCCTGAACCCACGAGTTGAACAGTTCCTGCCCCTGACCGGCAAGCGCTGCGACCTGATCGCCAGCTGCTGAGGCTGCATCATTGGCCTGCTCGGTCAAAGATGTAGCAGCGTCGCTGGCCTGTTCCGATACCGAAGATGCAGCTTCCGAGGCCTGATCCGCAATCGAGGACGCAGCCTCGGATGCTTGTTCAGTCGCCGCCTCAACGGCATCAGCAGCGCCCTCTTGTATTGCCGAGGCTGCTTCACCAACCGCCTCTGAGGCATCTTCAGCCGCCGATTGCAACTGCTCGGCAGGGGTTGGTTCAGGTTTTGTGGCGAAATAGTAAGCGCCTCCGCCGATAACGGCGATGGCTACGATAAGTAAAAGACGCGACATTGGATGTCTCCTTCAAATGATGTGTCGCTCAGATGGGGTTAAGGTACGTTAAAGCAAAGGGGAAAACACGTGATTTTGCAGCATATTGCGGGTTTGAGCCACACTGCGCTGATTGACGCTGCAGGCAGTGGCAACATCATGCCATCCATTGCAGGAATCGCAACGCAAGCAAAGAAACAGCCTTGAAGGATGAATTGATTTATGGCGGAGAGACAGGGATTCGAACCCTGGGTGGGCTTGCACCCACAACGGTTTTCGAGACCGCCCCGTTCGACCACTCCGGCACCTCTCCGCGGGGGTCTGTGAGGGGGGGATTTAGTGGTGAACGGGCAGGGGTGCAAGCAGAAAGTTCCGGATTTTGACGATAGTGGGATTTTCCATTGCCAGAGGTAAGAAAACACCTAGGCTGATATGTATGACTTACTTTATACGCCAGTTCGCAATCAGCCTCATCCTTCCAATTTTCTCACTTGGTGTCATGGCCTCGCCATCTCAGGCCGCTAGTCAGGATCAGATTGAGGCGTTTCTGACCACGACAGGGTTTGACGTTGCCTTGGAAAGCATAGCGCAGGCCTCTGCTTCGGCCCCGCAGATGCTGGGTATCGACCCTGACGGCTTCGGATCGGATTGGGCGCGTCTGACCGAAGAGGTGTTTGATACCGCTTTGATGCACGAAACGGCCGTCTCTATCCTTGAACAGACGCTTAGCGAAGAGGCGCTGGTCCACGCGGTCTCGTTTTATGCCTCGGAGTTGGGGCAAAGACTGGTCGTTGCTGAAAACGCCGCTCATATGGATGACGATGATGATGCCAAACAACTGGCCGGGCAGGAAATCGTCTCGAAGTTGATAAAAGAAGGCTCATCGCGCGTTGAAAGCCTGAAGCGCATGAACCGTGCGGTGGACGCCAGCGGAACCTCGCTGCGCGCGCTGCAAGAGATTCAGGTGCGGTTTTTACTGGCCGCAAGTGCCTCTGGCATTATCGACATGCAACTGAGCGGAGATGAACTGCGCGCGATGATCCAACGCAATGAAGGTGAGTTGCGTCGATCTCTGCAACTGTCAGCTTTGGCAGGGGCGGCTTACACCTACCAGGATTTCTCGGATGAGGATGTCGACGCCTATGTTGACGCTCTGGAACAGCCTCTGATGCAGGAGGTCTATGAGCTGTTGAATGCGATCCAATATGAAATCATGGCGATGCGGTTTGAAGTATTAGCCGCCCGCATGGCCGAATTGCGCCCGGCGCAGGATATCTGATGCGAGTATTAGCTACGGCACTCTGTTTGACGATCTGGGCGCTGCCTCTGGCCGCAAGTGAGCGTGCTGAAAGACTGATGCAGGCGATGCATATTTTGGATTTTATGAAAATTCTTAGTGAAGAAGGCGTGGCGCAAGGGCATGCAATCAACGAGTCGATGCTGGGCAGCTCAGGAGGAGCCTATTTTTTGGCGCAAGTTGAGGATCTGTACGATCCGACTACGATGCACCAGCAACTTTCGCTGTCTGTTGGCGAGATGATGTCCGATGCGCAGCTAGAACAAGCTTCGATCTTTTTTGAAAGCGAACTGGGGCAAAGCATCGTTTCTCTGGAAAATTCGGCGCGCCGGGCCATTGCAGATGACGCGATCGAAGAGATGGCACGCAGCGCTTACGAACAGGCTGATCGCGAGGGCATGTTTTTTCGTCTTGTAGATGAATATGTGCAGGTCAACGACCTGATCGAGAAAAATGTGCAAGGCACCATCAGCGCTGATTATAGTTTTTACCAAGGACTTGCCTCTGGGCAAAGTGCCCTGTTCGACGATGCATCCGTGTTGCAGGAACTGCTATCTCAGCATGAGAACACCAGGGCAGAGACAACTGAATGGATGTACTCGTTCCTTTTATTGGCCTATCAGCCGTTGAACGAGTCTCAGATGCGAGAGAACATCGCCTTTTCCCGCACCGATGCGGGTCGGGCCTTGAATTCCGCTTTGTTCATGGGTTTTGATGAAATGCTAAACGGCATCTCTTACCAGCTTGGTCAAACCGTCGCGCAAGCCATGAAAGCGTCGGATCTCTGAGCCGCAGATTTTTGGTTGACTTTCTTCATGAATGCTTCGATAAGCGCGCATCCCGGCCGGCTTTCCGCGCCGGGTATCGTTATTCTTTGACCTGATGGCATGTGCCAAAGGTCATTCACACAGCCCGAAAAGGGCGCGCTGTTCGAGGTGGCGAAAGCCGGAAACACCCAATCGGGGACCACAGAACGCGGTTAGACAAAGGAAAGACGCATGTTTGCGGTCCTCAAGACTGGCGGCAAGCAGTACAAGGTTCAGGCGGGCGATGTGCTCCGTGTTGAAAAGCTGGCTGCCGACGCAGGTGAAAAAGTTCAATTCAACGATGTTCTGATGCTGGGCGGCGACGCACCGGTTGTTGGTGCACCTTTCGTTGAAGGCGCAGGCGTACAGGCCGAAGTGATCGAACAGATCAAAGGTGACAAGGTCATCAAGTTCGTCAAGCGCCGTCGTAAGCACAGCTCGAAGCGTACCGTTGGTCACCGTCAGAAACTGACTCTGGTCAAAATCACCGACATCCTGTCGTCAGGCGCTGACAAGTCGGGCATCAAAGCTGCAACCGGTTCGGCACCGGCTGGCGAAGCTGCTCCGGTGGCAAAAAAGCCTGCCAAGAAAGCTGAAGCCAAAGCAGAGGCACCCGCCGCAGCTGCTGCCGCTGACGATCTGACTGCTCTTAATGGTGTCGGCCCTGCCGCTGCCAAAAAGCTGGTTGAAGCCGGTATCGAAAGCTTTGCCGCTCTGGCCGCCTTGTCGGACGAGCAGATTGCTGCTATCGACACCATCAAAGTGAAACCCGAATGGGTTGAGCAAGCCAAAGAGCTGGCTCAGGGCTAAGGAGAGAGAGAATGGCACATAAGAAAGCTGGCGGTTCCTCCCGTAACGGTCGCGACTCAGCTGGTCGTCGCCTTGGCGTGAAACTGTATGGTGGCCAGGCCGCCATCGCAGGCAACATCATCGTGCGTCAGCGCGGCACCAAGTTCTGGCCGGGCGAAGGCGTAGGCATGGGCAAAGACCATACCATCTTTGCAACTGTCGATGGCGCCGTGAAGTTCCATAAGGGACTTAAAAACCGCACCTTTATTTCGGTCCTGCCAGTGGCGGAGGCCGCAGAGTAAGCCGAAACCCAGAAGGTTTAAGAAAAATTCATGGGGGACCGGCACAAAGTGCCGGTCCCTTTTTCGTTTTAACGCAGTCGTGATCACAAGAACCAATGACAGTCGCAACCACCAGTTTCCTGATTTTTGCCGCTTCGCAGGTCGGCACGCCGGGACCGGCCAATATGGTCCTGTTGGGAACAGGTGCGCGTTATGGCTTTCGGTCGGCTCTACCCTTTGTGGGCGGGGTCATTCTGGGCAAACAGCTGATCATCTGGCCGGTTGGTTTTGGCCTGATGCAAGTTGCCGATCAGGCGCCGTTGGTGTTCGAGGCACTCAAATATGCTTCTGCTGCATATATTTGCTGGCTTGCGTGGAAAATTGCCAATCTGCGGCTTTCCCGAGGTCAATCGGATAAGCAAGTGCCCGGTTTTCTGGCGGGGTTAATAGTGCATCCGCTTAACCCTAAGGCTTGGGCAATGATTATCGCAGGTTTCACCGGGTTTGTGGCAACTGGAACACCCAGTTTTGAGGCGACCCTCACGATCGCTCTCTGTTTGTTAATCTGCCAGATCGTATTGCACCCGATCTGGACATTTGCAGGAGATCGGATCGCCCATGCGGTTGAAGGTCGGCCTGCGGAAAAATATCTGATGTGGACGTTAGCCAGTTTGACAGTTGCGTCCGTACTTTTTGTGTTGTTCGGAGGAGGAACGCACTCATGAAAATTGAGGCAATAATAAATCAGCCGGTCATTGAAACCGAGCGGTTCGACCTTCGCCCTCTGCGTCGGTCGGATTTGGGTCTCATTGAGCACTATGCAGGCGATGAGCGTGTGGCGCGCATGACGACATCGATCCCGCATCCATTGCCGCCCGGCTCGATTGAGGCGTTTGTGATGCGCGCGATGGCCGAAGACCGGGACGAGGATGTCTGGGCAATGGATGCCACAAAGGATGGTGGCCCGGAGCTGATCGGACTGATTTCATTGACCCGGCTGGATCGCAACCAGTCCGAGGTCGGCTATTGGGTCGCCCCGGTGTATTGGAACACCGGCATTGCATCGCTGGCCGTTGAAAAGCTGGTCAACGCCAATCCGCTGGAAAACGCGACCATGTTCGCCAGCGTGTTCCAGGACAACCCGGCCTCGGCCCGGGTTCTGACCCATTGCGGGTTCCAGTATCTTGGCGATGCGGAAACCTATTCGGTGGCGCGCGATGCGAATGTGCCCACCTGGACCTATACAAAGAAACTCTGACTTGTGGCCGATGGGGCCTTTGCAGTAGGGGACAGCTATGAAATTTCTCGATCTTGCAAAGGTCTACATCCGGTCCGGGGCCGGAGGTGGCGGCTGCGTCAGCTTTAGACGTGAAAAGTACATCGAATACGGCGGACCCGATGGCGGGGACGGCGGTAAGGGTGGGTCTGTTTGGGCGGAGGTAGTAGACGGGCTGAACACCCTGATCGACTTTCGCTATCAACAGCATTTTTTCGCCAAGAACGGCCAACCCGGTCGCGGTCAGCAGCGTACAGGTAAGGATGGTGACGACATCATCCTGCGCGTTCCCGTCGGAACCGAGATTCTGGACGAAGACGAAGAGACCGTGATTTGTGACCTGACCGAGGTTGGTCAAAGGTTTTTGCTGGCAAAAGGCGGCAACGGCGGCTTTGGCAACCTGCATTTCAAATCCGCGACCAATCAGGCCCCGCGCCGCGCCAATCCGGGGCAGGCGGGGATCGACCGCACCATCTGGCTGCGGCTGAAGCTGATTGCGGATGTGGGTCTTTTGGGCATGCCCAACGCCGGGAAATCAACTTTCTTGGCTGCCACATCCAATGCACGGCCCAAAATCGCCGACTATCCCTTTACTACGCTGCACCCCAATCTGGGCGTTGTCGGTGTCGATAACGTGGAGTTCGTCGTTGCCGACATTCCAGGTCTGATCGAAGGCGCGCATGAGGGGCGTGGAATCGGTGACCGGTTTCTTGGCCACGTAGAACGCTGCGCGGTACTGTTGCATCTGGTCGACGGCACCTCGGAAACTGTGGTCGAAGACTATCGCACAATCATCACCGAGCTTGAGGCCTATGGCGGAGAGCTGGCGGATAAGCCGCGTATCACCGTATTGAACAAGATCGACGCTCTGGACGATGAGGAACGCGAACTGATCAAGGCCGAACTGGAAGATGCCGTTCGCGGCCCGGTCATGACCATGTCAGGCGTTGCGCATTTGGGCGTGACCGAGGTGCTGCGGTCCTTGCGGGCTCAGATCGATGAAAACCGCCTGCGCCAGAAACCCGCCGAGGAGGCCACGCCTTGGCAACCCTGACCCATGCCCGCCGCCTGGTGGTCAAGATCGGATCGGCCTTGTTGGTCGATCGGGATACGGGATTGCTCAGGTCGGATTGGCTGAAATCGCTGGCGCAGGACGTGGCTTGGCTGAAAGGGCAGGGGACAGATGTTGTTCTGGTCTCGTCCGGGTCAATCGCGTTGGGTCGAGGTGTACTTGGTCTGCCGATGCAGAATCTGCCGCTGGAACAGTCACAGGCCGCTGCAGCGGTTGGACAAATCCGGCTTGCCCGTGCGTATGAAGAAGCGTTGACGCCGCATGAGATCAAAACCGCTCAGGTGTTGGTCACGTTGGAAGACAGCGCGGATCGGCGGCGTTATCTGAATTCCCGTGCAACGCTGGAAACGCTGCTGAGCCTGGGTGTTGTTCCGATTGTCAACGAAAACGATACAGTCGCCACGGATGAGATCCGGTATGGCGACAATGACCGGCTGGCAGCGCAAATCGCCGTGACCATCGGCGCGGATCAGTTGATCCTGCTTTCAGATGTCGACGGGTTCTATTCGGGCAATCCCAACGAGGACACGACAGCCACCCGGTATGACGTGATCAAACAGATCACGCCCGAGATCGAGGCCATGGCAGGTGACGCGGGATCGGGGCTGTCAAAGGGCGGCATGAAGACCAAGCTGTTGGCTGCCAAGATGGCAACCGCAGCTGGCTGCGATATGGCGATAACTGAAGGATCACCCCTGAACCCGCTGAAAACGCTTGAAAATGGAGCGAGCTGCACTTGGTTCACGGCCACGCTCGATCCGCATGCAGCCCGGAAACGCTGGATTTCGGCGATGAAACCGCGCGGAGAGATCGTGATCGATGACGGCGCGGCAAGGGCGCTTTCCAATGGCAAAAGCCTGTTACCCGCTGGCATTGTCGAGGTCACGGGTGATTTTGGTCGCGGCGATCCCGTCGCTGTTCTGGATGCGCAGGCGCGGAGGCTGGCACAGGGGCTAAGTCGCTATACCGCGCAAGAGGCGGATGCGATCAAAGGACGTAAATCGTCTGAAATCGAGGCGACGCTAGGCTATCCAGGCCGCGCGGCCCTGATCCACCGGGACGATCTGGCGCTGTAAGGGCGTGATTTGATAAACTGAGACCGAAAGGCGCTTGAGATGAAGGATTTCGACAACATTCCCGCAATGATGGCCGACCTTGGTGCGCGCGCCAAAGCAGCCTCGCAAGAGCTTGCCTTTGCCACCGCCGAACGCAAGCACGCCGCGCTGATCGCAGCCGCAGACTCCGTTTGGCACAAACGTGCCGACATTATCGAAGCGAACAAGAAGGATTTGGAGTTCGGGCGAGAAAAGGGTTTGAGCCCCGCGATGATGGACCGCCTGATGCTGGATGAAGCACGCGTTCAGGGCATGGTTGACGGGCTGCGCACCGTTGCCGATCAGACCGATCCTGTGGGTGAGGTGTTGGCCGAATGGGACATGGCCTCGGGCCTCAACATTCAGCGTGTGCGCACGCCATTGGGTGTGATCGGCGTGATCTACGAAAGCCGTCCCAACGTGACGGCGGATGCGGGTGCATTGTGCCTGAAATCCGGGAACGCCGTGATCTTGCGAGGCGGGTCTGAGAGCTTTCATTCGTCAACCGCGATCCACGCCTGTCTGGTTGAGGGGCTAGCAGCTGCTAGCTTGCCCGAAGACGCCATTCAACTGGTGCCGACTCGCGACCGGGCTGCGGTGCAAGAGCTTTTGACCATGACTGATTATGTCGACGTCATCGTTCCCCGAGGTGGCAAAGGATTGGTGGGTCTTGTGCAACGCGAGGCGCGCGTGCCCGTCTTTGCGCATCTCGAAGGCATCGTTCATATTTATGTTGATAAAGCCGCCGATCCCCAGAAGACGCTGGATGTTGTGTTGAACGCCAAAACCCGGCGCACCGGTATCTGTGGCGCGGCAGAATGCTTGCTGATCCATCAAGACGTTGCAGAAATACTGGGCCGTGATCTAATCGCTGCTCTTCAAGCTGCGGGTGTTGAAGTGCATGCCGAAGGCGTTTTGGCCAATGAAAACACCATTCCTGCGTCGGATGATGACTGGGGCAAAGAGTACCTAGATAGTATCATCGCTGCACGGACCGTAGCAGATATCGACGCCGCGATTGCGCATATCCGGCAGTTTGGCTCAAGCCACACCGATTGCATCATGACCGAGGATTCCGCGGCCGCCGAGCACTTCTTCGAACGGCTCGACAGCGCTATCCTGATGCATAACGCCTCGACCCAATTCGCGGATGGCGGTGAGTTTGGCATGGGTGCTGAGATTGGTATCGCCACCGGCAAGATGCACGCGCGCGGTCCTGTCGGTGCCGCTCAGTTGACCAGTTTTAAGTATCTGGTGCGCGGAAACGGGACCACTCGGCACTAAAACCGCAGTGTCACCCGGGTTGCGGTCGTTTCTACCGTGATCCTGCGCCCCATCGTCGAGGCTGTGTCCGGCAGCAGGGCAAATTGAACCTGCGCCGGGCTTAGTTTTTCGGTAAATCGCCCCGAGCCAATCCCTTTCCACAGTCCCGTATTGAGGTTCAGCTTGTCAGCAACGCCAGTCACCGTCCATGCGTCGCCCTGAGTTTCGATTTCCACTTCGCCGCCGAAGGGCATCGCATTTTCACAGCACATCACAGCCAGAAACGCGAGTTTAACCTGATTGCGCGGGACAGGTTCGGTCAGGTTCCAACTGATCCGCAGACGCCCGGCCTTTTCCACATCTTTAAGAAGCTCGACCACTTCGGTGCGACCCAGTGGCTGATCGCTTGCTGATCCAAAGGCAACGCGGAAAAACCGGATGCGGGCGCCTGCACTGCCAACGCTGCCCGAAATCAGCTCCATTTCAGGGCCTTGGACTGCGCCAACCATCTCCAACAGCTCAAGCCCGTTGGTAATTGCCCCAATGGGGCTGATCAGATCATGACAAATCCGAGAGCCGATCAATTCGGCCAGGTTGACGTCTGACGCGCCCATGCGTACCTCCTGCTGCATCTGCCTTGGACCCGGAGGCCCGATATGACAGATCTGAATGCCATTCTTGCACCGGGCATGTTTGTCCGCCACCCCGATTTCCCCGATTGGGGCGTTGGACAGGTGCAGTCCAATATCGGAGGCAAGATCACCGTTAACTTTCGCGAGCAGGGGAAAGTGGTGATCGACGGGACACGCATAGCCCTGATGCCGGTCTTTGATCCGTGAAACTGGTTTAGGAAAGGTTAACAACTCGGGCAAAACGCGGGCGAGTTGCCTTTGGCCGAGCAATCGCGTTATCAGCGCGCAACCGCGATCGATGGAATTTTCTTGATGCCAGACGAAGGCCCCTCATTCACTGTCAAATTGGCCAATACCGAGGTTGAACTGCGGGCGGCCCAACGTCTGCGCTATGACGTGTTTGTTCAGGAATTGGGCGGTGGCGGCGAGATGGTGGATCATGAGGCGGGGCTCGAGAAGGATCGGTTCGATCCATACTTCGATCATATGCTCGCCATCGACGATTCATCTGGAGAGGTGATCGGCGTCTATCGACTGCTTCCTGGTGAGCGAGCTGCCGAACTGGGGCAATTCTACTCCGAGGATGAATACGATCTCACCGTCCTGAAACAAAGCGGGCGCAAGCTGTTGGAGCTTGGACGCTCGTGCGTGCATCCGGATTATCGTGGTGGCACGGCGATGTTTCATCTGTGGAATGGTCTGGCTGCATACGTCACTGAGCGTGATATTGAGATCTTGTTCGGGGTCGCGAGTTTCCACGGAACCGACGTGAGCAAATTGGCGCAGCCGCTGTCGATGCTGCATCACAACCACCTTGCCCCGCTGGATTTGCGGGTTCGGGCCCAGCCAGAGTTATTTCAATCAATGGACCTTTTGGCACCCGACGCGCTGGATCGGCGCGCGGCGATGGTTCAAGTGCCGTCTCTCATCAAGGCCTACCTTCGCCTCGGTGGATTCGTGGGCGAGGGGGCATTTATCGATCATGCCTTCAACACAACCGATGTGT
Source organism: Ruegeria sp. I3 (assembly GCF_056532525.1). NCBI lineage: Bacteria > Pseudomonadati > Pseudomonadota > Alphaproteobacteria > Rhodobacterales > Roseobacteraceae > Ruegeria > Ruegeria sp. I3. The sequence goes on along the minus strand of NZ_JBQFNI010000002.1, from coordinate 604,962 downwards.
GTCTGATCCTTGACACAGCCCGCATGAATGAGCGTCAGCGGCGTATTTATGGTGGAGCATAACCCTGTGAGCGACCCATCGTGGCAAAGTGAAGACGCTCCTGATCCAATTGAGCTTGGTTTCTTAGGTTGGGTCCTGGTGATACTTCGCGGTCTGCCGCTGGCCCTTTTGGTTTTTGGGGGGCTGTTCGTCTTATTGGCCATACGTCTCATCGAACGACCGCTTTATGGCGTTCAACGGCCGGTGACACCGTTCATTTCTCAGTTCGTTTGTCGCAATGCATTTCGAATTCTCGGGATCAGATTTCGCACCTCTGGCGCGCTCATGCAGGAACGCGGCGCTGTGGTTGCAAACCATACGTCGTGGCTGGATATCTTTGCGCTGAATGCCCGTAAGCGCGTGTATTTCGTATCGAAAGCCGAAGTTGCAAAATGGCCCGGCATCGGCTGGCTGGCACGCGCGACGGGTACGGTCTTTATCGAACGTGATCGCAAGAAAGCCCGCGAGCAGACCCGGATTTTCGAGGAACGTCTGAAAGCCGGGCACAAGCTGTTGTTCTTTCCAGAAGGCACTTCGACCGACGGACAGCGAATTTTACCCTTTAAAACAACACTCTTTGCCGCGTTCTTCACTGAAGAGCTGCGGGAATTCATGTATGTTCAACCGGTTTCGGTCATCTTTCACGCTCCCCAAGGTCAGCCCGATAGGTTTTATGGCTGGTGGGGCGACATGGATTTCGGACCGCATTTGCTTAAGACTTTGGGGGCACGTCGACAAGGCACCGTGGAATTGATCTACCACGCGCCAGCCAAGGTTAGCGACTTTGAAAACCGCAAAGCTCTGGCAGCCCATTGCGAAGACGCGGTACGTCATGCGCATTCACTGGCGCGGCTTGAAAAATAGGGGCATTTGGCCCTTGCACTGATGCTAAACCTGCCGTATACGCGCGCCATTCAAACCCGCAGGCGGGGTTTGGGCTTTTTGAGAGAGACATCCTTATCTGGCCCGCCGGTTGGAGCATCCGCTTCTTTCACCCCCGCCGAGGCGTAAACCGGAAAAGGAAAGTAAAGCATGGCTCTTCCCGAGTTCACCATGCGTCAGCTGCTGGAAGCTGGCGTTCACTTTGGTCACCAGACACAGCGTTGGAATCCCCGCATGGGCCCGTTCATCTACGGCTCGCGCAATGGCATCCACATCATGGACCTGACTCAGACCGTTCCGATGCTGGATCAGGCTCTGCAGGCTGTTCGTGACACCGTCGCAAAAGGTGGCCGCGTTCTGTTCGTAGGCACCAAGCGTCAGGCAGCTCAGCCGATCGCAGATGCCGCTGAAAAGTCGGCTCAGTACTACATGAACCACCGCTGGCTGGGCGGCACGCTGACCAACTGGAAAACCGTTTCCCAGTCGATCAACCGTCTGAACCAGATCGACGAAGCTATGGAATCGGGTGCCGAAGGCCTGACCAAGAAAGAGCGTCTGGGCATGGAGCGTGACCAGGCCAAGCTGCAGGCTTCACTGGGCGGTATCCGCGAGATGGGTGGCGTTCCGGATCTGCTGTTCGTCATCGACGTCAAGAAAGAAGCACTGGCTATCGCCGAAGCCAACAAGCTGGGTATCCCGGTTGTGGCTGTTGTCGACACCAACTGCTCGCCCGATGGCGTTGACTACATCATCCCCGGCAACGACGACGCAGCGCGCGCAATCGCTCTGTATTGCGATCTGGCCGCACGTGCCGCTCTGGACGGCATGACCGCTCAGATGGGTGCTGCTGGCGTTGACCTGGGTGCGTTCGAAGAGGCGCCGGTTGAAGAAGTGGTTGCCGAAGAAGCACCCGCTGAAGAAGCCGCACCGGAAGTCAAAGCCGAAGCGTAAGCTGCCCGTCACGTAAATGACATATGGGGCAGGGTAGACCTGCCCCAATTCCGTTTGAATTGAGGAGAGCCAAAAGATGGCAATCACAGCAGCAATGGTAAAAGAACTGCGCGACTCGACCGGCGCAGGCATGATGGACGCAAAAAAAGCGCTGACCGAAACCGGCGGCAACATGGACGAAGCCGTTGACTGGCTGCGCACCAAAGGCCTGGCCAAGGCGGCCAAGAAATCGGGCCGTACTGCAGCCGAAGGTCTGGTTGCTGTTCACGTCAACGGCGGCAACGGTGTTGCAGTCGAAGTGAACTCGGAAACCGACTTCGTTGCGAAAAACAGCGAATTCCAAGAGATGGTCGGCAAGATCACCTACGCAGCCGAAGGTGTTGATGACGTCGACGCGCTGCTGGCTGCCGATCTGGGCGGCAAGTCTGTTGCAGATACCCTGACCGACAAGATCGCCACCATTGGTGAAAACATGTCGGTCCGCCGCATGTCGAAACTGTCGGGCGATACTGTCGTTTCCTACGTTCACAACGCGGCGACAACCGGCATGGGCAAAATCGGCGTTCTGGTCGCTCTGTCCGGCGGTGATGAAGGCTTCGGCAAGCAGGTTGCAATGCACATTGCAGCTGTGAACCCAGCGGCCCTGTCCGAGGCGGACATGGACCCGGAAGTTGTCGAGAAAGAGAAGCAGGTCCAGATGGACATCGCCCGCGAATCCGGCAAGCCCGAGCAGGTGATCGAAAAGATGATCGTCGGTCGCATGAAGAAATTCGTCGCCGAAGCGACCCTGCTGAACCAGGACTTCGTTGTGAATCCTGATCTGACCGTCGAAGCGGCTGCCAAAGAAGCAGGTGCTACCATCACCGGTTTTGTCCGCATGGAAGTAGGCGAGGGCATCGTGGTCGAAAAAGAAGACTTCGCTGCCGAAGTTGCAAAGGCAGCCCAAGGCTAAAATCTTTTGCAGCTTCGGTTAGAGGCTGCAACAAATACCGAGCCCGGTTGCATAGCGCAGCCGGGTTTTTTTCATGTCAAAAGCCTGTGAACCGATGCTTGCGAAGATTGGTGAATTGAGGGGCCCTGCATGATGGGGATGGAAGGGCCCCTCAATAATCCCGACAAAGAGACGTGGACGAATAGACGCCTCGGTGTCAGAGCGATCAGAGAGCTTTGGTATTACAAAGATCCGATCAAAACGTTCCCTGGCTAAAGCCACCACTCACGGAACAATATCAATTTGCAATTTTATCGGGAGATTCGGAAAGTCATGTATTCCTTACCCTAGGTCAATTTGATGCTAATTAGCATCAAAATAGGGTCATGCTTCCATCACAAACATCTGATTCTGCAACGCGGCCTTCAATACGGCCTGTGCCGTTGTTTCAACCGAAAGCGCCTCACGCGCGAGTCTCAGATGTTTTTCCACCGTTGCCGAAGTCAAACCCATCAATAGCGCGATGTCCTGCGTGGTCTTTCCGTCGCCGACCCATTGCAAAGCTTCGCGCTGGCGTTTGGTCAGCGCGCGGTTCGGGGCATGATATGGCAAGGTCAGGATTTTGAGATGGGCAACATTGTTCATCAGAAGGATGTCGTCGCCGTGCTCGTTCCAGACCTCGTCCATCTCCTCCTGGCTGTGATTACGTGCCGCAAGCGAAATCGCCCCTTTGGAACGCATCGATACCGAGTTGAAGCTGACCGTATAACCTACTGTAATATCACGCGACTTATTGAACTCAAAAACCCGAAGCTCTTCGTTCGACATGACCCCGCTGGACATCATGTCCTGTATCATGCTCCAACTTGCAGCGCCTTCGTTGTTCAGCGCCCATTTCAGCATGGGGGCGTGAAAATACAGGCCGGATTGAAGGAACCCTTCCAAGTAATCCGAGCAGTGATTGGTCAGGATTACAAAGTCTTCTGGATCGCCCAGCGAAGTCGCCGTTCGGTATTGCGTATACCCATACAACAGCCGGTCGAAGCCATACTTTTCCATCTGGCGGCAATGTGCATCCCAAAGCTCTTCCAGAGTTTTCGTGTAGCTCAGAAAATTCAGATACTCTTTGAGGGTCATCCTGTGTCCCTCTCAGCCAGATGCGCGGCAATCGCGTTCAGTGCAAGAACATAGCTTTGCGCGCCAAAACCACAGATCTGTCCAATCGCGACTGGTGCGATATGCGATTTGTGACGAAACGCCTCGCGCGCGTGAATGTTAGATAAATGAACTTCGACCACGGGTACTTCGGCCGAAGATATCGCATCCATCAGCGCAATCGATGTATGCGTGAATGCGCCTGCATTCAGTACTATGCCATCCTGAACGCCGCGTGCCGCGTGGATCGCATCAATCAGCGCGCCTTCGTGATTGGATTGGAGATGGGTTATGTTTTGACCCAGCGTTTCACCATGCGCAACGCACAGGTCCTCGATCATCTGCAACGTCGTTGCGCCGTAGACCTCGGGTTGCCGTGTACCAAGCAAATTCAGGTTCGGACCATTCAGAACCAGGATATTGTGCATATTCAAACTGTCCCCATCTTCCTTTTTTCATAAACATGAATTTAAAGGTCGTCCAGCGACCTTCGCTCTTATGGGTAGAGCTTCATTGACGCATGCAGGTTGCTGGATCGGCTCAATCCCATCCTCTATTCAATTATCTTCCATCGTGACCACAACTTTACCGAGAGCCTCGCGCCTTTCGAGCATGCCAATTGCCTCTGCCGCCTGGGTTAGCGGAAATCGTGCACTGATACGGGGTGAAATCTTTCCCGAACCATATAGGCGGAACAACTCGGCCAGGTTTTGTGCGTGCCCCTTCGGGTCGCGAAATACGGACGCGCCCCAGAACACCCCGACGATCTGACAGCCCTTGAGCAAAGTCAGGTTCAGCGGAATGCTGGGGATGCCGGCAGGAAAGCCAACAACCAGATAACGCCCACCCCATGCCATACTTCGCAAGGCGGGCTCAGCGTAGTCTCCGCCGACCGCGTCGTAGACCACATCCACACCTTCGCCCCGGGCCAGTGCCTTTATCTCGGCGGACAGGGCCTTTTGCGCTTCGCGGTCCAAATCGCGAGGATAGATCAGCGTCTGGTCTGCGCCAACATCTCTGCAAAACAATGCTTTGTCTTCAGACGAGACCGCCGCGATCACATGTGCCCCCATCGCTTTGGCTAGCTCGATCGCCGCAGACCCAACGCCACCGGCGGCCCCCAGAACAAGTACTTTTTCGCCGGGCTTAAGTAGCGCACGGTCCTTGAGGGCGTGGTATGAAGTGCCGTAGGTGAAGACAAAGCTAGCCGCATCTTCAAACGGCATCACGTCGGGTATCTTGACGGCAGTCGCTGGTTTAAGCTTCAGATGCGTGGCGAACCCTCCGTGCCCTGTCAGCGCCAGAACCCGATCACCAGGCGCGAAGTCTGTGACGCCTTCTCCAACCGAGACAACTTCTCCGGCGATTTCACCACCTGGCGCAAAGGGGCGGGGTGGTTTTATCTGATAGAGGTCCCGGATCATCAGCGTATCAGGGAAGTTCACCCCGGCGGCGCGGATACGCAATACAATTTCACCTGACTCAGGGGTTGGATCGGGCAGGGTGGTCAGTTCCAAACTCTCGGGGCCGCCTGGTGTGACGCTGAGTAATGCCTGCATGTTTTTCAATTGCCTCTTGCTTCACCTGTTTTGAAATCGTTGGATTGTCAGCACGTATTGTCAAGAAGACCTCACGCCAGAATCCCAGATCGCCTGAATGGAGTGCACATGACGCCCGAGACTTTGTTTTCGCTCAGTGGAAAGACGGCACTGGTAACGGGGGGTGCCACCGGTATCGGTCGAATGGCGGCCGAGGCGTTGGTACGTGCCGGGGCGCATGTACTGATCGCTTCTCGCAAAGGCGAGGCATGCGAGGAGGTTGCAACAGAGTTGAACGCTCTGGACGCGCCAGGCTCGGCCGAAGGGTTTGCTGGCGACATCAGCAGAGAGGCGGGTGTAGATGCGTTGGTGGATGAAGTCAAAAGTCGCACTCAAGCGATTGATATATTGATGAATAATGCAGGTGTGTCTTGGGGCGCGCCGATGGGGCAGTTCCCTCATTTCGCTTGGGACAAAGTCATGTCGGTTAATGTCGCAGGCGTATTTGATCTGACCCAAAAATTGCTGCCACTTCTGATGAAATCCGCAACCGACGAGGATCCTGCGCGGGTCATCAATGTAGGTTCGGTCATGGGTGAAGTTCCGATGGGTGACGGGGCCTACAGCTATTCCGCGTCCAAAGCGGCGGTTATTCACCTGTCCAAAATCATGGCTAAGGAATTGGCACCATACAGAGTCACGGTGAATGCGCTGGCCCCGGGACCATTCGTATCGCGCATGACGGCCTTTGCCACCGAAGACGAAACCAAGCGCGCGCGGGTCGGCAAAGGTGTTCCACTGGGCCGGGTTGGCCAGGCCGAGGATATCGCTGGTTGCATGTTGTTTCTATGCGGTCGCGGAGGCAGCTATGTCACTGGCGCGGTCATCCCTGTCTCCGGCGGGATAAATGTGCAGACCGGTGGCAATATCTTTGCCGATGCCCTTTAGCCGTGGGTTCATACGCAGGCTGAATATATGACACACACTGAAAACACTTTGGATATCAAGTCCGTCGACGCTTATCTAAACACGCATCTTGTTGGGTATCATGGCCCTCTTGAGGCTACAAAATTCACCGTGGGTCAGTCGAACCCAACCTATCTGCTGCGTACGCCGGCCAAATCCTATGTTCTGAGACGCAAGCCGCCGGGCATATTGCTGAAATCCGCACATGCAGTGGATCGGGAATTTCGCGTACAAGCAGCGCTGGCTGGTAGCAAAGTGCCCGTCCCGCAAGTACATCTGCTTTGTGAAGATGACAGCGTCATAGGCTCTGCCTTCTACGTGATGGAGCATTTGAAAGGGCGCACATTTGTCGACCCTGTCATGAAAGGCGAAAACAATGCGACGCGCACGGGTGTGCTGAAAGAGATGAATCGCGTACTGGCCGAACTGCACATGGTCGATATCGATGCGGTCGGTCTTTCGGATTTCGGACCTCCAGGCAACTATTTCGAGCGGCAAATTGCTCGCTGGACCAAACAATATCGCGCCTCTGAGACCGAAAAAATCGCCGAGATGGATCAGCTGATCGCCGGGCTTGAGCGCCAGATCCCCGAGGATGACAATCAAAGAACACTGGTTCATGGGGATTACCGCATCGACAATCTTATGTTCGAGGCGCATGGCACCGCCTGCATCGGAGTGCTGGATTGGGAGCTATCGACCATCGGTCACCCATATGCGGACCTGGCAGCCGTCATCATGCAATGGCAGCTGCCTCCGGGCAAGGAGGGTCGGGGGCTAGCTGGCGTAGATCGGTTAAGCCTTGGGCTACCGTCAGATCAGGACTTCATCGCCGAGTATTGCGCGCGCCGCGGCCTAACGGGGATTGAGAATTTTGGCTTCTACCTTGCTTTCAACTTCTTTCGGATGGCCGGCATTCTGCAAGGTGTCTACAAGCGGGCCTTGGATGGAAACGCATCAGACCCGGCACGCGCTAAGGCTTTCGGTGCCTATGTGCCGGTCTTCGCCCAACACGGATTATCTGCGCTGCAAAAAACGTAGGCAGTATTCTCGACGCCCTTCAACAAATCCAGCAAAAATCGGCAGAATTCGCTGTTGCCTAGGGTCTTACGAAGGCAAGATCGGCCTGATCAAGATGGAGTTGCCTCATGGGATTTGATCCGACCGCGCAGACCCACATCCGCCAATGGATGCACAGATATGTTGAGCAGAAGAAATACGCAGGCAGCGCCCTTCTGATCCACCAGAACGGGCAAGAGGCATTCTTTCACGCATGTGGCCGCCGCTGCATTGAAACCGACCTCGCGTTCCAGCGCGATAGCCTGGTTCGGATCTATTCGATGACTAAGCCTGTGACGTCCGTTGCTTTGATGATGTTGGTGGAACAAGGGTTGTTTCATCTAGATGCCCCGGTTTCCGATTTCCTGCCAGAGTTTGCAACGATGCAAGCCTTGGTCCCGGGTGCAACGCAGTTGAACCAGACCGAGGACGCGCCAACACCCAGCTTGCATCAATTGCTGACGCACACCAGCGGGCTGAGCTACCCGTTCAATCCCGGTGTGTTACCCGAGGCTATGGATGCGTTTGATCTAATCTTTTCTCCGCAACAGGGTCTGCTGGCAGATCGGGTCAAAGTGCTGGCAGAGTTACCGCTGGCTTTTCAGCCAGGCAGTCGCTGGGAGTACTCGGTCGGGATCGACGTGATTGGCCGCGTGATAGAAGTTGTATCAGGCAAACCGCTGGACGTGTTTCTGACAGAACACATCTTTCGACCACTTGGGATGAGTGAAACCGCGTTTTCAGTGCCTGATGGGGCAGGGGACCGATTTGCCTCGCTCTACACCCCGCTCGAAGGCGATGCCATGGCGCTGAATGCCGCAAAATCGGGTGGCGAAACAATGCGGTTGGTGGATCGGGCCGGAGAGTCCCCGTTTAAGGCGGCAACGACCTTTTCTGGCGGTGGCGGATTGATCAGTACCATCGACGATTACAGCAAGTTCGCCGAGATGTTGCGAAACAAAGGAACCGCAAATGGCGCGCGATTGCTCGGGCCGAAGACTGTAGAATTCATGTTTCGCAACCATTTACCGGACGATATTGCATCCATGGGTCCACAAAGCTTTGCAGAGCAACCCATGGAAGGCACAGGCTTTGGCATCGGAGGCGCGGTGGTACTGAACCCGGCGCGCACCCGAGCCCCAAGCTCGGTTGGCGACTATGGCTGGGGCGGGATGGCCTCCACCTATTTCTGGATCGATCCGGTCAACGCGCTTTCAACAGTGTTTTTTACACAGCTCTCGCCATCCAGCTCTTATCCATCCCGAGCCGAGTTAAAGGCGCTTGTTCACGCGGCGCTCGTTGAATGATCGGTGTTTGAGTGATACCGGAAAAGGCCAAGACGCCGGAGAGCCCCGAATGACCGAAGCCGAACGCATATTGCTTGATCTGCTGAATATCGAACCGCTTGAGGTCGATTTGTTTCGCGGAACCGGTTCTGGTGGCGAGACACCAACGCGTATCTTCGGCGGGCAGGTGATCGCGCAAGCGCTTGCGGCAGCGTACAGGACGGTCGAGGATCGTCTATGCCATTCCTTGCATGCCTATTTCATAAGGCCCGGAGATCCGTCAATTCCGGTTATATATCAAGTGGATCGCGCGCGCGATGGTGGTTCTTTTACAACCCGCCGCGTGGTTGCGATCCAGCATGGCAAGCAAATTTTGAACATGTCGGCCTCGTTTCACAAGCAGGATGACGGATGGGAACATCAGCATCCGATTCCGGACGTTCAAGCGCCCGAGCACCATCCATCGCGTGACGAATTGCGCGAAAAATACCTGGATCGTGTTCCCGAAAAGCTGAAAGCTGAATTGCTGCGCGAGCGCCCGATCGAAGTGCGCGAAATCGATCCGCTGGACCTGTTTGCACCCGCAAAGGCAGATGACAAGAATCACGTCTGGTTTCGCATGGGCGCAGCGAACCACGCGGACACCGTCACACAACATCTTCTATTGGCCTATGCCTCGGATATGAGCTTGCTCAGTTCCGGAATGCGGCCCCATGGGCTGAGCTGGTTCACTGGTGAAATTGATGGGGCCAGTCTGGACCATGCAATCTGGTTTCATGCGCCCGTGCAGTTTCAAAACTGGCATCTGTATTCGATGGAGTCGCCGTGGACAGGGCAGGGGCGCAGCTTCAATCGGGGTTCGATCTTCTCGCAGAATGGCGAATTAGTTGCATCCGTCGCGCAAGAAGGCCTGCTCAGAAGACGGAAACCGCGCTAAGAACTGCCAGCAAACCTTTGATTAAGCTTCATCATTCCACCTAACCATCGGTCGTAGTCTTCTGTTTTTAAACGCATATAGTCAAGCACTTGTGGATGCGGAAGAATCAAGAAACGTTCATCCGCCAGCGCCTCGACACAGGCTTGGGCGACCTCATTAGGTTCAATTATTCCGTCAATCGCGGCGACCGAATCCTCATGTCCACGTATCATCTCGGACCGAACGGCTTGCGGACACAGAACCGAAACCCTGAGACCTTTGTCGCCATAGGTCATCGCGATCCATTCAGCAAAACCCACAGCCGCATGTTTGGTTACGCCATAAGGGGCTGCGCCGGGTTGATTGAGCAATCCAGCCGCTGAAGCAGTGATCATCAAATAACCACCACCACGCGCAACCATCCTTGGGATCAGGTGCCGCGCGGTCCAGACATGGGACATAACGTTGATCTGCCAGATGCGGTCCCATTCAGCATCCGGCACTTCAAATCCACCTAAGGTGAGTATTCCCGCATTGGCACAGAATAAATCAATCGGAGCGATCGTATCCTCGACAGTCTCAATCAGATTTCGAATATCACTTTCCTTGGACACATCACAGCTGAGTGCATCACCGCCAATTTGCGCCGCCACGGCCTGCGCGCCGGCAAGGTCGATATCGGCGCAGACTACATGCGCACCTTCTTCTGAGAACCGCTTGGCAAGACCTTTACCTATGCCATTTGCAGCGCCAGTGATGACGACGGTCTTCCCAATCAGAACCATTGCATAGCTCGTGTCTTACTTCTCAAACACAGCGTAACATATTGGCAAGCCACGACCAATGTGTGTTCTATAGTCGTGGCTCGCTTGCTACGTATTTTACATAATACCGATTATGCGAGTAACAGATGCAGCCTCAGTAAAATGCCTGTAGTCCGGTTTGCGCCCGCCCCAGGATCAATGCATGAACGTCGTGCGTGCCCTCATAGGTGTTGACTGTCTCAAGATTGATCATGTGACGCACCACCTGGAACTCAAGTGAGATACCGTTGCCGCCGTGCATGTCACGCGACATCCGCGCAATGTCCAATGCCTTGCCGCAATTGTTACGTTTGATGATCGAGATCATCTCGGGCGCAGCTTCAGCCTGATCCATCAGACGGCCGACGCGCAAGCTTGCTTGCAGTCCCAAAGAGATTTCGGTCTGCATCTCTGCCAGTTTGCGTTGAAACAACTGGGTCTGCGCAAGTGGTCGATTGAACTGTTTACGATCCAAGCCGTATTGACGCGCTGCGTGCCAGCAGCATTCCGCGGCCCCCATCGCACCCCAGCTGATACCATAGCGTGCGCGGTTCAGGCAGCCGAACGGCCCCTTGAGACCCTGAACATGTGGAAGCAAAGCGCCCTCGTCTACCTCAACGCCATCCATGACAATTTCACCTGTGATCGAAGTACGCAGGCTCAGCTTGTTCTCGATCTTCGGTGCGCTCAGGCCCTTGGTGCCTTTATCCAGCACGAACCCACGAATCTTGCCGTCATGTGCATCAGACTTGGCCCAGACCACATAGACATCTGCGATCGGTGCGTTTGAAATCCACATCTTGCTGCCGGTCAGACGATACCCGCCATCAATTTTCTCGGCGCGGGTCTTCATCGCCGCCGGATCCGAACCCGCATCCGGCTCTGTCAGGCCAAAACACCCAATCCATTCACCACTTGCCAGTTTCGGCAGATATTTGCGACGCTGTTCTTCGCTGCCATAGGCGAAAATCGGGTACATCACCAACGAGCTTTGCACCGACATCATCGAGCGATAGCCGGAATCCACCCGTTCAACTTCCCGCGCCACAAGTCCATAAGATACGTAGCTTGCACCGATCCCACCATATTCTTCGGGGACTGTCGTGCCCAACAGGCCCATTTCACCCATTTCACGAAAGATCTCGGGATCGGTTTCTTCGTTTGCAAAAGCCTTGGTGACACGCGGCTGCAATTTCTCCTGGGCGTAAGCGCGCGCGCTGTCGGCAATCAGGCGTTCATCCTCTTCCAACTGGTCCGACAAGCGAAACGGGTCGTCCCAGTTGAAACGTCCAAGGTCAGGCGCATCTTTTGCGCGCAGGACAGGCTTTGTATCTGGAGCGTTCATTTTGCTTCTCCGACTTGACTAGGTTTGCGCAACTATAATCTGAGTAATATTCAAAAAACAGCGAGACATTTGCATTGTTTCATGATCAAAACGCATAGATGGACACCAAGCGCCCTATCCTGCCGCCTATATCCGCGCTGCGCGCGCTTGAGGCTTTGGATCGCCTTGGATCAGCCTCGGCAGTCGCGGATGAAATGGCACTGACGCAGAGCGCGGTCAGTCGGCAACTGCAGACGCTTGAAGCGCATTTGGACGCAGAATTGGTCAGCCGTGATCGCAAGCGATTGTCACTGACAAAGGCTGGACAGGACTATGTACAAGAAATTCGGCCAGCCTTGTCTCAGATCGCGCAGGCGGCGCTGAAACTGCACATTACCCCTGTCGGTGGGACATTGAATCTGGCGATTCTGCCGACATTCGGAATGCGCTGGCTGGTACCGCGTCTGCCGGATTTCGCCCGCCGCCATCCGGATATCACAATCAACATGACCACGCGGTTGCGACCGTTTAGTTTTGCTTCGGAACCCTTTGATGCGGCTTTACATTTTGGGGAACCTGATTGGCCCGGAACTGATCGCTTGCTATTAAGTGTCGAGCGGGTTTTGCCCGTCTGCGCGCCCGAGCTTTTACCCAAAGGCACTCCGACCTCACCTCGCGATCTGCTAAAACTGCCGCTGCTGCATATCCAGACACGACCGCGCGCCTGGCAGGACTGGTTTCAACAGATGGGTGTCACGCACCCGCATCCCCTGCCCGGCACCGTCCACGACCAGTTCAACACCATCAACCAAGCCGCGTTGCACGGCCTGGGTGTTGCCCTGTTGCCAAACTATCTGGTGGAACAAGACCTTGCGACAGGTAGGCTGGTTGCAGCCTTCCCTGACGCGATGGAGACGATGGGGGCATATTATCTGGTTTGGCCGCGTGAAAAATCGGATGACGGATCATTGCGAGAGTTTCGACACTGGCTTGCTTCTCAGGCCCAAACCGAAGAGTCATTGCCGCGTTAGCCGAGCGCGTACCCTGCCCCGCGCACCGTTCGCACCGGATCTTCGCCGCCATGTTGGGTCAACGCTTTGCGCAGACGACCGATATGAACATCAACAGTACGCGTGTCGACGTAGATATCGCGGCCCCAGACGCGGTCAAGCAACTGCTCTCGGCTCCAGACCCGGCCGGGCTTTTCCATGAATGTGCTCAGCAACCGGAACTCGGTCGGGCCCAGTTTTAACAGCTTGTTGTCGCGGCTGACCTTGTGGGTCTCAGAGTCCAGTATGATATCGTCAAACTCCAACCGGATGCCCACGGTCGCTGGACGGACTCTGCGCAATTGTGTCCGTACACGTGCCATCAATTCGACAACCGAGTAAGGCTTAACCACATAATCATCGGCACCGGTTTCAAGGCCGCGCACTTTATCAACCTCTTCCGAGCGCGCCGACAGCATGATGATCGGAATTGATCGGGTGTCCGGCCGCGTTTTCAGGCGGCGGCAGACCTCGATACCGCTGAGATTGGGCATCATCCAATCCAGAACGATGATATCCGGGCGGTCTTCTTCGACCAGCAACAAAGCTTCGTCGCCATTAGCGGCACGGATTACCCGGAACCCTTCGGCGTCCAGATTATAGGCCAGTACCTCTCTTTGGGCCAACTCATCCTCAACAACCAGTACCGTCGGTTGATCAGCGGACATGACTTAGATCTCCTAGATCGTTTGCGACGTGTTGTCGGCTTTGGGGCGCGCTTCGCTGGGTCTCTCGCCGGTGACGAGATAGACGACCTGCTCGGCAATGGCGGTGACGTGATCGCCCATGCGTTCGATATTTTTTGCGATGAAATGCAGGTGCATGCACGATGAGATATTGCGCGGATCCTCCGCCATGAAGGTCAGGAACTCGCGAAACAGGCCGTTATACATCTGGTCCACTTCCAGATCCCGTTCGATCACGTCCTGCGCCAGCTCAGCATCACGCTGGATATAGGCATCCAGCGCGTCGCGCAGCATCCGCTCGACCTCGCGCGCCATTCGGCGCAGAGCGGCGGCACTGCCGTTGATTTCGCCGGCATTCACCAGAACGGTCGTTCGCTTGGCGATGTTCTTGGAGTAATCTCCAATCCGTTCAAGGTTGGTCGCAACCTTCAGCACGGACAGCACCAGCCGCAAATCGCTGGCCGTCGGTGCACGCAAGGCAATCAGGCGCGCGGTCTCTTCGTCAATCAGTTCTTCCAGTGCGTCGATGGCCTTGTCGCCTTGACGCACTTCATTTGCCAGTTCTTCGTCGCGGGTCTCCAGCGACCGGGCCGCGCCCATAATGGCGGCTTCGACCAGTCCACCCATCTTCATGATGTGTGCTTGGATGGCCTCAAGGTCGCGGTCGAACGCGGATGCAATATGTTGTTCGCTCATTGCAGTTATCCTGTGCTCAGCCAATCCGGCCGGTGATGTAACTTTCGGTTCGGGGATCTTCGGGGTTGGTGAAGATCTGCCCGGTTTCGCCGAACTCAACCAAGTTCCCCAGATGGAAAAACGCTGTTTTCTGACTGACCCGCGCGGCCTGTTGCATCGAATGGGTTACGATCACCACTGAATAGCGTGAACGCAGTTCGTCAATCAGTTCCTCGACCTGCGCGGTTGCGATTGGGTCGAGCGCCGAACAGGGTTCGTCCATCAATAGCACCTCAGGCTCGGTGGCTACGGCGCGCGCAATGCAAAGACGCTGTTGCTGACCACCAGAAAGGCCGGTACCGGGGGCATCCAGACGATCCTTGACCTCATCCCAGATCGCACCACGACGCAGGGATTTCTCTACGATTTCATCCAGTTCTGCCTTATTCTTGGCAAAGCCGTGGATACGCGGACCGTAAGCCACGTTGTCATAGATCGATTTGGGGAACGGGTTCGGTTTTTGAAAAACCATGCCGACCTTGGCACGCAACTGTACCGGATCTACGCGCTTGTCGTAAATGTCTTCACCGTCCAGCAGGATATCACCCTGCACCCGGCAAATATCGATTGTGTCGTTCATCCGGTTCAGACAGCGCAAGAAAGTGGATTTACCGCAGCCAGAGGGTCCGATGAAAGCCGTCACAGTCTTGTCTTCGATATCGACGCTCACGTCCTTGATGGCGTGGGTCTCACCGTAGTAGACCTGAACCTGCTTGGCGTTGATCTTGATGTCTTTGGAGTCCACGGTTCTCTCCACTCGTGTCATATCGTTCATTTTAAACCCCTCCTACCAGCGGCGTTCAAAGCGGCGGCGCAGGATGATAGCGATGATATTCATGGTCAGCAGGAACATCAAAAGGATGATGATGCCACCCCAGGCTTTCTCGTAAAAACCCACATCGGCGCGTGCGGCCCAGGTGTAGATCTGTGCCGGCATGGCCGAGTTCGGCTCGGTGAAGCCCGCCAAAAAGCCATCGGGATAGCCTCGGGCGACAAAGCCCACCATGCCGATCAACAGCAACGGAGCAGTTTCACCCAGCGCCTGCGCCAGACCAATGATGGTACCAGTAAGGATACCGGGCGCGGCCAACGGCAGCACGTGATGGAAGACGGCCTGCATCTTCGAGGCCCCTACCCCCAAGGCCGCGTCCCGGATCGATGGCGGCACCGCCTTTAGCGAGGCGCGGGTTGAGATGATGATTGTCGGCAGGGTCATCAGCGTCAGCACCAGACCACCCACCAGCGGCGCCGATTGCGGCAGGTGCATAAATTGGATGAACACGGCCAGACCCAGGATACCGAACACGATAGACGGAACGGCGGCCAGGTTCGAAATATTCACCTCGATCAGATCGGTGAATTTATTCTGCGGCGCAAACTCTTCCAGATAGATCGAGGCGGCGACCCCAATGGGCAACGACAGGCACAGCACCACCAACATCATGAAGAACGAGCCGACGACCGAGGCACCAATACCCGCGCCACCGGGGTTATCCACGCCCGAGTCCGCACCAGTGATGAACGGCCAGTTGAAAGCCTGCTTGATGATCCCCGCTTCTTTCAGCGCGTCCACCAGATCCAGATCGCTGAGTTGCAGGAAGCGGCTGTCCTGCAGGGTGTCACGAGACACCCGACCCTTGAAGTAGCCATCCACGCGGCTTGAAGCCGCCAGATCGAACATGATCGGCTCACCCAGCTTGCTAGGATTATCGGCATAGAAGGTTCGGATCGTACCGCCGATTTTGCCCAACAGACGCTCGATGGCATGCTGATCGAAATCCACGGTGATGCCACTTTCGGCCAGTTGTTCATTCAGTTCCGCAATGAACAGATTGGAGTAGGCCTTTGTCTTGAACATCGTGCCTTCGGCTTCATCGCGCTGCGCTTCGCTCAGCGTGAATTCTAAACTGATCACTGTGCGCTGGAAGGCCGGGATGCCCTGCGACAGGATTGAGGCAAACAGCACAATCAGAAAGAACAGTCCGGTCGCGATAGCGACGATCCCGTAGGCGCGAAAACGCTTTTCGGCAGCCGCGCGTTTTTTGGTCCGGGCATCGGATGCAGTCAGCGAGGTCGAGGTATTTTGCATGCTGGCGTCGGTCATTCGTACTGCTCCCGATACTTGCGCACGATATAAAGGGCGAAAACGTTCAGCCCCAGCGTGAGGATGAACAGCGTCATGCCAAGCGCGAAGGCGACGAGGGCTTCGGGCGAGGCGAAATCGGCGTCGCCTGTCAGCTGGCTGACGATCTTGGCGGTGACGGTGGTCATGGCCTCGAACGGGTTCAGGTCCAGACGCGCGGCGGCCCCTGCCCCCAGAACCACGATCATGGTCTCACCGATGGCGCGTGATGCCGCCAGCAGGATCGCTCCCACGATCCCGGGCAAGGCTGCGGGCAAAACGACCTGCCGGATGGTCTCGGATTGTGTGGCCCCCAGCCCGTAAGAGCCATCACGCATGGCCTGAGGCACCGCGTTGATGATGTCGTCGGAAAGCGACGAAACGAACGGGATCAGCATGATGCCCATGACAAGACCGGCGGTCATCACCGCCGTACCGGCTTTCATCCAGCCCAAACCATCATCCCCGAACACGCTCAGCAACAGCGGGCCAACGGTCAGCAGGGCGAAAAGGCCGTAAACGATGGTCGGGATACCGGCCAGCACCTCAAGCATCGGTTTGGCGATCGAGCGCACGCGTGAAGAAGCGTACTCACTGAGATAAATCGCAGCGAAAAGACCGATTGGCACGGCCACCAACAACGCCACCAACGAGATATAGAACGTGCCCCACAGCAAAGGGATGATACCTAGATCTGATGCCCCGCCACGGCCCGAGAAACTGGGCGCCCAGGTGGTACCGAAAAAGAACTCTGATGCCGGGTAAAGCTTGAAGAACTCCCACGTATTGAAAACCAGCGAAAGGACGATGCCGACCGTTGTCAGGATCGCAATCGACGCAGCCGCCAGCAGCATCACACGAATTCCCTGCTCAACCACATTGCGGGCACGATATTCAGAATGCGTCTGTAACCAACTGAACGCAGCACCGGCCAAGGCGACCAGTATCACAGCGACGGACATGATCGCGTAACCGGTTGAATTTATCGCCCGATAGGCTTGAGCTGCATGCAAAACCGTCTGCGTGATGTCCGAGGTCACGACTTGACCCGCGTCCTTCAACTTTTGGGTCATCTCGGAAATATCTGCCCGCGCATCCTGTGCGAGCGTTTCGGTGAGATGTCCCTGCGCAACGGCACTGTCCAGACCATTTGCGGTCCGACGCACCTCGGCCATAACAAGACTGCGCGACGATCCTTCCTTGATAGCCGTTTCGGGAACCATCTCCGAGATCTGAGAGTTAACGTAGAGCGGCTGAACCAGCAGCCAGACGATCAACAAACCTAAGGCGGGAACTATGACTTTCAGTGCGACGTTCGCGCCATAAAACGAGGGAAGAGAATGCAGATTGCGGCTGTCCCCTCCGGCACTTTGCAAGGCGCGCATTCGCCCCAAAACATATCCGACTGCCGCGATCGCAAGCACGATCAGAATGAGCCAAAGAATTGGCATGACGCCCCCATAGGTCTTGATCGGGATTAGGGAAAAATTGGGGGCGACAGAAAACGCCGCCCCCAGTCAATTCGATCGGGGTGAGGGATTAGCTGCCCGAACCCAAGGTTACTTCGTTGGCAATCGCGTCCTGCGTTTTTGCCAGTTCAGGATCGGCAACCAGACCGTAGTTGGCCAGCGGGCCCGAGGGACCAGCAATTTCTTCATGAGTGAAGAACTGGGCGTATTCTTTCAGACCGGGGATCACGCCGATATGCGCTTTCTTGACGTAGAAAAACAGCGGACGCGAGACGGGGTATTCACCCGACGCGATGCTCTCGGTCGACGGTGCGATACCACCCATCGTAGCCACTTTCAGCTTGTCGGTGTTGTTCTCGAAGAACGCCAGACCAAACACGCCGATACCATTGGTGTTGGTGTCGATGCGGGCCAGAGTTTCGGTGTAGTCACCGTCGATATCGACCGATTTGCCGTCGGTGCGCACGTCCAGGCATGCATCTTCGGCGTCATCTTCGCTTAGGCCGCCCGCGACCATGGCTTCCATCGCGCCCGTCGCTTCACAACCTGCCAGCAGAACTTTGTCTTCGAACACTTCGCGGGTGCCGTGCTTGGTGCCCGGGATGAACATTGCGATTTCCACATCCGGCAGGTCAGCGTTGAACTCGGCCCAGCTGTTGAAGCTGTTGTCGACCAGCGCGCCATCTTTCATCACTTTCGATCCGATGGCATTGTAAATATCCGCAGGCTCAAACGCCGTGAAGGCAGGACCCGACTGCTGGCTTGCAAATACGATGCCGTCATAACCGATGCGGACTTCCATGATGTCGGTCACACCGTTTTCGGCGCATGCTTTAATCTCTTTTTCACGGATGGCACGCGATGCGTTTGCAACGTCGATCGTGTTTTCACCGACGCCTTCGCAGAAGCGTTTCAGACCGGCGGACGAGCCGCCTGATTCAACAACCGGTGTGGGGAAGTCGGTATTTTCACCGAATAGTTCTGCAACGATTGACGCATAAGGCAAAACGGTGGAAGAGCCAGCAACTTGAACGTTGTCACGCGCAGCAGCAGTGGTTGCCGAGACGGCAGCGATAGCCAGCGCAGAAGCCGACAGTTTTACAAAGGACATTTCAGTCTCCTTGAAAAGGATGGGTACTGATCATCCCCATGATGATCTGAGCGCAGCACTATGACGCCTGCGTAAGTCTTTTGTGACAGGTATGTAACGGTTTCATGACAACTCATGAATTTCTCAGAAATTCTTAACTTGACGAAGCGTCACCCCAGTAAAGCCCGCGTTTGGCACGCCCTCAGCGTGGTAGAATGACCGTAAACGTCGCTCCCTGCCCCGGTTCACTTTCCACACGCAACCTGCCCCGATGGCGATTGACGATATGCTTCACGATTGCAAGCCCCAGTCCGGTTCCGCCCAACTCGCGCGAGCGGTGACTGTCTGCGCGGTAGAACCGTTCGGTCAACCTGGGCAGGTGTTTGGCATCAATACCGGGCCCTTGATCAATGATCTTGATACGTACCGCAGGACCGCGCATCGCCGTATCCCGCTCAGACAGGGTTACGACCACACCGACCTTGCCACCGCTGCCCCCGTATTTGATCGCGTTTTCAACGAGATTGGTTATCACCTGACGAAGCTGATCGCTGTCTCCGACCATCTCGATCGACTCGTTTGGGGCATCCAACGAAACAACAACACTGGCATCATCCGCCAGCGGTCGCAGAGTGTTTAAGGTCGATTGAATCAGACCTGTCAGTTCCAATGGCTCTTTGGGTCTGACCCGTTCTTCACTTTCCACTCGATTCAGCGACAGCAAATCCCCCACAAGCCGGTTCATCCGATTGGCCTCATCCGCCATGATCTGAAGAAAGCGGTCGCGGGCGGCGGTGTCGTCGCGGGCGGGGCCTCGCAATGTTTCGATAAACCCCATCAAGGCCGTTAGCGGCGTGCGCAATTCATGGCTGACATTGGCCACAAAATCGCGCCGCATCTGACCGGCCTGTTCCAAATGCGTGATATCCTGAAATACCGCCAATACCGCCTCGGTCCCGCCGACGAATCTGCACTGCACCTCAAACGTCGTATCCTGAGCACCATCATTGGACAGATGCCGCGCTTTGCCGGGCTGCTTCGAGCGCAGGCATTGTTCGACGGCATCGATGACCTGAGGCTGGCGCAGGATTGTGGCAAAATGCCTGCCTTCGATTGCGTGCCCCAAAAGCGTCCGCGCCTCGCTATTTGCGGCGACAATACGCTCGGTCTGACCAACCAGCACGGCGGGCATCGGAATGGCTGAAACCAATTCGGCAAGCAGGGTATCCGTCATGCGCGTTTAGACCGGACGCAATGTTTGGCGAAACTTACGCATATTGTCCTGATAGTGCAGCGCACTCAGCGTTAGTTTCTGGGCCGCCGCCTCATCAAGCTGCCGCACAACTTTGCCCGGCGAGCCCATGACCAACGAATTATCGGGAACCTCTTTGCCTTCGGTGATCAGCGCCCCTGCCCCGATCAGACAGTTCTTTCCGATCTTCGCCCCGTTTAGAACGATAGCCCCCATACCGATCAGCGTATTGTCTCCGATCGTGCAACCATGCAGCATGACCTTGTGACCAATTGTGCAGTTCTTCCCAATGGTCAGCGGATAGCCCGCATCGATGTGCATCACGCAGTTTTCCTGCACATTGCTGCCTGCGCCCACACGGACTTCTTCGTGATCGGCCCGGATGGTGCACCCGAACCAGACCGAAGCGCCTTGTTCCAGGACTACTTTGCCGATCAGGTTGGCGTCGGGGGCTACCCAGGTGTCTTCGTGAATTTGCGGCGAGTGATCGCCCAAAGCATAGATGGTCATGACAAGCCCTCGAACTCGGTCTGCAACGAGCGGATGTGGTTCTGCAGGCTGGGCTGTTGGATGCGACGCATGCGTTCTGCGCTGACGATGGTCTTCAGCTTTTCCTCGGTGGTATCCAAATCATCGTTGATCAAAACATAGTCGTAGTAGCCCCAATGGCTGATCTCATCCCAGCTTTTCAACATGCGCTTGGCGATCACGTCTTCGCTGTCCTGCCCACGCCCTTCCAGCCTGCGCCGAAGCTCGCGGATCGAGGGCGGGAGGATGAAAATCGACAACGCATGCTTGCCCAGATCCGAATTGCGGATCTGCACTTCTCCCTGCCAATCGACATCAAAAAGCACATCGCGCCCCTGTGTGATGGACTCGCGGACCGGTCCAGCAGGAGAGCCGTAGAAGTTGCCGAACACATGCGCGTGTTCCAGCATCTGCCCATCCGCCACCTGCTGTTTGAACTCGTCCTCGGATAGGAAGTAATACTCCCGGCCATGCTCCTCACCCGGGCGCGGAGCACGGGTGGTGGCCGAGATCGAGAATTCCAAACCGACATCCCATTGCATCAAACGGCGGGCCAGAGTGGATTTACCTGCGCCCGAAGGCGAGGACAGTATGATTAATAGACCGCGGCGATCCGCCATGTGATGTTCCCGTCCTTATTCCACGTTCTGCACTTGCTCGCGCATCTGATCGATGACCGCCTTTAGCTCCAAACCAACCGCCGTCAGTTCAGCATTCTGCGATTTCGAGCAGAGCGTGTTGGCCTCACGGTTGAACTCCTGCATCAGGAAATCCAGCTTACGCCCAACCGGGCCGTCTTGCGTTAAAAGGGAACGCGCCGCAGTGACATGGGCCTTCAACCGGTCAATTTCTTCGGTAATATCGGCCTTGACCGCGATCAGGGCCAGTTCTTGTGCAACACGATCAGGGTCCGCACCTTGCGTATTGTCGAGAACGCGCGTCAGATTTTCGCGCATGTTTTGCGCCATTTCCTCGCGGCGACGCTCGGCCAGATCAGCGGCCTGATCCGTCAACTTTGCGACTTGGTCGAGTTGTCCCGCAAGAATGCCTGACAGAGCTTCACCTTCGGAACCGCGCATCTCAATAAATGAAGCAAGCAAGCCACCGAACTCAGATTTCAGGTGCTCGACAAGTTGGGCTGGATCATCCGCGTCAGCTCCGGCTTCCAACATCCCTTTCAACGCAAGAAGATCACTTGCTTTGGACGGAGCCAACAATACGCCCCGCGCGCCTGCAAGCGCTTCGGTCTGGGCCAGTGCATCCAGCGCAGCTTCCATCGCTGGGGTGTTCAACCGGACATCCGCGGCGGATTCTTCCCGTCCCATCCGAAGGGACAGCGTGATGTTCCCTCGGTTGACCTGCTTCGACAGATCGCCTCTCAGCGCGGCCTCTAACCCTGTCAACCAATCGGGGAGCCGCAGTCGCAAATCCAGCCCCTTGCCATTGACGCTGCGCAATTCCCAAGTCCAGCTATGGGGACCAAACGCCCCCTTGCCCGAGGCGAAACCGGTCATGGATTTGATCATGCCTGCCCTTTCCGTCAAATTCACTGGTCGCACCTAATGCCATTGACCAGCAAGGGGCAAGACCTTGCTCATTCCCCAATCAATGCCAAGAGGTTAACCATTCGTTAAAGAATTGCTCCAAAATTGTAATAACCCGTGTCAATCTGACAGTCAGAAAAGCTGGCGGATCGCAGCTTTGCCCATTAGATGGCATTTTAAGAAAATCGCGAGTGATTGACGGTAGGGTGATGAAATGAAAACCTTTTTCGGGACTGGTTCCGGCTCAGAACTTGGAAAGATCATCGCAATGGACCGATTTGACAGCGGGCGAAGCCTTTCTCCCATCCGTCAGGCCGAAGCCTATTGGACCGCCTTGCTGACAGGTGAAAGCGTTCCGATGCGCTCGCAGATCGATCCGCGCGGCCTGGAGAATATTCTCGAATACACATTCATACTGGAACGCATCGCGCCGGGTTTGGCCCGGTTTCGGCTGGCGGGAAGTCACCTGAACAATCTGGCGGGCATGGAAGTTCGCGGTATGCCTCTAACGGCTTTTTTCGAACCGAGCGCCCGCGATGATGTCAAATCCATTCTGGACCAAGTCCTCACCGGCCCCGCAGTTGCCGAACTGGGCTTGCTTTCGAAAGGCAAGCTGGGACGAACCAGCCTTCAGACCCGCATGATCCTGCTGCCGCTTAAAAGCGATCTGGGCGACGTCAGCCGCATTCTTGGGGTCATGGTCAGCGACGGAACCATCGGGTCGACACCGCGTCGCTTCATCGTCTCGGATCGCCGCGTCAACACGATCTCTGATTTGCGACAGCCTCCGAGGCCTGTCCAACAGCAAGCAGAGGGGTTCGCTGAAGACCGGACCACGTTCAAAGGGGCACCGCACTTAAGGTTGGTATCATCACGTGACGACTAAATGAAAACGGCGGGCATGAGGCCCGCCGTCTTACTAATTCAGGATGTATTCGAAGTCAGCTTGCAGCGCGCTTGCTGCGGTCACGACGTAGGTTGGTCAGTTCTTCCGCGACAAGGAATGCAAGTTCCAGCGACTGCGAGGCGTTCAGGCGCGGGTCGCAAGCTGTGTGATAGCGATCCGAAAGATCCTCTTCGGTCACCGCGCGCACACCTCCGGTGCATTCGGTGACATCCAGCCCTGTCATCTCGAAATGAACACCACCGGGGATCGTGCCTTCAGCCTGATGTACGCCAAAGAAATCGCGTACTTCGCGCAGCACGGAATCAAACGGCCGGGTCTTGTAGCCGGTCGCGGATTTGATCGTGTTGCCATGCATCGGATCGCAGACCCAAGTAACCTGTGCGCCCTCTTCCTTTACGGCTTTGACCAGACGCGGCAGATGCTCACCCGCTTTACCTGCACCAAAGCGCGCGATCAGAGTCAGACGCCCCTCTTCGTTTTCGGGATTCAACTTGGACATCAGAACCTTGAGGTCTTCGGCACTGGTTGTCGGGCCACATTTCAGACCAATCGGGTTCAGAACACCCCGGCAGAACTCGACATGCGCACCGTCGGGCTGACGGGTCCGATCGCCGATCCAGATCATGTGCCCAGAACCGGCCAACCAATTGCCCGAGGTCGAATCCAGACGGGTCAACGCCTCTTCGTACTCAAGCAACAGGCTCTCGTGGCTGGTGTAAAACTCCACCGATGAGAATTCGTGGGTGGTGTCGGCGGTGATGCCTGCAGCCCCCATGAAATCAATCGAATCCTGAATGCGGTCGGCGATCTCAGAGTATTTCTGAACGTCTTGCCCGTCGGCAAAACCCAGCGTCCACGAATGCACGTGGCTCATATCCGCAAAACCACCGGTCGAGAACGCCCGCAGCAGGTTCAGTGTAGCCGCCGCCTGTGTATAGGCCTGAAGCATCTTGTCGGGATTCGGAATGCGTGCCTCGGGTGTAAAGGCCAGCTCATTGATGATGTCACCGCGGTAGCTGGGCAGCTCCACACCGTCCACAACCTCGGTCGGCGCACTGCGCGGTTTTGCAAACTGGCCCGCCATGCGGCCAACTTTAACCACGGGAACCTTGGCGCCGTAAGTTAGCACCATTGCCATCTGCAGCATCACCTTGAACGTGTCACGGATCGCATCCGCGCTGAACTGCTCAAAGCTTTCAGCGCAATCCCCGCCTTGCAACAGGAACGCTTCGCCACGGCCCGCGGCTCCCAGATGCTGCTTCAGCCGTCGCGCTTCACCCGCAAAAACCAGCGGGGGATACTGCGAAAGCTGCGCCTCGACTTTGGCCAGCGCGGCCGCGTCGGTATAGTCTGGCATCTGAACCCGGGGCTTGTTGCGCCAGTTCGTTTTTTGCCATTCAGTCATAGCTTTTATCTCCGCTGAAGTATTTCAGGTGGCCTCTATACAAAATGCATGAATGAGAGGCCATATCCCTTTTGCGCCTCTTGACGCCATAATCAAGCTTTGAGCATGGTGACTGGCATATCCGCCACCGTGGAAATCCCGGTGCGCGCCGAATCAAGGACAGTTCGCCATGCAAGAGCAACGCCAAGTTGTCACTGTGGATCATAGCACAGGCAAGCCGCATAACTTTGTATTTGTGCTTTTGGACAAGTTTTCCCTTTTGTCATTCGCTTCGGCTTTGGACAGTCTGCGGATCGCCAATCGAATGGCCAACCGAGAGCTTTATACCTGGACCTTGACGGGCGAAGGCGGTGAAACAGTGACTTGTTCAGCCGGAACTTCTTTCAATCTTGATTCTGATCTGACCGAATTGCAGCGTGACGATGTCGTCCTGATCTGCGGGGGGGTCGATGTACAAGCGGCAACCACCAAACGCATCCTGAACTGGGTACGCCGCGAAGCGCGTAAAGGGTTGAAAATCGGCGGTCTTTGCACCGCGGCCTATACGCTGGCCAAAGCCGGTTTGCTGGAAGGCAAGCGCGCAACGATCCATTGGGAAAACTCAGACAGTTTTGCCGAAGAATTCGACACAGTAGAGCTGACCAAGTCGGTGTTTTTGGTTGATGGCAACCGAATGACAACTGCTGGCGGCACATCCTCGATTGACCTGATGCTCAAGCTGATTGCCGAAGATTACGGAGAAGATCTGGCCAACGCGGTCGCTGATCAGATGATCTATTCTTCGATACGTACGGATCAGGACACGCAACGTTTGTCGACACCTACACGGATCGGCGTGCGCCACCCCAAGCTCAGTCAGGTTATCCTGATGATGGAAAAGAACATAGAAGAGCCAATCTCGCCTTCTATTCTAGCCAAGGACGTAGGCATGTCGACGCGCCAGCTAGAACGTCTGTTCCGCCGCTATCTCAGCCGCTCGCCCAAGCGCTACTACATGGAACTGCGCCTGCATAAAGCGCGGAACTTGCTGATGCAGACCGATATGAGCGTCATCAATGTGGCGCTGGCTTGCGGCTTTGCCAGCCCGTCGCATTTCTCCAAATGCTACCGGGCGCATTACAACACCACGCCTTATCGAGAACGCGGTGCACAGAGCGGTCGGTTGTCTGTTTGATTCACGGCCGCAGGGAAACCTTACAAATCTTTCGCAAAGTAGTGCAGGTGCGGCCGTAACATCGGTTGATCCAGATAGGTCGTGGTTTCGATTGGTGAGTCCAGTTCAACAAAACCAAGTTTGGGGTACAGGTCGCGCATTTCGACATTCGGTGTAAGCGTATCGGCGATGAGGCGTTTCAAACCCATATCACGCGCGGCCTGTTCCCGGGCTTCGATCAAGGCACGCCCGGCACCGGTCCCCCGTGCCTCCTCGGTCACAAAAACCCGTTTAAGTTCACCGGTTTGGTGATCAAATCGTTTCAGCATCCCACATCCAATGATATCTCCGGCATCGTTTCGCGCCACCACAAGACATCCATTCGGGGGTAGGTAATCCTCTGTATGCGCCCAAAACTCCGCCAATGCGCTTTCGGGGGCCGCTGGATCAATCTCAAAGCCCATATCCTGCATTCGTTGCACGATAAGCGCGTAATACTGTGCCAGAATCGTATTCAATTCGCGCTTTGGCGGCATTGTTTCACAAAGCTCGATTACAAAATCACTCATTCAAATCTCCTGATCACCCTGAAGCCCGGAACAGATACACCGTGACCGAATGGCATAGAAGCAAACGCCCTAACCCCGTTTAATACCGTCAGAGGGGCGTCATTCGGTAAACCGCGCCTTGCCCAACGGAAATGAACCAGATCGACCCATCTGGTGCTTCGGCGATGTCGCGAACACGTTCGGTCTCGGGGCCTTCGATCTGCTCAACCTCACGCAGTGGATCGCCCGCCAAACGTGCAATGTAGTCGAATTTCAAAGAGCCAACGAACAGATTCCCCTTCCATTCCGGCCAAAGTTTACCGGAATAGACCATCAAGCCAGAGGGTGCGATGGAAGGATCCCAATAGTGCTCGGGCTGTTCCATTCCTTGCTTCGACGTGCCTTCACCGATCTTCTGACCCGAATAATGAACGCCATATGAAATCACTGGCCAGCCATAATTGGCACCGGGTCTGATCAGATTAACCTCATCCCCGCCTTTTGCCCCGTGTTCCGAAACCCAAAGCCGGCCCTGCAGATCCAAATTGGCACCCTGAGGGTTTCTGTGACCAAACGACCAGATCTCGGGGCGGACACCGGGATTGCCCACAAACGGGTTATCACTGGGAACTGAACCATCACGGTTGATCCGAATGACCGTACCCATGTGGTTCGTTCGATCCTGCGCAGCCGGGCGATCACCTCGGTCACCGATAGTGACGAACAACGTGCCATCATTCGCTTCAACGACGCGAGAACCAAAGTGGCGCCCGCCTGAGCCACCGGGAGAGGCCTCGAATATCACGCGCAGATTGGTCAGACGTTCCCTGTTTTCCGATAAACGAGCGACAGCGACAGCGGTGCCTGCACCGCCTCGTTGCGATTTGGAGAAAGTCAGAAAAAGCTCGCGGGTCTGATTAAAGTCACGCGCGATGGTGACATCTAGCAAACCGCCCTGCCCGTTCGCGACCACTTTTGGCAGACCCTTGATGCGCTTCGCCTCACCTCCGGCAACGTACAAAAGCTCGCCATCTCGCTCAGTGACAACAAAGCTGCCATCCGGAAGAATGCCAATCGCCCAAGGTGTATCAAGGCCTCTGACCACCTGAGTAACCTGAACCGGCCCGCCGGTTGTGTTGATGACATCGGACCAGCCTGCAATCGACCAGCACGACAGAATGAGAATCGCAAAAGTCCTGATCATATCGACCCAACCCCTAGTGGTGCACCGCAACAAACTGACCTAGCCTAACAAAACAGATAGGATTGCTGCTTTCAAAAGCACTTTTTTGTTAGGACTTTTCTTTTTCGGACAGCTTGCCTAGGGTCATGCCCAGAACGACGACGTTCAAACGATAAATAGGGAGTAACCTAATGAAAAAGCTGCTTACCGCTACTGCAGCAACCGCTCTGCTGGCGGGTACCGCTATGGCCGAGGACGTGAAGCTGGGCGTGCTGTTCGGCTTTACAGGCCCGATTGAATCGCTGGCCCCGGCCATGGGTTCGGGCGCAGAAATGGCGATGGCCGAGGTCACCGAATCCGGCAAACTGCTGGACGGCGCAAGCGTGACCGGAACCCGCGCCGATACCGGCTGTATCGACAATGGTCTGGCCACATCGAACGGCGAACGTATGATCGCCGATGGCGTCGCCGGTATCATCGGCGGCGACTGCTCGGGCGTCACTGGCGCGATCCTGCAGAACGTCGCGATCCCGAACGGCATGGTCATGATCTCGCCGTCGGCCACGTCTCCGGGTCTGTCGACCATGGAAGACAACGGCCTGTTCTTCCGCACCGCCCCGTCGGATGCGCGTGAAGGTCAGGTGATGGCTGACATCCTGAACGATCGTGGCATCAGCTCGATCGCGCTGACCTACACCAACAACGACTATGGCAAGGGTCTGGCGGATGCGATCCAGTCCTCGTTCGAGGCATCGGGTGGCGAGGTGACCATCGTTGCCGCGCACGAAGACGGCAAAGCCGACTACTCGGCTGAAGTGGGCGCGCTGGCCTCGGCCGGTGGCGATATTCTGGTCGTTGCCGGCTATCTGGATCAGGGTGGTCTGGGCATCATCCAGTCGGCGCTGGACAGCGGCGCGTTTGATACATTCGGTCTGCCCGGCGGCATGATCGGTGACTCGCTGCCGGCAAACGTTGGTCCCGACCTGAACGGCTCGTTCGGTCAGATCGCTGGCTCGGGCGGTGAAGGTGCCGAGAAGTACTTTGCCATGGCTGAAGCTGCGGGCTTTGACGGTTCGTCGCCCTACTCGCCGGAAAGCTATGACGCCGCCGCGCTGTTCATGCTGGCGATGCAGGCCGCAGGTTCGACCAACCCCGCTGAATACGGCGCGAAAATCATGGATGTCGCCAACGCTCCGGGTGAGCAAATCTTCCCCGGAGAACTGGCTAAAGGTCTGGAGCTGTTGGCTGCCGGTCAGGACATCGATTATGTCGGCGCATCGGGCGTTGAGCTGATCGGCCCTGGTGAAAGCGCAGGTTCCTATCGCGAGATCGAGGTGACCGACGGCGAAAACAAGACCGTCAACTTCCGTTGATCCAAGGTTAAAAGTCATAAAAACAAGCAGCCCGGCCCTTGTGTCCGGGCTGTTTCAATGAAAAAAGGCCGCACTCCGGTTAACGGGGATGGTAAAAACGCCGAAAACGGCGGCTAGGGGAAAAGATGATCGTCGTCGATGACGTGCACAAGCATTTCGGCGGGTTTCATGCGGTGGACGGGGCATCGCTGGAAATCCAAAAGGGCTCGATCACCGGTCTGATCGGACCGAACGGGGCCGGAAAAACCACGCTATTCAACGTGATCGCGGGCGTACTTCCACCGACCAGCGGTAAGGTACACATGGACGGTGAGGATATCACTGGCCTGCCCCCGCACGAGCTGTTTCATAAGGGCCTGCTGCGCACCTTCCAGATCGCGCATGAGTTTTCGTCGATGAGTTGCCGTGAAAACCTGATGATGGTGCCCGGCGCACAATCCGGGGAATCGCTGTGGAACACATGGTTCGGGCGTAAGCGTATCGCGGATGAGGAACGCGCACTTAGGGCGAAAGCCGATGAGGTGCTGGAGTTCCTGACAATCGAACATCTGGCCGATCACAAGGCCGGTCAGGTCTCGGGCGGTCAGAAGAAGCTGCTGGAACTTGGCCGAACCATGATGGTCGATGCCAAGATCGTGTTTTTGGACGAGGTCGGCGCTGGTGTGAACCGCACCCTGCTGATGACCATCGCCGACACGATCCTGCGCCTGAACAAGGAACGCGGCTATACCTTCGTCGTTATCGAGCACGACATGGATTTCATCGGCAAGATTTGCGACCCGGTCATCTGTATGGCCGAGGGAAAGGTGCTGGCCGAAGGCACTCTGGACGAGATCAAGGCCAATGAACACGTGATCGAAGCCTACCTAGGCACCGGCCTGAAGAACAAAGACAAGCTGGAGGCGGGCGCATGAGCGACAACCCCTACCAGGACGACAAGGGCAACAAGGACGCCTCGATCACCAATACGCATGGTGTCGGCACCATGACACCAGCGCATCGCAAAAGCGGTGAAACGCAACGGGTCGAGGGCGGTCCTTTCCTGATTGGCGACACCATGACCGGTGGCTATGGCAAAGGGCCGGACATCCTGCATGACTGCACCATCGCCGTTGATAAGGGCGAGATCGCGGTGATCGTCGGCCCCAACGGCGCGGGCAAATCCACCGCAATGAAGGCTGTGTTTGGCATGCTGGACGTACGCCAAGGGTCTGTGCGGCTGGATGGCGAAGATATCACCAATCTCAGCCCGCAAGACCGCGTGGTACGCGGCATGGGCTTTGTCCCGCAGACCTCGAACATTTTTACGTCGATGACGGTGGAAGAGAACCTTGAGATGGGCGCCTTCATCCGTCGTGACGATTTCTCGGATACGATGGAGCAGGTCTATGACCTCTTCCCCATTCTCCGCGACAAACGCAATCAGGCCGCCGGAGAGCTGTCAGGCGGCCAACGCCAACAGGTTGCCGTGGGCCGCGCGCTGATGACCCAGCCCAAGGTGCTGATGCTGGACGAACCCACCGCGGGTGTCTCACCCATCGTAATGGATGAGCTGTTCGACCGGATCATCGAGGTCTCGCGCACCGGGTTACCGATCCTGATGGTCGAACAGAATGCCCGTCAGGCGCTGGAGATTGCGGACAAGGGATATGTACTGGTCCAGGGTCGCAATGCCTATACCGGGACAGGCAAGGAGCTGTTGGCCGATCCAGAAGTTCGCAAGAGTTTCTTGGGGGGATGAAGCCAGTGACAGCTACTCTCGTGTTTGATCACTCTGAAATCAGGTCAAAAAGACGTACGAACTTGGAAAATGAGGTAACGAACTAATGGACTTCCTCAACGCCCTTGTGGCGCTCTCCAACTTCGTTCTTGTTCCCGCAATCGCCTATGGCAGTCAGTTGGCGCTGGGCGCTTTGGGGGTGACGCTGATTTACGGCATCCTGCGGTTTTCGAACTTTGCCCATGGCGATACGATGGCCTTTGGCGCGATGATCGCGGTGCTGGTCACTTGGGGCCTGCAAGCCGCAGGCGTCAGTTTCGGGCCGTTGCCAACGGCTCTGCTCGCCCTGCCCTTTGCCATTCTGGGCTGTATCGTTCTGGTGCTGATCACCGACCGGTTGGTCTATCGCTTCTATCGGGAACAGAAGGCCAAACCTGTCATTCTGGTGATCGTCTCGATGGGTGTGATGTTCATCATGAACGGGCTGGTTCGTTTCATCATCGGTCCGGATGACCAAAGGTTCTCGGACGGAGCGCGTTTCATCGTCTCGGCGCGAGATTTCAAGGCGATGACTGGGCTGCGTGAGGGGCTGGCAATCAAGACCTCCCAGGGCATCACGGTGATCGTCGCGGTTGTCGCAGTGGCGCTGTTGTTCTGGTTCCTGAACAAAACGCGCACCGGCAAATCAATGCGGGCCTATTCTGACAATGAGGATCTTGCGTTGCTGTCCGGTATCAACCCCGAGCGCGTGGTGATGATCACATGGATCATCGTTGCCGCGCTGGCGACCACTGCGGGCGTGCTTTACGGCCTCGACAAAAGCTTCAAGCCATTTGTCTATTTCCAGCTTTTGCTGCCGATCTTTGCCTCGGCTATCGTGGGTGGCCTCGGAAACCCTCTGGGAGCTATCGCGGGCGGTTTCATCATCGCGTTTTCTGAGGTGACGATCACCTACGCGTGGAAGAAAGTGCTGACTTATCTGGCACCTGAAAATCTGGAGCCGTCAGGTTTGGTGCAGTTCCTGTCCACCGATTACAAATTCGCTGTCAGCTTTGCCATTTTGCTGATCGTACTTCTGTTTAAGCCAACCGGCTTGTTCAAAGGAAAAGTGATATGAGCGAGCCCGTCAAAAACACGCTGCTTTTTGTGGTCGTCGGCGCACTCATCCTGTTGACCGGATTCACCCAAAGCTGGAACGCCGCAATCCTGATCCTGAACATGGGCTTGATCTCGGCCATCATGTCGATTGGCGTCAACCTGCAATGGGGCTTTGCTGGCCTCTTCAACGTTGGTGTCATGGGCTTTGTCGCGCTGGGCGGGCTAGCGGTTGTGCTGGTCTCGACACCCCCAACCCCTGGCGCCTGGTCTGGTGGAGGATATGGCGTCATCCTGTCGCTTTTGATGGGCGCGGCAACCGTGGTTGCAGCTGTGATGGTGGCCCAAAAAATGCCCAAGGGACGCCCACAAACCTTTGCAATCATCGGTATTCTGGTCGTAGGTTTTTTTGTTTACCGCGCAATTTTTGATCCCAACGTAGCTGCGATCGAAGCGATTGATCCTGCTGTCGCTGGTAATATCGGCGGTTTGAACCTTCCTGTCCTATTCGCTTGGCCTGCCGGGGGACTTTTGGCGGCGGGCGCAGCATGGCTGATCGGAAAAACAGCGCTGGGCCTGCGCTCGGACTATTTGGCAATTGCCACACTTGGTATCGCCGAGATCATCATCGCCGTCATGAAAAACGAGGACTGGCTGGCACGTGGGGTCAAGAACGTCTACGGCATTCCACGCCCCTCACCGGTGGTTGGCTACGAAGTTGAATTGCAGCAAGACCCAACTTTCCTTGCACGGGCCGAGTGGTTCGGGCTGGATCCGGTTACTGCCTCGACGCTTTCCGTCAAGCTGGGCTACTCTTTGCTGTTCCTGATCGTGCTACTGGTGCTGCTCTGGATGGCGCAGATGGCGCTGAAAAGCCCGTGGGGCCGCATGATGCGCGCTATCCGCGACAATGAGGTTGCCGCCGAGGCGATGGGCAAGGATGTCACCCGCCGCCATCTGCAGATCTTCGTGCTGGGCTCGGCCATCTGCGGCATCTCCGGTGCGATGATGACCACTTTGGACGGGCAGCTGACGCCGGGCACTTACAACCCGCTTCGCTTTACCTTCCTTGTCTGGGTCATGGTGATCGTCGGCGGGTCGGGCAACAATTTCGGAGCCGTACTGGGAGCGTTCCTGATCTGGTTCCTGTGGGTTCAGGTTGAACCCATGGGCCTGTGGCTTATGAACCTGATAACCTCAGGTATGCCTGACGGCAGCGCACTTAAGACGCATCTGATCGATAGCGCCGCACATATGCGCCTGTTCACCATGGGGCTGATTCTTTTGATTGTTCTCAGATTCAGTCCAAGAGGGCTGATCCCCGAGAAATAAGCAAAATTTCCTGCGAAATTCCCCTAACGCACCGTTAATCGGTGCGTTTTATTGTGCGGCGAGTCAGAACGCTCTAAATCGGTGTATCGTGATCCACCACATCGCGCTGTGCCCCATACCATGTTTGTTTGGTGCGGAGTTGTAACGATCTGACAGTTAACCAAGATGAGAGCACCGTAGTCGCAATGATTAAACCACTCAGAGTTTTCGCAATCGGGATCCCGCTGATGGCAACGCTATCAGCGTGTATTCCCTCACCCGAACAATTAGAGACCACCCCGGTCAAGGTCCAGACGCCCAAAGGAGTTGTGACCTGTCAGCTTTACCGCCAGGACCGCGTCACCTGGGACCGCGCAATCGATTTTCCGGCCACCAAAATGTCGGTGCCCGAGGCGGATAATTATTGCAGACAGGAAGGCCTGCGCCGGCTTAATCGATAACAATATGGGCGCGCGACTGGTTCGGCGCGCGCCGCACTCCGGCTTCTAGCGATTACGGAACAAGCCGCCCAGTATGCCCCTGACGATGCGGCGGCCAGTTGTTCCTTTCAGCTCTTTGATCACGGCCTCGCTCATGGCTGTGGCGAAGGTATCCTTTTTGCGCGAAAAACGAGATGACGATCGCCCAACGCGGTTGCCCGAATACCTTCGGGCCGAGGCGTATTCGCGTTCTGCCGGGGTCTGCTGTTCCAGAACTTCGTCGGATTCCGCCTGTTCCGCCGCATTCGCAGCGGCATCCGCGCGCGCCTGCAGAATCTCAAACGCCGATTTGCGGTCGATACGCTTGCCGTATTTTGCATCCATCGGCGAAGCTTTGATCACCGACTGACGCTCAGCTTTGGTAATCGGACCAAGTTGGGAGCCCGGTGGCCGGATCAAAGTGCGCTCGACCACGCCGGGTACACCCTTATTTTGCAGCATCGACGTCACGGCCTCGCCCACGCCCACCTCTCGGATTGCGGTCTCAGTATCGAAAGCTGGGTTTTCACGATAGGTCTCAGCAGCAAGTCGCAGATTCTTGCGGTCGCGCGCGGTGAAGGCCCGCAGCGCATGTTGGACCCGGTTGCCCAGCTGACCCAGAATATCTTCCGGGATGTCCGCCGGATTCTGCGAGATGAAATAAACTCCAACGCCCTTTGATCGGATCAGGCGCGCCACCTGCTCGACCTTATCCACCAGCACCTTGGGGGCGTCCTCGAACAGCAAGTGCGCTTCATCAAAGAAGAACACCAGTTTCGGTTTTTCAGGGTCCCCCACTTCGGGCAGTTCTTCAAACAATTCGCTAAGCAGCCACAACAGGAAAGTCGCGTATAGGCGCGGAGAGCCCATCAGCTTGTCAGAGGCCAGAATGTTCACCATCCCCTGCCCGTTCGCATCTGTCCGCATCAGGTCGGCCAGGTCCAACGCAGGCTCGCCAAACAGATTGGTACCGCCCTGATTTTCCAGAACCAGCAAGCGGCGTTGAATAGCACCGATCGAAGATGTCGAGACATTGCCATAGCGCAGCGATAGTTGGGCACGTTTCTCGCCTATCCAGACCAGCAATGCCTGCAGGTCTTTCAGGTCAAGCAGCGGCATGCCTTCTTCGTCTGCGACCCGAAAGGCGATGTTCAGAATGCCTTCCTGCGCCTCGCTCAGCTCCATCAGTCGCGATAGTAGCAGTGGGCCCATCTCTGTCACTGTGGTTCGGACCGGATGCCCCTGCTCGCCAAACAGATCCCAGAACGTGACTGGACACGCGGCGTAAGAGAATGTGCCGAACCCGATCTTCTCGGCCCGATCCAAAAAAGCCTGGTGTAATTTGTGGGTTTCGCTTCCAGGCAGCGCCAGCCCCGACAAGTCACCTTTCACATCGGCCAGAAACACTGGAACCCCCGCCTGTGAGAAGCCTTCAGCCAGAATTTGCAGCGTAACCGTTTTGCCCGTACCGGTCGCACCAGCAATCAGGCCATGGCGGTTCGCATATTTCAGCGACAGCCCCTGTGCCACTGAATAGCTGTCGCCACCACCGCCTACGAAGATCTTGTTGTCCATTGAAAATCTGTCCCGAATTCTACCGATCTGCTGCAAGCATACAAAGTTAACCTTTCGCTGCGAGAGTAAATGTTGCTTCTCGTGGCCTGGCTGCGGGGGCAAACTTCCTCCCTGTCGACTGGCCGTGCCTTTGGGCACGGCTTTTTTTTAATTTCTACGAAAACCGAAAGACGCAAGAATAGTTTTTTAGGGTTAGGAGTTGACCAACGGGTTCCCCTTTCGTAACGTCTGCGCATAACTAAGTCGGCCAGTCCGACGGGGAGAAAATATTCAGGAAGGGAGCCGCTCCACCGGCTCCCTTTTTCGTTGCAGATCGCGGTGTTTCCCACGCATTTCGGCAAAAAACGATCAATTCCCGGTCTGGAATTCGGATTTACCCTGACACCATTGAATTGCGGTGATAGAGGAAACAAAAAACTGGATCAGTTAGATGAGGCATTCATGATCAGGAAACTTGTCCCTTTTAATGTGGCGGCCGCAGCACTTTTGTGCGGAACAGCATTTGCGCAGGAAACCACACAGCAACCTGAAGCCGGTGCTGAAGCCGAAGTTGGCAGCGATCTGGATCTGGGTGAATCCGGTCCCCGTGTTGGCGAGCAATACGTCAAAGAACAAACGGGTGAATGGAATATTTCCTGCATCAAAACCGAAGGCGAAGACGATCCCTGCGCGATGGTTCAGATCCTCAATAACCAACAGGGTGATCCGATTGCCGAAGTTTCGATCGGAAAACTGCCCGAAGGCGGTGCCGCTGTTGCTTGGGCGAATGTTGTTGTACCGCTCGAAACCCTGCTGCAGGCGCAATTGGCTATGTCGATCGATGGGGCACCGCGCAAGCTTTACAATTATCACCACTGCATTCCAGTTGGCTGCGTGGCGCAACTGGGTTTGACACAGGGTGATATCGACGCGATGAAATCAGGCCAAAAGGCAGTGCTGTCGCTGGTTCCTGCGCGCCTGCCAGATCAGGTTCTGAATATGGACATGTCTTTGTCTGGCTTCACAGCAGGCTTTGACGGGCTGAATGTTTCCATAAACTAAGCCCCGCAAAAACATCGAATAAGAAAGTCGCCGTGATAACACGGCGGTTTCTTCATATACGCTTCAACGCAAGAACGGCGTTCAGCCCACCAAAGGCGAAAGCATTGCTAAGGGCGACATTAACTTTCGCCTCACGCGCCTCGTTTGGAACCACATCCAGCGCGCATTCGGGGTCGGGCTCTTCATAGCCAATGGTCGGGGCGATCACCCCGTCGCGCAGGGCCATGATACAGGCCAAAAGCTCAACTGCGCCGGTACCGCCGATCAGGTGTCCGTGCATGGACTTTGTTGACGAAATCATCAGATCGTCGGCGTGCGGACCAAACACACCAGCAACGGCTGCACATTCGGTTTTGTCATTTGCAGCCGTGCCGGTCCCATGGGCATTTATGTAACCCACATCGCTTGCATTCAGCCGTGCATCCGATAGCGCCCCGGCCATGGCCCGTGCTGCACCCTGTTTGCTCGGCATAACTATGTCGGCCGCGTCCGAGGACATGGCGAAGCCCACGACCTCGCACAGGATATCTGCTCCGCGCGCGCGCGCGTGTTCGTATTCTTCGAACACAAAAACACCCGCACCTTCGCCTTGCACCATCCCGTTTCGGTTTGCGCTAAAGGGCCGACAGGCATCTTTTGACATGACGCGAAGCCCTTCCCATGCCTTGACGCCCCCAAAGCACAGCATCGACTCGGACCCACCGGTCACCATTGCAGGCGCTGCCCCGCTGCGCACCATCTGAAATGCCTGCGCCATCGCATGGTTCGAAGACGCACACGCTGTTGATACTGTAAAGCTAGGGCCTTTGAGGTTGTGCTCCATCGAAACGTGGCTGGCCGCCGCGTTGTTCATCAGCTTGGGCACGACAAAAGGATGCACGCGATTTTTGCCATCCTCGTAAACCGAGCGGTAGTTGTCATCCCAGGTGGAGACGCCACCACCGGCCGTTCCCAGCACCACCCCCGACCGCGCGGCTGTGTCACCCGAGAATACGATACCGGATTGATCGATCGCTTCTTTGGCGGCGGTTAACGTGAACTGCGTGAACCGATCATACAGCGTCATCTGTTGGCGGTTGAAACGGCCCTCGGCCTCAAAACCCCGGACTTGACCGCCGATCTTGATCGACAGGCGATCCACATCACGAAACTCAAGCTCGGAGATACCACAACGACCCTCGCGCATGGCTTCCAGAGTGTCGGGGACGGAATGGCCCAACGCGTTAATGGTGCCAGCACCCGTAATGACGACGCGTTTCATACCAGCGGTCAGACCTTTTCAGACACGAGTTTTTCGATACCCGCAATGATCGCTGTCACATTCGAAATGTCGAAATCGCCGGATGTGGGCTCGTTTGCGTTGAAGGGCACGGTGATATCGAACTCTTCCTCGATGGCAAAGATACTCTCAACAAGACCCAGGCTATCGATGCCCAATTCTTCGAGCGTACTGTCGGGCGTCACATCCGAAGGCTCAAGCACGGCCTGTTCGGCAATGATTGCTATGACGCGGTCGCTGATGCTCATCTCGATCCCCTGATTTTCGCCTTGGGGATGATTTAATCACTTGAAGGCTGTTTGAAAACAGCCTTTTTCAACGCCTCGACGTCGCGCGACAATCGGGGCAGACGACGTTGGGCTTTATATATCTCGGTATGGCTTTCCATTTTAATGCCCGGGTAGCCCATGATCACGCGACCAGCAGGAACATTTGACAGAATCTTGGTGCCGCCACCGGCAATCACGCCATCACCGATGAAAATATTATCGACAACACCAGTCTGACCACCCAGTACTACGTTATTACCAATCTCGACCGAACCAGAAACGCCGGTTTGCCCACATAACAAACAATCCTGCCCGACTCGGGTGTTGTGTCCCACGTGGACAAGATTATCCAGTTTCGATCCACTACCGATTACAGTATTGCGTATGGTCCCGTTGTCGACAGTGCAGTTCGAGCCGACCTCGACGTCATCGCCAATCTCGACCGCACCCAGCGAATGGATGCGCAACCAGCTTTGCGCCTTTGCATCCCCCTGATCACCCAGAGTTTTCCGCGCATTTTCGGCACCCGAGACTTCTGGTGTGACATAGCTGAAACCGTCCCCGCCGATACGGGCACCCGGCTGCGCGATAAAGCGATCACCGATTTGAGCCCGCGCACCGATGCTGACCATTTCGCGCAGCAGAGCGTTTTCACCAAGCGACGCATCCATACCGATTACGCAATGCGGGCCGATAACCGAACCCGCGCCGACGCGCGCGCGCGCACCGATAACAGCAAGCGGGCCGACCGATACGTCGACCCCGATCTCGGCGGTTTCATCAATGACAGCCGATGGATGAATTCCCGGCGCAATCCCCTGCCCGCGATCCAGCATCGCGGTGATCCCTGCCATCGCCATGCGGGGGCGTTGCACAAAAATGGCGGCCTCAAGCCCCAGTGCTTTCCAGTCCGCGCCATCCCACAAAACCGCGGCCCGTGCTGTACCGGTCTCCAAGGCTTCAGCATATTTTGGCGACATCGCCATGGCCAGATCGGTTGGCCCGGCATCTCCCGGCTCGGCTGCCCGCAAGATGGTCAGCCCAGTCTGGCCTTCTGCGACGACCCCCAGGGAATCGGCGATTTGTTGAACGGTAAACTGCATGTCGGGCGTCCTCGTGGCGGGATTTGCCTCGTGATTACCCTTGAACGTCCGGCAGGACCACCCCTGCCTTTTGCAGCGCTTCCCAGATTTTGCGATCCCGGTCATACACGTCGCGGCGATACTGCACCTCGCCTTTGGGGCCAATATAGGCCGTGCGATAAATCAGATGCACCGGAATTTTTTTATCCAGTTCAACCTTCGTTTCTTTGCCCGAGTTCAGCACGCGGTGGAAAAACGCCTTTGGATCCTCTTCCTGCTTGGCCAGCAGCTTATAGGCAAACTCGAACGGTTGCGCCAAACGGATGCATCCATGCGAGAATGCCCGAACCTCGCGTGCGAACAGAGATTTCTGAGGCGTATCATGCAGATAGATGTTGTACTTATTAGGGAACATGAACTTCACTAGCCCCAGTGCGTTGCTTTTGCTGGGGGGCTGACGCATGGAAAACGGGAAATTACGCGCAGTGAATTGGGTAAAGTCAACCGCTCCACGATTCACCTGACGGCCACGGCGATCGGTGATCTGGATATGGCCGACGGCATTTGGATTGGCCCGCAATTGCGGCAGATATTCCTTCGTGATGATCGAGCGTGGCACATACCAACTTGGGTTGATCACCATATGCTCCATCTCATCCGAGAACTCTGGGCTACGGCGATCATGTGTGTTTTTGCCGATCACGGCACGAGTCTCAAACGTGACCTGCCCGTCATCGACGATCTTGGCAGAAAAATCGGCCAGATTCACCAGAATATGCCGCTCACCACGGTCTTTGGGTAACCAGCGCTCCCGTTCAAGCGCAACGTAAACAGCTTTCAAGCGGTCTGAAACTGGGCGATTAATCTCGGAAATAGTGCCTTTGCCAGCTACGCCATCCGCCTCAAGACCATGAGCAGCCTGAAAGGATTGCACCGCCGCAAACAGCGCATCATCATAGTTTGGGCTGGCAGTAGGCTTCAGATAACCCATCGCGACAAGTCGATTGCGCAGCCTGATGACACTGTTCCCTGTGTCCCCAAGCTCAAGCTTGGAGACAGGAACGGTCTCGCCCCAGCCACCTTGTGTCATCAGCGCTTCCAGCGCCTTCTTCTGTTTCAACAGCGCAAGATACTGGCGCGATTGAGGCATCATATCCCTGAAATAGGTATCACCCTGGCTGGAAACGAGCAGTTCAAGTTGCTCTGCGGCGCTGCGTCGTTCCACCGCCCGCACTAGGCCGGGATCAATCTGCGAAGGCGTTACAGAACCGGAATGCAAGTCTCTGGCATATTTGACAAAAACCCGAGTCAGCTCGGCCTCGAGCATGCCCAGATCACGGGTGTTGCGCGCGTCCTGCATCTTTGTCTTCAAAGTCTGGACGTCGTAACGTGCCCCAGGCAATCCATGCAGATCGGTCGTCGAAAGCGCTTCGATCAGGGCTTTGCGTCGTGCAGCATGTTCGGGCGTATCGCCAACCCAAACCGGATCAAACCCGTTTGAGCGATAAAACTCAGCAATTGCCGGGCTGTTGGACACACTTTCCGCAACGGCCAATTGAAACGCTGTGCCATCCGTCCCCGCCTGCGCGACTGAGGCCGAAGCCACAAGGAAAGCGGCGATAAAAACACTTGAACGAGCACGGGTAACAAATGACATAGGATGGCCCTGTTTCTTCAATGACTTGGCACGCCCTATAAGCGGCGTCTGAAAATAATGTTTTGCTGAGCGCCTGATGTCTATTCACAAATTCATCACCAGACCGCTTCTTTGACCCCTGGTGCGCGTTTGCATCGCCGACGCGCGAACTGCGCCAAAAGCAAGCATACTTGCATCAGT
This sequence comes from Ruegeria sp. I3, assembly GCF_056532525.1. Taxonomy (NCBI): domain Bacteria; kingdom Pseudomonadati; phylum Pseudomonadota; class Alphaproteobacteria; order Rhodobacterales; family Roseobacteraceae; genus Ruegeria; species Ruegeria sp. I3. The sequence continues at coordinate 564,380 of NZ_JBQFNI010000002.1, read as the reverse complement.
TGCGCAAAAAACTGCCGAAATTTCCCCCTTGATTTGACTGCGACCAAAGATTTCTTGGCTGTTGAATCCTACTGTGCCATAAATCCCGCATCTGGGATGGGAAAAAATTAATACGGCGCGCGTAACATCGTGTGCAGGCAGGAACAGTACGGGACGAAACAAAAAATGACCAAGAGCAGTACCTCGGGCCTGACCCGGCGTGCCCTATTGGGCGCATTCGCCGCAACCGCAGTTGTTGCAGCCCCCACATATTCCAACGCAGCAGGTTTCCTTCGCGGCGGAGGCGATATTCGCCGTATCCGCATGTATTCCGGCCGTACCGGTGAACGTATCGATATGGTCTATTGGGTTGATGGCAAATACATCAAAGACGCGGTGAAAGAGGTCAACCACTTCATGCGCGACTGGCGCAGCGATCAAGTCAAGTCCGTGGACCTGAGGACCGTCGACATCATGGCGGCCACTCATAACCTTCTGGATGTCAGCGAGCCATACATGCTGCTGTCGGGTTACCGCTCGCCGCAAACCAACGCAATGCTGCGCCGCCGCTCGCGGGGTGTTGCCAAGAATTCGCTTCATATGAAGGGTCAGGCTGCTGATCTGCGACTGTCATCACGCTCGGTCTCGCAAATGGGCAAAGCAGCGATGGCCTGCCGTGCCGGTGGCGTTGGACAGTACTATCGTTCGAATTTCGTTCACATGGATTGCGGTGTCATCCGCTCGTGGCGCGGCTAATCGAGCATTTCATCTTTCGCTGTTGCACGACCCCCATCAGATAGTTCTGACGGGGGTTTTGCTTTGCCAGGAAAGAACAGGTTCGTGCACCGTCAGTTCTGCGTAATATGACGACTAGCAAGGGTGAAATGGCGCACCTGAGAGGATTCGAACCTCTGGCCTCTGCCTTCGGAGGGCAGCGCTCTATCCAGCTGAGCTACAGGTGCCTTGGCCGTTAGCTACCCTCGTTCCAATCCGGGCGCAACTGCAAATCCGCAGTACGATCAGGCAAACAGATCGTGGGCAAGCTCCAACGCATCGATCAGGGTGTCGACCTCATCCGTCGTGTTATAAAGCCCAAAGCTGGCACGACAGGTAGCAGTGACCCCCAAATGATCCATCAGCGGCCCGGCGCAGTGGTGGCCTGCGCGCACGGCGACACCCTTTTTGTCCAGAATGGTTGAAACATCATGGGCATGCCCTGCCCCATCCAAAGTAAAGCTGAATATCGCGGCTTTGTTCGCTGTGGTGCCTTGAACCTGCAGCCAGTTCAATCCATTCAACCGTTGCATCGCATAGTCGCGCAATCCGGCCTCATGCGATGCGATGCTCTCCATGCCAAGGTCCATCATATAGTCAAGCGCCACACCCAACCCGATGGTCTGCACGATGCCGGGGGTTCCGGCCTCGAACTTCATTGGAGGATCGTTGTAGATCACCTGATCCTTTGAAACCTCTTTGATCATGTCACCGCCACCTATAAAGGGGCGCATTTCAGCCATGCGGTCCGATTTGATAAAAATTGCGCCAGAACCGGACGGGCCGTACAGTTTATGACCCGTGATGGCATAGAAGTCACATCCGATGTCATCGACATTGACGGGCATATGAACCGCGCCCTGGCTGCCATCCACCAGAACCGGAACGCCTTTGGCGTGGGCGCCTTGCGTGATTGCTTTGACATCAACCACAGTGCCCAGCACGTTCGAGCACTGGGTCACCGCAACCAGCTTTGTCTTGGGGCCAATGGCATCGATTACCGCCTGAGGGTCAAGATGGCCGGTCGCATCGACATCGACCCATTTCAGCACCACGCCCTGCCGTTCGCGCAGGAAGTGCCACGGTACGATGTTGGCGTGATGTTCCATCACGCTGAGGACAATCTCGTCCCCCGCCTGCAGGCGTGGCATTGCCCAACCGTAGGCGACTAAATTGATCCCCTCGGTCGTACCCGAATTCAGGACAATCTCATTCTCGTTTGATACGCCCAGAAACCGCGCAACCGTGCCACGGACGGCCTCATATTTCTCGGTCGCGAGATTTGACAGATAGTGAAGCCCTCGATGCACGTTCGAATATTCGTGCGCATAGGCCTGCGTGATCGCGTCGATCACTACCTGGGGTTTCTGCGCGGAGGCCCCATTGTCTAGATAAGTCAGCGGCTTTCCGTTGACCTGACGTGACAGGATCGGAAAATCTGCGCGGATTTTTTGTACGTCATACATAGACAGGACTTCCCTATACAGACCCGGCGGGGATCAGCCAAAGAACAAACGGGACGGCCACAAGACCAGAGATCAGGATCACAACAAACGATTTTCCCAACGAATTAAATCGATGCGCCTCGTTGAGAAAATGCAGGGTGATATAAAGGCTAAGACCCAGCATCGCCAGACTGGCCGGTAAGAATAGAAACGGCAGCGCTGCAACCAGCGCTAGAATGATTGCTTGCCCCGCAATTTGCAGGATTTGCAACCAGACAATCAGCGTCATGAAGTCATTGAACGTTCCCGTTCCACCCAGGACGCGGCCCACTAACAGGAACGTCACGACGCTGATCATGATTGCCGCAACGGAAACAAAAAGCGTCCTCGATAGTGGCTCAGCCAGTTGCTGAACATCCGGACTGATAAGCGGCAGGACGAAGCTGGACGCAGACTGGACCAGAGCGTTCAGGATCACCGCAAGAGAAAAGGCGAGCCATAGTACATCCGTACCCAGCCGCAACGCGAGCAATCGTCTTGCGGCTTCGGCTGGATTGGACAGGGTCAGAACGACCAGGTTGAGCAGTGCGGTGGAATTCATTTAGCAGCCTTTTGCGATTGCTTGAGGCCCGACAACCAGAACCAGAGAAAAACCGCAACCCATAACAGCCCCACAAGTGTTTGCGCTGACCCGGGGCCGATGAAACCGGACACCAGCCCATTCAGCAACACCAAAGGCGCTGACGCGAGAAGCGCCCAGAACAAGGCTAGCCGCGCACCATAGCTGGTGCCAACGCCCCCCATCATCCGCGCGATGAAATGGGTGAGCCAAGCAAGAAGATAAAAGCACAATGGCAGAATAAAGACCGAGCCCAACAGGGCCCCGCCCATCAGCATGTTCAGCTCTATTCCTTCCAGATGAGCTCTCCGTGCAAGGCCGGGCAATTGTGCGATAAAGCCTATTACACAGAACGCCATCACAAACGCCAATGCGCGATCTTCGCGCGGCCCCATATCAAGCAGCCGACGCACCACACGCCCCGGTCCGCGATACGTGGCCACGATATCAGTTGTGACAGGCATCAGCGTCGGCGTGCCAGCCAATCTTGCAATCGGGACACGATATCAGCTGCCAGATCCTCGTCCTCGATTTCATCAACGGCTTCAGCCAGGAAGGCCAGTGTCAACATGTCGGTTGCTTCTGCCGTTGGGACGCCACGGGAGCGCAGGTAGAACAAAGCCGTTTCATCAATGGCGCCCGAGGTCGAACCGTGCGAACACGCCACGTCATCGGCGTAAATCTCAAGCTCGGGTTTGGCGAGGAACTGACTGTCATCGTCCAGAAGCAGCGACTGGCTGATCTGGTAACCATCGGTTTTCTGGGCACCTTCCTTCACAAGGATCTTGCCCTGAAAAACACCGGTCGCACCGTTGCGCAACACTTTCTTAAACACTTGGCGGCTTTCGCAATTCACCGCATCATGGGTGACAAAGACCGTATCGTCGTGGTGAAAATCTCCATCGCCCACGCACGCACCCGACACATGTGCGACCGCATCGTCACCGGTCAGCTCGACGACTTGCTCGTTTCGCGTCAAAACTCCGTTCACGGTCAGCGTGAAGGATTTATAGACGGATTCCTTACCAAGCCGCGAGAACATATGAGTCGCCGCACGACGTTGGTGATCCCGGCCCTGCGCACGGATGTGATGCAGTGTGCCATTGTCGGCGATATCGATCTCCATACATTTGTTGAAGCGCGACGCTGCGGGTCCGTTTTCAAGGATCGTGACTTCGGCACCGCTTTCAACCCGAACGACGTGATGCAGGATCGCATCCGACGTTTCAGATTCATGGCGATAGATCAAATTAATCGGTTTGCTCGGCTTGCCGGATACATGAATGGCAACTCCATCTGACGCATAGGCCGTGTTCAGCGCCGCCAAGGGACGCGCCACTGGATTTTGGCCTTTTGCTTCAAGAACACCGTATAACTCTTTGGCCCAATGGATATCTTTGCAACAGATATCTTCCAGCCGATCGATCGTTACACCCTCCAGAGACAGATCATCAGACTCTTCCGGGCTGAATACGCCATCAATGAAAACGATCTTCAGTCGGTCGAGCGCGTGGAACAGAGCCGGTTCATCCGTTTTGAACAAAGCAGCACTGGGAGCTTCCGCAGAGACCAGAGTGTCTGGACGGGTATATTTCCAGTATTCATCTCGACGACTGGGCAAACCCATCGCGCGTACACGTGCAATTGCGGCTTCGCGCGCTTTGCGTGTGCATCCCGCATCCGGCATGGTCAGCGCTGCCAGCCGTTCCTCGGTCGCCGTTTGTTTTGCTTGGGGCAAAGCCATCAGTTCACCTCGGCCAGTATGTCGGCATAGCCGTTGTTTTCAACTTCCAGCGCCAGTTCGGGACCACCGGATTTCACGATACGACCATCCGCCATGATGTGAACCACGTCAGGTTTGATGTGATCGAGAAGCCGCTGATAGTGCGTGATAACAAGGAACCCGCGCCCCTCATCACGCAACGCGTTCACGCCCTCGGCCACCAGCTTCATCGCGTCTACGTCAAGGCCCGAGTCCGTTTCGTCCAGGATGCACATCTTCGGCTCAAGCATCGCCATTTGCAGGATTTCGTTGCGCTTTTTCTCACCGCCTGAAAAGCCCACATTGACCGGGCGTTTCAACATTTCAGCGTCGATTTTCAGAGCCTTGGCCTTGGCACGAACCTCTTTCAAAAAATCCGTCGCCGACAGCTCTTCCTCGCCACGTGCTTTGCGCTGCGCATTCACGGCGGTGCGCAGGAAGGTCATGTTGCCCACACCGGGAATCTCGACCGGGTACTGGAACGCCAGAAACACACCTGCGGCTGCACGTTCCTCCGGTTCCATCTCAAGCAGATCCTCGCCATCAAGCGTCGCGCCGCCCTCGGTCACCTCATAGCCATCACGGCCTGACAACACGTAGCTGAGCGTCGATTTGCCCGAGCCATTCGGCCCCATGATCGCGTGCACTTTGCCAGGCTCGACCGTCAGGTCGACCCCTTTCAGAATTTGCTTGTCTTCTTCCTCAAGTTTGACGTGCAGGTTATTGATTTCCAGCATTTTCTGTCCTTTAGCATCTCGCAAGGGGCGCATTGCGGCCCCGATAAGTTCTTATCCCAGCACCTTGCGGATCACGCGGGCGATGATCCATCCAAGCAACGCGCCTGCGCCCACTGCCCAAACCGGGTTAATAAAATCCATGTACTTGGTATTGACGTAAGCAACCCCCAACAGGCCGCCGAGCACCGGCAACGCATAGCCGAGCACGGTCAGGACGTCGTCCTTTCGGATTCGCTGTTGGGGTTTTGGTGTCATCAGCCGACTGATCCCTCAAGGCTGATTGCCACAAGCTGTTGCGCTTCCATCGCAAATTCCATCGGCAGCGCCTGCAGAACGTCCTTGCAGAACCCGTTGACGACCAAGGCCACGGCTTCTTCCTCGTCCATGCCACGCTGACGGCAATAGAAAAGCTGATCGTCATCCACTTTTGATGTCGTCGCCTCGTGCTCGACCCGAGATGAGTTGTTCTTCACCTCGATATACGGAACCGTATGCGCCCCGCATTTGTCGCCAATCAGCAAGCTGTCGCACTGCGTATAGTTGCGACTATCCTTGGCCTTTGGATGCATCGACACCAGACCACGATAGGTATTCTGCGCCTTACCGGCACTGATCCCTTTCGATACGATCCGCGACTTGGTGTTCTTGCCCAGATGAACCATCTTGGTGCCGGTATCGGCCTGCTGCATGTTGTTGGTGATCGCGATCGAGTAGAACTCACCCTGGCTATCGTCGCCACGCAGGATGCAAGACGGGTATTTCCAGGTTACGGCTGAGCCGGTTTCGACCTGCGTCCACATCACCTTGGAGCGATCACCCCGACAATCGGCGCGCTTGGTTACAAAGTTGTAGATACCGCCCTTGCCATTCTCATCTCCGGGGAACCAGTTCTGAACGGTCGAGTATTTCACCTCGGCATCTTCTTCGACGATGATCTCGACAACCGCCGCGTGCAACTGAGCGGTGTCGCGCTGGGGCGCCGTGCAGCCTTCCAGATACGAGACGTAAGAGCCCTTGTCGGCGATGATCAGCGTACGCTCAAACTGGCCGGTATTTTCTGCATTGATGCGGAAATATGTGCTCAGTTCCATCGGGCAGCGCACGCCAGGCGGGACGTAGACGAATGAACCATCCGAGAATACAGCTGAGTTCAGCGTGGCATAGAAATTGTCCGAGACCGGTACGACCGTCCCTAGGTATTTCTTGACCAGTTCCGGATGCTCTTTGATCGCCTCGGAAATCGAGCAGAAGATAACGCCGGCTTTCTTCAACTCTTCCTGAAAAGTCGTCCCGACCGACACCGAGTCAAATACTGCATCAACAGCAACCTTACGGCCTTCTGCCGGTGCATTCTCAGCGCCCTCGACACCTGCCAGGATCATCTGTTCTTTCAGAGGGATACCTAGCTTTTCGTAAGTCGCCAGAAGCTTGGGATCGACCTCATCCAGAGATTTGGGTTTATCTTCCATCGATTTCGGACGGGCATAATAATACTGGTCCTGAAAGTCGATCGGCGGGTAGTGCACCATCGCCCATTTAGGCTCTTCCATCTGGGTCCAGCGCTCGAACGCGGCCAGACGCCATTCGGTCATCCACTCAGGTTCATCATTTTTGTCCGAAATCAGACGAACGATATCGGGATTCACGCCTTTTGGCGCATACTCCATCTCGATATCAGTTTCCCAGCCGTATTTATAAGTGCTGACCTCGCGAACCGCGTCTACGGTTTCCTGATCGACACCCTCTTTCACCTGGGTCTGGTCCAAAGCGGCCATAATTCACCCTCCGTCAGATCACGCGGCCCGCGCGCGATGCTTTTTCTCTTTTTCAAGCCACGTTTCCGCGAAACGCAGCACATCTTCTTCTGCCGTCTCTGGCCCCAGCGATACGCGGATTGCGCTAGAGGCCGTCATCTCATCAAATCCCATGGCCGTCAGTACGGCGCTTGCGCGAACCTTGCCGCTGGAACAGGCCGAGCCCGCACTGATCGCGAAGCCTGACAAATCCATCTGCATGACCTGGGTCTCACCCTTCCATCCCGGTGTGGCGAAGCACAGAGTGTTGGGGAGTCGCCTTTGGTCTTTCCCGACAAAAATAGTAGCTTTCGTACCAGCCTCAAGAGCGTTTTCTAGAATATTTCTAAGTTCTGCAACGTTTTCCCAAACGCCATTTGCTAAATCACGGGACGCGGCTTCAGCTGCTGCTCCGAACCCCGCAATTCCAGTGACATTTTCTGTACCCGAGCGACGCCCCATCTCCTGCCCGCCGCCCTTGATTTGCGCAGCAAGATCGGTGCCGCGTTTCATCACCAACGCCCCGATCCCTTTTGGCCCGCCAAGTTTGTGGGCTGAAATCAGCGCCATCTCAGCCCCCAGCCAGTTGAAGGCTATCGGCAACTTACCAAAAGCCTGAGTCGCGTCAGTGACCGCAAGACCGGCAGGCAAAGTTTGAACAATTCCAGTTTCCGAATTGGCCAGTTGTAGCGTGGATCGGGAAGCGTCCGGCACGTCAACGTAACCGCCTTGGGAGACAGGCAGAACCTCATTAATCCAAGCTCTTACCGCGTCATGTTCAATCGCTGCGCCTTGAAGATCGCGCCCCGCCATGGCCAAAGCCGCTGCCTCAGTCGCGCCGGATGTAAACACGATGTCGGCACCATCGGCCCCAAACGCTGTTGCGATTTGAGTGCGCGCTTTCTCGACCACCGCTTTTGCGGCGCGCCCTTCGGCATGGACCGAGGACGGATTGCCCACCAAATCCATCGCCGCGATCATTGCATCGCGGGCCTCGGGCCTCAGAGCGGCGGTTGCGTTATGGTCGAGATAAACCCGTTTCATAGATGTATCTTTTCCAAGATGGGTTTTGACGGAACACAGAAAAACGTCATCAGATCAATCGTCCACGACTGCGAACAAGCTAGGAACAGCGGGACACGGTGCAAGATCATTCCGAATTACATCCGACAGCCGCGTTTGATGCAGGAATACGTAAACATTCGCGCTCAGGCTTTCCCACAACCGATTGGTCAGTGACTGCGCCCGGCTGCCCGAAGACGCGCCCGAGGCACCTGCCCCCTTGTGCATCGCATCCACCGTCTCATCAACCGCGGCCAGTATCTCGACCACACGGATTTCCGAGGCTGGTCGCGCCAGGCGATAGCCCCCACCCGGTCCGCGTACTGAACTGACCAGATCAGCTCGGCGCAGTTTCACGAAAAGCTGCTCCAAATACGGCAGTGAAATATCCTGACGTTCGGAAATCTCGCCCAACGTGACGAGTTTGTCCGAGGACTGAAGGGCGATATCCGCCAGCGCAACCATCGCATAGCGGCCTTTGGTAGACAGCTTCATTTTGTTTCCTTCAGGCAAGAACTGCGCGAAAACATTGACGTCGCCCGAGCCAGTGCGTATCTCCCACTGACAGCGTTTTCACGCGACACAATGTAATTAGAACCGTTCTAAGGTACCTGAGGATTACCGTCAAGATAATCTCGGGGCCGACGCGTCAAAAAACAGGACCAAAGCACACATGCCCGAGGTGATTTTTCCCGGACCCGAAGGCCGCCTGGAAGGCCGCTACCACCCGCAAAAGGAAAAAGACGCACCGATCGCTATCGTGCTTCACCCGCATCCACAATTTGGCGGGACCATGAACAACAAGGTGGTCTATAACCTGCATTACGCCTTTTACAACATGGGCTTCACGGTTCTGCGTTTTAACTTTCGCGGCGTTGGTCGCAGCCAGGGTGAGTATGACCAGGGTGTAGGTGAGCTGAGCGATGCAGCATCAGCGCTGGATTACCTTCAGTCGATGAACAACAACTCCAAGCATTGCTGGGTCGCTGGGTTCTCGTTCGGTGCTTGGATCGGAATGCAGCTTCTGATGCGCCGCCCCGAGATCACTGGCTTCATCAGTGTATCGCCGCCCGCAAACATGTACGACTTTTCGTTCCTGGCCCCCTGCCCGTCTTCTGGCTTGATCATCAACGGATTGGCGGACCGTGTCGCGCCACCTGCAGACACTGCGTCTCTGGTCGGAAAGCTGCATGAACAAAAGGGTATCACCATCACCCATAATGAGGTGGAAGGTGCCGATCACTTCTTCCAAGACCGCCACATGGACACGCTGATGACAGATGTGACGGATTACGTGAAACGCCGCCTGACAGAGAATACGCGCTGATGTCCGATACCATCACTACCCTCGCCGCCAGATTGGCCGAGGACACGATGAAGGTTATGGACGAGACAGGCGAGGATCGATTCTTTGTGGAGGTTGGAGACGTTCTCGGTGCAGCCTCGCAATCCCTGGAAGAAGCGTTCTTGACCGAAATCCGGGTTAGGCTGGCGGAACGCAAGGCGCGTCAATTCGTGGTGAAAAGACTGTCTGAACATCGATCCAAGCTGAAAGCGATCGAAAAGCAGTAAAGATTGCTTAGCGTCTGAAGAAAAGAAAAGGAGCCCGAAAGCTCCTTTTCGAGGATATCGCTCGGTGGGCGCCTAAACCGGAAAACCTGTGAACCGCTCAACATTCTGGGCTGCATCAATGTCGACGGACCCCCCGTCTGCAAGCCACCCCAACGCCACAATCAAAACCGAAGCGATAATGACCGATTTTGCAAAAGTCGTCATCTTATCAAACTCATTAAAACACACTAAAAACAATCGAGTGTTTAGCACGAATGCAAAAGCCCGAATAGTCGGGTTTACCTGACCTTTGGTAAAGTTAGGGTTTTGATCATCTGCATCTGAATCCCCTTGCCCAAATAATCGCAAGTATGCTCAACCTTTCGCGATAATTCAGAGAGGCATCGCTCGTGCCAAAGACCTACCTAATCCTAATGTTGGCTGTTATCGCGGAAACCATCGGCACGACTGCGTTGCAGGCTAGCCATCAGTTTACGCGATTTTGGCCGTCGGCTCTTGTCGTGGTTGGCTATGGGGCAGCCTTTTATCTTATGGCCCTCACGTTAAAGGTCATGCCCGTGGGCATTGTCTATGCAATCTGGTCGGGCCTCGGTATTGCCCTGATCGCACTGATTGGATTTCTGGTTTTTGGCCAAAAACTCGATTGGCCCGCAGTCTTGGGTTTGGGCATGATTTTGAGTGGCATTCTGATCATCCACCTGTTTTCAGCCACAGCGGGCCACTGACCGCCGGTTAGGGCTGGTATATTTTGTCGCGCCGCGTTATGCGCGCGGCAACTTCCCGTTCAAAGGCTGACCTCTCATGGACCTGCGCAATATCGCAATCATCGCTCACGTGGACCACGGCAAGACGACCCTGGTGGATGAGCTGCTTAAACAATCCGGCGCGTTCCGGGAAAACCAGGCCGTGGCAGAACGCGCCATGGACAGCAACGACCTGGAACGCGAACGCGGCATTACCATCCTGGCCAAAGCCACCAGCGTTGAGTGGAAGGATACCCGCATTAACATCGTCGACACCCCCGGCCACGCTGATTTCGGTGGGGAAGTCGAACGTATTCTCAGCATGGTCGACGGCGTTGTACTGCTGGTCGATGCCGCCGAAGGCCCGATGCCGCAAACCAAATTCGTGACCTCAAAGGCGCTGGCTTTGGGCCTGCGCCCGATTGTCGTGCTGAACAAGGTCGACAAACCCGATGCCGAGCCTGATCGCGCGCTGGACGAATGTTTCGACCTTTTCGCCAACTTGGGCGCCGATGACGATCAGCTGGACTTCCCGGCCATGTATGCTTCGGGCCGGTCCGGCTGGGCCGATATGGAGCTTGACGGTCCGCGCAAGGACTTGACCGCCCTGTTCGATCTGATCGTTGATCACGTCCCCGCCCCCAAGCAGATCGAGAAAAAGGACGAACCGTTCAGGATGCTCGCCACCACTTTGGGCAGCGATCCATTCATCGGTCGTATTTTGACCGGTCGTGTGGAAAGTGGAACTCTGAAAGCGGGTGACAGCCTCAAGGCACTCAGCCGAGATGGCACCCAGATTGAAAGCTTCCGCGCGTCGAAAATCCTTGCATTCCGTGGATTAGCTCAACAACCCATTGACGTCGCTGAAGCAGGCGACATTGTCACGATTGCGGGTATGAGCAAAGCCACCGTGGCAGATTCCCTTGTAGCCCCGCAAGTCGAAGAGGCCCTGCCTGCCCAGCCTATCGATCCGCCAACCATCACAGTGACCTTCGGCATAAACGATTCCCCGCTGGCCGGTCGTGACGGCAAAAAGGTTCAGTCTCGGGTCATTCGTGATCGCCTGATGAAAGAAGCCGAATCGAACGTAGCCATCCGCATCAGCGACACGCCCGGCGGCGAAGCCTTCGAGGTTGCTGGTCGCGGCGAATTGCAGATGGGTGTTCTGATCGAAAACATGCGTCGCGAAGGATTCGAGCTTAGCATCTCGCGCCCACAGGTTTTGTTCCGCGAGGAGGACGGCCAGCGCCTTGAACCTATCGAAGAAGTCACGATCGATGTGGATGATGAATATTCTGGCGCGGTGATCGAGAAAATCACTGGTGCGCGCAAAGGTGAACTGGCTGAAATGCGCCCTGCAGGGGCGGGCAAGACCCGGATCATCGCCCACGTGCCGTCTCGTGGCCTGATCGGCTATCACGGAGAGTTCCTGACCGATACACGCGGAACTGGTGTCTTGAACCGGGTCTTCCACGGCTGGGCGGCCCATAAAGGGCAGATTCCTGGTCGACGTGCGGGTGTTCTGATCTCGATGGAAAACGGTCAGGCGGTCGCCTATGCGCTGTGGAATTTGGAAGAGCGTGGCCGCATGTTTGTTGGCCCGCAAACTGATGTCTATCAGGGCATGGTGATCGGAGAGCATTCGCGAGACAATGATCTGGAAGTGAATCCGCTGAAAGGTAAAAAGCTAACCAACGTGCGTGCCAGCGGCTCGGACGACGCAGTGAGGCTGACCCCTCATATTCAGTTCTCGCTTGAAGAGGCAATCGCCTATATCGACGACGATGAACTGGTCGAGGTTACGCCCAATGCGATCCGGCTTCGCAAACGTTATCTGGATCCGCATGAGCGTAAACGGATGTCAAAATCAGCCTGATCAATGCTGTGAACTTGTTCACGTTTTGGAAACATTGCCACATTCGTGACATTTTTGCGTCAGGCTAGAAACAACACAGAAAAAGAAGACCTGGTGCAACAGCAGGTCTTCTTTTTGTTTTTTATGGATTAATCGTGTTTGAGTGAGCTGGATCACAGAAATCCAACAGAAAGTTTGCTTGAAAATAGGCGATAGAAAGAGGACTTTGTGTTCAAAGTGTGACGCCGTTTGAGTATACGGCAATTTGGTTAATGAGTGCTTAAGGAGCGTGCGATGCGCATCAAATCCAAACTGTTATCGATTACTTTTGCTTCCGCAATCTTACCCTTCATCTTCGTAAATTCCGCTCAGGCAGCTGGCACATGTACCGTGAGAACGGCCAAACAATCTGTATCGTCGAACACGCTTTGTGCGTGCGATGTGGTTACCTCGGGCATGCTTCGCTATATCCAACGGCGCGCGGATTTCGAGTCGATCCTGGAGCGTACTATTCTTGATTGCCCGCGATTTGCAGCTGTTTTGACTGACCTTCCAACGGCAAGCATCGGTGCAAATCTGCAACGCACCGGTGACGGCCCTGCAAATGAAGACAAAAACTTTGCGGGTGACCCAAATAGCACTACTGCTGATGAGCCTACCGACGAGGACAATCCGCAGCCTGAGAGGAATCCCAAGGATAAAGAAAACCCAAAGGATGACGAAGAGGCAAAGAATAAAAAAGAAAAGAAGAAAGCGAAAAATAATCGCAAGAAGGCAAAAAAGCATAGAGAAGAGGCCAAAGTAAAAGCGGCCAAAGCGAAGGAGCTCAAAGAAAAGGCCAAACGTTACAGAGACGCAGCCAAAGAGAAAAAGAGGCTCGGCTATGATAAAAAGGCCGAGGAAGCCCGCAAAATTGCAAAGAGGCTCAGAGAAAGCGCTGACAGGTATAGGGCACTTGCGCAAGAACAGCGCGAATTGGCCGAGCATTATCGGGAAAAAGCCCAACAGTCGCAAAAGCGTTTGGCAAAACTGTCGAAAGCCGAAGCCAAACGGGCTAAAGACAAAGCCAAATCCCGGGAACGTCGAACTGAACGTTTGAAGGAAGACGATCGGGGAAATTAACTTATTCGATCCGGTCTCGGGCACGCTATAGGTGCAGCAGACGAAAATAGAAAATGGGCGGAGTGCTAATGCACCCGCCCATTCTAGTTGAAATCAACGAATTCAGCTTTTCCCATAAACTCCCAACCATCTGGCGGGCTGCTTAGGATCTTGCATCCTCAGGAACAGATAGCGCGTCGCCTTCCAAGGCTTGATCTGATTGGTCAAATTATCCAGAACCAGATCGCCGTCGCTTGACCGATAGACCAAAACAGCATGAGAGTTTCTGCGCGTATCCAACACTGTCGCGAGCAGTAGTTTACGAGGGTCGAAACCAGCCTGGATCAAATCTCTTTTCTTTAGAAGCGCAAAATCTTCGCAGTCACCACCGCGCGACGTTGGAAGCGCCCAGAGTTCACTGGTTTTGTATTGCGACTGATCCGTGACCTCTCGCGTGGATCGATTAACGCGGCGGTTGATCTCTTTGACAAGTTTCAATTCTTGGCTGGTGGATAAGGAACCGATACCTTTTTGCGCACATGCCCAGGAATATTTACCGCAAAGCTGACGCGCACCGGAGGGTGGTGGCGAGGCAGCGATACTCGGGATAAACGCGGCATCTTTCGCCGATGCTTCAGTCCCAAACAACAGCGAACCGTTAATCAGGATAGCCAAACCAAACAGCCCGCCAAGCTTGGCAGCGCTCTTTAAGTGGGCGTCTAAGGTCGTACCAAAGAATTTCATGCCTGTCCCTCGAGTCCTATTAGTCCCTGCAAACTGCGTGGATCAGAACCCATCTGTACACCGGACCATATCCGCAAACCGTGGTTGTCACGCAATCAAATCCGAGATTGAGCGGAAAAAACGGCGGAAATTCGTCACTTTTCGTGACCATTTCCGCGCAAGAAAATGGCGCGAAGTGCCACAATCGGACAGAAAAATATGTTCAAAACCAACAGGAAGCACGCACAACCCATTGTAATAATGTGTATAAATTCAGAGCGATCGTGAAGAGCCGCCCACGCTAAAATGCATGGCAGGTCGCACGGCTCTGGGCCGGGCAGAATTTGCAAATTTCATGCGAAGGTAGATTTAGCCTGATTCTCAGTCGGTAATTTCAACGACCACCAGCTCTCGCTCGCTGGCGCCACGGGCATGATCCAATGCCTGCTGATATGCAGGAGAATTGTAGCACTCTACCGCAGCCTCGACGGTTGGGAAGCGGGCGACCACATTGCGTGGTCGCTCTTTGCCCTCTAACTGCACGTAACGTGCCGCGCGGGCGATGAATTCACCCCCATGCGCCGCAATTGCCGGCCCTGCAAGCTCGGCGTATTTTCCATAAGCATCGGCATCTGTCACAGTAACGTGTGCGATCCAAAGTGCTGGCATCTTATCCTCCCAAAACCTGTTCAGCCGCCTTGATTGCAGCCTCTGCATTCGAGGCATCCTTGCCCCCACCCTGTGCCATGTCAGGCCGTCCACCACCGCCCTTGCCGCCAAGTTCAGTCACCGCCGCGCGGACCAGATCCACCGCAGATACCGTGTCTGTCAGGTCCGAAGTGACACCCGCTGCGACGGCCGCTTTGCCCCCTGTATCAGCAATCAATAATACTGCGCCCGTACCCAGACGGCTTTTGTGCTCATCAATCAACGCAGGCAGGTCCTTTCCGGAAACACCCGTGAGCGACTGCGCAAAGAACGCCACACCGTTCACATCGCGCGCTTCAGCGCCACTGCCCTGTCCCGCACCTCCGGCCATCGCCAGATCGCGGCGCAACTGCGCAACTTCGTTCTGCAGCGATTTACGCTCGTCCAACAGAGTCTTCACACGTGCCACAACGTCGTCCGGCTGGGCTTTCAACTCAAGCGCAATCGCTGAAAGGCGATGATCTTGTTTCGACAGATACTTAAATGCGTCATCACCGGTCAAAGCTTCGATCCGCCGCACGCCCGCGCTGCTGGCACTGTCGCCCAACACGACGAAGGTTCCGATATCACCGGTCTGGCGCACATGGGTACCGCCACACAGTTCAATCGACCAAGTTTCGCCATCCTGGCCTTTGCCGGTGGGTGCTTTGCCCATCGAAACCACGCGCACCTCATCCCCGTATTTCTCACCGAACAGAGCTTGAGCACCCAGTTCACGGGCGTCATCCGGTGTCATAATCCTGGTTTCCACGGTTGAGTTTTGGCGGATGAATGCGTTCACCTCTCGCTCAACTTTCTGCACTTCTTCCAGTGTCAGAGCCTTGGAATGGCTGAAATCGAACCGCAAACGATCTGATGCGTTGAGCGACCCGCGCTGCGCCACGTGATCACCCAATGTCTCACGCAGGGCTTCATGCAGAAGGTGCGTCGCGGAGTGGTTGGCACGAATGGCCGTGCGGCGCGCGTGATCGACTTCCAGCTCAACTGCGTCACCTTTTGAGATCGCCCCATGATCAATCGTGACCTTGTGAGCATAGACTTTGCCATCAGCAAACTTTCTGGTGTCTTCAACACGGGCGATATCGTCGCGCTCATCCAGCCTGCGAATTTCACCGGTGTCGCCGACCTGGCCACCGGCCTCGCCATAGAACGGTGTCTGGTTGACTACGACCCAGCCGGTACCACCCTTCTCGATCTTGTCGACCAATGCACCATCGACCACCAACGCAGCGACCTGCCCTTCGGCCTTTTCAGTATCGTAGCCAAGGAAATCGGTCGCACCGGCCGCATCCAGCACATCGAACCAAACCACCTGATCGGCAGATTCGCCAGACCCGGCCCACGCCGCGCGAGCCTTGGCTTTTTGTTCGGCCATGGCCACGTCAAATCCATCGGTGTCGACGGTTCGACCTTTCTCGCGCAGCGCATCCTGCGTCAGATCAAGCGGGAAACCATAGGTATCATACAGTTTGAACGCCGCGTCTCCGGGTAGTGGATCGCCTTCAGGTAGGCCCGAGACTTCCTCATCCAACAGCTTCAAACCGCGATCCAAAGTTTGCTTGAACCGAGTTTCCTCAAGCAGCAGTGTCTCTTCGATCAGTGGCTGCGCCTGACCAAGCTCTGAATATTGCGCACCCATCAATTGCACCAGCGTGGGTACCAGGCGGTGCATCACCGGATCTTTGGCCCCCAACAGATGCGCATGGCGCATCGCGCGGCGCATGATACGGCGCAGAACATACCCTCGCCCATCATTTGACGGCATCACACCATCCGCGATCAGGAACGAAGTTGAACGCAAGTGGTCCGCAATCACGCGATGATGCACGTTTTGATCCCCATAAGGATCAACACCGGTCGCATCCGCGGAGGCTTCGATCAGCGTTTTGAACAGATCGGTGTCATAATTGTCGTGGCTGCCTTGCAGCAACGCTCCAATGCGTTCCAATCCCATGCCGGTGTCGATCGACTGCATGTCGAGTTCGACCATCGAGCCGTCTTCGAACTGTTCGTTCTGCATGAAAACGATGTTCCAGATTTCGATGAACCGATCACCATCTTCCTCAGCCGAACCCGGAGGCCCACCCCAGATGTGATCACCGTGGTCATAGAAAATCTCGGTGCACGGGCCGCAGGGGCCGGTAGGGCCCATTTGCCAGAAATTGTCATTGGTAGCGATGCGGATGATCCGGTCTTCAGGGACACCAACCTTTTTCCAGATTTCAAATGCCTCATCATCGGTGTGATAGACAGTGGCCAACAGACGGTTCTTATCGATACCAAACTCTTTGGTGATCAGTTCCCAAGCGAACGGTATCGCCTCATGCTTAAAGTAATCCCCGAATGAGAAATTCCCCAGCATTTCAAAGAACGTATGGTGGCGAGCGGTATAGCCCACATTGTCCAGATCGTTGTGTTTGCCGCCTGCACGCACGCATTTCTGTGCAGTGGTAGCACGGCTGTAGTCGCGGGTTTCGACGCCAGTAAACAGATTCTTGAACTGAACCATACCCGAGTTGACGAACATCAGTGTCGGATCATTGCGCGGAACCAGCGGGCTGGACGCAACCACTTCGTGCCCCTGCTTGGCAAAGTAGTTCAGGAAGGTAGATCGAATGTCGTTCAGCGTTGGCATAAGGCTCTCTCGGCGCGCAGTCGTTATGGTCAGCAAAGGTTTAGCCCCACCCCCCGAGAGTGTCCACAGCATTGGCCCATCCGAAACGAAACAAGGCGGCCCCGAGGGGCCACCCTGTTCCAGATATTTTAGCACTACCGGGGTGCCGGGGGATTTCTTCGGTTCCCCCTCAGGCACGCTTTAAGCTTCGAGGATGTCATCCTCTTCCGTTTCGGGTGGCATTTCAAAGTCTAACCCATGCGCGGCACGTATTTTGTCTTCGATCTCGAGCGCCGCACGGGAATTGTCACGCAGATATTGCTTGGCATTCTCACGCCCCTGCCCGATCCGCTCATCACCATAGCTAAACCACGAACCCGACTTTTCGACCACACCGGCCTTGACGCCCAGATCCAGAAGCTCACCCATTTTGCTGATGCCTTCGCCATACATGATGTCGAATTCCACCTGCTTGAACGGCGGTGCCACCTTGTTCTTGACGACCTTGACGCGGGTCTGGTTGCCCACAACTTCGTCCCGATCCTTGATCGCACCGATACGGCGAATATCCAGACGGACCGAGCTGTAGAATTTCAACGCATTACCACCGGTAGTGGTTTCCGGGCTGCCAAACATCACACCGATCTTCATCCTGATCTGGTTTATGAAGATCACCATGCAGTTCGAGCGATTGATCGAGCCGGTCAGCTTGCGCATCGCCTGGCTCATCAGCCGGGCCTGAACACCCACGCTGCTGTCACCCATGTCGCCTTCCAACTCGGATTTCGGCGTCAGCGCCGCAACCGAGTCGACCACGACCATGTTCACGGCCCCCGACCGCACCAAGGTGTCGGTGATCTCAAGTGCCTGCTCGCCGGTGTCGGGCTGAGAGATCAGCAATTCATCCAGATCCACACCCAGCTTGCGCGCATATTGAGGGTCCAGTGCATGTTCTGCGTCGACGAACGCGCAGACTCCGCCGCGTTTTTGCTGTTCAGCGATGCAGTGCAGCGTCAGCGTGGTCTTACCCGAGCTTTCCGGGCCATAAATCTCGACGATCCGGCCCATCGGCAAGCCGCCGATCCCCAGAGCGATATCCAAGCCCAGCGATCCGGTCGAACTCGCATCGATATCCTGCTTGGAATCTTCGCCCAACTTCATGATCGAGCCTTTGCCGAACTGCCGTTCGATCTGGGCCAATGCGCTGTCGAGCGCCTTTTGCTTGTCTGCGTTTTTCTTGTCGCTCATCGTCAGAAGATCCGCCATTGTCCTGTCGCCTTCTCTTTTGTCACACCCTTGATCGGGCGGCAATCGCTGCTTTGTTCGCCTCTTGTTCCTTATGAGACCAAAAAGAGAACATTTCAACTAAAACTTATGAAAACTACTTTTCAGCAATTGTGTTAAAGAGTCGTTTACGACAATCTGAGACATGAAAGGCATTGAAGAGAAAAGATAAATGCTTGTTTTCTATGAAAAGCGGCTTGCGCTTCTGTCTGTTCCAAAGACCGGCTCCACCGCGTATCAATCAGCTTTACGCGATCGGGCCGATATCGTCGTGTCCGGACCAACAGACCTGAAACATGCGAACATGCGCCGCTATGATCGTTTCTTCCAGACCATGTTTCGCAAGATGTTTGATGCAGAAATGGACGTCATGGCCATAGTGCGCGAACCTGTCGATTGGTTGGGAAGTTGGTATCGATATCGAACGCGCGCCGAATTGGCAGGTCATCCGCATTCCACAAAAGGTTTAAGCTTCGAGGCATTCCTTGACGCCTATATGCAAAACCCCCGCCCGGCCTACGCAAATGTGGGATGCCAAACCGATTTTTTGCAACCCCGCAGTAACGGTAAAGGTGTTGCGCATATCTTCAAATATGACAGCCAGCAAAAGATACTGGATTTCCTTCAGAATCGGCTGGAATGTAAAATCGATCTACCACGAGAGAACGTCTCGCCCGCTTGCCCGATGGACTTCTCAAAACAAACTGAACTCCGGTTCCAATCATTGAACGCCGCAGAATACGCATTGTATCGTGCTGCCGAATAGCGTTTTCAATTCATTTGCTGAAACACCGCTTCGGTCAGCTGGGTCAACGAAAACGGCTTGGGCAGGAAGGTGGAATTTTCGATCTGAGGACCAGATTCGCCGAACGCCCCTTCAGTATAGCCTGACATGAAGACCACCCGCACGTCAGGCCGTGTTTTCATGGCCTCGCGCACCCAGGTCGGGCCGTCCATTCCGGGCATGACGACATCGGTAACAAAAACATCCACCAGCAAATTGGGGTCGTCCAACAATTGCAGCGCATCTTCGGCTGATTCAGCTTCAAGCACAGTGTAGCCCTTCAAGCGAAGCGCCCGCGTCGCGAAGGCGCGCACCGGGGCTTCGTCTTCGACCAACAAAACCACGCCTTCACCCAATCGGGAACTTTGCACCTCTGAGGTATCGGGGGCCTCAGGCTCCGATTCTTGGACCCGGGAACTCACAGGCAAGAGCACGGTGAATTCCGTTCCCCGGTCCTGCACACTGTCGACAAATATGAAACCACCAGTCTGTTTTACGATCCCGTAAACAGTCGATAGCCCCAGCCCCGTCCCCTCGCCTGTGCGTTTGGTCGTATAAAATGGCTCAAACACTTTTTGCAGTTTGTCTGCAGGAATCCCGATGCCGCTATCGATGACTTTGACCGTAACATATTCTCCCGGCTGTACCGTAGCCCGATCGCGCGTGATCGATTGATCCAATGTCACTACTTCGGTCTCGATCCGAATCTCCCCACCCTCGGGCATCGCATCACGCGCATTGACGACCAGGTTCATCAAGACCTGCTCTAACTGGCGCTTGTCCGCGCAGACGGATTTGAGCACCGGATCATGACTGAGCGTCAGGCGGACCTTCTCGCCCACAAGACGGTTTAGCAAATGGATAAGGTCTGAAATCGTATCTCGCAGATCCAGCACCTCGGGCCGGAGCGTTTGTTTGCGCGAAAAGGCCAGAAGCTGGCTGACCAACGCTGCAGCACGGTTGGCGTTCTGATTGATCTGTATAAGATCGCCGTAATTCGGGTCATCTTGGTCATGGCGCAACAGCAACAGATCACAATGCCCCGAAATCGCCGTCAGCAAGTTATTGAAATCATGTGCGACCCCGCCAGCCAATTGCCCAACGGCTTGCATCTTCTGGCCTTGAACAAACTGCGCCTCCATCGTTTTCAGTTCGGTGGCATCGTTCAGAACCGCAATAAGACAGACCTGACCATCCCTGAGAATCCGTGACAGCGTAACTTGCACAAATACCTCTTTGTCCTTGCGCACCAAACGCAGGAATTCAGACCGCGGTGCTGCGCCTTGTTCGGCAGCACTCGCCAGCCAGTCCCTGATCGGATAGCCGAGCCCCTGCATCATGCTTTCGATATTCGTCCGCCCCGGTTGGATCTCACCGACCAATTCAACCGCGAGGTGGTTTGCTTCGCTAACATCTCCATCGGGAGACATGCACATGATCGCAACTGGCAAATCTGCAAATGATGTCGTGTGCTGCGGTCCTTCAGCGTGCTGCAGCGGCGTTAAAAGCAACTCACGCACAATACCGCTGTGCCTTAGCGTTGTGACAGTGAATGGTGCTTCGGTTTCCCCGGTTTTAATCTGTATGATGCTACCATCAACTGCACCGCCAGCTTGAACCATCGGCTTGAGGCATGTGGGAATCTGACCAAAAAGTTCGATTGCCGCATCATTGGCATCCAGCACCACGTCATTTCGTCCGACCGTCAGAACCGGCCGCTGCACGCTGCGCCAGATCTGGGGTGCATCTATTCTAAAACGCCAGCAAAACCGATTTTCACCCAGCTTTGAAACAGACACGGGTATTGTTTGTCCGCGCGTGACAACATCTTCTTCCCAAAAGCCCCGTTTCAGGGCATGAGACTGCAAACGCAACAGCACCGCCGACGGGTTTGCAAATACGGTACGCAGAGACTCATCTAGTCGCGTACCCGCGTTCCGAATAAGACGCGCATTGGCCTGAGCGTTTGCAACTAGCACCTCGCCCGTCGCATCCGAAATGACACAGGCATCGGTTTCTTGCTCTAGAAAACCCGTCATCGCAGCGTATGTTTGCGCTTCGATCTGATTCAATATCCAAGCACGCGCCAATGCAAAGACCACTACTACCAGGAAGGACAAGCCAACGGCTGCGACCCCGGCACTTAACCGTGGCGGCAAGACGTCAAAGAAGGAAAGTACGCTCAATAAAATGGCGATCAATGCCAGTGAGGCATAGCGCCCACGATCAATGCCCCATCCACTTGATCGAGAGGGGGTAAATTCAGATTGAATAGACATAAACAGCCCGGATTATTACAATTTCTGATCAATATCTGCCTGCAATGGTTAATTGCTGCTTAATGATCAGTGACATAAACTTCTTAAGGTTGTGTTTTAAAGTTTATATTCGCGTCAAGTGTGCTGTAAAAAATCCATCGGTCCCGTGTGAAACCAGCCACGTTTTGCGGTATCCGCACTGCCATTCGGGATTGCTGGCCAAGAATCCATCAATAATGTCGTCGTTTTCAATCGCCAGCATCGAGCAGGTCGCATAAGCAAGCACGCCTTTGGGCGCAACGAGAGGTGATACGTCTCGTAGAATAGCGGCCTGAATCTGCGTCAGCTCGTCCAAGCGCTCCGGTGTAAGCGCCCATTTCCCTGCCGGTGCGCGGCGCCACGATCCGCTGCCGGAACATGGCACATCTGTCAAAACCACATCGAACGGGGCCTGACCGGTGATTTGGCCTGTGGTCAGGATCTTGACATCCGCGCCCGCCCTTGCCGCGCGCGCTGGCAAGTCGCGCATACGGTTGGGATTGGCATCATGGGCAAAGACCTGAACACCCATATCCGTAGCCGCTAAAGCAAGGGACTTGCCTCCGCCACCCGCACAATAGTCCAGGACACGCATGCCTGGCTGTAAATCAAGCGCGGCAACAACCGCCTGGCTTGCGGCATCCTGCAACTCAACCAGCCCATCTGTATACGGACCGCTCTGAGATATCTTGCGTGCGCCCTCGGTAACTTCCAATGCAGTATCGCAGGCCGGATGTGGATGCGCCGTGATCTCCTCGGCAGCCAGTCGTTGAATGGCTGTAGGCAGGTCAGTTTTCAGCAGGTTGACCCTCAGATGAATCGGAGCGCGCGATTGTAGCGCGGCTGCGGCAAGTTCAGCTTCGTCCTTCAACGCGGCCTGAAATTGGGGCCACAACCATTCGGGGATATCCAGACGTTCTGCGTCGCTCTGAAATGACCTGGGTTGGTCAGCCTCGGTTACCTCTGCAGGTGCATATCGCGCGCCCGAAAATACTGACGTTAGGTCTGAGCCCAAGGATCGGGCGGCACCGATCATCAGGCCGCGCCCCGTCTCGGATCCACCGAGCGCCGAGAAGGATCGCTTGCACCGCAATGCATCAAACACATGATCCCGGATCGCAGCGCGATCCTTAGATCCCGCGAACCGACTGCGTCGAGCCCAGCCGGTCAACGCCTTCTCGACCGGTGCACCGGCAAGAATGTCATCGAGGATCTCGATCGAGGCCTGTACCCGAGCAGCAGGTGTCATCGCGTTTTCCGTTCGTCTACACGATCAATTTCGAGAGACCCCCTGAAGGGTCTCACAAACTTACATCACGCGATAATTGGGGCTTTCCCGTGTGATCTGAACGTCATGCACATGGCTTTCCTTCAAACCTGCGCCAGTGATTTTGACAAAGTTGCAGTTCTGGCGCATCTCATCGACGGTGGCACAACCGGTATAGCCCATCGCCGCGCGCAAACCTCCAACCAGTTGGTGCACAACAGCGCTTGCGGACCCTTTGTACGGCACCTGACCTTCGATCCCTTCGGGCACCAGCTTGTCATTCGCGGCGTCCTTCTGGAAATAGCGATCCGCCGAGCCGCGTGCCATCGCACCCAGGCTGCCCATGCCGCGATAGGATTTGAACGAACGTCCTTGATACAGAATGACTTCGCCCGGGCTTTCATCCGTACCAGCGATCATTGAGCCGACCATGGCACAAGACGCACCCGCCGCTATGGCCTTGGCAAAATCGCCCGAGAATTTGATCCCGCCATCCGCGATGACCGGAACATCCCCGGCCGCAGCAGCGCAATCCATGATCGCCGTCAACTGTGGAACCCCAACGCCCGCAACCATCCGTGTTGTGCAGATAGATCCCGGCCCGATGCCCACCTTGATTGCGTCAGCGCCCGCGTCGATCAACGCCTTCGTTGCCTCAGCTGTAGCGACGTTCCCGGCGATGATCTGCACCTCATTCGACAGTGTCTTGGCGCGCTTTACCGCGTCCAGCACCCCCTGCGAATGGCCGTGTGCCGTGTCCACAACGATGATGTCGACGCCTGAATCCACCAGCTGCTCAGACCGCTCAAATCCTGCATCACCAACCGAGGTAGCGGCTGCCACCCTCAGGCGACCCAGGCGGTCTTTGCATGCAGTAGGGTTCAGCACAGCCTGTTCGGTGTCTTTCAGGGTCAGCAAACCGGTCAGCTTGCCACCACCGTCAACAACCAACAGTTTTTCGATCCGGCGCGCGCGCATCAGGCTTTTGGCTTCTTCGAGATCGGCAGGCTCTTGCAGCATCGCCAGATTGTCCGAAGTCATCATCGCGTGGATCGGCGTATCATCCGAGGTTGCAAAGCGCATATCTCGGTTCGTGACGATACCAACGACCCGGCCACTTTCGTCTACCACAGGGAAACCTGTGAAATTATACCGCTCGACCAAAGCCTGCGCATCCGCCAGTGTCTGATCCGCGCGCAACGTCACAGGGTTATAGACGATACCGGATTCGAACCGCTTTACCCGACGAATTTCACGCGCCTGTTCCTCGACTGAGAGGTTCTTGTGCACAACTCCGATCCCTCCGGCTTGTGCCATCGCGATGGCCATGCGCGCTTCGGTCACCGTGTCCATCGCCGAACTGAGCAGCGGGATATTCATAGTGATTTCACGCGTCACGCGTGTGCTCGTATCTGCCGTTGCCGGAAGCACAGAAGATGCGCCCGGAACCAGAAGAACGTCGTCGAAGGTGAGTGCCTCACGAATCTGCATTTGATAACCCCATGCAAAAGCCCGTTTGACGGTGACCCTATTGCATGGATTTCACCAGAGGGAAAGCCCCGAACCCAAGTTGTTTTCCCCTGCGGGCTTCTGCCACGCCCGAAAACGACGCTAGCAATGCAAAACGTGCCGCTGAATGCCCTTTCCCTTTGCGTTCAAACCCATATGTTCGCCGGCATACGCGCGAATACAAAGGCAGGCCATTCATGACCACCGATCCTCTTGTAGTTTTTACCCCGTCCGGCAAACGCGGACACTTTCCCGTTGGCACGCCAATCCTGACGGCAGCGCGCCAGTTGGGTGTCGATCTTGATTCAGTCTGCGGTGGACGCGGTATTTGTTCGAAATGTCAGATCACCCCCAGCTATGGCGAGTTTCCCAAGCATGGCGTGACCGTCTCGGAGGACGCGCTGAGCGAATGGAACGCGGTTGAACAGCGTTATGACGACAAGCGAGGCTTGAAACCCGGGCGCCGTTTGGGCTGTCAGGCCTCGGTTCAGGGTGACGTGGTGATCGACGTGCCTCCTGAAAGCCAGGTTCACCGTCAGGTGGTCCGCAAGGCCGCCGCCGCCCGCGCCATCACCATGGACCCTGCAACACGCCTGTATTTCGTGGTGGTGGAGGAACCCGACATGCACTCGCCCACAGGCGATCTGGAACGGTTAGAACGCGCCTTGTGCGAACAATGGAAGATCGATGCGATTACCGCCGATCTGTCGCTGATGTCCAAGCTGCAGCCAGTGCTTCGCAAAGGGAAATGGGAGGTCACAGTCGCCGTCCACAAAGGCCACAAGGACAACGTGGCCCGTATCGTCGAAATTTGGCCCGGCCTGCACGAACATGGGCTTTACGGTCTGGCTATCGACCTCGGCTCGACCACCATCGCTGCGCACCTGACCGATCTGGAAACCGGTGAAGTCAAGGCTTCTTCCGGCCTGATGAACCCGCAAATTCGTTTCGGCGAAGACCTGATGAGCCGCGTGTCTTACGCCATGATGAATCCCGGTGGCGACAAGGAAATGACCCGGGCCGTGCGCGAAGCGATCAACGATCTGACCACTTCAATCGCTGATGAGGCCGGGATCGATGCCGCTTTGATCGTCGAAACGGTGTTCGTCTGCAATCCGGTCATGCACCACCTTCTGCTGGGTCTGGACCCGGTTGAACTGGGTCAGGCCCCATTTGCGTTGGCAACTTCGGAAAGCATGTCCCTTCCTGCGCATGAGATGGACCTGACCACGATGAATCCACGCGCGCAGGTCTACATCCTGCCGTGTATTGCGGGCCATGTGGGTGCGGACTGCGCTGCCGTTGCCCTATCCGAGGAACCCGGCAAGTCCGACGATCTGGTACTGATCGTGGATGTGGGTACCAATGCGGAAATCTTGCTGGGCAACACCCACCGCGTTCTGGCCTGTTCGTCACCCACCGGCCCCGCATTTGAGGGTGCCCAGATTAGCTCGGGCCAGAGAGCCGCGCCCGGTGCGATTGAACGAATCGAAATCGATCCTGTCACCAAAGAACCGCGTTTCCGCGTGATCGGGTCCGAGAAATGGTCGAATGACGAAGGCTTTGATCAGGACATTGCCACCACGGGCATCACCGGTATCTGCGGCTCAGGCATTATCGAGGCCGTGGCCGAGATGCGCATTGCAGGTCTTCTGGACGAAAGCGGGCTGATCGGCTCGGCCGCGCAGACGGGCACACCGCGTTGCGTTCCCGAAGGCCGCACCAACTCCTATCTGATCCACGACGCCAGCGCCGAGGGCGGTCCGCGTATCACGGTAACTCAGGGTGATATCCGTGCCATCCAGTTGGCTAAATCCGCGCTCTACGCCGGAGCGCGTCTCCTAATGGATGAGATGGAGGTTGACCGTGTGGATCGCGTGGTACTTGCCGGTGCCTTCGGCGCGCATATTTCGACCAAACACGCGATGGTGCTGGGTATGATCCCTGATGCACCGCTCGAGAAGGTCTCCAGCGCGGGTAATGCCGCTGGAACCGGTGCCCGGATCGCGCTGTGTAACATCGGATCGCGGGCCGAGATCGAACGCGTGGTGCGCGAGATCACCAAGGTCGAAACGGCAATCGAACCCAAGTTTCAAGACCATTTCGTCGCCGCCAATGCGATCCCGCACAAAACCGATCCGTTCCCTGAATTGGCCCAGGTCGTCACCCTGCCCGCTCCGTCCTTCAATACCGGCGGCGGGGATGAGGAAAAATCTGGCCGCCGACGCCGCCGGAGGTCATAGTCGCCCCATCCACAGGAGGCGAACATGACATCAGTGAACGAGGAACAGGCGGAATTCTGGGGAAACTCGGAACAAGGCACCAAATGGCTGACCTATGAGGATCAGCTTGACCACGCCTTCGCGCCCGTTCTTGATCTCGTTCTGGACCGGGCCGCCCTGTCGGCGGGTATGCAAGTGCTGGATATCGGATGTGGCACGGGCGTCAGCGCAATCGCTGCCGCCCGCGCGGTAGGGCCGAACGGGCACGTTCTGGCCGCTGACATTTCACAGCCCTTTCTGGACCGCGCAGCCAAACGTGCTGAAAGCGACGGGATACAGACTATCACTTTTCAGCACGCGGATGCGCAAACCTACGCGTTTGAACCCGGACAAATGGATGCCGCAATCTCCCGGTTTGGTGTCATGTTCTTTAGCGACTCGATCGCAGCATTCCGAAACATCGCCTCGGCACTGAAACCCGGTGGGCAAATGACGTTCGCTTCCTGGGGGCCATTGGACGTCAACCCGTGGTTCAAGATACCCCATGTCGCCGCCGTTCGGCGAATGGGTCAACCGCCCCGCGTAGACCGCTATGCGCCCGGGCCGCTGGCGTTCCACGACATCGACCATGTCAAAGGTCTGATGACCCAAGCGGGGCTGTCTGAAATAACCGGCGACGCGATCACAGTGAACCTGACGGGTTTTGGCGGCGTTGAAGGCACGGCGAGGCTGGTGACACGTGTTGGTCCTGCGGGCCGTGTTGTTGCTCATTTCGAAGGGAGTGAGGCTGATACTGACGCTATTCAACAAGCGGTCGCAGAAGAGTTCCGACAGTATCAGTCTGGTTCGGAGATCCTCATCCCGGCGATGATCAACCTCTATCAGGCCCGACGCGCAGAATGATTGGAGCGGGTAGCGGGAATCGAACCCGCGCGTTCAGCTTGGGAAGCTGACAGGCTACCATTACATCATACCCGCCGCTGGGCATTGATTAGCACTGCTCTTTACCGGGGTTCAAGGGTCAACAAACCCTGACGAATCGAAAAGGCCGGATCAAAGATCCGGCCCAATCGATTGTTTTATATACCTTAAGCGCGGCGACGGCGACCGCCGCCACGACGTCCGCGTGCACCCTCGCCTTCGGCTCCGGCCTCAGCGGGTGGTTTGTTGAACCTGATCCACTCACCGCCATGTGCGTCGTTGTTGGTCAGCAGGTTGGCGGCGCGGATGGCCTCCATCTCTTTGCCCGCACGCGGAAGGGTCGAACCCAGACCGAACATCTGTACAAAGGTTTCGTCGTCCATATCCTCGGGCAGAATGATACCGGCGGCAGCAACGGCCTCTTTCTTTTCAGCAATCTTCTTCTGAGTCACCGGCAGAGCCACCGGGTTCATGATCGCTGAAGTCATTCCCGCACCCATTGCCATCGGCAGGAAGGCGTTGTTGATACCGTGACGGTTCGGCAGGCCGAACGAGATGTTGGACGCACCGCATGTGGTGTTCACGCCCAGCTCCTCCCGCAGACGACGGACCAGAGCAAACACCTGCTGGCCAGCAGTTGCCATCGCACCAATCGGCATGACCAGCGGATCGACCACGATGTCATGAGCCGGGATGCCGTGATCGGCTGCACGCTCAACGATGGTTTTGGCGACGGCAAAACGCACATCGGGGTCTTCCGAGATTCCGGTGTCATCGTTCGAGATCGCCACAACGGGTACGTTGTATTTCTTGACCAGTGGCAAAACCAGTTCCAGACGCTCTTCTTCACCGGTGACCGAGTTCAACAGCGGACGACCTTCCGCCGCCTCAAGACCGGCTTCCAAAGCGCCCGGAACCGAGGAATCGATGCAAAGCGGTACATCAACAAGCCCCTGCACCAGCTCGACGATCTTGGTCATCAGCGGCGGCTCGGTCTCGTTCGGGTTGGGGTTCGAGTTGTAGACGACACCTGCGTTGATATCCAGAACGGTCGCGCCTGCAGCGACCTGCGCCAGAGCATCCTTTTCGACTGTCGAGAAATCGCCTGCTTCCAATTCGGCAGCCAGTTTCTTACGGCCCGTTGGGTTGATCCGCTCACCGATAACGCAGAACGGTTCGTCAAAGCCCAGAACGGCAGTTTTTGTTTTTGATTCTACGACTGTACGGGTCATGTCCGTTCCTTAGGAGTTAACCGGCTTTGCCGAAGCGCCGCCGTTGTTGATCGCCCAGTTGGCGTTGGTCTTGATCCCCCCCAGCGGGAAGAAGTGAACCTTGGTGATATTGAAATCCGGGTTGGCCGCTTTGTGATTGGCCAGTTCGGTGACCACATCGGTTGGCTCGTAAGGCAACAGCAGCTTGGACACGTCCATGGCGCGCTTCTGCAGGACTTTCAGCGATGGACCAACGCCGCAGGCGATAGCGAATTTGATCAGCGTCTGCAGCTTCGCCGGGCCCGCGATACCGATATGGATCGGCAGATCAATACCCGCTTCTTTCAGGCTATCTGCCCAAGCGATGATCGGCTTGGCGTCGAACGCAAACTGAGTGGCCAGCGCCATTTCGGCGTCGGTGGTTTCCGAAAACTTCTGCTTCCAGCGCAGCGCGTCATCGACATTCTTGGTCGAGCCGTCGGGATCGATATCCTTGTTGCCTTCGGGGTGACCGGCTACGTGCAGTCGCTTGAACCCCGCCTTGTCGAACAGTCCGGTTTCCAGCAGCTGCATCGAGCTGTCGAAATCACCATGCGGTTTGGCGACCCCACCGGCCAGCAGAAGCGCCTGCTCGACACCCGCTTCACCCTGATACATGGAAATCCAGTTTTCCAGCGTCGCGGCATCCTTGATGATCCGTGCCGGGAAATGCGGCATGACAGGGTAACCTTCGGCCGCGATGCGCTTGGCGGTTTTGACCATGTCTTCGATTGGCGTGCCCTCGATATGGGCGATGTAGACACGGGTGCCTTCTGGCAGCAGCGCGCGGAAATCTTCGACCTTTTCCGCAGTGCGCGGCATCACCTCGATCGAGTAGCCCTGCAAAAAGGCTTCGACGGTCGGGTTCACAGGGCCGTTTTCGACCGCATCACGTTTCTTGAAGTTCAGCAAAGCCATAGCGGCCTCCCATAAAGATCTGGGGCTCATGCCCAACCGTCATTGGCGATCAGGGTCTTGATACGGTCCTGATCGTACTCTGTTTCCAAACGCGCGGCCTCGGCTTCGGCAATTTCGGACGGGTCGCCCTCAACTGCGAAAGGCTCGGCTTTGCGCCACTCGGCCAGATAGGCATCACTATCCTTGGCGTTCACCTTCATTGCGGCCCGGTCAATGGCTTGTTCAAACCGCTCTTCCAACTGCCGCTTAGCGCCACGACGGCCCTTGCCGACGATGACTTGGGCGGGAATATCGCGCCAATATACGATGGTGACGTCAGGCATTACCGTGATTCCTCCTAACCAGATGGACCGGTTCTAAACTTCAATGTGGGTCCAAGTCGGTCGATTTTCGACATACGGCGTATTTGCAGCGACCTTTTTGCCCACGGCTGCATACAGCAGCTTTTAATGCCTTGGTGGCCAAAACCGAACATCAAAATCCTAATGACTTTAATGAGCGTCTTGCGTGATCCAATTGCGCGACCTATGGTCGGGGTAACTCGAAAATCGGAGGGCGTTTAAGATGGCGCCCAAGCGTCCCAGAGGTGCGGGCGCGTTCCCGAAAGCGGTCGAAAGCCCCGCGCCAGCAAGACCCGATCCAGATGCGTTATATGCGGCACTGGATTTGGGGACAAATAGCTGCCGCATGTTGATCGCCCAGCCCAAGGGCAGTGGATTTCATGTGGTGGACAGCTTCTCCAAATCGGTGCAGTTGGGTGCCGGTCTGGAACGAACCGGGCGATTGTCGCGGGCGTCCATGGCACGTACCGTACAGGCGCTGCGGATTTGTCAGCAAAAACTCAAGCGTAACAAGGTCAAGCGCATGCGCTTGATCGCAACCGAGGCTTGCCGTCGCGCCAAGAATTCACGCGATTTCATCCGGCAAGTTAAACGCGAAACCGGCCTGACGCTCGACATCATCCAGCCCGAGGAAGAAGCACGTCTGGCTGTGATTTCCTGTGCACCGCTGGTGTCGACCAAGACCGAGCAATTGTTGGTCGTCGATATCGGCGGCGGCTCAACCGAATTGGTCTGGATCGACATCTCCTCTGTTCCTCGTCGGGATCGGCCTGCCGCGATTATGAGATTGCATAACGGGTTCCACACACCTGAAAGCCCTTTCCCTGCGGCCAAAGTGGTTGATTGGATCAGCGTCCCGCTGGGCGTGGCAACATTGCGTGATCAGTTCAACGACGTCGAAGACGATGCCGCGCGTTTTGCGCTAATGAGCTGGTTTTTCGAAGAAAATCTGGCCGATTTCGCACCTTACAAGGATGAACAGGCCCGCGAAGGGTTTCAGATTGTGGGCACCAGCGGAACGGTGACCACTGTCGCCGCCTCACACCTTGGCCTCAAGCGCTATGACCGGACGAAGGTGGACGGATTGCGGATGACCAGCGATCAGATTGACAAGGTGATACGAGGCTATCTAGAACTCGGCCCTCGTGGGCGCCGCCGTGATCCCCGGATCGGAGAAGATCGGCAGGCCCTGATCATGTCCGGCTCGGCCATCTTGCAGGCGCTGTTGCGCTGCTGGCCCACCGATCGCCTTTCTGTGGCGGACCGTGGGCTGCGCGAGGGTTTGCTTTATGCGCAAATGAGTGCGGACGGTGTATTGGAAGACGGACCGTTCTGATGGCGAAGACACCAACTGGCAAAAGCAACTCGGGTCGCGGGCAACGCGACCTGAAGGTGAAGGTCAAGACCGCGCGCGGGCGCAAGCTCAGCTCGACCCGCTGGTTAGAACGGCAGTTGAACGACCCCTATGTCAAACGCGCGCAGGTCGAAGGCTATCGCGGACGCGCGGCATTCAAGATACTTGAGTTGGACGACAAGTTCCGGTTTCTCGTACCCGGCGCGCGCGTGGTCGATCTGGGATGTGCGCCCGGTGGCTGGCTGCAAGTCGCTGTGAAACGCGTCAATGCACTCGGCGAGAAAAGCGGCAAGCGCATCGGCACCGTCCTGGGGGTTGACCTTCAAGAGGTTGAGCCCGTCGCCGGCGCCACCGCGCATGTCCTTGATTTCATGGAAGATGACGCCGATCAGAAGGTCAAGGACTGGCTGGGTGGCAAAGCGGACGTGGTCATGTCCGACATGGCGGCTGCGTCTTCGGGCCACAAACAGACTGACCACCTGCGGATCATGGCCCTGTGCGAAACGGCGGCTTATTTCGCGTTCGACGTGCTGGAAGAGGGCGGCACCTTCGTTGCCAAGGTGCTTGCTGGCGGGGCTGAGGGGGACCTTCAGAAACTGCTCAAGCAGAAATTCAACAAGGTTGCCAATGTGAAGCCTCCGGCCTCACGTTCTGATAGTTCCGAGAAGTTTGTTGTCGCCACCGGCTTCCGGGGTTAAGCGGCGTTAATCCAGATCGATCTTTCCCGGCGCTATGCTCTGTTTCCGCAGAGACGCTGCAGCTATGCCTTGCAGCAATAGTGCTTCGCCATGATTGATATCGACAGGCTTGCGCGTGCGCAGCTCTTCAATACGCTGGTCAAGCGTTGTTTTACAGGCCGCCGTCAGCGGCTTTGCGAAGGTAGCGGTGCGATCCGGCATACATCACCTGTAGCAATCCGAGTGCTTATACCGGTTGGCTAACCGCAGAATGCGCCGTGAAGATGGCGCAATTCTGCCAGTTCCATGCCAGTTATCTCCCGAGTTCCTGCGCAAGTTGCATTAAGTTCGGATCATCGGGAAGCACTAACAAGGCCTCGTCCAATGTCGCCAGCGCAGCCTGTACACCACGATTGATGTGGGCAAGTTGAACCAGCATCGGCCAAGCCTCAACGCGCTGCGGGTCGAGCGTTACAACCTCTCGGAACGCACGTTCTGCAGCCGGCGCGTTTCTGAGCGTAAGCGCCCAACCACCCAGCACCAAATGGGTCTCAGGAAAGTCCAAACGATTGGAAATGCTACGTTGCCAATCCGCCATGCCCTGCTGCGCGCTTGCGCGTTGGTCTTGCGTCATGGCCTGCGCTGGGATCGATAAGAACTCTTTTGCAGCCGAGATGCGTACATTGCGCATGGGGTCGGATAACAACGGCTCTAACCGCGAAGCGCGCAACTGGGCAGGAACCTGACGCTGCAGTACCGGTCCATTGGCCCGTATCAGTGGGTCCGGATCGGCCAGCAACGGTGCTAGACGCTCGGCAAGATCAGGCGTTGCAAAAGGTTGCAACAAATACAGAGCGGTTGCGCGAACGATACCTGCCTGCCCTTCATCCAGAGCGATCGCGACCAGCGTTTCTGGGTCGTCCAATTGACCACTGCCTGCTGCTGCAAATGTCGTGCCATAATGCGCCACTCTATATGATGATTCCGGGAACCAGAGTTCAATCTGCTGCGCCGCCCAAGACTGATCTTCATCCGCATGGCAATCGGTGCAGGCATCAGTTCCGAGCCCCAGATCAGGGCGGGGAATGCGGAAGCTGTGATCGCGCCTGCCATCTACCCCCATATAGACACGCTCGATCATGTGGCAGTTCTTGCATTGGGCACCCGCAGAATTTTCAGCATGTTGGTGATGCGCGGGCGCGTCATAGTCGGCTTTCCGAAGGGTCGGGAAATCCGGGTTGCCAGCGGGGGAGTGGCATTGGGTACACAACCCATTACCCTCGGCTTTCACCTCAGCCCGGTGCGGATCGTGGCAATTCATACAACCCACCCCTTCTGCATACATGCGCGACTGCAGGAATGAGCCATAAACATAGACCTCGTCCAAAATCTGGCCATCTGGGTGATACAAACCCGGTCGCAGCAACGCCAGGTTATAGGCGTCGTGATACGGCTTGCCGGGAAGCGGATTACCATCTTCCAACGCCTCTCGCCGGGAATGACAGCCGGCGCATTGCTGAATTTCCGCTTCTGTCTGCCCCCTGCCCCATGTCGTAGGGAATCCGAACTCGCTCAAACCGTCTTGCAACACTTTTCCGGTCGTCCACTCCAAATGCGCAGAACCCGGCCCGTGGCAAGCCTCGCACCCGACACCAATTTCGACCTGTGTCGAGTCATAGCGCCTTTCCTCAGAGTCGTAGTTCTTCACATAGCCGGTCGCATGACACTCGGCACAGCGGGCGTTCCAATTTTTGTACGGACCGGTCCAGTGCAGCCCATCATTCGGAGGCAGATCCTGATCCGGGTAAAGGTGGAACCAACGGCCCTTTTCGACGTCCCAAACCACATCAAAACTCTGCAATCGGCCGGGTTCGGTTTCGAAAAGATATTGCTGTAGCGGCGCGATACCAACCACTGAATGGACCGGATAGGTCGTTGTAACGCCGTCTTTTTCGGTGACTTGCGCCGTAAGAGCTCCATCTTGATCCGCAAAGGCCACGCTCATTCCATCATGCGAGAATCGTGTTCCATCGAAATCAGCCTGAACATGGCCGTCCTCCACCTCAGTCCAGGCAAGCGCATGGTATGAGCTTTCCCAGGCTTCGGTTTCTTCCTTATGACAATCCGAGCACGCGTCTGATCCAACATAGTCCTGCGCCTGCGACTGCTGCGCGGTCGCCCAAAGGATCGCGGTCATCACGATAGCGCGGAGATACATCATTGCCCCTCTTCGTTTTGCAAATCGATCAGCGCACCGTTGTATTCGGCCCCGAGGATCAGCATGGCCGAGCATAAGTACAGGAAAATCAGCGCTGCCATTGCCCCTGCAAGCCCGGCATACGTCGCGCTATAGGTCGCAAACTTGGCGATATAGATTGAAAAGCCCCATCCACCTGCAGCCCACAAAGCCAATGTCAGGATTACGCCCGGCAAGATCTGTAGTAGGCTGTGCCGTCTGGTGGGCAAGATCAGATGGGCCAAAAGAACGGTGCCAGCGGGGACAGCCACGGTAAAGGTCCATCGCAGACGATCCACCGACAGCCAGTTGTCCACATCCACTGCCGTCTTTTCCGAAACCAAACGGGTATAGACCGGCAGAACGACTTCGACCGCCGCGATGGCCAGAATGGCAGCACCGCCGATTATGACCAGCACAAAGCACAGCAGTCGGGTCTTCCAGAACGGCCAATTGTCCGTGTCGTGATAGGCCTGCGCCATCGCCTTTCGCACAGCGGCGACTCCGTTTGAGGCAAAGTAGATCGCCAACAAGCCACCCAAAGTGATCACGCCCGAGCCCGCACCGGCCAGAACAGCACGCAGTTCTGAAACGATGGGATCGGCCACGTCTTTGGGCCAGGCGCCAAATATCAGTTCGATCAGTTCATCGGTCACATAGCCCTGTGACAAGGCCCCTGCCAGCGCAACCGTGAACAGAACGAATGGAAACAGGGCCATCATCAACGACATGGCGACGTGGCTGCTCATGACGAAGCCGTTTTTGTCATTAAATCGGCGCACAGCAAGCCAGAGCGCACGCAGGAATTGGCCGAACGAGGGAATCAAAACAGTTGGCATTGCGCTAGCCTAGCCTGCCTTTTCCTTTGGCAGAACCGCCAATCGGATCAGGCCACCGATTTCATGCGTATAACCTTCTGTATGGATTGCATAAACCCGCCAGCCTGTGCAGGATCAATCAAAACACATCCAGGCAGCACTCAGACCAAGGCCATCTTATGACCTCTGACCCAGAAAACAGCCCATCCCGTGCGCGTCCGCAGCTGAGCGTATTGCGGGATGTAGCGATCGTGGCCACGCTAATGGTGCTCGGCCTCTATGCAGGGGCAAACTTTCTGGTGCCGTTGACCATGGCGTTACTGGTCAACGTGCTGATCCTGGCCCTTAGCGACCGGGTCATTGCAGTGACGCGGGTGCCAATCTGGTTGGCGAATGTCGCGGGAGTAACAGTTGTATTGGCCGGTTTGTTCATGATCATGTACATTCTGGGCAGTCAGGCCACGCAATTTGCACGCTCGATCAACACCTACGAAAGCCAGTTTGACGGGGCTGTTCATAGAATTACCGGGTTGGTCGGCAACGATGTCACAAGTTTTATCCGAGACAATCTGGTCAGCATCGATATGTCCTATGTCGCTCGGATATTGCTGGGCAGCGCCACATCACTGCTTAACCAGTTCTTCCTAATCAGCCTCTATGTCGCCTTTCTGATGGCCGAGCGGTTGGCCTTTCGCAAGAAAATCCAGCTTGCCGCCGGCAACCCACGGCTGGGGGCTGACCTGGCCTTGGTTCTGGATGCGATTTCGTACAGCCTGCAGCGATACGTCGGCGTGAAAACATTTATCAGTCTGATCACCGCCACCATCAGCTACGCCGTATTCAAAGCGCTGGGTCTGGAATATGCTGAAACCTGGGCCGTGCTGACTTTCGCCCTGAATTTCATCCCGTCAATCGGTTCGATCATCGCCGTCATCTTTCCCGCAATGATCGCTCTGGTTCAGTTTGAGACGATCGGGCCATTTCTCGTGATCGTTCTGGGGTGCGGCACACTACAGTTTCTAATCGGCAACTTTCTGGATCCGGCTATGCTTGGCCGATCGCTGAACATGTCGACCTTCCTAGTGATTTTGGCATTAACTTTCTGGACTACGGTCTGGGGTCTGATCGGAGCGTTCCTGAGTGTGCCTTTGACCGTCTGCATCCTGATCATCTTCAGCCACATCCCCGCGCTGCGCCCGGTCGCGATCTTGATGTCTTTGGATGGAAGGCTCGGTGAGGATGATCACTCGTCAACAGAACATTCGGCTTGAAAGTCCGTCAACTTTGACAGCTAGCTACGAGGGCGCGTCGATCTTTCAACCTCAGCCGACCATACCCGCCTTCGATCAAGTCTAATTCGATAAGCCTGTGTAATGCTCGGTGAAGCGTTGGCGCAGAGACTGCAATCATAGCCGCCAGCTCTTCCTGCGAAACCGGTATCCAACCCTCTGCATCGGATGTCACCTCATCCAGATGCAGCAGCCTCAAAACCAGCCGTTTCTCGGTGCCGGTCACCGCAAGATTGGCTACGATACGCAGGGCTTTTTGCATGTTTTCATGACTCAAAGCGTAGAAATCCCGAACAAAGTCAGGAGAATCCTGCACTAAGCGTTCTAGCCGCGAGGCCGGAAAGAAAAGCGTCTCGGTTGGCCGAGTCGCTACCACGCTGATCAGCCGATGTGCAGTCGCAAACAACGCGAGATCGCCGATCCAAAAGCCACGTCCCTCTTGGTGTATGACAAATTCCTGACCGTCATCTGCGGGGACGGTGATCTTAACACTACCATCCAATACAGCGTGGATCCCGTTGGCGGGATCACCCTGGACAAACAAAGCTTCGTCAGCACCGTAAGTTCGGCGCACGGCACTGCGTAACAGTGCATCCTGAAAGGCGGGAGATCTGGTTTTGAACCAGGAACTTTCCTGCAGCGCGTCTAGATCAGTTTCAATTAGTGCCATCTATATATTTAAACTTCATCATATGATAAATTTCAATCAGGCTCACTGGCCTACATTACATACACACGAATCCCGCAATCTGGCTATTTTCGCGGGATATCCAATGCTTAACGACTGCAACTAATCCTATTCTGGACACAAGGCTCAGATAGTTCACAGGGACAAATTGTCCACAAGTTCAGGAGTAAAACATGTTAACTACAACCCGGTTCTTGGAAAGCTGGCGTATCGGACTGCGCCGTACCGCAGCAGCGTCGATTGCGGTTCTGGTCGCACTGCCCGCATGGGCGCAGGATCAAAAACCCAACATTTTGGTCATTTGGGGCGATGACATCGGCCAATCCAACATTTCGGCCTACACAATGGGCCTTATGGGATACCAGACCCCCAATATCGACAGGGTCGCCGATGAAGGCATGATCTTCACCGATTATTATGGCGAGCAATCCTGCACAGCTGGCCGCTCATCTTACATCATGGGCCAATCGGTGTTCCGGACTGGACTGTCCAAGGTTGGCTTGCCTGGCGCTAAAGAAGGGATGCAGATCGAAGACCCCACGATTGCAGGGTTGCTTAAGGATCATGGGTACGTGACCGGCCAGTTTGGCAAGAACCACCTGGGCGACAGGGATGAGCACCTGCCGACAAATCACGGATTTGATGAGTTTTTTGGGAATCTCTATCACCTCAATGCCGAAGAAGAACCCGAGCATGAAGATTATCCCGGGGACGCGGTTCTGCCCGACGGGCGCACGTTCCGCGAGGCCTATGGTCCGCGCGGTGTGATCAAGTCCAGCGCAGGCGGCCCCATCGAAGACACCGGTCCACTGACACGCAAACGCATGGAAACGGTGGATCAGGAAACCCTGGAAGCTGCAGTTGAGTTCATTCGTGAGGCCAACCAGAACGGCACACCATTCTATGTCTGGTGGAATGGCACACGCATGCATTTCCGCACCCATGTCGGGGAAGAAATGCGCGAAACAGCCAACGAAATCCTAGGTAGTCCGGCCGATGAATACACGGCGGGCATGATCGAACATGACATTCAGGTCGGCCAACTGCTTGATCTGCTGGACGAACTCGGCATCGCCGACAACACGATCGTTCATTATTCCACCGACAACGGCCCGCATTATAACACATGGCCGGATGCCGCTTCGACACCGTTCTGGGGCGAAAAGAATACCAACTGGGAAGGCGGCTGGCGCGTACCATCCATGGTGCGTTGGCCCGGTAAGATCGAAGCGGGTTCGATCTCGAACGAAATCGTGCATCACATGGACTGGCTGCCCACCTATCTGGCGGTCGCTGGCGACCCCGAAATCAAGGAAAAGCTGAAAGCCGGCTATTCCTCACCTGCCATGGGTCGCGACTACAAAGTGCATCTGGATGGCTACAACATATTGCCACTGCTGACTGGTGAGACCACTGAAAGCCCCCGCCGTGAAATCTTTTATTTCACGGATGACGGCGACCTGTCCGCTTTGCGTTTTGACGACTGGAAGCTGATCTTTTTGGAGCAAAAAGCATGGGCCACCCTGCGCGCATGGATGGAACCATTCACAGAACTGCGCGTGCCGATCATCGTGAATTTGCGCCGCGACCCTTATGAGCGTGGATACCGTACATCCAACACATACTACGACTGGATGATCGACCGGGTGTATTTCCTAGTACCGGCGCAGCAATATGTGGCGAGTTTCCTGAGTACTTTCCAAGAATTCCCACCACGTCAGAAGGCGGCGAGCTTCAGCCTGGATCAGGTGATGCAGAAATTGGCCACACCGACTTCGAACTAGAAAACAAGACAGGGGCCGCCTTAAAGCGCGGCCCCTTTTTCCAGTATCAGAGGCTATTACATGAGATTTCTCAAACTCACGGCGTTTATAGCCACCGTCCCCCTTGTGGCGTTCGCAGACCCCCTGCCCAGCTGGACCGACTCGGCATCAAAACAGCAGATCATCGACTTTGTTGACGCGGTCAGCGACCCGGCGAATGAACTCTATGTCACTCCCGCCGACCGGATTGCGGTGTTTGACAATGACGGCACGCTCTGGGCTGAACAACCGGTCTATTTTCAGTTCATATTTGCCATGGACCAACTGGCAGAGCTTGCTAAACAAGACCCATCGATCTTATCGACCCCAGCGTTGAAAGCGGCTGCTGAAGGTGATCTGAAAACCATTCTGGACGGCGGGCACGACGCTCTGATCGAAGTGGTCAACGCATCGCATTCCGGCAGCAGCGTTGAAGTATTTCAGGCGTCGGTGGCCGATTGGCTGGACACTGCACGACATCCCGAGACCGATCTGCCCTACGACCAGATGACCTATCAGCCGATGGTCGAGCTGTTGCGCTATCTGCGGGATGAGGATTTCAAAACTTATATCGTTTCGGGCGGAGGCCTGCATTTCATGCGTGTCTTCGCCGAACAGGCATATGGCATCCCGCCCGAACAGATTCTGGGCACCTATGGGGAAACAACTTATGACAGCGAAAACGGCACGCCCGTAATCAACAAGGCCCCCGGCATTGCCTTCATCGATGACAAAGAAGGCAAGCCAATCAACATCGAGCGCACCATCGGCAAACGCCCCATTTTTGCCGGAGGAAACTCGGACGGGGATTTTGCCATGCTTGAATGGACCACCGCAGGCGACGGGCCACGGCTGGGCGTTTTGATCCATCACACTGATGCGGATCGCGAATGGGCCTACGATCGCGAAAGCCCGATTGGACGGCTGGTCGATGGGTTGGACAAAGGCCCGGATATGGGATGGGTCATTGTTGATATGGCCAACGACTGGTCCCGCATCTACACTGGGGCAAACTAAGCAACCCGGATCGCTGCGCCCCGATGTGGACATTACTCGTCTCGTTTTTTCTGTTTTCACTCTATTGCGTAGCGGTCGTCTTTGCAGTTCGCGCTGCGCAGACTGCACGCACACCACAAGGAGCGGTTGGCTGGGTTGTGTTCCTGCTGTCGGCCCCGATGTTTGGCGTGCCGCTGTATCTATTCCTCGGTCACCATCGGTTCAGAGGATACCGGATCGCTCGGCAAGAAAGTGAGCGCGTCGTCGAAGGGATCAAGACCTTTGCCGATTTCTCGAAACCCGACCCTCAGACGATGCGAGTCAATCCTCGCGCGTTTGAAGCGCTGGCCCATTTGCCCGTCTCACGTGGGAATGGAGCCGAGCTGCTGATCGACGGCGAAGCTACGTTTGATGCCATTCTCGACGCCATAGATAAGGCCGAGAATTACGTTCTGATCCAGTTCTACATCGTCCGGGATGATGATCTTGGGCGAAGGGTGCGGGACCGGCTAATCGCCGCGGTCAAGCGTGGCGTACATGTTCGGTTCATGACCGACGCGGTGGGTAGCTATGGCCTGCCGTCCAGCTATTTTGAGACGCTGCGCCAGGCCGGTGTGGATGTTGCAGATCCCCGCGAACAACGCGGGCCCAATTTCCGGTTTCAACTGAACTATCGCAACCACCGAAAAACTGTGATCGTGGATGGCGATGTCGGCTTTATCGGTGGTCACAACATCGGCGTTGAATACTTGGGGAAAAGCCCTCGGTTCGGTCGCTGGCGGGACACGCATATCAAGATGACCGGCCACGTTGTACGGCAACTGCAATTGATTTTTACCGAGGATTGGCACTGGGCGCGCAACGAAGATCTGATCGACCAACTCGATTGGGCTGGAAATGAATCTGATCAGGACATGAATGCGCTGCTGGTGGCAACGGGCCCGGGCGACGAAACAGAAACCGGCGCAATGATGTTCTTTGCGGCCATTTCTGAGGCGAAAGAACGGCTTTGGATCGCCTCGCCCTATTTTGTGCCCGACATCGACATCATGACCGCGCTACAGCACGCGGCGTTGCGTGGTGTGGATGTACGAATACTCGTGCCGGATGTCATCGACCATCGTCTGCCCTGGCTGGCCGCTTTTGCCTATTTCGACGAAATCCGAGACTGTGGCGCCCGGGTGTTTCGCTATACCGACGGCTTCATGCATCAAAAAGCGTTTGTTGTAGACGATACCTTGGCCGCCGTTGGCACCACCAATCTGGACAACCGATCTTTCCGTCTGAACTTTGAGGCGATGGCCCTGTTCTTTGATCGTCGCGCAGCAAACGCAGTGGCTGCGATGCTGGAAACTGATTTTGAAGCAAGTTACGAACTGACCCGCGATTTGCCGCAGCAACCGTTCCACATCCGTTTTGGTGCGCCGCTTGCTCGGTTGTTTGCACCGATCCTCTAGTTCAGGAACCGTTCTTCAAACACCCGCGTCATGAGGGCCACCAGGAACGCGGTCGACAGCCCAAAGGCCAGTAGGCCCGTGACCGATGCAAACGCTCCGAAGATGCGCAGCCCTTCGCCCAAGACGATGTCGCCGTAACCCAGCGTTGTGAACGTCACCAATGAGAAATAGAGGGCCGAATTCCAATCCGGCAGCACATCACCCCACACCCAGACAATCGCCCAGATCCAGACCTGAACCGTATGGGTCAGCACGATAAACACCAGCGCCACGCTGATCGGGCCTGCGGTTGCAAGGATAGTGCTGCGCGTCTCCCATTTCGCAACCAGTTTTCGGATGACCAGAACGCACCATGTCAGCAGCATGATTTCGATCAGAAAACAAATACCCAGATAGAAGCTGCCCCAAATGATTTGTTGCGACAATGTCATGTAAACGGCCTTTGTTCTGATCGCTGAAAACTGTGCAAGCATGGGGGTTTCGCGCGTTGCCGACAACCCCATGCGATGCGTAAGGCTGCGGCGAATAGAACCGATCTCGGCTCTGGACACTGGCGCGCCGCGTTGCACATTGTGACGAGACCAGATGAGAGTTTGCATGTTGCTATCAATTGATCACGTTCGAAAATCCTATCCCGGTGGGCGACCTGTCCTGACCGATGTTTCATTGACGTTGGAACAGGGGCAGACCTTGGCGCTGACCGGAGAAAGTGGCAGTGGTAAAAGCACATTATTGCATCTGGTGGCGGCGCTGGATGGGTTTGATGGCGGAGAGATTACTCTGGACGGGCGCGCCATGTCGGCCCTGAATGATGCGGAACGCGCCGAATTGCGTCGCGGCACCCTGTCTCTGGTCTTTCAGCAGTTCAACCTGATCCCGTCGCTGACCGTTGCCCAGAACCTCTCGATCCATGCGCGACTTGCGGGTCGGAACGACCCGGATTGGGTTGTCCACCTGACCAAGCGCCTTGGCCTGAGCGAATTGCAAGACCGCTACCCCGAGAACCTTTCGGGCGGACAGCAGCAGCGAGTTGCCATCGGACGCGCCATGGCGATCCGACCACGATTGCTGCTAGCGGATGAGCCGACTGGCAATCTGGACGAAACAGCAAGTGCGGTGGTGCTAGACCTGATGCTTTCATTGGTTGCCGATACCGGCGCTGCGCTCCTGCTGGTCACTCACTCGAATGACATCGCCAGCCGTCTCGACCGACGTGCCCACCTGACGGGCGGGCATATCGCATGACACGCGCTGCGGTCCTGGCGCTGGTGTCCCATTGGCGGATGCACCCATTGCAATTGATGACGCTTCTGACGGGTATCGCGCTGGCAACTTGTCTGTGGTCGGCCGTGCAAGCCATCAATGCCGAAGCGCGCGCGAGCTATGAACGCGCCAGCACCCAGCTTGCCATCGGACAATTCGACGAATTGCGCGCCTCCGGTTCCACGATCCCTCTTTCCCGCTACGCCGAGCTCAGGCGCGCAGGTTGGCAAGTGGCGGCCGTCTTAGAAGGCACGCTGCGCATCAAGGGCCGTTCCGTACGTCTGATGGGGGTGGATTTGGTGGCCTACCCTGTACTGCCCGCGATCACCCAGATCGAGCAAGGCGCGGATGCCCCCGACCCAGCTGATATGCTGACAGCTCCGGGGCGGCTGCTGATGTCACCCGCCCTGGCCCCGCTGTTTCAATCTAACGACAAATTCCCACCGGTGCTTTCCAGCACCGCGCTGCCACCTGATCTGGTGCTCACCGATATTGGAGTGGCCGAGCGTCTTCTGAACCGTCCCGGTCAGATTTCCCGTCTGGTGATCTTGCCCAATCAGCCCCGTGGGGTCCCATCTCTGTCAGAACTTGCGCCTGAACTTCAACGCATTAGCCCCTCGGCCCAATTGGATACCGCGCAACTTACCGACAGCTTTCACCTGAACCTCTCAGCCTTCGGCTTGCTGTCTTTCGCCGTCGGCCTGTTCATCGTTCACGGAACGGTCGGCCTCGCCTTCGCGCAGAGGCGTGGCACTATCCGTACATTAAGGGCGTTGGGCCTTCCCATGCGAGGCCTGATCTGGATCGTTCTGGGTGAATTGCTTCTCTTGGCGCTGATCGGTGGCCTGTTCGGGTTAATCCTGGGGTATTTTCTGGCCGGAGCCTTGTTGCCAGACGTCGCCGCCACGTTGCGCGGCCTTTATGGGGCAACAATCGACGGGCAGATGTCATTGCGCCCCCAATGGATCGCCGCAGGTCTTGCGATGGCAACAGGCGGCACGTTGGCAGCCAGTGGGCACGCCCTTTGGCGGCTTTCGCGCATGCCCATTCTTGCCGGACCGGGCTTGCAGGCCTGGGGTGGCGGCAAAGCCTCGGCCCGGATCACAGGCGCATTTGGCCTTGCCCTGCTTGCAATAGGCCTCATCGCATATTTTACGATCGGCGGACTGATCGCAGGATTTGCGCTGCTTGCCGGGTTGCTGACCGGAGCGGCCTTGTTGCTGCCGCTCGCGCTGTCAGGGATATTGGCCTTGTGCCTGCGCCGGGCCCGCACGCCTGTCGGTCAATGGGTGCTCGCAGACATGCGGGCACAATTGCCCGGTCTGTCACTTGCGCTGATGGCCTTGCTGCTGGCGCTCGCCGCGAATATCGGCGTGGGTACAATGGTTTCAAGCTTCCGCCTCACCTTTACTGGCTGGCTCGATCAACGCCTGACCTCCGAGCTTTACGTGACCGCAGCGGACGACGCACAAGGCGCAGCCATCACCGACTGGCTGGCGCCACGGGCATCAGCCATCCTACCCATTCGCAGCACCGAGTTACCGCACGAGACCGGCCCGTTGTTTCTGTACGGGATCGTTGATCACGAAAGCTATCGCCGCAATTGGCCCCTGATCGCCAAGGGACCGGACGTCTGGGACCACGTCCTGAATCGCGGCGCCGTGCTGATCAACGAACAACTCGCCCGACGCGCGGATCTGTGGCCCGGAGATACCGTGGCGATCACGCCCGAGCACAGTTTGCCGATTGCAGGTGTCTATTCCGACTACGGCAACCCGACAGGTCAGGCCATCGTCGCTATGCCGATGCTGGATCAGATTGCCCCGGATACGGATACACGCCGCTTTGGCATTCGCATCGCACCGGATCGGGCCTCGGATCTGGCGCAGGCGTTGCGTGACCAATTTGACCTCCCGAGGTCGGCCGTTGTGCAGCAGGCCGCCATGAAGGCACAATCGATGGCTATTTTTGAGAAAACTTTCGTCGTCACCTCAGCGCTGAATGTGCTGACACTGGGCGTTGCGGGATTCGCGATCCTCACCAGCTTGCTGACATTGTGGACCCAGCGCCTGCCTCAGGTCGCACCGGTCTGGGCTCTGGGCTTGAA
Organism: Ruegeria sp. I3; assembly: GCF_056532525.1. Lineage (NCBI taxonomy): Bacteria > Pseudomonadati > Pseudomonadota > Alphaproteobacteria > Rhodobacterales > Roseobacteraceae > Ruegeria > Ruegeria sp. I3. The sequence goes on along the minus strand of NZ_JBQFNI010000002.1, from coordinate 519,413 downwards.
GCGCGCGCAACTGGCCCGGCTAGAGCTGTTGCGTAGTGTCCTGCTTGCGGCGATGACCGCTTGTCTCGCCCTACCATTGGGCCTTGTCCTGGCATGGGTGCTGCTGGCCGTGATCAACGTGCAGGCCTTCGGATGGCGCTTGCCCATGTATTTTTTCCCAACTGACTGGCTGAGCCTGTTCCTGCTGACTCTGGTTGCCGCCGTGCTCGCAGCGGCCCTACCCGCACTACGATTGCTCCGCCTGCCACCTGCTGCGCTGTTGAGGGTTTTTGCCAATGAACGTTAAAGCCTTCATTCTGTTCATCCTCCTTCCAATTGACAGTTGGGCGCAGGGTTATGCCGGGTTGGGCAGTAATGCGGATGGCTTTACGCGTCCTGAACCGGGCTACAGCTTTCAGTTTCCGCAAGATCACGGCGCCCATCCGGATTATCGGATTGAATGGTGGTATCTGACGGCAAACCTCAAAGACGCAGAGGGTCGCGACTATGGCATACAATGGACCCTGTTCCGATCGGCCCTGAAACCGTCCGAGGCTGACGGCTGGCAAAACCCACAGATCTGGATGGGCCATGCCGCGCTCACAACGCCAGAAACACACTATTTCGCCGAACGACTCTCTCGCGGCGGTGTTGGACAGGCTGGCGTTACGGCCCAACCGTTTGAGGCATGGATCGATGAATGGCACATGCGCGGCGATGATTTGGAAACCCTGAGCCTGACAGCAAACGGATCAAACTTTGGATATGATCTGACTCTGAAGGCCCAAGGCCCATTGGTGTTTCACGGGGCCGAGGGGTATTCGGTGAAATCCGCCGATGGTCAGGCCAGCTATTACTATTCACAACCCTTCTACTCGGTCGAGGGCACGCTCCACCTGCCCAACGAAGATGTCGAAGTCGCCGGCCAGGGTTGGCTGGATCGCGAATGGTCCTCGCAACCCTTGGCCGAAGATCAAAGCGGCTGGGACTGGTTCTCGCTCAGCTTTGACGACGGTGACAAGCTGATGGCCTTCCGCCTGCGCGGGGATCGAGGGGATTTCACGGCCGCTACGTGGATTGGGGCCGATGGGCAAACGACCCCCCTGCCCGATGGCTCAGTTCTGCTAATGCCCCTTGAAACCGCCCGCGTGGCGCATCGTGACGTTCCGATCAAATGGCAGGTATCCTTGCCGGATCGCGGGATCGATGTTGAAGTCGATGCCATAAGCCCGAAGGCTTGGATGGGAACCCGGTTCGAATACTGGGAAGGCCCAATCACCATCACAGGTAGCCACACAGGACGCGGATATCTTGAGATGACGGGGTATTGAAGTTGAACTTCAGCAATATATTCAGAATTGCTGTGGTGCCCAAGGAGAGACTCGAACTCTCACGCCCGTGAAGGCGGGGGATTTTGAATCCCCTGCGTCTACCATTCCGCCACTTGGGCCACGAACACTGGATTAGCGCCCTACCGAGAGAAGGTCCAGAGGCAAAAAACAACCACTGCCCTGAATGTTTCATCGAAGGAGGTTGACGGTCAGTCGGGTGCATGGTTTGGCTTGCCGCAGCGGTTACCAGGATACTTATTCTTCATGTTGCGATCCCTTTATGACTGGACCATTCGTCTGGCCGAACATCCTCATGCGCTCTGGGCGCTGGCTGTTGTGGCTTTTGTCGAAAGTTCGTTTTTTCCGATCCCACCCGATGTTTTGATGATTCCCATGATCCTTGCACGTCCGTCGCGGGCCTGGCTGATCGCGACGGTCGCCTTGGTTGCCTCGGTGCTGGGTGGGATATTGGGTTATGCAATTGGGGCATTCTTTTACGAAAGCCTTGGGCAGCCTGTTCTGGAAGCCATGGGCAAAGCCCACGCAATGGAAGAGTTCAATACCCGCTTCAATGATTTCGGCTTCTGGGCCGTGCTGGCGGCTGGTGTGACGCCTTTCCCATATAAGGTCATCACCATCATGTCGGGCTGGACCGGGATGCCGATTGGGACGTTCATAGCCACCTCGATCCTGGCGCGCGCCTTGCGCTTCTTTCTTGTGGCAGGGCTGCTGTGGAAATTTGGGGAACCAATCCGTGACTTCATCGAAAAACGGTTGGGTTTGATGTTTACCCTATTCATAATCCTACTGTTTGGCGGCTTTCTTGTGGTGAAATACTTATGACGCGCAAAAGACTTCTGGTTCTGGTTGCCGCATCCGGCTCGGCCGCGTTGCTACTTGGGGCTTGGGGCTTTCAATACATTGGTGGGCTCGCGCCGTGCAAAATGTGCATCTGGCAGCGGTATCCTCATGGTGTCGCAGTGATTCTTGGTGCTCTAGCCTTTGCCTTCCCGGGCGTCCGCCCCCTGCCCCTACTAGGCGCTCTGGCGGCGGCCACAACGGCGGGAATAGGGTTTTACCATGCTGGGGTCGAGCAAGGCTGGTGGGAGGGCCCATCGACCTGCACATCTGGTGATATCGGCGGTCTGAGTGCAGAAGAGTTAATGAATCAAATCATGTCCGCACCGCTCGTCCGTTGCGATGACATCCCGTGGGAGATGTTCGGGATTTCCATGGCGGGCTGGAATGGATTGATTTCGACGGGTCTGGTCCTGATCTGGATCGCAGCCTGGCGCGCGCGCTAGGGTTTATAGCTGATCCAGCTCGGCATCCCAGTAGAGGAAGTCGATCCAGCTTTCGTGCAGATGGTTCGGGGGGAACTTCCGGCCGATATTGCGCAAAGCTTCAGCATCCGGCTGACGCGGCGGTTTATTCAGTGACATTCTGGCCTGTCGCAGGGATTTTGAGCCCTTGCGCAGATTGCACGGGCTGCACGCTGCAACGACATTCTGCCAACTTGTGACCCCGCCCGCAGCGCGCGGTACAACATGATCAAAGGTCAGGTTTTCACGGCTGCCGCAGTACTGGCATTTGAATTCGTCCCGCAAAAATAAATTAAAGCGCGTGAAGGCCACGCGCTTTCTGGGTTTTACATAATCTTTCAGGACAACGACCGAGGGTATTCGGATCTCGGTACTGGGACTGCGGACAACCTCGTCATATTCCGCAACAATATCCACCCTGTCCAGCCAGGCAGCTTTGATCGCCTCCTGCCACGGCCATAAAGACAACGGGTAGTAGGAAAGAGGTCTGTAATCGGCGTTCAAAACCAATGCCGGATGATGCTTGAGCGCACCGGTTTCCCTGACAAATTCGGTCCTGAAGTCTCCGTCCATAACAGAATCGCTCCTCGCTCTGTACTGCCCGTTTGTGACATCAGAGCGGGGAACACCCGCCCCGACCTTAAGTTAACTATATATCGTGTTAAATCTCTGACAAGTGCCGAGTTCACACAACATCTCGGGTATTGGTTAGGCCGAATACGTAACAGATAAGTGACACTTATCCACAGGTTGCGCAGATGTGGTCTGCAAGCTATGGCGGGGCATGTCCTGGTTCATCCGTTTCAACAAACCATACGATGTGTTGCCGCAGTTCACCGACCGCGCCAATTCTGACTCACTCCGCAGTACGCTCTCGGAATTCATCGACCTGCCCGGTGTCTATCCTGCGGGACGCTTGGACCGGGATAGCGAGGGTTTGATGCTGCTGACTGATAATGGGCGATTGCAGGCGCAGATATCAGACCCCAAGCACAAGATGCCTAAGACATACTGGGTTCAGGTCGAAGGCATTCCCGATACAGCGGCACTAAAGGCGTTGCGGGAAGGTGTTGAACTTAAGGATGGTTTGACGCGCCTCGCCAAGGCGCGGCTGATTGACGAACCCGAATGGCTGTGGCCACGCACCCCGCCGATCCGGGTTCGCCAAACGGTGCCCGACAGTTGGGTTGAACTGACGATTAAAGAGGGCCGCAACCGTCAGGTTCGCCGGATGACAGCCGCAGTCGGGCACCCAACTCTGCGCCTGATCCGAGCCCGTGTTGGAGATTGGTCTTTGGACGGCCTTGACCCCGGTCAGTGGGAAAGCCTGCCGATGCCAGCTGTTGACTCAGCACCATCGCGCAAGCGGGACCGCCGCCCGCGCCGGTGACAAAAACTGCGTGATGTGATAGGCTTAGGGCATGAAGGTCACACCGGATATCCCTGCCCCGTCTGCCATCCTGGAAGCCGCGCTGTATGTCGACGACCTGGATGCGGCCGAGGATTTCTATGGTCAGATATTGGGACTAGATAAAATCCAGCGTGTCACCGATCGCCATGTGTTCTATCGGATCGGCGGGTCCGTCCTGTTGCTGTTCAATGCCAGCGAAACCGAGAAACCGCCAGGAAACCCCGATCTGCCAGTCCCACCGCATGGGGCGCGCGGTCCCAGCCATGTTTGCCTTGTCCTGAGCCGCGATGAAATCACCGTGATGCGCAAGCATCTGTTGGACTGGAACATCCCTGTCGATGCCGAGTTCGACTGGCCCAACGGAGCCCGGTCGCTCTATGTACGAGACCCTGCAGGCAATTCGGTCGAATTCTCGGAAGGAAGGCTGTGGGAGTGATCGATCAGCGAAGCGGCTGCTTCTCGCCCCCGATCACACGGTAGATTTCGCTAGAGACAACGCCGACCTCACCAAGTGCCGCCTGAAAAGCAGCCATATGAGGGGTCGCGAAATGGGCCTCAAGCGCAGCCTGATCCTGCCATTCCTCATAGACCCGAAAGCGGGTCGCCTGACCCAGGATTTGACTGAATTCATAGATTAGGCATCCGGGTTCTTTCAGAGTTTCCGCAACCATTTCCTGCGCGGCAGCAATGGCTATCTCGACCGCTGCATCTGAAACTTCGACCACTCCTGTCACGATCAGCATCATGCTCTCCTTAGATCGCCCCGCAAGTCAGAGGCTCAGCTTATCCCGCATGAAGGCCAGCGCAACACTCAAGCCATCCGGAGCAATCCCGTGGCCGGTGCCCTTCATTATATGGGCATAAACCTCTTTGAACCCGGCCGCCTGAAGTGCCTCAGCTGCTTCTGGCAACGATTGCGGCGGTACAACGTCATCAGCATCGCCATGCACCAGCAGGATTGGCATGCGACTGACGGTTTCGTCCGGCAGCAAATCAGGTTCCAGCAAACGTCCCGAGAACGCTACGATCCCCGCCACTGGGTCCTCGCGGCGCGGGGCTACATGTAAGCTCATCATCGTGCCCTGGCTGAAACCGAACAGCACTACCTGCTCTGGCAGGACATCCTCATCCACCATCAGCGCATCAAGGAACGCGTTGAAATCCTCAACTGCCATTTCCATACCCCGTCGGGCTTCCTCCTCGGATGAGCCATCAATCCACGGGATCGGGAACCACTGGAAACCGTTGGGCATACCGATGATCTGTTCAGGCGCGTCCGGAGCTACAAACAACGTATCCGGGAGATGCTCGCCCAACGGATCAGCCAGCCCCAAAAGATCGGCCCCGTTTGCACCATAACCATGCACAAACACCACGACCGAGCGTGTGTCGCCTGAAACCGGCTCTTTCCTGAGCGCGTTCAAAACCCGTGTCATCTGATCCCTTCTCTGTCTTTTGCGACCCGGTAATAGGCCCACAGCACCCGCGCCGCAACCGATCGCCACGGCGACCATGCTTCAGCCATCTGGCGTAACTCTTTGTCTTTTGGTCGTTCTGGCAATTCATAGAGGATGCGTGCAGCTTCCTGTAAGGCCAGATCGCCCGGTGCAATCACATCGGCGCGACCCAGCGAAAACATCGCATAAATCTCGGCAGTCCAGACACCGATTCCCGGTACCTCGGTCAGAATTGCGACCACTTCGTCATCTGGCGCATCACGCAACGCTTTGTAATCGATCCGCGCCTCAGCCAAGGCGCGGGCATAGCGAATTTTCTGACGGCTGAGACCCACAGCGCGCAGATCATCATCAGTGGCCCACATAATCTTGCGCGGACCGGTCAGTTTTGCGTCCTGCAGCCTCTTCCAGATTGCGTTTGCCGAGGCCACGCTGACCTGCTGACTGACAATCGCGCTGAGCAATTGGGCGAACCCGTCAGGCTTGCGCCTGAGTGGCAGGGGTCCGGTTTGCTCCATCGCATAAGCCATCCGGGGGCAGGCCTCAGCCAACCACTCGGCCCCTTCGGTAACGCAGTCCGGTGTTTCGATGATGCGTCCGACGGACATGCGCTCTCCGATAAGTGATCCTTGTCCGCACGTTAGGCGGATGTGCCGCATATGCAACCCGCTTGTGCCAAGTCTCAATCGTAGATAACCATTCGCCCATGACAATGATCGCTGCCACCCCTGACGATAGTCAGGCCAAACGCAACGTTGCCGTTTTGGTGGCAGCACAGGCAATCCTGGGTGCACAGATGCCCATGATGTTCATCGTCGGCGGGCTGGCAGGCCAATCGCTGGCCAGCAACGCTTGCCTTGCGACGCTGCCGATTTCACTGATCGTTCTGGGTTCAATGCTGGCGGCCACGCCGATTTCGGCCATCATGCAACGCTGGGGACGCCGTGCCGGGTTTTTTGTGGGATCAACCGCAGGTGCCGCAGGGGGCGTTATCGGGGCTTACGGCCTTTATCTCGGCTCGTTCCCGATCTTCCTGATCGGCAGCTTCCTGACCGGCATATACATGAGCGCACATGGCTTTTATCGCTTTGCAGCGGCTGACACTGCATCGGATGCTTTCCGGCCCAAGGCGATCTCATACGTCATGGCCGGAGGGCTTGCGGCGGCGATCATCGGCCCTCAGATCGTCAAGCTGACTTCGCAAGCGTATGTGGTCCCGTTTTTGGGCACTTATCTGGCGGTGATCGCGATCAACGTAATCGGCTCAGCCCTGTTCTTCTTTCTCGACATCCCTACTCCGCCGAAACCCACCGAAGATGAACCCAAAGGTCGCACACGGATGGAGTTGCTGAAAACTCCACGCATCGCAGTAGCGATCATCTGCGCAATGGTTTCCTACGCGCTGATGAACCTTGTAATGACGTCTACACCTTTGGCCGTCGTCGGGTGCGGATATACCGAAGGTGATGCCGCGGATATCGTCACCAGCCACGTACTGGCGATGTACATTCCCAGCTTCTTCACCGGCCACCTGATCGCGCGGTTTGGGGTCGAAAAGATCGTAGCTCTCGGTTTGGCAATCCTTGGCGGTGCAGGCATTGTCGCCCTGCAAGGTGTTGATCTAGGTAACTTTTTCGTCGCCCTGATCCTGCTGGGCATCGGATGGAACTTTGGCTTCATTGGCGCCACCAGCATGTTGGCAGACTCGCATGAAGTGCACGAACGCGGGCGAATGCAGGGCCTGAATGACTTGCTGGTGTTTGGCGGCGTGACTTTTGCCTCGCTTGCCTCTGGCGGATTGATGAACTGCTCGGGCGGTTCAGCGGTCGAGGGTTGGACGGCCGTAAACCTCGCCATGATCCCGCTGCTGACCCTTGCAGGTGGCGCGCTGCTGTGGCTGGTTCTGAGACCTTCAGATCCCCAGACGGCCTGACCCTACCAACGACCGGTCGCTGCCGTTTTCATCAGGGTAAACCGACGTCGGATTTCACCCTGAGCCAACGCACCTGCGGCCACCCGGTCCGGTCTGGCCAATGCAGTCCGCAACACCCATTCCGTCTGCCACCCCGCATAGAGCGCAGGCCGTGCTTGTGCCGAGACCTCGTTGCGGGCGGACCGCGCCTGCGCCAATCGGTCCAAAGCCTTCTGCGCCAGCGCCCGAACCCCGTCATGGGTTCCGTCCAGCAAAGGAATGCGCCCACGTGCCTCAAGCTCGGGAATTGCGCGCAGCCAATTCGCGATCCCCGCTGCATATCCGAAATCACGCAGAACAGTTTCATCCGCCGAACCCAAAGCCTGCGCCGACACCACCATTAATGTTCCAGCGCTATGGGCAATATAGGCGTCAAAATGCGCCTCATCCTCGAACGGATCACGATAGATATCCCAACGCCTTACGGCCACATATTCATCCAGCAGCGCTGCCAGATGCGGAGAAATCACGCGCGACACAGGTGTGACAACCTCGTGCCGACGAACAGATGGACCTTCGGCAATCTCTTGCAAGGCATCGCGCCACCATTGCAGCCGCATCTCGGCGATCATGCTCTCTTGCGTCAACCACGGGGCACGGGCCACCTCGACGTTCAGCGCATAAATCGGGAACAAAACTGCCCGTGCCTCAACTGGTGCGGCCATGGCAGCCATAAAGCGATCGGGATCGGCCCGATGAACCAGCGCAGCACAAGCCTTGATGTCGTCGTCGAACTCCACCTTATTCGGCGGCCGCTGACCGCGGTGCGCAATCGCTCACCAGTTTCCACTGAATCGCATCCAGTAGCGCTTCGAACGAGGCATCAATTATGTTCGCACTCACCCCAACCGTAGACCAGCGCCGCCCTTGCCCGTCTTCGCTGTCAATGATCACGCGCGTGACCGCCTCAGTCCCGCCTTGCGTGATACGCACCTTGAAGTCGACCAGCCGCATATCCGACAGTATCTGCGAATACTGCCCCAAATCCTTGGCCAGAGCCTTCGCCAGCGCGTTTACCGGACCACGATCACTGCCGCTTTCATCCAGCGACTCACTTACCGACAGCTTCTTCTCGCCATCCACTTTCACAACAACAACCGCTTCGGACAGGCTGACCATCTTGTTGTATTTGTTCTTCCGGCGCTCAACGGTCACCTTATAGCGCTTGACCTCAAAGAATTCGGGCAATTGCCCCAGCTCATCCCGCGCCAGCAGCTCAAAACTAGCCTGCGCGGTGTCGTAGGAATACCCCTCGGCCTCGCGCAGTTTTATCCGCTCAAGGATACGTCCCAACGCCGGATCGCCCGCTTCTACGGCCAATCCCGCATCGGTCAGACGTTTGCGCAGGTTCGATTGCCCAGCCTGGTTCGACATCGGAATGATGCGCGCATTTCCAACACTTGCCGGATCGATATGCTCATAGGTTGTCGGGTCCTTGAGGATCGCGCTGGCATGCAGCCCGGCCTTATGCGCAAAAGCCGACGCGCCCACATAGGCGCTCTGCTTGCTGGGCACTCGGTTCAGGATATCATCCAACATCCGGCTGATGCGCGTCAGCCCGGCCAGCGCCTCGGGCATCACTCCGATCTCATAGCACGAGGCATAGGGTTCTTTCAGCATCAGCGTTGGGATCAAAGCGGTCAGGTTGGCATTGCCACAGCGCTCTCCCAACCCATTCAACGTACCTTGAATCTGCCGCGCCCCAGCATCGACTGCAGCCAGCGAGCACGCCACTGCGTTCTCGGTGTCGTTATGCGTATGAATGCCCAGCCGATCCCCCGGCAGACCGGCCGCAATCACCTCGGATGCGATCCGCCCGACCTCTGCCGGTAGCGCACCTCCATTGGTATCGCACAGAACCACCCACCGTGCCCCTGCATCGAGCGCAGCGCGGCAGACTTCAACCGCGTATTCCGGGTTGTCCTTGTAGCCATCAAAAAAATGCTCGGCATCAAACAGAGCCTCCTGCCCCTGCGCCACGATATGCGCGACCGAGGCGCGAACGTTCTCGGTGTTTTCCTCCAGCGTGATACCAAGTGCGTGGGTCACGTGGTAATCGTGCGATTTCCCAACCAGACAAACGCCTGGTGTTCCCGCGTTCATTACAGCCGCCAGAACGTCATCATTCTCAGCCGACCTGCCCGAGCGTTTGGTCATTCCAAACGCCGTCATACAGGCCAAAGTCTTGGGCGCGGCATCAAAAAACGCACTGTCGGTCGGGTTCGCTCCGGGCCAACCCCCTTCGATGTAATCAATCCCCAGCGAATCCAGAGCCTGCGCGATCTGTACCTTCTCTGCGGTCGAGAACTGTACGCCTTGCGTTTGTTGCCCGTCGCGCAGGGTGGTGTCATAGAGGTAAAGGCGTTCTTTGGTCATTCGACCCCCTCCAGCTTGGCGGCGTCGAATCCGGCGCCGGGCACCAATTCCACACCATCCTTGCTCATCCGAACCTCCAGCCCTGCGGCGACATAGGCCGCCTTCAGGCGATCGACCTCAGAGAAATCCTTGTTCTGCATCGCAAGAGCGCGGGCATCGGCCAGTTTTTCTGCGTGGGATGACAGATCAGCCACGGCGGTTTGCGCCCAAGCTGCCATTTCATCCGTCAACAGCCCGACCACCTGTGAACTCGCCAGCAATAAAGCAGCGTTGCCGTCAGCAGCCAAACGATGAAGTTCAGCGATGGCACCTGCCGTGTTCATGTCATCAGCAAGCGCATCAATGACCGCAGGTGCCGCGGTGGCAGCGGGCTCGATGCCCGCTGTCAGCGCCCGCCACTTGCGCAACGTTGCCTCGGCTTCGCGCGCCTTCTTCTCGGTCCAGTCCATCGGCTTGCGATAATGGGTCTGCAAGAACACAAACCGGATCACTTCACCCGGCACACCCTGCTCAAGCAGATCATGAACAGTGAAGAAATTGCCCAGCGATTTGGACATTTTCTTGCCCTCGACCTGTAGCATCTCATTATGCATCCAGACACGCGCGAATTCGCCATGCGGGTGGGCACATTTGCTCTGAGCAATCTCGTTCTCGTGGTGCGGGAACATCAGATCGTTGCCGCCACCGTGAATATCAAAGCTCTCGCCCAGCAATTCATAGCTCATGGCCGAGCACTCAATATGCCAACCCGGACGCCCACGGCCCCACGGACTGTCCCAGCCGGGCAGCTCGTCAGTCGAGGGTTTCCACAGCACAAAATCCATCGGGTTTCTCTTGTAAGGCGCGACCTCGACCCGCGCCCCGGCGATCATGTCATCAACCGACCGCCCCGACAGCGCACCGTAGTGTTCCTTCCAGCTGTCCACCGCGAACAACACATGACCCTCGGCGGCATAGGCATGCCCCTTGGCCATCAGGTCTTCGATCATCGCAATCATCTGCGCGATATACTCTGTGGCGCGCGGCATCGCGTTGGGTTCCAACGCCCCCAGCGCGCCCATGTCGTGCAGATACCAGCCGATGGTTTCGTCCGAACGTTCCTGCACCAACTGTTCCAAAGACCCGTCAGCCCCAGCCTTCTTGCGCGACAATGCGGTGGCGTTGATCTTGTCATCCACGTCGGTGAAATTGCGCACATAGGTCACGTGATCAGCACCGTATACATGCCGCAACAAACGATAGAGCACGTCGAACACAACCACAGGCCGTGCGTTCCCCAGATGCGCCCGATCATAGACCGTCGGACCACAGACATACATCCGCACATTATCGGGATCGATCGGCGCGAAATCCTCTTTCGTCCGAGTCCTTGTGTTGTGCAGTCTGATCGTCGTCATCGGGTCGTGCTCCTGAAACAGCATATACGTCACGCGTTGGCGCGGGCTTAGCAACTTGTCTCAGGGATGAAAACGAAAGAAACCGGCCCGCTTGAGAAATCAGCAGGTAATGCAGCAGATAATGATGCAAGTCTTCCGGTTCATGCAGTTTCGATAACACGGCTACCGCTCTGAGCCAAGTCTTGAGTTTTACAATCCGCAGCGGCACTCTGCCCACCATGAGCCGTGAATTCGTTAACACTATTTGCGTTGACCTGCCCGGTGCCGAACTTTCGGACCCTTGGGGTGGCGGCCACGACGCATGGAAAGTTGGCGGCAAGATGTTCGCCTGCGTCGGTTCGGTCGGGGATGGTGTATCGGTCAAGACTCCCGACATTGAGACCGCGCAGATGTTGATCGACGCAGGGATTGGCACCAAGGCCCCGTATTTTCACCGCAGCTGGGTTCGCCTGCCGTGGGAAACCGACGCCGACGAGATGCAACATCGCCTGATCACCTCATACGATATCGTCCGTGCATCGCTGACCAAGAAGATACAGGCGAGTTTGCCGCTGCGAAGCTGATTGACAAAATTGCTGTGCTTTGCCCCATTCGGCGTCATAGCCGGTCGGGAGAATCCCTTGAAACTATCGCATCGCATTACGCATCTGACCGAGGGTGGATCAGACGGCTGGGAGGTTTTCATCCGCGCGCGTCGGATGATTGCCGAAGGCCATGCCGTTACCGAGTTGACGATTGGCGAGCATGACATTCGGACCGATCAGTCAATATTGTCGGCCATGGAAAGTTCGGCCCGCAGCGGGCACACAGGATACGCGATGGTTCCGGGCACTGATCTGCTGCGTGATACTGTGGCCGCCCGTGTCCAAATGCGAACAGGTGTAGCGACCACTCGCAACAATGTCATCATAACCCCCGGCGGTCAGGCCGCTTTGTTTGCGGCGCACACCGCGCTTTGCGATCCGGGCGATATCGCGCTCTACCTGGATCCGTATTATGCCACCTACCCCGGCACGATCCGTGGCGTTGGAGCGGTAGCCAAACGCCTAGAAACACGCGCCGAAGATTTGTTCCAACCTCGCGCTTCCGATATCGATGGCGCGGCAGGCGGGGCGGTGTCGCTGCTGATAAACTCCCCAAACAATCCAACTGGTGTGGTCTATTCCGCCGAAACACTTTCTGCCATCGCCGAGGTTTGTCAGCGCCGCGATCTATGGCTGATTTCCGATGAAGTCTACGATACGCAGGTTTGGGAGGGTGAACACCTGTCACCGCGCGCCCTACCCGGCATGGCTGAGCGCACTCTGGTCGTGGGTTCAATGTCGAAATCTCATGCCATGACTGGCTCGCGTTGTGGGTGGATCGTTGCTCCGGAAGGCGTGATCGACCACCTGATCAACTTGGCAACACACACAACCTATGGTGTGCCCGGCTTTATACAGGATGCGGCCAACTATGCGCTGAGCGTGGGACAACCTCTCGAAGACAAGATCGCCGCGCCGTTTCGCCGCCGCCGCGCTCTGGCGATTGAAGTGCTGGCTGCGCAGCAGGTCGTCACCTTAATACCGGCGCAAGGCGCGATGTATCTGATGCTGGATATCCGGGCTACGGGTCTTAGCGGCGATGTGTTCGCAAATGCGCTGCTGGACACGCATGCCATCGCTGTGATGCCCGGTGAGAGCTTTGGTTCTGCCGCCGCAGGTCACATCCGCGTGGCCATGACAATCGATGACGAGAAATTCGTCACATCGCTACAGACCCTATGCGAATTTGCCGCTCAATTGGCAGATGGATGACAATCGACCACCGAGTTTCAGAAGCGGAATGTGGTGCGCAAGTTGAACACATTTGCGTCGAGGCTTCGACCAGACTCCGGTATATCATCGAAGTTCTGCCGCAGCGCTTCGCCACTGATTACAAACCGATCGCCAAGCGGATAGGCAACACCGATCCCGTAAACGGCAGCCGTATCACTGTCACCCGACGTACTGGCCCGCGCGGTTCCCAAGACAACATAGCCAAGGGCTGATCCAAAATCGTAGCCGCCGCGCAACTTCAATCGCGACATACTATCAAGGCTTCCTTCGGATTGTCCCAGATCAAGATTCAGGCGGTTATATTCCAACTCACCTCCAAGCACGAAATTTCCAAAATCATAGTCGTATCCGATCAGCGGGCCAAAACTGCCCCCGCTTCCGCCTGCCCCTCCGGACCCATCAACATCTGCATAACCAAAGCTGAAACCAGCGTACGCGCCTGTCCAGTCTTCTGCCACAACCTGCCCTGCACCTGTTATCAGTGCTGCGGCGAGTGCGGCCAGTAATGACTTCATGCAGACCTCCAAACATCCGTTGCCGGTTTGGGCGCATCCCCGAGGCAGCGATCTGCTGATCAGCCAACCCCAGTATTTACTTAAACCTAAGGTACAAATCCAAATAACTACGTGCAGATTAACAGATTCTTACCGCAATTGGAAAAAAACATTTAGTCACGAGGATTTGCGCCCAGTTCATTTTGACTGATGGCCCAATAAAATTAGTCCAAAGTCGCAAACAGAACAGATTGTCCAGAAGTGCATTGAAACAATGGGCGCATCAGACTGAGGAAGTTGATGCATAACGAAGTTTGGAAGATTCGGCTGGTCAGCCGCACCATTGGTGCGGATCGCGGTCGTGCGGCACGAGGACGGCCAGCACTGGTCTAGGTACACTCACCCACTACGTACTTTTTTGACCGGACACACACATGAACGAACAAACCCGAAACTCATCCCGCAGCGGTGGCCGCGCCGCGCGTCGTGCCGCCCGTGCGTCAGCTCTTCCGGAACATCTTCGCCCGATTCGGCCTGGTATGGAGGGCGGAACCCTGAAGGTTCTGACCCAAGCACAGATCGAACGCATCCACGAGGCCGCTCTGACCGCTCTGGAAACCATCGGCCTTGCTGATGCGCCACAAAGTGGGATCGACTATCTCGTGGCTGCGGGATGCACCTTGGGCGACGATGGCCGCATCCGCTTTCCGCGCGCATTGGTCGAGGACACAATCGCCAAGGCCAATCGCTCGATCACTCTGCACAGCCGGGACGGCAAATCGGATCTGGAGCTGTCGGGAACGCGTGTCCATTATGGCACCGCTGGCGCAGCGGTCAGCATGGTCGACGTGCATGGGCAGGAATATCGCGACTCGACCCTGCAGGACCTGCATGACGCGACTCGCATCTGTGAACAGCTTGAAAACATTCACTTTGTTCAACGCCCCATGGTGTGCCGAGATATCGCCGACAACCTTGAGATGGATCTGAACACGGTCTACGCCACCACCTCAGGCACGTTCAAACATATCGGTACGTCGTTCACGGAGCCCAGCCATGTGGCCCCCGCCATCGAGATGCTGCACATGATCGCGGGCGGAGAGGACAAGTGGCGCGAGCGGCCCTTCATGTCCAATTCCAACTGCTTCGTTGTGCCTCCGATGAAATTCGCCACCGAAAGCTGCGAGGTGATGGAAGAATGCATCAAGGCCGGAATGCCGGTTTTGTTGCTTTCTGCGGGCATGGCAGGAGCTACCGCACCCTCGACCGTTGCCGGAGCGATCACACAAGCCACCGCCGAATGTCTGGCGGGTTTGGTTTATGTAAACGCCGTAAAGCCCGGTGCTCCCGCGATTTTTGGCACTTGGCCTTTTGGTCTGGACCTGCGCACGGGTGCAATGTCCATCGGCTCGGGTGAACAAGCTCTGCTAACCGCTGGCTGCGCGCAAATGCACCAGTTCTACGATCTGCCCGGTGGTGCCGCAGCTGGTGCATCGGACGCGAAATTGCCCGACATGCAGGCCGGTTGGGAACAAATGTGTTCGAACGTCATGGCTGGGCTGTCAGGCCTGAACATGGTGTATGAAGCCGCAGGCATGCATGCCTCGTTGCTGGGGTTCTGCCACGAGAGCCTGATCCTGAGCGATGACCTGATCGGACAGGCACAGCGCTGTGTGCGCGGAATCGAGGTAACGGACGAGACGCTGGCACTGGATCAGATGGCCGAAGTCTGCATGGGTGGTCCTGGGCATTATCTTGGCACCGATGCGACGCTAGGCCGTATGCAGGCAGATTACGTCTATCCTACCTTTGGTGACCGATCATCTCCGAAGGAATGGGTTGAGCTTGGCAAACCAGATCTGATCGAAAAGGCAGTGAAGCGGAAGGAAGAGATCCTCGCCGTGCCTTCCCCGGCCAGATTCGACCCGCTTCTGGACGCGGAAATTCGTGGCAAATTCAACATTTACTTACCCGCGTAAGACACTGAAAAATAAGCGGCCCGGAGCTTCCGGGCCGCCAGTATTCCTGCTTGATCAGCCGTTGGACGGCGGCAGCAGGCCCGCTTGTTCAGCAATGGTGATCTCATCCTGATCCAGTGCACCGTCTCCGTTTGCGTCCATCTGCGCAAAGCCTTCGGCATCAACGTCAGGCACGACGGCCTGAACTTCATCGATCGTCAGTACTCCGTCGCCGTTGGTATCGGCGGCGCTTTGGCCGACGGCCAATGTCGGCAGGCCAAGTGCGAAGGTTGAGATAAGGGCCAGAATTTGCGGTTTCATGTTATGCCTCCTGATTGCGTTTTCTTGAGTGTTTGCGTCCGGACAAGCGCCAAAAAAAGGCCATCCTGAAGGCGTGTCACCCGCTCAGATTGATATGGCCGCTTTCAAGCCAATCTCTGCGTGTTTGACTGAGTCGCATTTGCGGAGGCTTGCCGGGCGAAATGGCCAGGACAGGTTTCGGCAACTCTTGCCCGATCCAAACAGGATGATCCGGCGAAGCCCTGCTCAGATCCGCGACTCGGGGTTGAAAAAAGAAAGGGGGCCGAAGCCCCCTGTCAGTTTCGCCTTCCAGGCTCATTTCGTTGACCGCCCGGTGTTTTTTTGCCTGCGGCCTGGACTGCGCATGGGACGAGCGCACCCGTCCCGTGAGAGAGTGGGAGGGAGCAAATATTCCGCCCCACCCTGTTCCCGGCCGACACGGGCATGTCGGCCGAGTGAAACAAGGCATCGATGGTAAGTCTCAGCGCCTTGCTTCGTATTCGTCGGGGCCGGTTACTGTGGCAGCATCCGACCCCTGCACCCCGGGTTGCCGGGGCGCTAAACTCAGCTACACCCGCTAGTTGCGCCGCAGGTGTTGCATTTCATGCAGGTGCCGTTGCGCACCAGCGTGTAGTTTCCGCATTCGCCGCATGGATCGCCCTCGTACCCTTGCATCTTGGCTTTGGTACGGGCGTCCATTCCGGTCGCAACCGCCGTCTCAGCGGGTGCTTCGAATGTCGCTGCGGTTTCGGCCATACCGGACACGTCGGCTTGACCACCGTTGAAGACCATCAGATCCTGCGGTAGCCGCTTGCGCAGATACCCAGTCGAGCTGATTTGTTTCAGCACTTCCAGAGATTTGGTTGCCGCGCTTTCACTGATTTCCGATACGTTGGACAGACCATCCTCTTCGCCGCGACCCAGATCGTCGAAGGTTGCGCCTTCGGGTTTGACATGCGCCAGATCGGTGCGGTCCAGATAGGACACAGCCAGTTCGCGGAAGATGTAATCAAGGATCGACGTCGCGTTTTTGATCGAGTCGTTGCCCTGCACCATCCCGGCCGGTTCGAACTTGGTGAAGGTGAAAGCGTCGACGAACTCCTCCAGCGGCACGCCGTATTGCAGGCCAACCGACACAGCGATGGCAAAGTTGTTCATCATCGCCCGGAAGCCAGCGCCTTCCTTATGCATGTCGATGAAAATCTCGCCCAGTTTGCCGTCTTCGAACTCACCAGTGCGCAGATAGACCTTGTGGCCGCCAACGATCGCCTTTTGGGTATAGCCCTTGCGGCGATGCGGCAGTTTCTCGCGGTGGCTGCGGATCATTTCCTTGACCACAACCTTCTCGATCACCTTCTCGGCCAGAACGACGGCTTTTTCTTGCGTCGAACCGCTTTCTAGTACTTCGGCTGCCTCATCGTCATCTTCGACCAGCGCCGCCGCCAGAGGCTGCGACAGTTTCGAGCCGTCGCGGTATAGCGCGTTCGCCTTCACACCCAGCGACCAACTGAGTTCGTATGCCTTTTGGCAGTCCTCGATGGTCGCGTCATTCGGCATGTTGATCGTCTTGCTGATCGCGCCTGAGATGAAGCTCTGCGCCGCCGCCATCATGGTGATGTGGCTATCAACCCCAAGGAAACGCTTGCCTTTTTTACCGCACGGGTTGGCGCAGTCGAAGATGGCGTAATGCTCTTCCTTCAGATGCGGCGCACCTTCCAGCGTCATGGTTCCGCAAACATGGTCGTTGGCCGCGTCGATATCCGCCTTGGTAAAGCCCAGATGGCGCAGCAGATCGAAGGTCGGGTCATTCAGCTTGGTCGCCGGGATGCCCAGAACACCGGTGCAGAAGTCCTCGCCCAGCGTCCACTGGTTGAAGACGAACCGGATGTCGAACGCGCTTTCCAGTGCGGCATCTACTTTTGCCAACTCGTTCGGGCCAAAACCATGACCGGTCAGCGAGGTGTGGTTGATCCCCGGCGCGTTGCCGATGGTGCCATGACCAACCGCATAACCCACGATCTCTTCAATCTGAGCCGAGGAATAGCCCAGCTTTTCCAGCGCCGAAGGCACCGAGCGGTTGATGATCTTGAAGTAACCACCGCCGGCCAGCTTCTTGAACTTGACCAGAGCAAAGTCCGGTTCGATCCCGGTCGTGTCGCAATCCATCACCA
This sequence comes from Ruegeria sp. I3, assembly GCF_056532525.1. Lineage (NCBI taxonomy): Bacteria > Pseudomonadati > Pseudomonadota > Alphaproteobacteria > Rhodobacterales > Roseobacteraceae > Ruegeria > Ruegeria sp. I3. The sequence goes on along the minus strand of NZ_JBQFNI010000002.1, from coordinate 501,428 downwards.
GACCGATGGTGCCGGTTGGTGCGATAACTGTGGCCTGCGCGTTGCGATAACCGTTCTTTTCGCCGAGGCTCAGCGCTTCATCCCAAGCTGACATGGCCAGATCGATCAAACGTTTATCCGGGCAATTATCGTGATCCAGAGGCACCGGCTTAACAGCCAGTTTTTCATAACCATCGGTCACCCCTTGCGACGCACGACGGTGGTTGCGGATGACACGCAGCATGTGGTCTGCGTTGCGCTCATATCCTTTGAACGGGCCAAGCTCGCCTGCAATCTCTGCCGAGGTCGCATAAGCCACACCGGTCATGATCGCGGTCAGCGCGCCACAGATCGAACGCCCCTCATCCGAGTCGTAGCTGTAACCCATGTTCATCAACAGGCCGCCGATGTTGGCGTATCCCAGACCCAAGGTGCGGAAGTCGTAAGAGAGTTTCGCAATTTCCTTAGACGGGAACTGCGCCATGGTCACCGAGATTTCCAGCGTCAGCGTCCAAAGCCGCGAGGCGTGCATATAGTCCGCCGCCTGGAACTCACCGTCCTTGAAAAAGGTCAGCAAGTTCATCGACGCCAGGTTACAGGCAGTGTCATCGAGGAACATGTATTCCGAACACGGGTTCGAACCGCGGATTTCACCGTCTTCGGGGCAAGTGTGCCATTCGTTGACAGTATCATGGAACTGGATGCCAGGATCGGCACAGGCCCATGCGGCGTGGCCGACCTTTTCCCACAAATCACGAGCTTTGACTGTACGAGCAACCTTGCCGTCGGTGCGGTTGATCAGTTCCCAATCCGCGTCTTTTTCAACTGCGGTCAGGAACGCATTGGTCACCCGGATCGAGTTGTTCGAGTTTTGGCCCGAGACCGAGCTATAAGCCTCTGAATCCCAGTCCGTATCGTAGGTCGGGAATTCAATGCTGTCGTGGCCCTGCTTGGCGTAGTCCAGAACGCGCTTGATGTAAGTTTCTGGGATCGCGACCTTTTTCGCTTCGCGAACCGCATTTTTCAGGGCGTCGTTTGCGTTTGGATTATAGGCATCATCGGCAGAGCCGTCCCAAGACCGGATGGCCTCGAAAATGCCGTTCAGCATCTTCTCGTGCATCTTCGATCCGGCAACGATCGAGGCCACCTTCTGCTCTTCGATCACTTTCCATTCGATGAATTGCTCGATGTCCGGGTGATCTGCATCGACGATTACCATCTTTGCTGCTCGACGGGTTGTACCGCCTGATTTGATCGCGCCAGCGGCGCGGTCGCCGATCTTGAGAAATCCCATGAGGCCCGAAGACTTGCCGCCACCCGAAAGCGCTTCACCCTCTGCACGCAGATGGCTGAAGTTGGTTCCGGTGCCCGAGCCATACTTAAACAGGCGCGCCTCACGCACCCACAAGTCCATGATGCCGCCTTCGTTGACCAGATCATCGTCGACCGACTGGATGAAGCACGCATGCGGTTGCGGATGCTCATAAGCGGATTTCGATTTGGTTAGCTTGCCGGTTTTGTAGTCAACATAGTGGTGCCCCTGCGCCGGGCCATCGATCCCATATGCCCAGTGCAGACCGGTGTTGAACCACTGCGGCGAGTTCGGAGCTGCACGCTGGGTCGCCAGCATATAGCGCATCTCGTCAAAATAGGCGCTCGCGTCCTCTTCAGTCGAGAAATAACCGCCCTTCCAGCCCCAATAAGCCCACGCGCCGGCCAAACGATCAAAAACCTGTTTCGATGAGGTTTCGCCATCAAATTCAGCATCTTCCGCAGGAACCGATCGCCACAAGAATTCGGGAACGTCCTTTTCCTTAACCTTCTTCAGCTTGGAAGGAACACCGGCCTTGCGGAAGTACTTCTGTGCGATGACATCGCTGGCCACCTGGCTCCATTTTGCAGGCACTTCGATCTCGTCCAGACGGAACACGATTGTGCCATCCGGATTGCGAATCTCGGATGTTGCGGACACAAAATCCAGATCGGCATATGCATCCTGTCCCGGTTTGGTGAATTTTCTTTCAATCTTCATGTCCGCTGCCCCAGCTTCGATCTGTCCAAATTTCAAGTCCCGGCACTAAATCTTGATGCTGCGGGGTGCCGCCCGCACTACCGACGAATTTGAGACGCAAGGGACCGGACGCTGCCTAGAACAGCGCAGAACCGCGAATACGGTCTACGTCATAGTGGTATGCTTTCCGTCCCTCGCCCGATGCCTTTTCTGGTCATTGCCTACCAGATTTAGTGGCTCGTCTTTCGGCCCATACAATCTGACGTATATTCCCATAGTTGGTCAACGGGCTTTTTCGGTCATTTTTGGAATCTTTTAGCTTGACCTGTTTTGCTGAACCGGCGGAATTTCGCCGCATCGCGATTCCTCCACAGACATATCCCGGACGAGCAGCCTATTCCGCCTTGATGTTTCAGAGTGATTTCTCGTGTTTTCCGCCACAGTTAGAGGTCATTGATCAACCGATCCCGCGTTAAGGACATGTTCAGAGAATCATCGTCACGACATCGCAGCGCGTGCCATACTTGAAATCACACGACATTTCTGGATGGGAAATCTACTCTACATGCGTTTGATTTCATTGTTAACTATTGTGGCGCTAATCGTGTCCTGCACATCACAGGAAGCACCACCTGCATCTCGCAGCGCGCAATTCGACGGTTATCCGCAGAACCTTTTCAATTCCTTCAGGACCGACTGCGCGGGGCCGGGCGACAAGTATATCAAGACCACCGCAAGCATCTTTGAATGCCGCGAGACCTTGCCGCCCGAGGCAACGGCGTATTTGATTCTCAGCTTCAACGGCTATCCGCAGAACTTGCCGCAAATCGTAACGCGGCTGAGCTCGACCAAGAATCAGGCCGGGTATCGCGTGGACGCAGAGTTGTACTTTCTGGTTCCGCAGAAAGATGGTTCAACTCTTAGAATACCTATTGAAAGCAAAGATTTGGACAGGGATTTTTCCAAACTCTACACCGACTATGGCGGAACGCCAGTGTAGAGGAAAAATGGTCGGGGCGGCAGGATTCGAACCTACGACCCCCTGTACCCAAAACAGGTGCGCTACCAGACTGCGCCACGCCCCGGACCGTGCGCCTTCCTAAACGTGCCGATCTGATTTGAAAAGCCCTAACAGGGCCAAATTGCAGGACCTTGCGAAAAAACTTCGTGGCGCATCTGCGATCCAGGCCGAATGGCGTAACGCTCGGCTAGGCCAGCGTTGATTTCCAGGACTGCATAAACCGAATCGCCGCCTTCGATTGGGCTCAGATCCCCCGGAATTGCACCTTCGTGCACACGCGTCACAGTGCCCGCGCGATCAACAAAGATCATATCAAGCGGAATCAGGGTATTCTTCATCCAGAACGCAACAGGTTGAGGGGGATCAAAAACAAACAACATTCCAGATCTGTTGGGCATGCTTTCGCGAAACATCAATCCGCGCGATCGCTCTTTCGGTGTGATGGCCAGTTCAACGTCGAAACGAACCTCTGCCAGATCATTTCGAAGCTCGACACGATCCGGACGGCATTCAGCCCGCGCGATCCCGCCAATCAAAAAACTCAGGAGCGCCAGTACGAAAGCCGTTCTCATCATTCAGAACCTAGTCGTTCAGGGCCGCTTCCCAGGCCAGAACCTGCGCGGCCATTCTTCCGCGCTTGCCATCAATGACCCGCATGGCCAGCGCTTCGCCCGGTTGCAGATCTGCCAACCCAGAACGACGTAGCACCTCGATATGCAGGAATACATCTTCACTGCTGCCGAAAACATTGGCAAAGCCAAACCCTTTGCCCTTGTCGAACCATTTGACGCGCGCAGCCTCAAGCGGAGCGCTGCCGATCACGGCTGGATCAAGCTCGGCAAAATCGGCCAGCATCATGGTTTCCGCGCGAACAGGCGGGTCAACACTGATCACTTCGACCGCTTGAACACCGCGATCAGTTTTGTGGGTCATGATCTCGATGCCGGCGCCATCCGCGACCGAGCTTTGCCCGAAGTTTCGCAGCACGTTGACGTGCAACAGAATGTCCGGGCCGCCTTCGTCAGACACAACAAATCCGTATCCCTTGGCGGGATCGAACCATTTTACGTGTCCACGGACGCGGTACATGCTGTTCAAATCTTCTGGCACTGTTTTCCCATTACGATAGGCAAGTCGTTAAGGGTTTCTTGTTTATGTTTTGGCTCGCAAATTCAAGCTGAAAAAAGCTATTGTCTGCAAACAGTTGCATTTCACGCAACGCGAACGTCATGGATTTAACCTCAGCACTTGCCAGTCGGAATCGACATTTTGTCGCTTCCACTGAAACCTGTCATGCAACCTGAAGGCACCATCGGCCCAGAACTCGACTTCGACAGGTGTTACACGGTATCCCCCCCAAAATTCAGGGCGAGGCGGGTTGGTACCCAACTTTGCGGTCACTTTAGCCACTTCGGCCATCAGGGATGCACGACTTTCCAGCGGTTGCGACTGGTGTGACGCCCAAGCACCCAAGCGGCTTTTGAGCGAGCGCGAGGCGTAGTATGCGTCCGCCTGCGGCCCATCTTCCTTGGTGATTGTACCACGAACACGGATTTGTCGCCGCAAAGATTTCCAATGCATCACAAAAGCCGCTTTGTGGGCGCTGTCCAACTCCTGAGCCTTGGCGCTGTGATAGTTCGTATAGAAAACAAACGCGTCCTTCTCGATTTCCTTCAGCAGAACCATACGGGCGTTCGGCAAACCTTCCGGGTCCACGGTTGCCAAAGCAATCGCATTAGGATCATTCGGTTCGGTCTTTTCTGCCTCGGCCAGCCACCGATCCGCGATTTCAAACGGATCAGCCCCGGCGAAGATGCCATTATGCTCGTTCATTTCCATCCCCAGGAAACAATTAACATGACCCTAAGGCGAGAACCCGCTGCGGGCAAGAGCGCATGGCCTTGAAGCAGGACAATCAATGGCATAAACCAACCGAACACAATGCGACGACAGGCGGAGAACCGAAGATGTCAAATCAGTTGATGGCCGGAAAACGCGGCCTCATCATGGGACTGGCCAATGACAAATCAATCGCATGGGGTATCGCCCGCGCCTTGTCCGACGCCGGGGCCGAGCTGGCCTTTTCCTATCAGGGGGACGCCCTGAAAAAACGCGTCGATCCATTGGCGGCGCAGTTGGGCAGCGAGATCGTTTTGCCCTGTGACGTCAGCGACGAAGAATCAATTAATGAACTCTTCAGCGCGCTGGAAAAGAAATGGGGTAAACTGGATTTCGTCGTCCACGCCATTGGCTTTTCTGACAAGAACGAATTGCGCGGGCGCTACGTCGACACATCGCGCGCGAACTTTAACCTGACGATGGATGTTTCGGTCTACTCTTTCACCGCCGTTATGCAGCGCGCGGAGAAAATGATGAACGAAGGCGGCAGTGCGATCACCCTCACTTATTACGGCGCTGAACAGGTCATGCCACACTACAATGTAATGGGTGTTGCAAAAGCCGCCCTTGAGGCATCCGTAAAGTATCTGGCCGAGGATTTGGGCAAAGACGGCATTCGCGTGAATTCGATCTCGGCAGGCCCGATCAAAACGCTCGCGGCCAGCGGCATCGGCGATTTCCGTTACATCATGAAGTGGAACGAGTATAACTCGCCCCTGCGCCGGAATGTGACCATCGATGATGTTGGTAAATCGGCCCTGTATCTGCTGTCTGATCTCAGCAGCGGAGTGACAGGTGAGAATCTGCACGTGGATTCAGGCTATCACATCGTCGGAATGAAGGCCGTCGACGCGCCGGACGTTGAAAAAGGATAACAGACCATGAGCGCCAAGGACCGCCTGCCACACGAAAAAGGCTTCCACATCAGCTGGGATCAGATTCATCGCGACTCGCGCGCTCTTGCGTGGCGTCTGGATGGGCAAGGACCAGATGACGGCGCTTGGCGTGCGGTCGTGGCAATTACACGTGGCGGCATGGCCCCCGCGATGATCGTCAGCCGCGAACTGGATATCCGTACGGTCGATACTGTCAGCGTGAAATCCTATCATCATCAGGCGCAGGGCGAAGCAGAAATTCTCAAAGCGCCCAATGCAGATCTGATGGGTGATGGCACCGGTATTCTGATCATCGACGATCTGGTCGATAGCGGCAAAACGCTGGAACTGGTGCGCGATATGTTTCCCAAAGCGCATTTCGCGACCGTATACGCCAAGCCTAAAGGCCGTCCGATGGTAGACACCTTCATTACCGAGGTCAGTCAGGACACATGGATTTTCTTCCCATGGGACATGGCGCTGCAATATGTCGAACCCTATCGGGGCACCGATTAATCAAGCGTTTCAACTAAGCGCTGAAATCACGGACTCACCATGACAATGACCCGCACTGCCGCCACCTTTGCCCCTCCGGTGATGGAGGCACGCCGTTGGCTGGACGGGGTCGAGTTCGCAGTTGACCGTCCGTTGATCAATGTCAGTCAGGCGGCTCCGGTCGATCCGCCCCCGTTAGCGCTGCGGCAGGCAATGGCCGAATTCGCGGTCGAGCAGGACAGCGCACATCTATACGGCCCGGTTCTGGGCAACGATGACCTGCGGTCCGAACTCGCGGCTCAGATCAGCGCACATTATGCGGCTGAGGTATCGGCGAATCAGATCGCAATCACCTCGGGTTGCAATCAGGCCTTTTCAGCCGTGATTTCGGCAATTACCGATCAGGGGGATGAGGTGATCCTTCCGACCCCTTGGTATTTCAATCACAAGATGTGGCTGGATATGGCTGGGGTAAAAACCGTTGATTTGCCCACAGACGATGATTTGCTTCCCGATCCGGAACGGGCCCGCGCCCTTATCACCGAAAAGACACGGGCGATTTCGTTGGTGACGCCGAATAATCCCGGTGGTGTCGAATATCCTGCGGACTTGGTGCGCCGCTTCTATGATCTTGCGCGGGAAACGGGGCTTCGTCTTTTGGTTGACGAAACCTATCGCGATTTCGACAGTCGATCAGGCGCGCCTCATGACCTGTTCCAGCAATCGGGTTGGGACGATACGTTTGTCCATCTCTACTCGTTCTCAAAAGCCTATCGCCTGACCGGTCACCGTGTCGGCGCGATTTCAACCAGCCCCGCCCTGTTGTCGGAGATCGAAAAATTTCTGGACACGGTCGCAATCTGCCCCGGCCAGATCGGCCAGTTTGCCGCGCTTTGGGGCATGCGGAACTTGACCCAATGGGTTGCGGGTGAACGAGATGAAATTCTCGACCGAAGAGCGGCCATCGCGGAAGGAATGCCACGCCTTGAAGACAAAGGCTGGCGTCTTTTGGGACTTGGCGCTTACTTTGCCTACCTCGAACATCCCTTTGGCATCGCTTCCGACGAATTGGCCCGACGGCTGGTACCCGAGGCAGGTATACTGCTTTTGCCGGGTACCATGTTCATGCCAGAGGGCGATTCCGCGGGAAAGCGGCAGGTTCGTGTAGCATTTGCCAACCTCGACCGCGCCGGTATCGCGCAATTGTTCGACCGATTGCAGGGCTTGTCCTTCTAAGCTTGCCCCCCGGCTGCACGCATCGTATTCAGGGCCGCAACCGACTGGGCAGACATTTGCCGACAAAACCAAGAGGGCACCATGGCCGCAGGCATGAAAAACCTATCCAAAACCTTTGTCTGGATTCTCATGGGTCTTTTGATGCTGGGCCTTGCGGGCTTTGGCGCCACCAGCCTGACCGGAACCGTTCGTACGGTTGCGCAGGTCGGTTATGAAAGCGTTTCGGTCGACGCGTATTTTCGTGAGCTTCAGCGCGAGATCCGGGCCGTCGAAGCGCAAACCGGACAGGCAATGCAGATTTCGCAGGCACATGATCTTGGCCTCGATCAACTTGCCCTTTCGCGCCTGATCGCACTGGCCGCAATCGATAACGAGGTCGGACAGCTTGGCATTTCGATCGGTGACGAGAACCTGCAGGACGAGATTGTACAGATACCGGCGTTCCAAGGTGTAAACGGTACATTCGACCGCGAAGCCTATCGCTTTCAGCTGGAACAGGTCGGAATGACCGATTCCGAATTCGAATCGGATCTGCGCAAAGAATCTTCACGCACCATCGTTCAGGGTGCGGTCATGAGCGGTGTTGAAATGCCCCGTACGCTGACCGAGGCTTTGTCGAACTATGTGCTGGCCCGCCGCAGCTTTACCGTGGCGACGCTGTCTGCCGACCTTCTCGAAACGCCCGTGGCCCAACCCACAGACGCGCAGATTCAGACATATTACGATGAGAATACCGATCAGTTCACCCTGCCCCGCACCAAGCAACTAACCTACGCCATTCTGTCGCCCGACATGCTGCTCGATACGATCGAAGTGGACGAAGATTCTCTGCGCCGTCTATACGACCAACGCGCTGACGAATTTTTCCAACCCGAGCGCCGCTTGGTCGAGCGTCTGCCCTATCCCAGCGAAGAATCCGCAACCGAGGCGCTGGCACAACTTGAAGTTGGCAGGGCCGATTTCGAACAGTTAGTCCGCGAACGTCAGCTTGAGCTGAGCGATGTTGATCTGGGCGATGTCACCCGTGAAGATCTGGGCGATGCAGCCGACGCCGTGTTTGCCGCCGAGATCGACGATGTGGTCGGCCCGCTTCCCACGGTGTTCGGCCCTGCCCTGTTCCGGATCAATGGATCGCTGGCCGAGAACAATGTCAGTTTCGAAGACGCCGAACCCGAACTTCGTGCAGAACTCGCCGCCGACCGAGCGCGCCGTCAGATCGAAGCACAGGCCGAAGACATCAACGACCTGCTTGCAGGCGGCGCAACACTGGAAGAACTGGCCGGTGAGACCGAGATGGAACTGGGTCAGATCGACTGGACCCAGCAAAGCGACGATGGCGTTGCCGCGTATGACGGCTTCCGCTCAGTCGCTGAGGCTGTGCAAGAAGGTGATTTCCCAGAGGTCGCGTTCCTTGAAGATGGTTCGATCTTTGCGCTGCGCTTGAATGAAGTGCTAGAGCCGCGCCCGGAACCTCTGGAAAGCGCCCGTGACCGTGTCGCCGAGGCATGGCTGCAGGTAGAAACTGCGAAAGCGCTGCAAAATCAGGGCAACACGGTTCTGACCCAGCTGGCAACAGATGGCGACTTTACCGCCACAGGCCTGCCCTTCCGCGTCGAAAATGCGCTGACACGTACCGCATTCCTCGAGGATGTTCCCGTGGACTTCATGACTCAGGTGTTTGAAATGGACCCTGGTGAGCTGCGTGTCATTCCCGGAAACGGTAACGCCCTGATCGTGCGTCTGGATGAAGAGCTGCCTCCGGCGGAAACCGATGAGCAACGCCAGATGCAGGATGCACTGGCTGCGCAATTGAGCCAGGCGCTGGCGCAGAACATCTTTGACATCTATGTGCGCAATGCCCAGACACGCGCACGCCCTGTGCTGGATCAGCAAGCGCTGAACGCGGTACGGGCCAGTTACTAAAAGAGACAGAACATGGCCCTGACCCCGGATTTCGAAAGTTTCGCGCGCGCTTATGATGCGGGCGAAAATCAGGTCGTCTATACCCGCCTCGCCGCTGATCTGGATACGCCGGTTTCACTGATGCTGAAACTGACAGGCGCTCAGAAAGACGCCTTCATGCTCGAGTCAGTAACCGGGGGTGAAGTGCGTGGGCGCTATTCGATCATCGGAATGAAGCCCGATCTGATTTGGCGCTGTCAGGGCGAGACATCGGCCTTGAACCGAGCAGCCCGCTTCGATGCCGAGGCGTTCGAGCCACAGGATGGCAAACCGATGGAAAACTTGCGCGCCTTGTTGGCTGAAAGCCGCATCGCGCTTCCCGATGACCTGCCGCAGGCCGCCGCTGGCCTGTTTGGCTATCTGGGCTACGACATGGTCCGGTTGGTGGAATACCTGCCGGATGTGAACCCTGACCCGTTGGGCCTGCCCGATGCGATCATGCTGCGCCCCTCGGTCATTGCTGTGTTGGACGGCGTCAAAGGCGAGGTTACCGTGGTGTCGCCCGCATGGGCCAGCGAGGGCCAAAGCGCCAAAGCCGCCTATGCGCAGGCCGCTGAGCGTGTGATGGATGCCGTGCGTGATCTTGAGCGTGCCATGCCAGCCGAGACGCGCGATCTGGGTGACGCAATTGAAGTTGGGGCTCCTGTCTCTAACTTCACCAAATCGGGCTATATGGAAGCCGTTGAAAAGGCCAAGGAATATATCCGTGCGGGTGATATCTTTCAGGTCGTCCCGGCCCAACGCTGGACACAGGATTTTCCACAACCGCCATTTGCCCTCTACCGCTCGCTGCGGCGCACCAACCCGTCGCCATTCATGTTCTATTTCAACTTCGGCGGCTTTCAGGTCGTAGGTGCAAGCCCAGAAATTCTGGTGCGTGTCTTCGGCAATGAGGTCACGATCCGCCCTATCGCGGGTACCCGCCCGCGTGGCGCGACGCCCAAAGAAGACAAGGCCAACGAAATCGACCTGCTGGCCGACAAGAAAGAACTGGCCGAGCACCTCATGTTGCTGGACCTGGGCCGCAATGACACCGGGCGTGTTTCTAAGATTGGAACCGTGCGTCCTACCGAAGAGTTCATCATCGAGCGCTACAGCCACGTGATGCACATCGTATCAAACGTGGTCGGTGAACTGGCCGAAGACAAGGATGCACTGGACGCGTTCTTTGCCGGGATGCCTGCAGGCACGGTATCAGGCGCGCCCAAAGTGCGCGCGATGGAGATCATCGACGAGTTGGAGCCTGAAAAGCGCGGCATCTACGGTGGCGGTGTCGGGTATTTCAGCGCAGGCGGCGACATGGATATGTGCATCGCACTGCGGACGGCCATTGTGAAAGACCACAAACTGTATATCCAAGCTGGAGGAGGCGTTGTCTATGACAGCGACCCAGAAGCGGAATACATGGAGACCGTCCATAAATCGAACGCCATTCGCGGCGCGGCTGCGGATGCGGCGCGGTTTACAGGCAGCGGAAACAGCTAGTGGGGTGGCGGATGGTCGCTGCCGTCACCCGTCCGTCAGCGATCCGGCAACGCCCTGCTGGATTTCTTTCATCATCACGGCAGAAATTGGGGCCATCGCCACGCGGCTGCCGCGATCCTCAAGCCCCCACAGCAACAGAGCCGAGATCGTCTCGGGACGCAGACGACCCAGCATCACCACGGCACCTTCCTGTCCGGCGCGGAAGGCTGCCTGATCCAGAAAACGCCGCATGATCTTGGGGTCCTGTTTGGCACCATCGAAATCGCGGAACACTACGCTGGATGGAATGCCGTTGCGCGCTGCAAGCTTTTGCGCAGTGTTTAGACCATTGTCCTGCGTCACCAGCCCGCGCCCGGTATCTCCAGCAATCGCCGCAACCTGATCAGCCAGCTTTCGGTTGCCCTGAATGCCGCTTCCGACACCTTCCAGAATGCCAACGGTTTGAGGCAATTGATCCAACCACACCGACAACGACACCTCAGCGTCCTGAGCACTGGCGGCTTCGTGCATGTCAACCAAGGCCAATACTTCAAATCCAGCCTCGCGATGACGGGCCATTTTTTCCGCTGCATTCGGGTCAGACGGGCTGACGGCAAAACTTAGCGGGTATGGGAAATCCTGCAACGCCTCGGCCCCAAAAGCCCCTTCATCATCGATCAGAATGATCGACATCAATGGCTTGGATTCTGGATTTTCGAAGGTGGCAGCATGTGCTTCGATGGGCTTGGCCACCACTTCTGGAGTAATCACGGCTTGTTCGACGGGCGGGTCATCCCTCTCGGTTAGGGGCACGACACGCTTGCCGATCAACGAACCGGAACCTGTGGCCCCCTCTCCGCCAATTTGCGGCAGGGTCAATACGCGCGGCTGACGTACAGGGCGGGTATCTTCTTCACCCTCAACCGCGATTGGATTTTCATCAGGCACGGGTTCCGCTTCCTCAGCCTCTGGCGCGGCATCCGGCAATTCCACGGTCTCAGGCTGCAGGGCTGCGACCTGAGGGGCCTCCCCGGGCGTTTCTTCCGCCACCTGAGGTTCCGGGGCTTCCTCGGGCGCAGGCGCTGCTGGAGCATCCGCGAGCGCTGCCGGTTCGGCTTCCTGTTGTGGCGAGGTCGGTTCGGCAAGTGGATTTGGCGGTGCCGCGGGCGCTTCGGTTTGAACGGTCACGTCAGAAGATGAGATCGCTGCAGGTGCCTCGGCTACGGTCGGTGCTCCACCCGCCTCAGGACGGGCACCGGGCTCAAGCTCGATACCTGCCAGGCCATCCAGCGAATCTGATGATAGATCGGGGGTTTCAGGGCCGGATGGTGGCAACTCAACCAGATCGGCATCGGCATTGCTTTGTTCAACTTTCGCAGCCTCCAGGGGCTGCGGAGTATCAGCCACTTCGGGCGCGGTTGCCGTCACATCTGGTTTACGTGACAAAGGAGTTGTCAGCGAAAGAACCGCGCCCAGTGCCAATACCGAGACCGCCCCGGCGATCACTCCACCGTAAAATCCGCTCATCGAAATCTCGCCTCTCGCGTTGTTTCGTGCCTCATCTGCCCAGACGCCATCTTCCGCGACGCTCACCTGTACGGTGTCAAGTTGGGTATGTCCTCTTGACGCTGCCGCACAAGCCTGAGCATGTATGTCCCGACATTATACCGCGCTCAGGGACTGCATCGCCAGCCCGAAATGCCCATAGGAAGATAAGTGCCCAAATGCTGCTGCTGATCGACAACTATGACTCGTTTACCTACAACCTCGTTCATTATCTGGGTGAGCTCGGGGCTGAGATGGTCGTGCGCCGGAATGACGCGCTGGATGTGCAGGAAGCAATGGCGATGAACCCGGCTGGTATTCTGCTCAGCCCCGGCCCTTGTGATCCCGATCAGGCGGGCATCTGTCTGGCCTTGACCGAAGCCGCGGCCGAGACGCAAACACCGCTGATGGGGGTCTGTCTGGGGCATCAAACCATCGGTCAGGCATTTGGCGGCAAGGTTGTGCGCTGTCATGAGATCGTGCACGGGAAAATGGGCACGATGAAACACACCGGCAAAGGTGTATTCGCTGGCCTGCCCTCGCCCTTCGAGGCCACCCGGTATCATTCGCTTGTCGTAGAGCGCGAAAGCCTGCCCGATTGCCTTGAGATCACGGCCGAGCTTGAGGATGGCACGATTATGGGTCTGCAGCACAAAGAACTGCCGATCCACGGCGTCCAGTTTCACCCGGAATCCATCGCGTCCGAGCATGGTCACGCCCTGCTCAAGAACTTCCTGAACGAAATGAAAGTCCCCGCATGAGCGACGCTCTGAAACCGCTGATCGGTGCTGCGGCCGATCGACCTTTGACCCGTGCCGAGGCTGAACAGGCCTTTGGCATCCTCTTTGATGGGGCCGCCACGCCCAGCCAGATCGGCGGGTTGCTGATGGCAATGCGCACGCGCGGCGAGACGGTCGAGGAATACGCCGCCGCCGCTGCCGTAATGCGCGCGAAATGCAATGCAGTGAAAGCTCCCGCTGGCGCGATGGACATCGTTGGCACGGGGGGCGACGGCAAAGGAACACTCAATATCTCGACAGCCACGGCTTTTGTGACGGCGGGCGCCGGTGTCACCGTTGCAAAACACGGTAATCGGAACCTGAGCTCGAAATCCGGCGCAGCAGATGCTCTTGGGCAGCTTGGTATTAACGTTATGGTTGGCCCGGAAGTTGTTGAAAAAGCGCTGAAAGAAGTCGGTATCGGTTTCATGATGGCCCCGATGCACCACCCGGCGATCGCCCATGTCATGCCTTCGCGGCAAGAACTTGGGACGCGCACGATTTTCAACATTCTGGGCCCCCTGACCAACCCCGCCGGAGTGAAGCGCCAACTGACCGGTGCGTTCAGCCGCGACCTGATCCGCCCGATGGCCGAAACTTTGGGCCTGCTTGGAACTGAACATGCCTGGTTGGTTCACGGCTCAGACGGTACGGATGAGCTTACGATCACCGGGGTCAGCTGGATCGCATCGGTTGAGGATGGCGTTGTCAAAGAGGTCGAGCTTCACCCCGAAGATGCAGGCCTGCCGGTGCATCCGTTCGAAGATATCATCGGCGGCACCCCCGAAGAGAACGCCGTCGCCTTCCGCGCCCTACTGGATGGGGCACCTTCAGCCTACCGCGACGCGGTGTTGCTAAACTCGGCAGCGGCGCTGGTCGTTGCAGATGCGGCAAGCGATCTGCGCGAGGGCGTTGCGATGGCCACAGAAAGCATTGACAGCGGCAAGGCCCGTGAAAAGATCACCGCGCTGGCGCGCATTACACAGGAAGCCGCATGACCGAGACCGTTCTGGACAAAATCAAAGCGTACAAGCTGGAAGAGATCGCTGCGGATAAGGCGCATAAGCCTCTGGAAACACTAGAATCTGAGGCACGGAACGCACCCGAGGTACGCGGTTTTGCCGAAGCCCTGCATTCGGCTATGCGCAAGGGGTACGGATTGATCGCCGAGGTCAAAAAGGCCAGCCCGTCCAAAGGTCTGATCCGCGCTGATTTCGATCCGCCCGCGCTTGCCAAAGCTTATGAAGAGGGCGGCGCGGCTTGCCTGTCGGTTCTGACGGACATGCCTAGCTTTCAGGGCGACAAATCCTTTCTGACCGAAGCGCGCGCGGCCTGTTCGTTGCCAGCATTGCGGAAGGACTTCATGTACGACCCCTATCAGGTGGTCGAAGCGCGTGCATTAGGTGCGGATTGCATCCTGATCATCATGGCATCGGTCAGCGATGCACAGGCCGCCGAGCTTGAGCAAACCGCGTTTGACTGGGGCATGGATGTTCTGATCGAAGTCCATGACGCAGACGAGCTTGAGCGGGCATCGCAGCTGAAAAGCCCGCTGATCGGGATAAACAACCGCAATCTCAAGACGTTCGAGACGACTCTTGATACAACTCGTCATCTGTCAAAGCTGGTTCCAGCGGATCGCACGATCGTCTGCGAGAGCGGCCTAAGCACTCCGGCGGACCTCGCCGATATCGCCCGCTACGGTGCGCGCTGCTTCCTGATTGGCGAAAGCCTCATGCGCCAGGATGATGTAGCTTCGGCAACTCGAGCACTGCTCGCCAACCCGCTCATTCCCGGAGTGATGTGATGCCGCTGACCCATTTTGATGCCAAAGGTGAGGCCCATATGGTGGACGTGTCCGACAAGGCTGTCACCGACCGGGTTGCGGTTGCATCTGGATACATCAAGATGGCGAAGGAAACCTTTGATATCATTTCAGAAGGACGCGCTAAGAAAGGCGATGTTCTTGGTGTTGCCAGACTTGCGGGCATAATGGGCGCCAAGAAAACGCCTGACCTGATACCTCTGTGTCATCCGCTGCCCGTGACCAAAGTCGCCATTGAACTGAGCTTAGACCCGGACCTTCCCGGCGTTCAGATTGAAGCGACTGTAAAGACTTCCGGCCAGACCGGCGTAGAGATGGAAGCGCTGACAGCAGTCTCGACAGCCGCACTGACGGTTTACGATATGGCGAAGGCCGTGGACAAATCGATGGAGATCGGCGGCATTCGTGTTCTACTGAAAGACGGCGGAAAATCAGGGCGTTACGAGGCATCATGATCTCGGTTGAAGAAGCGCGGGCTCTGCTGTTCGATCTGGTCTCACCGCTGCCCGCAGAAACGGTTGCCCTTGCCGAGGCTGCCGGTCGTATCCTGGCAGAAAACGTTGCAGCAACGCGTGATCAGCCGCCCTTTGCGGCGTCATCAATGGATGGGTACGCCGTCAACGCGGCCGAAGTCGAACTGCACGCAATGTTCAAAGTGGTTGGCGAAGCAGCGGCCGGACGTCGCTTTGCTGGAAGCGTCGGACCCGGCCAAGCTGTGCGGATATTCACTGGAGCGCCTGTGCCGGATGGTGCAGATTTCGTCGTCATACAGGAAGATGTCGACCGACGCGGTGATCTGATCACCATAACCGACGCCCCCGGTGAAAAGGCCAATATCCGCCCTGCGGGGATCGATTTCAGTATCGGTGCGCAGATCACGGCCCCACGCCAGCTCAGACCCGAAGATGTCGCATTAATGGCAGCGATGAACATCGCTTCGGTCCCTGTGAACTGCAAACCCGTGGTTGCACTAATCTCAACCGGTGACGAACTGGTGATGCCCGGAGAAACACCCGGCCCCGATCAGATCATCGCCTCAAATACACTTGGTCTTAAGGCGTTACTGGAAGATGCTGGCGCACAAGTTCGTGTACTTCCTATCGCACAAGATACCTTAGCGTCATTAGAAACAGCTTTTGGCTTGGCACAGGGCGCTGACCTCGTGGTGACCATCGGAGGGGCGTCGGTTGGCGAGTACGACCTGGTTGCGGATGTCTCGGAAGGTCTTGGGCTGAAGCAATCGTTCTACAAGATTCGCATGCGACCGGGTAAACCTCTGATGGCCGGGCGGCTTGGGGGTGCTGCAATGGTCGGTCTACCCGGAAACCCGGTCAGTGCCATGGTGTGCGGTTACCTGTTCCTCATCCCAATGGTGCGCCGCATGTTGGGGATTGAACAGGCCCTACAGCCATTCCAACGCGCCCGCCTTTCTGCCCCGCTCGGAAAAAATGGCCCGCGTGAGCATTATATGCGGGCGGTGTTGGACAACGGCGGCATCCGCGCCTGTGATGATCAGGACAGCTCGCTGCTAAGTGTTTTGGCGCAAGCCAATGCACTATTGGTACGCCAACCCCACGATCCCGCGCGCGAGGCCGGGGATGAGGTCCTTTACCTGCCGATCTAGCAAATCCGTTGACACAAAACGTGAACATGCGTAGAACAAAAGAAAACGCATGAGCGACGAGGTATGAGCAATGCTGACCAAGAAGCAATTGGATTTGCTGGAATTCATCCACAAACGCGTGCAAGCGGACGGTGTTCCGCCCAGTTTTGATGAGATGAAGGCCGCGTTGGATCTACGGTCAAAATCCGGGATTCATCGACTGATCACCGCGCTGGAAGAACGTGGCTTTATCCGCCGCCTTGCCCATCGAGCCCGTGCCATCGAAATTGTCAAGCTGCCCGAAAGCCTTGGGGGAGAGCCAACAGCAGGTTTCAAACCCCGTGTGATTGAAGGCGATCGCCCTGAAGGTCCACGCCCCGCGAACTTTGAACCCATCACAGTTGATGCAATGGAATTGCCTGTTATGGGCCGGATTGCTGCCGGTGTACCGATCGAAGCGATCAGCCATGTGTCGCACCGCGTTGCGGTACCGGGCTCGATGGTTTCGGGCCGTGGTGAACATTATGCGCTTGAGGTTCGTGGCGACTCGATGATCGACGCCGGTATCAACGATGGCGATGTCGTGGTGATCCGCGAAACAACGGCCGCTGACAACGGTGACATCGTGGTGGCATTGGTGGAAGATCAGGAAGCCACGCTGAAACGGTTTTTCCGCCGAGGTCAGGCCATTGCGCTGGAAGCGGCGAATCCGGCCTATGAGACCCGCGTGCTGCCAGAGGACAAGGTGAAAGTTCAGGGCCGCCTGGTAGGCTTGATCCGAAGCTACTGAGGCAGCTTGGGGGACCATAGGCGGCGGCCTGAGATATCAGAACTCGCGAACAAACGCCCCTTGGATAACGCAAGACTGCCTGTCTTCCGCAGAAATTCCGTATCGTAAACGCTGCATTCACCGGTCAAAGTCAACGACACCGGGGCGACAATGATCTGATCTTTCCTGCATTCCTGAAAGGCGCTCGCAGCCCGCTTGCCAGTCAAGTGGACAAGCTCTTTGTCTCCCAGAAGAAAACGTTGAAATCCCGCTGATGCCTCTGGCCATCGCAAAGCGGCCTTTGGTTGATCTGCCCCGTCCCCGTCATTTTCCAGCCACACCGACGCGACAAATCCGCTGCCTTTCGGTTTGCTCAGCGCGCGCCCGTGTTCAGTCATCACTCCGACCAGCCCGCCGGTATCGGCGATCAGCACGTCTGGGCGGCTTCCCTGACCCCACAGCGCTATCGCTAGTGCTGCCGGAGCGATGCCGAGCCACCGTGCGCGCCCTTGCCACAGCATTAGCCACAGAAGAGACAGAGCCAGAGCAGGCAATACGAAATAGTCTGGGCTTACTACGTACCCGCGCGCGCCCTCCAGTCCCGCGACCCAATTGGCAACGGTAAGGATCCATCTCAGCCCAAGACCCATTACGTGCAATGCAATCGCTTCAAGCCCAAAAGGTGCAAGAAGGGCGGCGACCACCGCACTTGGAACGACCAGCGTTCCCATGACGGGCACGGAGACGAGATTTGCCAACAACCCATAGTGCGAAATAGCGTTAAAATGCGCCGCCCCGATCGGAGCTGTCGCGATCCCCGCGATCGCCGAGGATGTCAACAAGGCCAGCACAGGCCGCAGCCACTTTGGGCCTGGCATTGGGCCATAGTCCCGCAATGCGCCGAACCCTGCGACCAAGGCGGTTGTAGCAGCAAAAGACATCTGAAATCCGGGGCTCAATAGAGTTTCCGGGCGCAAGGTAAGAACAATCAGCGCAGCCATGGCCACCGCCCGCAATGAAATCGCGCGCCGGTCCAACAATACGGCCCCCAGCATAACGCAGACCATCACAAAGGCGCGCTCAGTCGCGACGTTCCCACCAGACAGAAGCAGGTAGATTGTCGACGCGAATAACGCACAGAGCGCGGCCACCTTGCGTACGGGCATGCGAAGCGCGATGACAGGTACCATTGAGAACCCCATGCGGCACGCCACAAAAACGAAACCGGTCAACAAACCCATGTGAAGGCCCGAAATCGCCAGAAGATGAGCCAGGTTGGACGCGCGCAACGCCTCTAACGAGGCCTGCCCCATCCCGCTGCGATCACCGGTAGTTACGGCGGCGGCAAAGCCCCCGACTTCGCCCGGCAAGATCGTGCGCACCCGATCCGAGATCTCCATGCGCAAGGCCGTGATACGCACTCCGTCCAAACCATCTTGCGCCGCAGCCGACGTCAGGACCGGAGCCCGAGTGTATCCAACAGCGCCGAGTTGCTGGAACCAGGCGTGGCGGCGAAAATCAAAACCTCCGGGTTCAACTGGCCCTTGCGGCGGCGAAAGATGTGCTGTGGTCATAATCCGCTGACCCGGGGACAGCGCAACTGACTCACCGTGAATAGAAAGCCGGATGCGCCGGGGTCTTTGATCAGCAGGAACGTCCCCGATCCGCACCTGATCCAATGTCACCCTCAGCGCATCCGACGCAGAGCGGTCCAGCGCTACGACCCTCCCCTCGACTGGGCCATAGTAACGCCATTGCAGGACCGGCTCCGCAACCATATGTGCCCGCGTCCCGGCCAGAGCGAACCCCATCGCGATCAGGGCTAAGCCAGTGGCCAGCGGTGACCACGCGGCCCCCATCAAACGGGTGGAGGCAAGCGCCAGCAAGGCAAGCGCCAGAACGCCGACATAGAGCTCAACCTCGGGTTCGAACCTGAGGCTGAAATACCAGCCAATCCCGACCGCCAGGCAGATCGGGGACCACGGAAACAAGTGTCCCCGCTGGGTCAGCAATGCGGTCTCGACCCGTGTCAGAACACGCATGGTTGCCCCCGTCCTTCGGGCTGGGTAGATAGTCGCCAAACTATGCCCGCTAAGGTTACCAAAAGGTTAATCCACACCATGTCCGATCAGGTCGTCACCCGTTTTGCCCCCTCTCCCACCGGATTTCTGCATATCGGTGGCGCCCGCACTGCTCTGTTCAACTGGCTTTATGCGCGGGGTCGCGGCGGCCAGTTCCTGTTGCGGATCGAGGATACCGATCGGGAACGTTCCACGCCGGAAGCAACAGCGGCCATACTGCAAGGCATGGACTGGCTAGGGCTTGATCATGACGGTGAGGTCGTCAGCCAATTCGAGGGTGCCCCTCGACATGCAGAGGTCGCGCATCAATTGCTGTCCGACGGCAAGGCATACAAGTGCTTTTCGACGCAGGAAGAAATCGCTGCATTCCGTGAACAGGCGCGGGCCGAGGGGCAGTCGACCCTGTTTCGCAGCCCGTGGCGCGAGGCTGACCCTGCCACACATCCCGACGCACCTTACGTGATCCGCATCAAGGCTCCGCAAGACGGTGCCACTGTGATCCGCGATCAGGTGCAGGGCGATGTCACCATTCGCAACGATCAGTTGGATGACATGATCCTGCTGCGTTCGGATGGGACTCCGGTCTATATGCTGGCCGTTGTGGTTGACGATCATGATATGGGCGTGACTCATGTGATCCGGGGCGACGATCACCTCAACAACGCCGCCCGTCAGATGATGATCTACGAGGCGATGGGTTGGGATGTACCAGTCTGGGCGCATATCCCTTTGATCCATGGACCCGATGGGAAAAAGCTCAGCAAACGTCACGGTGCGTTGGGGGCGCAAGAATATCAGGCCATGGGATATCCGGCATCCGGAATGCGCAACTATCTGGCTCGGCTGGGCTGGAGCCATGGGGATGATGAGTTCTTTACCGATGCCCAAGCTAAAGAGTGGTTCGATCTGGATGGCATTGGCAAAAGCCCGGCGCGGTTTGATGTGAAGAAGCTTGAAAACCTTTGTGGACAACATATTGCCGTCGGGGAAGATGCCGCGCTGCAGCATGAAATTCAGGGATATCTGAAGTCAGCTGGTTTGCCGCCGCTTTCCGAAACACAATCCAGTGATTTGGTCCGTGCGATGTATTGCCTCAAGGACCGCGCACGCACGTTCCCGGAACTCATTGAAAAAGCTCATTTTGTGCTTACGTCGCGACCTATCCAGCCAGATGAAAAGGCCGCAAAGGCGCTGGCATCTGTATCCGACGGTATACTGAAAGAATTGACGCCGCAGCTGCAAAATGCTAGCTGGTCCCGGAACGAACTGGAGGAGACCCTGAATTCGTTCGCAGAGGCGAATGGGGTTAAGTTCGGCAAATTGGCTGGTCCGCTGCGGGCGGCACTAGCGGGCCGGGCAGTTACACCTTCGGTATTTGACATGATGCTTGTGCTTGGGCGCGATGAAACCCTGGCGCGGCTTTCTGATGCAGCGAACCCGGCCTGATTTCACATAAGGGTAACGCTGCTCCGTTAAGAACGGACTGCGCGACGGAACGCAGTCGTTGCCTGCTTTGTCGGACAGCGATCCGGCATGCGCACGAATGAAGAAGGGACAAACATGACCGAGAGCAAAAAATCAGCCAAACTGACTGTCCACGGCGAAAGCTATGATCTGCCGGTGTTTTCTCCGACCGCTGGGCCCGATGTGATCGATATCCGCAAGCTCTATGGTCAGGCTGGCGTCTTTACTTATGATCCGGGTTTCACGTCCACCGCAAGCTGTGACAGCACCATTACATTCATCGACGGTGACAAGGGCGAGTTGCTGCATCGCGGTTATCCGATCGAACAGATCGCCTCGAAGTCGCATTTCCTCGAACTAAGCTATCTGCTGCTGTATGGCGAGCTGCCTTCGGCGAAGGATCTGGAGAACTTCGAGACCACAATCACCCGCCACACGATGCTGCACGAGCAGATGCAGTATTTCTATCGCGGATTCCGCCGGGATGCGCATCCGATGGCCATCATGGTGGGTGTTGTCGGTGCCATGTCTGCGTTCTATCACGATTCGACCGACATCGCGGACCCGCGTCAGCGTGAAGTAGCTTCGCACCGTTTGATCGCAAAAATGCCGACCATCGCGGCCTGGGCCTACAAATACCATATCGGTCAGCCCTTCGTGTATCCGCGCAACGACCTGGACTATGCGTCAAACTTCCTGCGCATGTGTTTTGCCGTTCCTGCCGAAGATTACGAGGTGAACCCGATTCTGGCACGCGCCATGGATCGTATCTTCATGCTGCAGGCGGATCACGAACAGAACGCCTCGACTTCGACGGTGCGTCTGGCATCTTCTTCGGGTGCAAACCCGTTCGCCTGTATCGCGGCCGGTATCGCCTGTCTCTGGGGTCCGGCCCATGGTGGTGCGAACCAGGCTTGCCTTGAAATGCTGGAAGAGATCGGCAGCGTGGACCGCATCCCCGAGTTTATCGAGCGCGCCAAAGACAAAGATGACCCGTTCCGTCTGATGGGCTTTGGCCACCGCGTCTACAAGAACTTCGATCCACGCGCGAAAGTGATGAAGCAATCGGCAGACGAAGTACTTGACCTGCTGGGCGTAGAAAACAATCCCAAACTACAGGTCGCGAAGGCGCTGGAAAAGCAGGCTCTGGAAGATCCGTATTTCATCGAAAAGAAACTGTTCCCGAATGTCGACTTTTATTCGGGCATCGTGATGGAAGCGATGGGCTTCCCGACCTCGATGTTCACGCCAATCTTCGCGTTGTCACGTACCGTTGGCTGGGTTAGCCAGTGGAAAGAAATGATTGCCGATCCACAGAATAAGATCGGACGCCCACGTCAGCTTTATCTGGGCGCGACCAACCGCGATTACGTGGACATCGAAAACCGCTGATCCACACACAATATCGATGTTAAGACCCCGGTTATCCGGGGTCTTTTTTTCCGTAGCGTTACCAAAATGAGACCGTTCGAAACCAAACGTAAATGACTGTTTCGATGCATCTTTCCGCACTGCGTTAGTCCGCCTAATGTTGCCGCGTCCGGCGAATAGTGTTTGGTTCTCATGCGTTTAATCCTCTTGTTCATTATGTTGCTACTTGCGCAATCGGCATCCGCTCAAAGCGTGCTGGAACGTGCTTTTGAGAAGCAGCAGCAGGAAAACGCCGCCGGGTCGTTGGCAATCTTAGGGCTAGCAGGCATCCCGGACGATTCTGCCAGCGCAATCTCGCTGCAGTCAAATACAGACAATCGCGATTACGATTTCAAATCCGCCCAGCTGGGCGGCGGGTTTCGCCTTGCTGAGGGCGTGCCGATCTATCTTGAGGGGTATATAGGCTACGCACGCTATGACCCCGTTCTGACCTTCAGCGGCACCGGAGATACCACGCGTATTCCGCTGAAATGGACCAGCCTCGCCCTGACCGGCGGTGTCGGCTATCAGTTCGACATCGGCGAGTATTGGAAAATGACCCCGATGGCCCATATCTCGGTCGGACGTACGCAATCCGACGCATCTGTCGGTGCGCAAGCCATCGCCAACCGCCTGGGGCTTGATCGAGACTTTCTCGAAAGCGGCGGCATCTGGGCTGGTGGCGCAGGCGGATCGATGACGGTCTCGTACGAAAAAGCTCTGTCCAACGATCGGGAATTCGAGGCGAGCCTGCGCTATACCCATATCGAATACTGGCCTATCGGAGACAACGAGGACTTGTTGGTTGAATCAACTGCCGCAAATGCAGTTCTGTGGTCACGCTACCGCTTTCCAACTGGAAAACGCATGTTCGGTCGCCCGGTCCGCTGGGTGGGCGATCTGTCCCTGTCCTATCTGATCGGGGATCAGTCACTTGTATTGGGCACCGACTGGCTGGCCCGCGTAGGTGGTGGGATCGAGGTCGATCTGTCTGACACATGGGTGCCTTGGGTATCAACGACACGGTTTATGGTCCGCTACTACGGCAGCGATACCGTCAACGGATTCTCGGCCGGTATTGGCATTAGTTTCTGAACCAAGGCTTCAAAACAAAGCCAGTTGATCACCGGGCTGGGGTGGAGGTGCAAACGCCGCACAGTTCAGAGGCGGCATGTCTGTCGACAGCCCGAGACGTTTGACTGCGGCCTTGAACCGTTGCGCAATCATCTCGGCATAGGTTCCTCCGCCCCGCATGCGGTGGCCCCACCGGGGGTCATATTCCCTACCCCCATGCATTTCGCGCAGCCGTGCCATCACCTTCTCAGCCCTGCCCGGCTGATGTTCGATCAACCACTCGCGCCAGAGCGCGGATACTTCACGGGGAAGCCGCAGCATGATCCAGCTTGCAGCATCGGCGCCAGCCTGCTTTCCGGCCTCCAACAGGTTTTCCAATTCATGATCGGTTAAACCGGGAATCACCGGAGACGTCATAACGCGCACAGGCACGCCAGCCTCGGTCAGGTTGCGGATCATTCCGAGCCTGCGCTGCGGTGAAGGCGCCCGGGGTTCCATCCGTCGGGAAAGATCGCGGTCCAATGTGGTCAGCGAGATGCCAACCCGGACAAGGCCATTGCGGGCCATCGGTGCCAGAATATCAAGATCACGCTCGACCAGAGTCCCCTTGGTCACAATACCGACCGGATGCTGAAAATCTCTCAGAACCTTTAGACAGCTTCTTGTTATCTTGCGGTTTTTTTCGATCGGTTGATAGGGATCGGTGTTGGTTCCCAGTGCAATCGTGGCCACCTTGTAAGAACGTGCTGAGAGTTCGCGACGCAATAGCTCAGCCGCATTGGGTCGCGCAACAAGGCGGGTTTCGAAATCCAAACCCGGAGACAGCCCCAGATACGCATGCGTTGGCCGAGCAAAGCAATACACGCATCCATGCTCGCAGCCCCGATATGGGTTTATGGATCGGTCAAAAGGTAGGTCCGGCGACTTGTTATAGGTGATCAGATTGCGCGCCATTTCTTCCCGAACTTCGGTCCGCAACGGGGGCAGTTCCTCTGGCAAATCCCAGCCATCTTCGGTCAACTCGGTTGTAAACCTCTCGAATCGACCTGCTTCGTTTGAGGTTGCTCCGCGCCCAGGGCTTTTGATGGCAGCAGTCATTTGTTCGCTTTTTGTTCCTATCACTAGATGTAATTAAAACCAGTTTCACTGGCAAGATTCATGTTTCGATTTCCAAAAATCATCAGATGCTCGAAACAGGCGACGCATTAGACTGCAGGTGAATTTACCGTGGCTAATGAAACCAATGCAGGATGATCTTGCAAAATTCGATGTCGCTGAGTGCGAATATTCGGCCTATAGGTCGGTCTCAGAACGACCTAGGTCGCAATCGTCACAGTAGACCTGCGACGAAATGGCCAAAACGGTGAAAATGCCACCACGGGCCGCAGGCCCGCACAGCTCAGGGAAATACCCATGTCTGATGAAGAAGACATCGTCCTGTCCGAACTGAATGACGACGAACTCGTCGAACAGATGTTCGATGACCTTTATGACGGCCTGAAGGAAGAGATCGAAGAAGGTGTGAACATCCTGCTCGAGCGCGGATGGCAACCCTATGACATCCTGACCAAAGCGCTGGTTGGCGGCATGACAATTGTCGGCCATGACTTCCGCGACGGCATCCTGTTCGTGCCTGAGGTTCTGCTGGCGGCCAACGCCATGAAAGGCGGTATGGCGATCCTGAAGCCTCTGCTGGCTGAAACTGGTGCTCCGCGCGTTGGCAAGATGGTGATCGGCACCGTAAAGGGTGACATCCATGACATCGGCAAGAACCTTGTTGCGATGATGATGGAAGGCGCCGGGTTCGAAGTTGTCGATATCGGCATCAACAACCCAGTCGAGAACTACCTCGAAGCGCTGGAAAACGAACAGCCCGACATTCTGGGCATGTCCGCTCTGCTGACGACGACGATGCCTTATATGAAGGTCGTAATCGACACGTTGGTCGAACAAGGCCTGCGTGATGAGTACACCGTTCTGGTTGGCGGCGCTCCGCTGAACGAAGAGTTCGGCAAGGCGATCGGCGCTGACGGTTATTGCCGCGACGCAGCCGTGGCGGTGGAAATGGCCAAGGACTTCATGTCGCGCAAGCACAACCAACTGGCCGGCTAAGGCGCGAGATCATATCGTGAGACTGGCCGTCCTTTTTGGGGCGGCCTTTTTTGTCCGAACCTCGGGCACATATTTAGCTAGAGACCAGCCAGAGAGATCAGATGACCGACTCACAGATCCCAGACGATAACAGCCTGACCCGTCAGGGCTATGTCGCAGCGCACAGCGCCGAGTCGATTCTTCTGATCGCATGTGGTGCACTGGCCCGCGAGATTCTGGACCTGAAAGAACGGAACGGCTGGGATCACATGGCCCTGACTTGCCTGCCCGCCATTTTGCATGTGCACCCGGAAAAGATCACACAGGCGGTCGAGGATGCGGTTGCCAAGCATCGAGACTCATACGACCGGATCTACGTTGTCTATGCCGATTGCGGAACCGGTGGCTTGTTACAGGCAGCGTGCAAGCGACTGGGGGTCGAGATGATCCAAGGGCCCCATTGCTATTCTTTCTTCGAGGGCAATTTGGCCTTTGCCGCGCATGGAGACGATGAAACCACCGCTTTTTATCTGACAGATTTCCTTGCGCGGCAGTTTGATGCGTTTGTCTGGAAACCGCTGGGTCTAGACCGGCATCCTGAATTGCGAGAGATGTATTTCGGCAATTACACCAAGCTCGTCTATCAAGCACAAACTGATGATCCCAACCTCACTCGCCGCGCGCAGGAGTGTGCCGAACGGATGGGGCTGGAATTCGAACGTCGGCAAACCGGCTATGGCGATTTGGAAACCACGCTTGCTGACTGGGCAGCACGCAAATCCACCTAAAAGTCAGGCGCTGGCCAATGCCACTTCGCGAACACGTTCTATCATAGCGCGTAACCCGTTCGAACGTTGGGCAGACAAATGATCCTGCAACCCCAGTCGCGCGAGTTCTCCACCGGCATCAACACTGGGCACCTCGGCCACCGGCAAGCCGTTATACAGGCTACGCAGAACCGCAATCAGGCCCCGAACAATCAGGGCATCGCTGTCACCGTCAAATCGGAATTGACCGCCCTCAATGGTTGGATGCAGCCAGACCTGACTGGCGCAACCATTCACCTTGGTCGCAGGGACTTTGAATGCATCATCCAGAGGCTCCATCGCTTTGCCCTGCTCGATCACATGGCGATAGCGGTCTTCCCAGTCCTCCAGGAACTCGAAATCCTCGACTATCTCTTCGAAGGCTGGCGTTGCCATATCGGGTCCGTCCTTGCGTTACGCATTCACAATTGTGAACTATGCTCAGCGCTACCGACTGTCCAGTCCCCAGCGTGGCTTTTCAAACGATCGAATTTGCGTTAACCCGATGCAGGTAAAGTTGCACAAAGTACTGGGTCCATGCACAAAACTCTGCCTGTTCTGATGATCTCCACAATGGCTCTGTCCGCTTGTAGCAACTGGAGCAACTCAAGCGCGAATCCATCGAACTGGTTTGGCAGCAGCACACCCAGCCCATCCGAAGTATCAGCCGATGACGCTAATGCCTTGGTTCCCGAAAATGCCGACAAAAAAGGCCTGTTCGAACGTCCGGACGCCGAGGATAACAGCGTTCCAATCGCCGTGATCAACGAATTGCGGATCGACCCAACCTCGACGGGCGCAATCATCTATGCGGCTGGCACAGCCATTCGACAGGGTGCGTTCAACGCACAGCTCGCGCGCGTAAGATCTGAAGAACTCAGCAAAAATGGCGTTATGGAGTTCACCTTCCGCGTGGATTACCCGGACTA
Source organism: Ruegeria sp. I3 (assembly GCF_056532525.1). Taxonomy (NCBI): domain Bacteria; kingdom Pseudomonadati; phylum Pseudomonadota; class Alphaproteobacteria; order Rhodobacterales; family Roseobacteraceae; genus Ruegeria; species Ruegeria sp. I3. The sequence goes on along the minus strand of NZ_JBQFNI010000002.1, from coordinate 474,110 downwards.
CGCCACTGCGCAGGGCACCGAACGGTCGCGGATGGTTTCAGAAGCCGTCAATGTAAGCCGAAAAGAACTGGAAGGTATTCGTTTAGTTCGGGTCAAAGGTCAGCAGAACGCGTTGGAATCTCGTCGCCGTTAAAGCGAGACAACTTGCACGGCCTGTCCCTTGGCGGCCAAAGCAATCTTGCCTTCGCAAAGCTTCAGCGCGTCCTCGCCAAAAACCTCAAACCGCCAACCGGACATGGCGGGAACTTCTCGTTCGCCTGCAGCGATCTGATCCAATTCCGCGCTGGAGGCGATCAATTTTGCGGCAACGCCTGCGCTTTCGGTCTTTGATTTCAAAAGAACGCGCAGCAAATCTGCAAGTGCAGGGTTGACCTTCAGCTTGTCGCGGCTGTTGTCAATTTTCGGCAATCGGTCTTGCGGGCAACCTACGCCCCGTTTTACCGCCTCCAGAATGCCTTCTGCGATCGCCCCTTTGCGCGCTTCGCGCAGCAACAAGCGCGATCCGCCCAGATCAGAGGGCGTCTTGGGCTTGGTCGAGGCCATCTCGATCAACGCATCGTCTTTGAACACACGGCTTCGTGGCACATTGTTCTCTTGCGCATAGGCCTCGCGGAACTGCGCCAGCTCTCGAACCACGGCCAGAAACTTGGCAGAGTTGGTCCGCGTTTTGACCCGCCGCCACGCCTCTTCCGGGCGAATGTCATATGTCTCGGGTCGGGTCAGTATGCGAAGCTCTTCTGCGACCCAGTGATCCCGGCGCGACTTCTTAAGTTCTGCAGCCAGATGCTCATAGATTTTCCGAAGATGGGTTACATCTGCCAATGCGTATGTTTTCTGCGCTTCCGTCAGAGGGCGCCGTGACCAGTCGGTGAAGCGAGAAGTTTTATCGACCCCTTCCTTGCAAATCTTCCGGACCAGAGTCTCATAGCCAACCTGTTCACCAAAACCACAGACCATCGCAGCGACCTGAGTATCAAACAACGGAGTCGGAAAGACTCCCGCGTCGACCCAAAAAATTTCAAGATCCTGCCGCGCGGCGTGGAAAACCTTGACCACGCTTTCGTCGCTGAACAGCTGGTACAAAGGCTCCAGCGACATGCCGTCAGCCAATGGATCAACCAGAACGGCGCTGTCTTCATCTTCCGATGGCACCGCAAGCTGCACCAGACAGAGTTTCGAATAATAGGTCCGTTCGCGCAGAAATTCGGTATCTACAGTGACATAAGGATATTGTGCAGCAGCCGAGCAGAATGCGGCCAGCTCTTGCGTCGTCGTCAGGGTTTTCATGCGCGGTGCTGTTCTTGCTTTTGGTTATTGTGACTGCCCGTGCCGTCCTCGTCCCGAGCGATATGCGACCATAAGACGAATAACCTTTGCGTGTAAATCACCCCGCCGCGTTAGGGCAGAAGAACTGGGTCTTTGTTGCCCATACAATAACGGCGAAGCACGGCAGGGTAGAGTTTGTGCTCCCAGGTCAACACGCGGGCGGCGAGCTCCTCAGGCGTGTCCCCTACCCGTACACCCACGCGCGCCTGACCCAGAATCGGCCCGTCATCCAACGCTGCAGTAACTTCGTGAACGGTGCAGCCATGTTCGGCATCGCCTGCTTCAATGGCGCGGGCATGGGTGTTCAAACCCTTGTACTTAGGCAAAAGCGATGGGTGGATGTTCAGCATCCGGCCCTGGAAACGCGATACAAATTCACCCGTCAATACACGCATGAAACCGGCCAGACAGACAACATCCGGCTGGGCTGCCATAAGCGGTTTAAGCAGTTCTGCCTCAAACGCAGCGCGATCTTTGCCAAAGGGCTTGTGGTCGACGGCTGCGGTCGGAATTCCGCGCTGTGCAGCTTTCTTCAGCCCTCCGGCATTTGTGTCGTTCGACAATACCAGACATGGTCGGCCTGGATGATCGCCATTCATGCTGTCGACCAGCGACAGCATGTTCGATCCGCCCCCGGAGATCAGGATCGCGACGCGCTTGTGGCTCACAGCAGTTTGCCTGAATAGGCCATACCCGACGCTGCGGTGACCGTTCCGATGCGCGCAACGGATTCGCCTGCCTCTGCAAGCAGTGTTGTAAGCTCATCCGCCTGATCTGCAGCGCAGACAACAATCATGCCGATGCCGCAGTTGAAGGTCTTCAACATCTCGGATTCGGCGATCCCACCGGTCTCGGCCATCCATTTGAACACAGGCGGCAAGTCCCAAGCATTCAAATCAATCTCGGCCCCGAGCCCTTCGGGCAATACGCGCGGCAGATTTTCGGTGAGGCCGCCGCCGGTGATATGGGCAAGCGCGCGAACGCCGCCAGCCCGGATCGCCTGCAGCGCTGGTTTCACATACAGCCGCGTGGGGGTCAGCAGAGCCTCACCCAATGTTCCGCCACCGAAAGGCGACTCTTCCTCCCAGCCCAACCCCGAGATATCGACCAGCTTGCGCACTAGCGAATAGCCGTTGGAATGCACCCCGTTCGAAGCCAGCCCCAGCAGGACATCACCCTGTTCAACGCCCTCGGGCAATGCGGTCCCGCGTTCCATGGCGCCAACCGAGAAACCGGCCAGATCGAAATCGCCGTCAGGGTACATACCCGGCATCTCGGCGGTTTCACCACCAATCAGGGCGCAGCCAGATTGGACACACCCCTCGGCAATTCCTTCGATAATCCGCGCGGCAGTATCGGTGTCCAGCTTACCGGTGGCAAAATAATCCAGGAAAAACAGCGGCTCAGCACCTTGGCAGATCAGATCGTTGACGCACATCGCCACCAGATCGATTCCCACGCCATCGACAACGCCGGTATCAATTGCGATCCGCAGCTTGGTGCCCACACCATCGGTTGCGCCCACCAGAACCGGGTCTTGATAGCCAGCCGCTTTCAGGTCGAACAGAGCGCCAAATCCGCCTAGCCCACTCATCACGCCCGAACGGTTGGTGCGCTTGGCCGCAGGCTTGATCCGATCGACCAGAGCGTTGCCTGCATCGATATCCACACCTGCGTCGGCATAGGTGATTCCGTTTTTGCCCGCTGTCATGGCCAATCCCTCATGAGTGCTTTGCGCGCGGGTTATTCGATTGTGGGCCATGTTGCAACGGTCAGGCTTGACGCGGGCTGCCATCGTGATAGGCAAAGCCCTCAGGCGGGCCTGTAGCTCAATTGGTTAGAGCAGAGCGCTCATAACGCTTTGGTTGGGGGTTCGAGTCCCTCCGGGCCTACCAAATCACCGTCCAATCACGATATCCGCGCATAATCCGCCCAGCCTTTCGCTGCTGCCCAGTCGCAGAATACCACCATGTACGCGCGCGATATCGGCAACAATCGCAAGGCCCAAACCCACGCCGGTGCCCTGATTCTGGTTTCGCGCCGGATCAAGTCGCGTGAAGGGTTTGACGGCCTCGGTGCGTTGTTCGATCGGGATACCGGGGCCGTCATCTTCAACCCGAATGCGTAGTGACTTTGGCGTCATCGAAAGGCTGACCTCGGCGCGTGAACCATAGCGATTCGCGTTTCCAATCAGATTCTCTACTGCCCTGCGCATGGCCGATGGGCGCAGCATTGCCGTTCCACGCCCCTCGACCGAGATTAGTTCAACGTGCTGGCCCGCGCGCTGTGCATCGTCAACGATTTGGCTCAGCCAATTTTCGGGGTCAATCTCTTCGGGTGCGCTCTCTGCAGCGCCACGCGAGAAGTCCAAGAATGCATCCAGCAGCGATTGCATCTCGTCCACGTCTTGCAACAACGGTGCGGCCTCGTCCTCGGGCAACATAGCTAATCCAAGTTTCAGACGCGTCAGAGGTGTGCGCAGATCGTGGCTGACCCCCGACAACATGAGCGTGCGCTGCTCAATCTGCCGCTCGATTCGGGCGCGCATGTCAACGAAGGCATTGCCCGCAGCGCGTACCTCGATTGCGCCACCGGGTGAATAAGGCACGACCCGCCCGCGACCAAAGGCCTGCGCCGCGTCCGCAAGGCGCGTGATCGGGCGCAACTGATTGCGCATGTAGAGAAACGAGATCGTTGTCATCAGAGCCGCAAAGAACACCATCGTCACAATCAGCTGATGCGGTGCTGTCGGCGACAGGCGTCGGCGATCAAACTCTAGCTCAAGCATGCCCAGATTGGTTGCCAGAAAAAGACTCACTTCCTGTCCATTTGGCAGAGCCACATACTGGGTTTCAGGCAACAAGCTGCGCATTTCCGCATCCACCTGCGGGGCAATGAAATCGTACCATCGACGCGGACTGTTTTTCGGCTCTTCATTCGGCGGCAGAAAACGGGCGGTCATGTTCAAGACCGACAAGTCCTGCCGCGCAGCTGCCAATGCCTGCTGCTGGGTTTCCGCACCCTCCATCACGTCCAGCACCAGTGTCACCTCGCGCGCCGCCGTGCGGGTCATCTGGGCGGTCACTTCTTCAAGATGTTTTTGCAAAAAGGCAATCGCCACCACCAAAAGCACGACAATGACCGGCAGTACCAGAATGAGTGCGGCACGCGCATATAGGCTACGCGGCATATAGGGTTTGAGCCATTGGGTCGACATGCGCTAAACCTAGCGGGCTGCCCGGGCAAGAGGAAGAGGTCAGAATGCAAGCCCCCGACGATTTCAACCCTCTGCCTGGACAGGTTGCCGTGCTCACCCCGGGACTTAGGCGCATTCTTGCGCCCAATCCCTCGCCAATGACTTATCGTGGTACGAATACCTACCTTCTGGGCGATGAGGACATTGCTGTCATCGACCCTGGGCCATTGAGTGATGCCCATATGCAAGCCATAGTTGATGCGCTGGAACCCGGGCAGCGGATCAGCCACATATTTGTTACGCACACCCATCTGGATCACTCGCCTTTGGCCGCCCCGCTCGCATCCCGCACCGGCGCTCCGGTTCTGGCTTTTGGTGGTCCGCAAGCTGGACGCAGCGAAGTCATGACCGAGCTGGCCCAGAACGGGCTTGCCGGAGGTGGTGAGGGAATCGATGCCGATTTCCGCCCTGATATCGAGCTTGAAGACGGTGAACGCGTCGCGGCAGAAGGCTGGCAACTCGAAGTGATCCACACACCCGGCCATCTGGGCAACCATATCGCGTTGGCCTGGGGAGATATCTGCTTTACGGCTGATCACGTCATGGGTTGGGCCAGTTCTCTGGTCTCGCCCCCGGACGGAGACCTGACGGATTTCATGGCAGCCTGTCGCCGCCTGCGTGCGCGCGAGTGGTCGGTTTTTCATCCGGGCCATGGTGCCCCTATCACGAATCCTGCCAAGCGCCTGGATTGGCTGATAGACCACCGATTGCAGCGGGAATCACAGATACTCGACGCCCTGGAAAATGGCCCAGAAACGGCCCAACAGCTTGCCCAGCGAATCTATATCGAAACCCCCGCCGCGCTGCTTCCCGCGGCCGAGCGTAATGTCTTCGCCCATCTGGTTGATCTGACCGGCAGATCCCGTGTAGCGCCCTTGGGGGATCTGTCAGTTGCGTCTCGTTTCAAGCGCATCGCGTGAATCGGAAAAAATTGACGGCCCGTGCGCTTCCCCTCTGGACGCCGAAAATACGGGTTGTTATACGCCCCTCAGTTCCGGCGTAGCTCAGCGGTAGAGCAGTTGACTGTTAATCAATTGGTCGTAGGTTCGATCCCTACCGCCGGAGCCAAATCACACCAAATTCTTCATAATTAGCTGCGTGAGCCACGGCGAAGTTTTTTCGCAGAAAAAACTCCACTACCCCACTGGACGCCGCAATTTGAGGTTGCTATACGGCGCGGACCGTTCCGGCGTAGCTCAGCGGTAGAGCAGTTGACTGTTAATCAATTGGTCGTAGGTTCGATCCCTACCGCCGGAGCCATTCTTCCCAGACTGGCACTTATACCATCAGCGCATCACTGAAATCCGAGCGCAACGTGCGTTTCAGGACCTTTCCGGTCGCGTTAAGGGGCAAGGCGTCGACGAACACGACCTTGTCGGGCACCTGCCATTTGGCGATTTTGCCGTCGAAGAATGCCAACAAATCCTGCTCGGTCGGTTCTTCGCCCTCGGCCTTCACTGCTACTAAAAGCGGGCGTTCGTCCCATTTCGGATGCGGCACGCCCACAACGGCAGCCGTCGCTAGTTGAGGGTGTGCGACCGCGATATTCTCCAACTCGACAGAGCTGATCCATTCACCCCCCGATTTGATGATGTCCTTCGATCGGTCGCGGATGGTCATGTACCCATCCGGGTCCAGTGTGGCAACGTCGCCAGTCGTGAACCAGCCATCCTGCAACAAGGCCTCATCCTGCATGTGGAAGTAGCTGTCCAGCACCCAATGGCCGCGAACCATCAGATCGCCCTGCGTTTCACCGTCATGGGGAAGATCTCTGCCATCATCATCGACGATTTTTAGTTCAACCCCAAAGGGCGGGCGGCCTTGGTTTTCGCGCAGCTTGTGCTGTGCTTCCATGGGCATGTCCAGATGTTTGGCCATCGGATAATTCGTCGTGCCCAGCGGGCTCATTTCGCTCATGCCCCAGGCGTGGACGGTATCGACGCCATAAGTTTCGCGGAACGTTTCAATCATTGAGGGCGGGCATGCCGCACCACCGATTACAGTACGATTGAGGCTTTTCAACTTAGTCCCGCATGTCGCGGCATGGGCCAGCAGACCTTGCCAAATGGTCGGTACGCCCATCGCCAGCGTGACGCCATATGTGTCGATCAGATTGACCAATGCCTCGCCATGCAATCCCGGCCCCGGCATCACCATTCGCGAACCAGACATAGCGCTGGCATAGGGCGAGCCCCAAGCGTTGACGTGGAACATTGGCACCACCGGCATCACCACATCCATAGCGGAATAGCCGATTACGTCGCGCGTGTTCGACGCGAAGCTGTGCAGAACTGTAGAGCGGTGGGAATAGAGAACGCCTTTGGGGTTCCCAGTGGTACCCGAAGTATAACAGAGGCTGGAGGCAGTGTTTTCATCAAAGCTGGGCCACCCGTAGTCTGTATCGCCGGTTTCAATCAGCTCGTCATAAAAAACCAACCCCGGCACCTGAGACAGCGCATCCTCGTCCCGCGCACCCATCAGCACATAGTACTGCACCTCGGTCAGATGCTCTTGCAGCGCGGCGACCAATGGCAGGAAAGTCGCATCAAAGAACAGAACCCGATCCTGCGCGTGATTGATAATATAGGTTAGCTGTTCGGGGAAAAGACGCGGGTTGACCGTGTGACAAACAAAGCCTGCACCTGATACCGCATAGTAAATCTCAAGATGCCGACGGTTGTTCCAAGCCAGCGTGCCCACACGATCCTGCGGCTGCAGCCCAAGCTTCACCAGCGCAGAAGCCAATCGTCGTGCGTTCTGCGCGATCCCGGACCAATTGGTCTCGGTCACGGTTCCGTCGGTTTCGACCGAGATGATCTCGGTCTGCCCGTGATAACGTTCAGCATGTTCAATCAGCGACGAAATCAGCAAAGGCTGCGTCATCATCTGTCCCAGCATGGACATTCCTCCCATCGTCAGCGCTTGGCCGCGCCGTTATGTCTTGGCAACAACCCTGCCAAGAATTCAATTGTCTGACAATAAGAGAGTGCGGCAGGGTGCCGCGTCAACCGCGATGTCGCAATGCGTATCCAACCAGCGCCGAGGTCGAGCCATCTTTGCCTTCGGCGCTAACCTCACCGTCCACGATCGGCCCAAGTGACGTTGCCAATTCCTTGCCCAGCTCAACACCCCACTGATCGAACGAGTTGATTCCAAGCAGCACGCCTTCGACAAACACGCGGTGTTCATAAAGCGCAATGATTTGACCCAGCACAAACGGGGTAAGCTGCGGATAGATCAGCGTGGTTGACGGGCGGTCGCCCGAAAACACACGATGGCGTGCCTGACGCTCCAACTCGTCGCCTGTCAGGCCCTTTTCGGCCATGCGTGCGCGTGCAACATCCAGCGACCGACCCCGCATTAGCGCTTCGGACTGGGCCAAGCAATTAGCCAATAGAAGGCGATGATGATGGGCCAGTTCCGGCTCATGCCCGTTTGCTGCAACCATGAATTCGCAGGGAATCACATCGGTGCCCTGATGGATCAACTGATAAAAGGCGTGCTGTCCATTGGTGCCGGGTTCGCCCCAGACGACCGGTCCTGAAGGCATGGTCAGCGCGCTGCCATCCATCGCGACGGATTTGCCGTTCGATTCCATCTCAAGCTGTTGGAAATAGGCAGGCAGGCGCAGCAGACGCTGATCATATGGCAGAACTGCGCGGCTGGCATGCCCAAGCACCTGACGATGCCAGACCCCCACAAGCGCCAGCATAACTGGCAGGTTTTCTGCCCATTCGGCGGATTGAAAGTGCAGATCCATCGCCTGACCGCCGCGTAGAAACGCGTCAAACGCGTTCGAGCCAACGGCGATCATTACCGGCATTCCGACCGGCCCCCAGACCGAGTACCGCCCGCCGACCCAATCCGCGAAGCCAAACACCCGCGCCTCGGGAATCCCGAAGGCCTGAGTCTTGTCAACAGCGCTGGAGACCGCTGCGAATTGCCGCGCCGGATCACCGCCACCATCGACCATCCAAGCCCGCGCCGTGCGTGCATTGGTCATCGTCTCGATGGTCGTAAAAGTCTTCGACGCGACAATCACCAGAGTCCGTGTCGGATCAAGCGGGCGCAGCGTATCCGCAATATGCGCACCATCCACGTTTGAGACATAATGCAGCCTTGGCCCGTCGTGATAAGGTGCCAAGGCATGCGTCGCCATCACCGGCCCAAGGTCCGAGCCGCCGATGCCAATATTGACCACATCCGTAAAGCTGCCCCCTGCCCCTTTGATCGCCCCGCCACGCACTTCTTCGGCAAAGACGCGCATTCGCTGTAAAGTGCCCAGTACGTCCGGCATTACATCCTGACCATCGACCTCGACCGGGCCTCCGTCGAGATTGCGTAGCGCGGTATGCAATACAGCCCGGCCTTCGGTTTCGTTGATCTTTTCACCGGAGAACATCGCAGCCCGACGCTCTGCCAATTCGACTTGATCGCAAAGCTGGATCAGTGCCGCGCGGATATCTTCGTCGATTTGTGTCTTCGAATAGTCAAACAGCAGATCTCCGGTCGAAGCCGAGAAACCCTGCGCCCGGTTTGGATCGGCGTCAAACAGATCGAGTATCCGACGGCCCGTCTGTGTGGCTGCGAGTGAGTTCAATTGATCCAGCTGCATCGTGATTACTCCGCCCAATGTACGGTCATGCCGCTGAGCACGGCCGCGATCGGAGCTTCCTCGGGTGGTAGTGACATGGCACGATCCAGGGCATTCCGTTTAGTTTCTCCGAATATGACGAGATGCTTGGACAAAGCGCCGTCCAGAACCGGACCCGTCAGCGTGATACGCGCTTCGGGCTGCACATCGGTCCGCGCTACCGCCAGTGTCGAGGCGTTGTTGTTCAGAGCAGCAGACAAGCCCTGCATCCCCGGAAAGAGCGAGGCGGTATGCATGTCCTCACCCATACCCAGCACCAGAACCGATAGCGGCAGATGCGGGTTAATCAGGCTTTCGATCTCGGGCAAAACCGCCTCAGGCTCATGTTCCGCAACATAGAGCGGCATGTATTGTGCAATGGATGCGCGACTGGTCAGCAACCGTTCCCGGATCAACCTCTCGTTCGAACGCTCGTGATCACCCGGCACGCATCTTTCATCGGTCGGCAGTATGTGCACACGATCCCATTCCAGATCCGCAGCGCACAATCCATCAAAGATCGGCCCCGGTGTGGTTCCGCCCGGAACGGCCAACGAGACAGTATCATGATGTAGCAATGCGGCCTCAAGATCTCCGGCCAATGCATTCGCGACATCAATCGCCAGCATGTCGCGATCGGCGTATTCTTTGATATTCATGGATTTATTCCTTGCCAGCGGCGGTGGTCTCGTTTCATCAGCAACTCGGCGTCGCCCGGGCCGGTGCTGCCGTTTTCATAGGGTTTGGGAACATCACCGCGCGCCTCCCAGCCCGCGATAATCGGATCGGTCCAGGCCCATGCGGCTTCAACTTCATCGCCGCGCATGAACAGGGTTTGGTTGCCGCGAATGACATCCATCACCAGCCGCTCATAAGCGTCGGGTGGGTCCTGGTTTTCAGGCCCAAGCGCTTCGGCAAAGCTCATGTCCAGCGGAACGTCAACCAGACGCATGCCTCCCTGCCCCGGCTCTTTAATTGTCACTTTCAAAGTGATGCCTTCATTGGGCTGCAACCGGATCGACAGGGCATTCGCATGACGCCCGGCCTCTTCGCCAAAAATCGAATGCGGAGCATCCTTGAACATCACATTGATGACCGAGGACCGCGCCACCAGCTCCTTGCCCGTGCGCAGATAGAACGGTGTGCCCGCCCAACGCCAATTGCTGATATGTGCGCGCAATGCGATGTAGCTTTCCGTCGTCGACCTTTGATTGCCGACAACTTCACGATACCCCCGGCCATCGGCACCGCCTGCAAACTGACCTCGTACGATATGGTGCGGCTCAACCGAATCCAACGCGCGTATGACCTTGAGTTTCTCATCGCGCACCGCGTCCGGATCAAATTTTGCGGGTGGTTCCATCGCGATCAGACATAAAAGCTGCATCAGATGGTTCTGCATCATGTCGCGCATGGCGCCGGCGCGCTCGTAATACTCTTCACGACCGTCAATGCCGACGGTCTCGGCCACAGTGATCTGAATGTGATCGACATACTGGCTGTTCCAAAGCGGTTCGAACAGCATGTTGCCGAACCGAACGGCCATCAGATTCTGAACGGTTTCCTTACCCAGATAATGATCGATCCGATAGATTTGCCCTTCGTCAAAATGCGCCGCCAGTGTCGCATTCAACGCGCGAGCACTTTCCAGATCGTGCCCAAAAGGCTTTTCGACGACGATACGGGTTTGCGGGGTGGCCAGATTGTGCGCCCTGATCTGTTCGGCCAGCGGGCCAAACAAACGGGGGCCTACCGAGAAATAGAAGGCCCTGACACGATCCGCATTCAGCATTTCAGCCAACTGGGCCCAACCATCTTCGGACAATGCGTCAAGCGGGACATACTCCACGCGCTGCAGAAAACCGTTCACAGCCTCCTGATCTTTTGCCCGTTTCGGTGCGTGCTGGCGCAACGATTCGGCCACCATCTCGCGAAAGCCATCAACGGTCAGAGCGCCCCGCGCTGCGCCGATGATCCGGGTGGCCTCGGGCCACTGCCCGGCGCAGTAACGCCGAAACAGGGCCGGAACGATCTTGCGCTGTGCCAGATCGCCGGTTCCGCCGAATATGACCAGATCAAATGGGTCAACAGGTATGACACGAGAAACCATGGCTTTTCCTTACCTTGCCGCTTGGGGCATGTCCAATGTTAGCGCAACCAATCAGCAACTTTCTTCCCACATCAAAACTCTGTCAGCGAGGGGTAGATACTCTTAACTAAACCGGCACAAACGGTTAAGTCGGTTTGGCACAAGCACAGAACCGGATGCCGGAATGAAAGACAACGCCCTACAGGCTGCGAATATCGGGAAGTTTCAGAACAGTTTAGTGACAGCAGACGGGCAAACGCGCGCGTCCGTTGCGCTGACTCATCCCGAAACCCTTTGGTTCAACACCGGAACGCTGTGCAACATCGAGTGCGTAAACTGCTATATCGCCAGCAGCCCAACCAACGATGCTCTGGTTTACATCACCGTCGACGAAGTCCGCGACTATCTGGATCAGATCGAACAGCGCCAATGGCCGATCCGCGAGATAGGCTTTACAGGTGGTGAGCCCTTCATGAACCCCGAGATGATCGAGATGACGCGCGTCGCGCTAGAGCGCGAGTACGAAGTTTTGATCCTGACCAATGCAATGCGGCCGATGATGCGCCGCAAAATGCGCGAAGGTTTGCTGGAATTACAGCGCGACTACGCAGAAAAACTGACGCTGCGTGTCTCCGTCGACCACTACCGCCCCGATCTGCATGACGAAGAACGCGGCAAAGGCAGTTTTGCTAAAACTCTGACGGGGATGCAGTGGTTGCGGGATAACGGCTTTAGGATGGCCATTGCCGGGCGCACAGTCTGGGGGGATAGCGACGCTGAAAGCCGCGCGGGGTATGCAGCATTCTTTGCCAAGCACGGCTTTGACATTGATGCTCAAAATCCGGGCCAAACAGTTTTGTTTCCCGAGATGGACGAAACAGTTGAAGTTCCTGAAATTACAGCCGCTTGCTGGGGCATCCTGGACAAATCCCCCGATGCGGTGATGTGCGCCAGCTCGCGTATGGTCGTCAAACGCAAAGGCGCCGAGCGCCCGGTAGTGCTGGCCTGTACGCTGCTGCCTTATTCACCGGAGTTTGAATTGGGCGAAACCCTTGAAGAGGCCGAGGCCGACGTGCATCTGAACCACCCGCATTGCGCCAAATTCTGTGTATTGGGCGGCGCGAGCTGTTCGGCCTGAGGGCTAATTTACCCGAAACTCACCCACCATGTTGCGCCATTCCCCCGGCGCGATCATTTTACGGTGCGTGAACCTGACCGAGTGCAGCGGACCTTCAATCTCTTTCTGCCAGAATTCTACGAATTCGAACAGCTTCGGATGGTCCGGAGCAAGGTCGTAATCCTGCCAAATAAACGTGTTCAGTACGTGAATATAGTCGGGCATGTGGTAGAAAAATTCCGCCGTGGTAAGCCCGTACCCCTTAAGCATGAGTTCAGTTTCACTTTGCGCCATGCAGACCTCCAATCTTGTTACAAGGTCTACTTAGAGTAACACGGAACTGTCCTAATACTTAGATAACAATATGTTACTCAGGTGTTACCGACCTAATTTGGCCGGGGAACGGTTGCTTGCTTGCACCTTATATGCCGGGTCTGATAAAGTGTATCCACAAGATATAGATCAAGAACAAGACACGGGCAGCCTACGTGAGCGATACGCCAGAAATCCCTGAAAACATGGACGAAACCCCGCCCGAGCGCCCCGTTTATGACGGCCCGACGGTATCCATCGAATCCGAAATGCGCACGTCCTATCTGGACTATGCGATGTCGGTCATTGTCAGCCGTGCGATCCCCGATCTGCGCGATGGGCTGAAACCGGTGCATCGGCGTATTCTCTACGCGATGCATGAGACCGGGAACACTCATGACAAGTCCTATCGCAAGTCGGCCCGTCCGGTTGGCGACGTGATGGGTAAGTACCACCCGCATGGTGATAGTGCGATCTATGACGCGCTGGTGCGGATGGCGCAGGATTTCTCGATGTCGCTGCCGCTGCTTGATGGTCAGGGCAACTTTGGCTCAATGGACGGCGATAACCCGGCGGCGATGCGTTACACCGAAGTACGGATGGACAAACCCGCCGCGTCCCTGCTGGCCGATATCGAAAAAGAGACTGTCGATTTTCAGGACAACTATGACGGCAAAGACAAAGAGCCGACCGTCCTACCCGCCCGTTTCCCGAACATGCTGGTCAATGGTGCCGGTGGTATCGCCGTGGGTATGGCAACCAACATCCCACCGCATAACTTAGGCGAAGTGGTCGATGCCACGCTGGCGCTGATCGACGACCCGGATCTGACATCAGAACAACTGATCGAGTATGTGCCCGGCCCCGACTTCCCGACTGGCGGTGTGATGCTGGGCCGCTCAGGTGCGCGCAAAGCGTACCTTGAAGGCCGTGGCAGCGTTATCATCCGCGCCAAGACCCGCGTAGAAGAGCTGCGCAAGGATCGGTACGCCATCGTTGTCGACGAGATCCCCTATCAGGTGAACAAAGCCTCGATGATCGAAAAGATCGCCGAAGCCGTGCGTGAAAAACGCATCGAAGGCGTCAGCCACGTACAGGACGAATCCGACCGCAATGGTGTGCGTGTCGTGGTCGAACTGAAACGCGATGCAACGCCCGAAGTGGTGCTGAACCAGCTCTACCGCTTCTCGCCGATGCAGACCTCATTTGGTTGCAACATGCTGGCGTTGAACGGCGGTCGGCCTGAACAGCTGACCCTGCGCCGCTTCCTAACCTCGTTCATCGACTTCCGCGAAGATGTTGTTGCCCGCCGCACAGCCTATGACTTGCGCAAGGCGCGTGAGCGCAGTCACATCCTGTGTGGTCTGGCCGTGGCCGTTTCGAATGTTGACGAAGTGGTTGCCACGATCCGCTCGTCGGCAGACGCTGCTGAAGCGCGCGAGAAACTGATGACCCGCCGCTGGCCTGCATCCGAGATCGAAGGCTATCTACGCCTGATCGACGATCCGCTGTCCAAGATGAATGACGACGGCACCTATAACCTGACCGAGGTACAGGCCCGCGCCATTCTCGAACTGCGGCTGCAGCGTCTGACCCAACTGGGTGTCAAGGAAGTCACGGACGAACTGGAAGAACTGGCCGACAAGATCAAGGAATACTTGGATATTCTGTCTTCGCGTGAGCGCATCATGGGCATCATCGCCGATGAGCTACGCAGCGTGCGCGAGCAGTTCGCCGTCGACCGCCGCACCGAGATCGTTGACTGGTCCGGTGATATGGAAGACGAAGACCTGATCGAACGCGAAGATATGGTCGTGACTGTCACCTCAGGCGGCTACATCAAACGCACCCCTCTGGCCGATTTCCGGGCGCAAAAGCGTGGCGGCAAAGGCCTGTCGGGTATGCAGACCAAGGAAGAGGATGTTGTCACCAATCTCTTCGTGGCGAACACGCATACGCAACTGCTGTTCTTCACCACCGAAGGCATGGTCTACAAGCTCAAGACCTGGCGTCTGCCGCAATCCAGCCGGACCGGTAAGGGTAAGGCGATCGTCAACATTCTTCCGATCCCGACCGGTGTCTCGATCGCGGCGATCATGCCCGTGGATGTGCCGGATGAAGAGTGGGAGAACCTGCAAATCGTCTTCGCCACCAGCGCGGGTGACGTGCGTCGCAATCGTCTGTCAGATTTCACGAACGTCCGCCGCAATGGCAAGATCGCGATGAAACTGCCCGAGGATGTGGAACTGGTAAACGCTCGCATCTGTTCAGAAGATGAAGACGTGATGCTGGTCACCAATTCGGGCCGTGCGATCCGCTTCCGGACCACTGATGTACGTGTCTTCAACTCACGCGAATCTACCGGTGTGCGCGGCATCAGGCTGAGCAATGGCGACCGTGTCGTCTCGATGTCCGTAATTCGCCATTTCGAGGCCGACCCGGACGAGCGCGCCGCCTACCTCAAGATGCGCCGCGCAGTCGCGGGCATTGCGGATGACGGCGAAACGGACGAGGACGAAGCCGCGCCTGGCAGTATCACGCAGGAACGCTATGCCGAGATGTCGGCAGCCGAGAACCTGATCTTGACCATCACGTCGGGCGGCGCGGGCAAGCTGAGCTCCAGTCACGACTACCCTGTCCGCGGTCGCGGTGGCATGGGTGTGGCGGCGATGGACAAAGCCATGCGCGGTGGCGAACTGGTTGCCTCCTTCCCCGTAGAAATCGACGATCAGATCATGCTGGCTACCTCGAAAGGCCAATCGATCCGGGTGCCGGTCGAGGGCATCTCGTTCCGCTCCCGCAGCGCGGGTGGTGTGCGTGTATTCAACACCGGTAAAGGCGAAGAAGTCGTCAGTGTGGCCTGGATCGCCGACCAGGGTGACGAAGAAGCCGAGGAATAACAAAGCACTACAGAAGTGTAACAAAACGCCCGTATTGCGGGCGTTTTTGTTACTCAGGGTCACGTTCCTGCCAACGGCACGAGGGTGGGCTTGCCCCAGCAGACCCGGCACGCCTAGCATTTCGATATGTGGTCATTCGCCCATATCCGACCTGCCTACAGCCGTGCTGAGCGAATAAGTGACGGTGTTGTTCATGTGCTGGGTGTTTCTTCGGCGGTGATCGCAGCGCCTATGCTGATCATCATGACAGTCTTCTATCGGTCAGACCCGGCGGCGGTTTTGGGCGCCTCGATCTATGGAATAACTCTGGTTTTGATGCTGACGTTCTCGGCGCTCTACAACATGATCGAGCATGATGAGTGGGCAGAGTTTCTGCGCCGCCTTGATCACTCGGGTATCTATGTGAAGATCGCAGGAACTTATACGCCGTTCCTGCTGCTCTCGGCTTCACAACCTCCGGGACTTTTGCTGGGGCTGTGGTCTTCTGCGACGCTGGGCTCTGTTCTGAAGATGATCGACCCGAACCGCTTCCGCTGGTTCGGGCTGGCGCTGTATCTTCTGATGGGATGGGCAGCGGTTTGGGCCGGACAATCCATGTTGGCCGAACTTTCACCCCTTACCCTTACTTTAATGATCGCCGGAGGCCTCATCTATACCGCAGGCGTGGTATTTTACCTTCTGGACTGGCTGCCCTACCACAACACCATCTGGCACGTGTTTGTATTGGCAGGAAGCGGCCTTTTCTTCGCCGCTGTTGCCTTGCGTATCGAAATGGTACCGTCAGGGCCAGTATAACGCCGGAGCGCCACGAACACGCCTCAAAGCCCGTACAACGCCCCGAACTTCTGCTCCAGATAAGCCAACAGCGGCTCCGGCCCTGGTTCCACCCCACTGGCGCGCTGGATGATTTCGCGGGGCGCGTACAGGCCGCCATGTTGCTGCACATGCTCTCGAAGCCAGCCTGTGGCCTCGGATGTATCGCCAGCTGCCAACTGCCCCTCAAGTCCGGGAATTGCCGCGCGCAGTGTTTGATACAGGCATCCCGCATAGACATTACCCAGTGAATAGGTCGGGAAATAGCCAAACAGGCCAACCGACCAGTGTACGTCCTGCAAGCATCCATTCGAGGGCTTGTCGACCGCATAACCAAAATCTGCTTTGAATCGGTTGTTCCAGGCGGCTTCAAGGTCGCCGACCTGCAAGTCACCGGCCATCAGTGCGCGTTCCAAATCAAACCGCAGCATGATGTGCAGATTGTACTGCACCTCATCCGCCTCGGTCCGGATATAGCCGTTGTGGACGCGGTTGACTGTGGCATAGAACGCATCTGCATCGGCGATGCCAAAATCACCGAACGCCTCTTTCATCTGGTCAAACAGCCATCCGGTAAAGGCGCGCGAGCGGCCCAGCTGGTTTTCGTAAATCCGGCTTTGGCTTTCATGCACACCCATCGACACACCACGTCCCAGCGGGGTCAGCAGGTAATCGCGGTCGATGCCCTGCTCATAGGCGGCGTGGCCAACCTCGTGAATGGTCGAGTAAAAGCAGTTGAACGGATCGGTCTCGCTGGTGCGGGTGGTGATCCGAACGTCCAGCCCGCTGCCCGAGCTGAACGGATGCACCGCTTTGTCGACGCGGCCATTGTTCAGGTCATAGCCGAATGTCGTGGCCAGTTTCTGCGTCAGGCGCATCTGGGTCAGTTCGTCAAAGTTGCCGGTCAGCGCGACAGGTTCCGGGCGATCCAGAACGGCGGCGCGAAGAGCCACCAGACGTGGGCGCATTTCGTCAAAGATCGCGGCGATCTGAGCGCCGGTTGTGTAGGGCTCGTAATCCTCGACCATCGCGTCATAAACGTCGCCACCCTGTGCCAGCGCTTCACCTTCTTGCCGTTTCAGTGAGACAACTTCTTCCAGCACCGGCAGGAAGGCTGAGACATCTTCGTCCGCTCGCGCCTGGGCCCATGTGCCCTGCGCGGCGGATGTCACGCGTGCAATCGCCGTCGCCAGATCGGCGGGCACCTTCACCGCGCGGTCATAGGCGCGGCGTATTTCACGCAGTTGTGCCTTGCCGACCTCATCTTGTGGTGCGGCCTGCTCCAACCATTCGGCAACGCGAGGGTCAGAGCGGCGAGCATGCAATACAGCCTCGATCGCTGCCATTTCCTCGGCCCGTTGCGGCGCGGCACCGCGCGGCATCACCGTTTCCTGGTCCCAGCCGAGCCTACCGGCAATCTGGCCCAGGGCCGAGGTTTCGCGCTGAAAGGCCATCAGGTCATTGTATGCTGTCATGGGATCATGCTCCGCGCACAGATGTTGCGATAGGGTAAGCTGTCAGGAAGCGGGCGCGCAGGATCAGTGTCCAGACGACCACGGCCATGAACTGGTGGAAAATGGCAATCTGCCAAGGTGCCGCATAGACGACTGTGATGATGCCCACGACCACTTGCAGTGACAAAGCCGCGAACATGGCGTTGAAGGCAAAGCGGGTCTGTGGGTGCGCGCTGCTGCCACCGCGCCGCCAGACTATGATGGCGAAAATAAACAGCAGATAGCCGACGCAACGGTGGATAAACTGCACCAGACCGGGACTTTCAAAGAAGTTACGCCACATCGGTTCCAGCATGGCCGCATCGGGCGGCAGCAACTGACCGCCAATCAGGGGCCAGTCAGTGTAGGACCTCCCCGCGTCGATCCCGGCCACCAGCGCACCGATGAGGATTTGCAGGAAGGTGAAGTGCAGCAGTCCGGTCGATATCGAGAAAAGCTTAGCCTCTTTCGCGCGGCGGGCCTGCATCAGGTCACGTTCGTCACGGCCAAGTTCAAAGATGTACCAGGCAAGAAAGCCGAGGATCACGAAGGCCAAGCCAAGATGCGTTGCCAGACGATAGCTGGCAACGGCGGTCATGCCTTCACCCTGTGTGACGCCCGAGGCGACCATCCACCAGCCTACAGCACCCTGAACACCGCCAAGCAGGCCGGGGATCAGCAGCTTAACAGCCCATCCTGTCGGAATCTTGCGGGTCACAAGGAAACCGATAAATCCAACGGCCCAAACCAATCCTATCACGCGGCCCAACTGGCGATGGCCCCATTCCCACCAATAGATGGTTTTGAAATCATCCAGCTCCATCCATTGGTTCTGAATGCGCCACTGGTCAATCTGCTTGTATTTATCGAATTCGGCTTGCCAGTCGGCAGCGTTCATCGGCGGGATCGCACCCGTAATAGGTCGCCATTCGGTGATCGATAGACCACTGTCGGTCAGCCGCGTGAGCCCGCCCACGGCAATCATGATCACGACCAGCGCGAACAGGATCATCAGCCAAACCCGGATCGCGGCCCGCGCACCGCCACGCCCCCGGTCGATCATACCGGGTTGGACGGCCTGTTGTTTTTCGCTGTCCGAGACCTCTTCGAAGATGCTGCGCTTACCGCTCATGCTGTCCTCATGTCCTGATTTCGTCGCAAGCTATGGTTTGGCGGAAGATAGGTCCAGCCTCAGCTTTTGTCTTTCCAGCGGACCATCTGCCGCATGATCCCGTGAAGCATCTGTACATCGGCCCGTGTCATCCGCATCCGCGACCACAGATTGCGCAGGTTCACCTTCATTCCTTCGGCTTTTTCCGGCGGATAAAAGAACCCGGCCTGTTCCAGACGGTCCTCATAATGCTCGACCAACTTTTCAACCTCGATCCCGGTCGCCCAATCGCCCTTGCCCAGATCAGTTGCCTCATGCACGACATCCCCGGTCTGGCGCATCCATTCGTAGGCGGTCAGCAGAACGCACTGCCCGAGGTTCAACGACGCATATTCCGGATTCACTGGCACCGAGATAATCGCATTGGCCTTGGCGATATCCTCATTCTCAAGCCCTGCCCGTTCCGGGCCAAATAGAACAGCGACCTTTTCGCCCGCCGCCACTTTCTGCGATGCAAGCTGCATTGCGCGCTCCGGGCTATAGACAGGCTTGGTCAACCCACGTTGCCGCGCTGTGGTGGCGAAGACAAAGGTGGTGTCCTCCAGCGCGCCCGCCAGATCGTCAAATAACTGCGCCTCATCCAAAAGCCGCCCGGCCCCGCTGGACATCGCCACCGCCTTGGGGTTGGGCCAGCCGTCGCGCGGTGCCACGATCCGCATCCGATCCAGCCCAAAGTTCCACATCGCCCGCGCGGCAGCACCGATGTTCTCACCCATCTGAGGGCGCACCAGAACAAAAGACGGCTGTGATGTATCGCTGGGCATGGCTAACTCCGAAAAACTCCGCTTGCTCTAATGGCCGCATGGGTCGAGGGCAAGTCGGCCCGGCGTCTTCTGTTCGCAAAAGGGTACGTAGCCGGCATAAAAGTTTGCTTCCCCCGCGCAATCCGCTAAACCGCGCGAAAGATGACAAACCCGAAGGACGCGCCATGGACACCCCCGAGCAGCCGCAGATTTACCTGATCACGCCTCCGACCATCGCGCTGAGTACATTCCCTGATCAATTGGGTCACGTATTGGACGGGGCTGAAATTGCATGTATCCGCCTCGCCTTGGCTGGAAGCGACGAAGATACCATCGCGCGCGCCGCCGATGCTTGCCGCGAAGTTGCGCATGCGCGCGATGTAGCCATCGTGATTTCCAACCATGTATTGCTGGCGCAGCGGTTGGGTCTGGACGGGGTGCATCTGGATGACGGCGCGCGGTCTGTCAGGGCAGCCCGTAAGGAGCTAGGCGCGGATGCGATTGTCGGCAGTTTTTGCGGGTCTTCCAGCCATGACGGGATGACTGCTGGTGAAAGTGGCGCGGATTACGTGGCCTTTGGCCCGGTTGGTTCCGCCACGCTGGGCGATGGTACTCAGGCCGAAAAGGACCTGTTCCAATGGTGGTCCGAAATGATCGAGGTTCCCGTCGTGGCCGAGGGCGGCCTGACGTCCGATCTGATCCGAGACCTCACCCCCTGCACCGATTTCTTCGGCATCGGAGAGGAAATCTGGTCGCAAGATAACCCGTTGGAGGCGCTGAACTCTCTGATTGCCGCAATGCGCTGAGGGATGCGAGCGTTAACCCTTGCACCCGCGTCGGGGCTGCGGCATGACACAAGGCATGAACAAGAACAGCGAAATTTTGTGCATCGGCTCGGTCCTTTGGGACGTGATCGGACGCTCGGCCAGCGCCATGCGACAGGGCTCGGATGTACCCGGCCGCATTACTCGCCTGCCGGGTGGCGTCGCCATGAACATCGCCATGACGCTGGTGCGGTTCGGAATGACCCCGACTTTGCTGACCGCAATTGGCCGCGACGCTGAAGGCGACGAATTGGTCCGGTCCTGCGCGCGTTTGGGGATGGTCACCGATCACATCTATCGCTCGCAAGACCTGCCAACCGACAGATATATGGCGGTTGAAGGAGCCAACGGGCTGATCGCCGCCATTGCCGACGCCCATTCGCTTGAAGCTGCCGGAGCCAAAATCCTGCGTCCCTTGATGCATGGTCCGCTGGGCTATGAAAATACGCCATTCGAAGGGCCCATCGCGCTGGACGGTAACCTGACGCTTACCTTGCTTGAAGAGATCGCCCAAAGCCCCGCCTTCGCCAAAGCCGACCTGCGCGTCGCCCCGGCGTCGCCCGGCAAGGCAGAACGGCTGCTGCCCTTCCTCAAACACGCCCGTGCAACGCTTTATGTGAATCTCGAAGAGGCCGGACTGCTTTGCCAACGCGAGTTCACCGATTCCGAGAGCGCCGCCAAAGGCCTGCTGGACCGTGGCGCATTGCGGGTTCTTGTGACCGATGGCGGCAACTCGGCCACCGTCGGGGATGCTGATGCTGTCTTGACCCAAACACCCCCGTCCGTTCTGGTCACCCGCGTGACTGGCGCGGGCGACACTTTCATGGCCGCCCATATCGCCGCCGAGGCGAATGGTGCCG
Source organism: Ruegeria sp. I3 (assembly GCF_056532525.1). NCBI lineage: Bacteria > Pseudomonadati > Pseudomonadota > Alphaproteobacteria > Rhodobacterales > Roseobacteraceae > Ruegeria > Ruegeria sp. I3. The sequence goes on along the minus strand of NZ_JBQFNI010000002.1, from coordinate 452,573 downwards.
ACAGCGACGCGGCACTCAGCCGCGCGCTGCGCGCCGCTGCAACCTATGTTTCCGGAGAAACCCCACTGTGATCACCATTCATTATTCTGCAGAGGTCCGCGTCGCCAAGGATGCGGGCCAACCGATCGTGGCATTGGAAAGCACCATCATCACCCATGGCATGCCCTACCCCCAGAACATCGAGGTCGCGGCACAGGTTGAACAAGACATCCGCGATGCGGGCGCCGTTCCAGCAACGATTGTCGTTATTGACGGAGTTTTGCACGTCGGCCTCGAAGCCGACCAGCTGAGCGCACTGGGTCAGGCGCAAGGCGTCGCCAAACTGTCACGCGCTGACATGGCCGCCTGCCTCGCCACAGGCGGCACCGGGGCCACCACCGTCGCCGCAACAATGATCGCCGCACATTATGCAGGCATCGAGGTCTTCGCCACCGGAGGCATCGGTGGGGTGCATCAGGGGGCCGAAACCTCCTTCGACATCTCCGCTGACCTGCACGAGCTCGCGCAGACCCCGGTGACTGTGGTCGCGGCCGGGGCTAAAGCCATCCTCGACCTCGCCAAAACGCTTGAAGTTCTGGAAACGCTCGGCGTCCCCGTCATCGCCCACGGACAGGACGAGTTCCCGGCCTTCTGGTCCGCAAAATCACCCTTGGCAGCCCCGCTGCGCATGGATGATGCCGCTGACATAGCAAAAGCCCACGCAACACGGCGTGCGTTGGGGCTGCCGGGTGGTCAGTTGGTCGCTAACCCGATCCCGCAAGCCGATCAGATCCCGTCCGAGGAGCTGGCCCCGATCATCGCGTCCGCACAGGCCGATGCAGAAACTCACCGGATCACAGGTAAAGGCGTCACACCTTATCTGCTACAGCGTATCTATGAACAGACCGAAGGCCGTTCGCTTACCGCCAACATCGCTTTGGTACGCAACAACGCCCGACTGGCAGCGGTCATCGCGCGTGCACTAACGGAATCAGCCCACTGACCCCAGCTATTGCACCAAGCGCCCGGACTGCTTACCTAATTCCGCAAACCACTCAGGACCGCAATGAACACTCCGTTTGACGAAGAACCCCACCGACGCCCCGGCCTGTTCTCCCGGCTACGCGCGTCCTTTCTGACTGGTATCGTCGTCATTGCTCCGGTGTGGCTGACCATCTGGTTGATCTGGTCTGTGGTTGGCTGGATCGACAGCGCCGTCCTGCCCCTGATCCCGCAACGGTTCCAACCCTCGGAATATGTCGGCATCAACCTGCGCGGCGTTGGCGTGGTCATATTCCTGCTGTTCACGATTATCGTCGGCTGGATCGCAAAGGGCATTCTGGGCCGTTCTCTGATCCATTTCGCCGAGAGTGTCGTCGACCGCATGCCCGTGGTCCGTTCGGTTTATTCCGGGATCAAGCAAATCTCGGAAACTGTGTTCGCCCAGACCGAGCGGTCTTTCGAAAAAGCCTGCCTGATCCAGTATCCGCGCCGGGGCATCTGGGCAATCGGCTTCGTCTCGACAACAGCGCGCGGTGAAGTGAGCGATCGCGCCGAAACCGGGGGCGAGTTGCTAAGCGTGTTTGTCCCGACAACTCCAAACCCCACATCCGGGTTCCTGTTGTTTTTCCCCGCAGAGGATGTGATCCTGCTGGATATGTCCATCGAGGATGCAGCCAAGCTGGTGATCTCAGCAGGTCTGGTTTACCCGAATGACAAAGACCCAACCCAGCCGCCTGAATAATCAACCAAACATTGCCGGCAAATCGACCGTGCTGCGCTGACCCAGATCGTCCTTATGCGCGCTCAGAAACTGATCCGCCGCATCGCGGCCGGACTGTTTCAGCCGGTTCAGCACAACCGGGTTTGGCACGATCTTGGTGGCCGCCGAAAGGTCGTTCATCAAGGCGTCATCAGCGATCATATGCACCAGCACCCGGCTCATCTCACCAGCCTTCAGCTTGCCTTCGGCCAGAAGCCGTTGAACGAAATTGATCGCACGCAGCTCGCGAAACAACGATGAGTTAAAACTGATCTCATTGATCCGGTTCTGAATCTGCTGCGGCGTTTTAGGCACCTCATCGCGTTCCAGCGGGTTGATGTTCACAATCACCACATCATCTGGCAAATCCCCACCGAACAACGGATAAAGCGCCGGGTTTCCGGTATAGCCGCCATCCCAATACGCTTCGGTCCGCTCGGATTTCGGGTCATAGATTTCAATCGCCTGAAACAGGTTCGGCAAGCAGGCCGAGGCCAGAATCGCATCGGTCGAAATCTCCTCGCCTGTGAAAACGCGAATCTTGCCGCTGCGCACACAGGTGGCGCAGACAAACAGCGCGGGCCCTTCGTCTGCACAAATCTCATCAAAGTTGAACCGATCCACAACCGGGGTGAGCGGATTGCGATAAAACGGCCCATAGGCGTAAGGCGATACCAGCCGCGACCATGCTTCGGCCATCGAGAACGGAACGGAGTACTCTAACGCTTGTGCAACATGAGCAGGCTCAATGCCCCGCATCCAATGGGCAATTCGCATATCGCCGACGGCACCCATGCGTTTCCAAAGCCCATCCAGACACGCCCGCGCCCCGTCGCGCCCTGCATGCACCATCCCTGATTTGAACGCTGCCCCGTTCAGCGCGCCGGCCGAAGTCCCAGTGATCGCGGCAACCTCGATATCCTCTTCATCCAGCAATCGATCCAGTACACCCCAGGTAAACGCGCCATGCGCCCCACCGCCCTGCAATGCCAGATTGATCCGTTTCATGGTTCCGCCTCTTCATCTGGCCAGAAATACCTCGGGGGTATGGGGGCAGAGCCCCCATGGTCCCTCACAATGCCGTCCATCCCCCATCCACGGATATCGTCGTTCCTGTGATCTGTGCCGCTGCATCCGAGCACAAGAAGATCGTAGTTCCGCCCAGCTGCTCGACCGTGGCAAACTCCTTCGACGGCTGCCGCTCCAGCAGGATGTTCTTCACCACATCCTCACGGCTCATATTGTACTCTTTCATCGTGTTGGGAATTTGCGCCTCAACCAATGGAGTCAGTACGTATCCCGGACAAATAGCATTGCAGGTAATCGGCTCCTGCGCAGTCTCTAGCGCCACGGTCTTGCTCATGCCGACGACACCATGCTTTGCCGCGATGTAAGCCGCCTTGTAGGGCGAGGCCGTCAGACCGTGAGCCGAGGCAATATTCACGATCCGCCCCCAACCCGCCGCGCGCATCATCGGAAGCGCTGCCGCCATCGTATGAAAGACCGAATTCATGTTGATCGCGATGATCGCATCCCATTTGTCCGACGGAAACTGATCGATCGGGGCCACATGCTGAATGCCGGCGTTGTTCACCAGAATGTCACAAGCACCTGCCTGTTCGATCAGTGCACGGCATTCATCGCCCTTGGACATATCTGCCTTGATGTAGCGCGCGTTGGTTCCCGTCTCTTTGCCAATCTCGGTGGCCAGCGCATGATCTTCATCACGGTCGGTGAACGAATTCAGCACCACATCCGCCCCGGCCTTCGCCAGCTCACGCGCGATGCCCAGCCCAATCCCCGAATTCGACCCCGTGACGACGGCTGTTTTGCCCGACAGACTCATGGCACTCTCCTTATGAGTTTTTGTTTCTCAAACACAGTGCCATGCTGCACCTGCAAAGAAAACGGGGAATGATCTGATCCGCGCACCCGCACGAGTTTTGCCAAAAAAAAACGCCCGCACGAAGCGGGCGTTAAGTTATTGAGGCAGGTTTCATACAGGCAAGAAACCTATCGAGCAGTAGAACCTTTATAAGCAATTCCACGCCCTCGTCCAAGCTAAAAGTTTGATAATAAGAAAAATCATGGCTACGGTGAATCCCAAACAAAATAAGGCCAGAGCAGGATTGTTTCCAAAATGAGCCCCGATTATCTCCGCCCCCTTCGTCCCGCGATTGTGGGAATCACCTGTATTTTCGCCGCCTCAATGGCGTCAGCAGAATCGGCCCATGGCATAGCTATGTATGGTGACCCGGCCCTACCACCGGATTTTGTGTCGCTACCCTACGCAAATCCTGATGCGCCCAAGGGCGGCAAGGTCGTATTTGGCAATACCGGCGGCTATAACAGTCTGAACCCGTTTGTGCAAAAAGGTACCGCTCCGTGGCAGTTGCGATTTTGGACTCATGAAAGCCTGATGGGCCGCTCCTGGGACGAACCTTTCACTCTTTACGGGTTGTTAGCCGAATCAGTTGAGACAGATTCGGACCGAACTTGGGTCGAATTCACGCTGCGCGAAAATGCTGAATTCTCGGATGGATCGCCGGTCACTGTCGATGACGTGATCTGGTCGTATGAGACACTGGGCACCGAAGGCCACCTGCGATATCGCGGGCTGTGGGGCAAGATTGATAGCATTGAACAGACTGGACCGCGCAGCGTTCGGATCACCTTTAACGAACCGGATCGCGAACTGGCCCTGATCGCCGGAATGCGCCCGATCCTGCAAAAAGCGCAGTGGGAGGGAAAGTCGTTCGCTGACGCTCAACTACACGATATACCCATCGGTTCCGGACCATACGTAATCGATGACTATGAGGCTGGCCGCTATGTGAACCTGCGTCGCAATCCTGACTATTGGGGTGCCGATATCCCCTACCGCAAGGGCACGATGAATCTGGATGACATGCGGATTGAGTTCTACGGCGACGGCACAGTCGCGTTTGAAGCGTTCAAAGCTGGCGAGCTTTCGGCCGTTCGTGAATTCAACGCGGATAAATGGAACACGCAGTACAACTTCCCAGCGGTTCAGCGCGGTGATGTTGTGAAGACGGAAATTCCCCATCAAAAACCATCGGGCATGACCGGCTTTGTCATGAACACACGCAAGGCGCCATTCGATGACTGGCGCGTACGCGAGGCGCTGACGCTGGCCTTCAACTTCGAGTTCATCAACGACACCATTACAGGCGGGGCGCAGCCCAGGATCACCTCCTATTTCTCGGGTTCGGAATTGGGGATGCAACCCGGACCGGCCACTGGTCGTGTCGAGGAATTGCTTCAACCTTACGCCGCCGAGTTGGCACCGAGCACGCTGGATGGATATGAATTGCCTCAAAGCGATGGAACCGAACGCAACCGCCGAAATATCCGCAAAGCGCTTAAACTGCTGGAAGAGGCCGGATGGACCATTCAGGACGGCCAGCTTCGCAACGCCAGCGGTGAGCCGTTTGTGATTGATCTGGTCATCAGCCAGGGCAGCCTGAACGTGGTCCAGGATGTCGGCGTGATCGCGGAAATCTATGCCCGCGCCCTCGAACGCCTGGGTATCCAGTTGACAGTCGAGAAAGTAGATGACGCGCAATATACTTCACGCATCGATGCGCAAGATTTTGACATGACCCCGTTCCGTCGTGCGCTGTCGCTCTCGCCAGGCAACGAACAACGCCTGTATTGGGGCAGCGAAAACGCCAACGCTCCCGGGACGCGGAATGTTATGGGTCTGACCTCGCCCGCCGTGGACGGGCTGATCGACGCGATGCTGGCCTCGGAAAGCCACGAGGATTTTGTTGCGGCAACGCGCGCGCTGGATCGTGTTCTGACAGCGGGTCGCTATGTTATTCCTATCTGGAGCTTTGATGTCGGCCGTATCGCCCATGTCAAAGAGCTGAAACAACCCGACACTCTGCCAATTTATGGCGATGGGCCAGAATATATGCCACAGGTCTGGTGGTTTCAGGATTGACGAGTCCTTTCTATTTCCATATTTCATGAATTATGGAAATAGAGATTCATGACAGGCTGAACGCACTCGCACATCCCAAGCGGCTGGATCTGTTCCGGCTGTTGATGCGTCGCTATCCAGATTCCGTTGCTGCGGGTCAGATTGCCGAGGCTTTAGCGCTGAAACCCAATACTGCGTCAACCTACCTGAATGCATTGAAATCCGCCGGGCTGATCCAGCAGTCGCGCAGCGGGACATCATTGCAATATGCCGCCAACTTACCAGCGGTGCGCGGGCTGTTTGATGAGTTGCTGGGCGGTTGCTGTCAAAATCGTCCTGATTTGTGCATGCAACCCTCGGATGACCCCGTTATGGCGTCCCCTGACCGCGTAATGAATGCGCTTTTCCTCTGCACCGGAAACTCGGCCCGTTCGATCATGGCGGAAGCCATCCTGAACAATGAAGGTAACGGCTTGTTTCGCGCTTATTCGGCAGGAACGGCACCATCGGACGGACCAAATTCAATCGTTTTGGAACTCTTGAAGCAAAAAGACTACGACACGACCTCGCTCCGCTCAAAATCACTGGAAGAATTTGCCGCTGCTGATGCCCCAAAGATGGATTTTGTCTTTACCGTCTGCGACCACGCGGCCAACGAGGCCTGCCCCGCTTGGCCGGGACAACCGATAAGCGCGCATTGGGGTCTGCCCGATCCGGTCAAAGTTGAAGGAACCGACGCGCAAAAGCAGCTGGCATTCCAGCAGGCCTACGGATTGCTGCGCAACCGTATCACCGCCTTTGCAAGCCTCCCGTTCGAAACGCTCGACCGCATCTCACTACAGCACAAGGTGGATGATATCGGTCGAATGGCCGAATAGTCCTCGATCAATCCAAGGATACCCCCATGAACATACTGGTTCTATGCACCGGCAACTCGGCTCGGTCGATTCTGCTGGAGTCGCTCTTCAATCACACCGGCGAAGGGCGTGTACGCGCCTATTCAGCAGGCTCCAACCCGACCGGGAAGGTGCATCCGCAATCCTTGACGCTGCTTGGTGCCGAAGGCCATGACGTCCGCGATTCCCGCTCTAAAAGCTGGGATGAGTTTGCAGCAGAAAATGCTCCGGAAATGGACATAGTGATCACGGTTTGCGGCTCAGCCGCCGAAGAGACATGCCCCGTCTGGCCCGGCGCCCCTGTACGCGCGCATTGGGGTGTCGAGGACCCGGCTGCCGCGTCTCAGTCAGACTGGGAAACCGCCTTTAGGACCGCATATGACATTCTTGGGCGCCGCGCCGAAGCACTTCTGGAGCTGCCCATTGAAACCATGGACAGCGTTGAACTCTCGGCCCATCTCAAACGTATAGGAGCCCTGCTGTGAGCGCCCGCCAGTACTTTGCCGAATTCCTCGGAACCGCCTTCCTGCTGATCGGCGTTGTCGGATCAGGCATCATGGCGCAAACCTTGTCCGACGGGAACATCGCGCTGGCGTTGCTGGCCAATGCAATTGCGACCGGCTGCATCCTTTACGCTATCATCACTACGCTCGGCCCTGTCTCGGGCGCTCACTTCAACCCTGCAGTGACATTGGCCTTTGCGCTGCGCGGTGAACATCCCTGGCGTGCGGTCACCCCTTACATGCTTGTTCAGATTGCCGGAGGTATCGCGGGGGTCTGGGCCAGCCATTACATGTTTGACCTGCCGATTCTGCAAACTTCGGAAACGATGCATCGTACCGGGGCTCATCAGTGGTTTTCGGAAGTTATCGCCACTTTGGGTTTGCTGTTTGTGATTTTCGGCGGAATTCGGCACAAGCCGGACACGGTACCAGCCCTTGTGGGCCTCTATATTACCGGCGCCTACTGGTATACGTCTTCCACAAGTTTTGCTAATCCGGCCGTTACAATCGCAAGGGGCTTTACGGATACCTTTGCGGGGATATACCCTGCGCACATTCCGATGTTCATAATTATGCAGTTAATTGCTGTATTTATCGGACACAAAATACTGAACTGGTTATTCGAACCAGCAGAATAACGGACCGGCCGCCACTCACTTTACAGCAGGTCCGTGGGCCCGTTGCGGTATCTCCGCAGCGGGTTTTTTGCATCTTATCTCCCGACTCCGGCTGCGACATTTTGTCATGTCTGCAGCAACGCACGGCGCTCCGTAGGCTGTCTTGGGGGAGAGCAATCCTGAAACACCAACTAAGGAAGGCTCGCAGATGCTAAACTGGGCTGATCTGACGCAAGACTGGGACGCGTCATATGCGCGTGCAAAACGTAGGTTTCCGAACCTGCGCGATAGGGATATGGCGCGCGTTGGCGAAGATCGCAAACAGTTCGAAGCTTACCTGGCCGAGCGTCACCACCTGACCGTAAACGAGGCGCGCGAAGAGCTTGAGGATTTCCTGTTCACCGAAGCATTGAACCGCGAAGCGGCCCAAGCCCTAAGCAAGTGACGTCACCCACAGGATCGTCGCATCCTCATCACTGACCGAAATGACGTTATGCCCCATGCTGCCGTCGTAATAAGCGCTGTCGCCGCGGCGCATTTCGACCGGCTCATAGAACTCGGTAAACAACCGCACCACTCCGGTCAGAACATACAGAAATTCCTCACCATCGTGACGCACCCAGCCGTCAAATTCTTCCATCGAGCGTGCACGTACACGGGCGCGATAGGGCAGCATCTGCTTTTTGGTCAGCGTTTCTGCCAGCAACTCATGTTCGTAGGTGGTGGTCGCATGGGCCGCACCCCCGCCCATCTTGGTCACTGCCATTCGACCGATCACCTGATCGCGTTGTGGCGGCGTAAAAAGCTGAGGCACCGAAATCTCCAATCCGGTCGCCAGCTTTTTCAAAGCATCATAGGTCGGAGACATCTGACCATTTTCGATCTTGCTGAGTGTCGACCGAGCCAGACCCGCCTGACTCGCCGCCTGTTCCAGCGTCCAGTTGCGGGCTTTACGCAGTTCGCGCACGCGCGCGCCCAGATCGACCGGCTCCAACTCGGTGTTGACACCATTGTCGCGGGCAATTCTGACGATAGATTTATGATCATTGGTGGCCATGGGTCTTTCTATAGGGCGAGCATGCCCTGCTTGCAACGCGCCTCGCACGGCGATAGCCAGTTCTCATGTTGTCGATCTTTGATCAGGGGCCGCCCGCGCCCTGCCCGCGCCCGTTCAATCTTGCCGCGCATGTGCTGCGCCATGCGAAAAGTTCAGCTGAGAAGACCGCGCTTTCGGTGCTGAGATCGGATGGTGCAACAGACTGGACCTATGGCGATTTGCATTCGGCGATAATGGGCACCGGTTCAGGATTGCTGCAGAGCGGCCTTCGCGCCCAAGACATTGTTCTCATGCGATTGGGCAATACCGTCGATTTTCCGATCGCCTATCTGGGCGCAATCGCCGTGGGGCTGGTCCCCGTGCCCACCTCATCACAACTGACCGAGCAAGAGACCGCAAAGATCATCGACGATCTGAAACCAGCCGCCATTTTGCGAGATCCCCAGGTCGCCTGCGCGCCGCGCCCGGATCAGATCATGCTGCCTGAACTGGCCCGGATGCGATCACTTCCGCCTGCAAGTTTTGCCATGGGAGATCCCGAGCGGCTGGCCTACGTGGTCTACACTTCGGGCACTTCAGGCAAACCCCGTGCGGTTGCGCATGCACACCGCGCCATCTGGGCTCGGCAGATGATGGTCGACGGCTGGTATGGCCTGAAATCCTCGGACCGGCTGTGCCATGCGGGGGCATTCAATTGGACCTACACGCTGGGCACCGGCTTGATGGACCCTTGGGCCATTGGTGCAACGGCTCTGATCCCTGAACCCGGGACAGACATACGCGATCTGCCTGCCCTGTTGAAACAACATCGTGCCACCATCTTTGCAGCCGCACCGGGGGTCTTTCGGAAGATGACGCAAAGTGACACGCAGCCCGGCCTTCCCGATCTGCGCCACGGCCTTTGCGCCGGGGAAAAGCTTTCGCGACACCTGTATGAACAATGGGTCCAGTCCACCGGCACCGAGCTTTATGAGGCTTACGGCATGTCCGAATGCTCGACCTTCATCTCATCCAGCCCAAGCCACCCGGCACGCGGCACAGCGTTGGGGCAGCCGCAGCCCGGGCGTCGGATTGCCATCCTTGGGCCGGATGGCCCTGTGCCACAAGGTCAGGAAGGAACAATAGCCGTACATCGCGAAGATCCGGGCCTGATGCTAACCTATCTGAATGCCCCCGACGAGGCCGCTGCTCGGATGCAGGGAGATTGGTTCCTGACCGGTGATCAAGGCGCGATGGCCGTTGATGGGCAAATCACCTATCTGGGTCGAGATGACGACATGATGAATGCGGGCGGATATCGCGTTTCCCCGGTCGAAGTGGAGGCGGCCTTATCCACCCATCCCGAGATCACCCAGGTCGGGGCAGCTGCAGTTGAGGTAAAACAGGACAGTTCGATCATCGTTGCCTTCTACACTGGCCCCGAAGAACTGGACGCGGCGGACCTGCACGCCTATGTGTCTGACAAGTTGGCGCGCTACAAACAGCCGCGTGCCTTTGTCCATCTGCCCGCCTTGCCCACCGGAGGCAACGGCAAACTTCTGCGCCGCGCCCTGCCGGCCTATTTCAAGGCGACGTCCGAATGACACACACTGTAAAGCTCGACATCATGTCCGATCCGATTTGCCCCTGGTGCTATATCGGCAAGACCCATCTGGACAAAGCGCTCGCCGAAGTGCCAGACCACCCCTTTGTGATCGAGTGGCACCCCTTTCAGCTGAACCCCGATATGCCCGACGAGGGCATGGATCGGCGCGAATACCTTGAACGGAAGTTCGGCGGTAAGGACGGAGCAGTTCGCGCATACGCGCCCGTTGTTGAACATGCCGAAAACGCAGGTTTGAATATCGATTTCGAAGGCATGAAACGCACGCCCAACACGCTGGATGCCCACCGCCTGATCCACTGGGCGGGGATTGAGGGCAAGCAGGATGCCGTGGTCGATGCACTCTTTAATGCTTACTTCGTCGAGGCGCGTGATATTGGTGATCATGAGGTGTTGGCTGATGTCGCCGACAGCGTCGGCATGGACGCAGCGGTCGTACTGAAACTGCTGCAGTCAGACGCCGACCTAGAAGATATCCGTAACCGCGACAGCCATTCACGCGAAATGGGCGTAAATTCGGTTCCCACATATATCGTTGCAAACCAGCACGCCGTTCCGGGCGCGCAACCTCCTGAATTGTGGGCAAAAGTGATCTCTGAGATCATGTCTCAGATTGAGGCTTCCCCTGCAGAATAGCACATACCCCTGTGCATTTCTGATCTAGTCCAACCCGAAACGCCGTGATAGCGCATTCGGGAAGGAGTTCCCCATGGCCGACCGCATGTCCCGGGGCGAATTCATTGCGTTGATCGCGATGATGTTCGCCACGATAGCCTTTTCGATCGATTCAATGCTGCCAGCCCTGCCCGAGATCGGCGCAGAGCTCAGCCCCTACGATCTGAACAAAGCACAGTTGATCCTGACCTCTTTTGTGCTGGGCATGGGGATCGGCACATTCTTTACCGGGCCAATTTCCGATGCGGTCGGGCGCAAGCCGGTGATTTATGGTGGTGCCGCTCTCTATATACTTGCCTGCGCTGTTGCGTGGTCCAGCTCATCGCTTGAACTGGTGCTGGCTGCGCGCATCGCGCAGGGCCTCGGGGCGGCCGGGCCGCGCGTTGTGGCTATGGCGATCATTCGCGACTTGTTTTCAGGGCGCGAGATGGCGCGCATCATCTCGATTGCGATGATGATCTTTACTCTGGTCCCCGCCGTGGCACCGCTGCTAGGCGCAGGCGTTATTGCACTGGTCGGCTGGCGCGGCATCTTTGTGTCCTTCATCATATTCGCCACGATCATCGTGATCTGGATGGCCATGCGCCTGCCTGAATCTCTGGCGCCCGAAAACCGGCGCCCCTTCCGCCTGCCCCTGATGATTGCGGCAGTGCATGAGATGTTCGCACACCCCACTGTGCGCCTCTCGATCCTGGTGCAGACCCTTTGCATGGGGTTGCTGTTCACCATGCTAACGATGGTTCAGCCGGTTTTTGACGTCATCCATGATCGGGCAGACAGCTTTCCCTTCTGGTTCGCCTTCGTGGCGCTGATCTCGGGTTCGGCCAGCCTTTTGAACGCTGCCGTGGTCGTGCGCGTTGGCATGCGCCGCATGGTGACCTGGGCCTTGGGCGGGCAAATTCTGATAACAAGCATTGTGATAATCCTGAACATGACACCGCTATCACCGGGCGCATCCTTTGCTGTGTTCGTGGCATGGCAGACCTCGATCTTCTTTATGGCCGGTGTAACCATGGGCAACCTGAACGCCATTGCCATGGAACCTATGGGTCATATCGCGGGAATGGCTGCCTCGGTCATTGGCTCGATCGCCACAATTCTAGCGGCTGCCATCGCGGCCCCTATTGGGCTGTTATTTGACGGGTCGATCACACCGCTGACGACCGGCGTGCTGACGATGTGCATCCTTGGCTTCGGCCTGATGCTACATATGGGCCGGATTGAAAACAGACTGCCCGCCTGATCTGTGCAGAGCCGCTGAAACACGCTAACCTTCCCGCAAATCGTGGGGAGGGGGCGCCATGAGCGACTATTATGATCTGGGCACGTATTCCTGTGCCGTCACCACAGCATCTCCCGAAGCACAGCTTTGGTTCGATCGCGGATTGGTCTGGACGTATGGCTACAACCACGACGAAGCGGTCACGTGCTTTCAGAAAGCTGCCGAAATTGACCCGGATTGCGCCATGGCCCATTGGGGCGTCGCCTATGCAGCAGGCCCAAACTATAACCTGCCGTGGGAATTGCGGGACGATCAGGGCCGGGCCAAATCACTGGCCATCGCCTATGATGCAACACAGAAGGCGCTGTCGCTGCTCGACGGGTGCACGGCGGTTGAGCAAGCGTTGATCCGCGCCCTACCCGCCCGATACCCTCAGCGCGACCCCACCGAAAACATGCACCAGTGGGACTATAACTATGCGGACGCCATGCGCGCCGCATTTGCCGAACAGCCTGATGATGTGGACCTGCGCACGATCCATGTTGAGGCTCTGATGAACCTCACCCCGTGGCAGATGTGGGACCTGAAAACGGGCCAACCGGCCGAGGGTGCCGCGACCCTTGAAGCGCAAGACGCTTTGGAGAGCGCAATGGTCAATGACCCGGCGTCGATGTCTCATCCCGGTCTACTTCACCTATATGTGCACCTGATGGAGATGTCGCCGACGCCAGAAAAGGCGCTGCAGGCCGGAGACATCCTGCGCACACTTGTGCCCGATGCCGGGCATCTGGTGCATATGCCAACCCATATCGATGTGCTGTGCGGCCATTACCACAATGTTGCCTACTGGAACGAAAAGGCTACCGAGGCCGATCTGAAATATTATGAGCGTGAAGGCGCGTTCAACATTTATACCGGCTATCGACAGCACAACTATCACTTCACTATCTATGGCGCGCTGTTCCTCGGTCAGATGGAACCAGCCCTGCGGGCTAATCAGGGCCTGTGGGACACCACGCCCGAAGATATGCTTCGAATCGAAAGCCCGCCGATGGCGGATTATTTTGAAAGCTACATGTCCATGGGCCCGCATATCCTGATCCGCTTTGGCCGCTGGGAAGAGGCCAAGGCACTGAAGTTGCCAGACGACCCTGATCTCTATCGCACTCTGACGGCAACAACACATTATGCTCGCGCCATCGCCCATGCAGCCACTGATGAGGTGGCGCAGGCCGAAGCCGAAGAGCAGTTGTTCCTTGCCGCAAAAACCTGCGTGCCCGAGACCCGCCGCCTGCACAACAATCGGGTCATCGATCTTCTGGAGATCGCAGCAGAAATGCTGCGCGGAGAAATCGAGTATCGCAAAGGCAACTACGAGATTGCCTATGCACATCTACGCCGCTCGGTCGAATTGGATGACACGCTGCCCTATGACGAGCCATGGGGTTGGATGCAACCTACACGCCATGCGCTTGGTGCGTTGTTGTTCGAACAAGGGCATGTGAACGAGGCCGAGGCAGTCTATCGTGAAGATCTAGGCTTGGGTGGCACGCTCAGCCGCGCCTCGATCCACCCTGACAATGTCTGGAGTTTGAAGGGTTTGCATGATTGCCTGAAAGCACGCGGCGAGACAGTAGAAATCCGCCAAATCAAGCAACGCCTTGATCTTGCCTTGGCGCGCGCGGACCGTACCGTCGGCGCGTCGTGCTTCTGTGCCCAAGCCGCCATGAGGGCTGCGGAATGAAGCTATTCCTTTTGGTGGCGGGCCTGCTGCTTGCCAGTCCAGCGCTGGCACAGCGCCAGACCTTTCCACCTATCGACGAGGCAGGTCAAAATCCATCACTGGTCGCATTCCGAGCTGACTTGCTGGCGAAAATCGAGGCACGCGATACCGATGCAGTTGTCGCCGCCGCTTGTCCCGACATCTATCTCAGTCACGGCACAGCAGGTGGACCGGAAGAGTTTCGCACCAACTTGACTGTGCCTCCGGAAACGCTTGGTGAAGAATTTAAGGACGAGGCTGCGGAGCTACGTGATTTTTACTGGTCGCAATTGCAGCAAACGGTTTCCCAACCGGGATATTTTGACGATCAGGGTGAATTCTGGATGCCGCACTATTGGCGGATCATTCTTCCCGCTACAGTAGACCCTTTCACCGCCTTCTATGTTTCGGGTGAAAGTATCACACTACGTCAGGCACCGTCTCGTGGCGCGCCCATCCTTGCGCTGATCAGTCATGAAATCGTGATCGTCCCTGACTATCAACCTGATGAGGAATACCAGAAAATCAGACTGACCGATGGGACATCGGGCTACTTACTCAGCGATTTTCTGGCATCAATGGTCGGTTACCGCGCTGCGCTTGTAAGATCCGAAGCGGGTGACTGGCAGCTCTGCACTTTTGTGACAGGGGACTAGGCTTTCGCCTTTTTCTTCACAGCCACGACCTTTTCGGCCAGATCACGGGCGATGGCAAACGCACCTTTGATCTTGTCGCTGTCCTTCTTCCAGTCGCGCCGCACAACGATCTTGTTGTCCTTGACCTTGGCCAGCCCGCGTTGGTTCTGAATGAACTCGACCAACCCCTCGGGTGAGGCGAACTTATCATTGTGGAACTGTATCGTTGCGCCCTTTGGCCCGCCGTCCAGCTTGGCGATCCCGGCGCGTTTGCACATCGCCTTGATGCGCACGACAAGCATCAGGGTATTCACCTCTTTCGGCAGGCTGCCGAAGCGATCGATCAACTCGGCAGCGAATCCTTCCAGTTCCACTTTCGTCGACAGTGACGACAGGCGGCGGTAGAGGCCCAGACGCACGTCCAGATCGGGCACATAATCCTCGGGGATCAGAACCGGGACACCCAGATTGATCTGCGGCGCCCATTGGTCATCGGCATCCGACAGCCCCTCCATCTCGCCGGCTTTGATCTTGGCAATCGCCTCTTCCAGCATCGATTGGTAGAGTTCGTAGCCCACATCACGCATCTGGCCGGACTGTTCCTCACCCAGCAGGTTGCCCGCACCACGAATGTCGAGATCTTGCGATGCCAGTGTGAACCCGGCCCCGAGCGTATCCAGCGAGCCCAGAACCCGCAGCCGTTTCTCGGCCGTCGCCGTCAGGCGCTGGCGCGGTTTGGTGGTCAGATAGGCATAGGCGCGGGTTTTTGAGCGCCCCACCCGCCCCCGGATCTGATAGAGCTGCGCTAGGCCAAACATATCCGCCCGATGCACGACCATCGTGTTGGCAGTCGGGATATCCAACCCGCTTTCTACGATCGTCGTGGCCAGCAGAACGTCGTATTTACCGTCGTAGAACGCGTTCATCCGGTCATCAAGCTCACCCGCAGCCATCTGCCCGTGTGCGACCACGTAGGATAATTCAGGCAACTGCTCTTTCAGGAATTCCTCGATCTCAGGCAGGTCAGAGATGCGCGGCACCACATAGAAGCTCTGCCCGCCACGATAATGCTCGCGCAGCAGCGCCTCACGGATCGTTACCGCGTCGAATTCGCTAACATAGGTGCGGATCGCAAGCCGGTCGATGGGGGGCGTGCCTATGATCGACAGATCACGCACGCCTGTCAGGGACAGTTGCAGAGTTCGTGGGATCGGTGTCGCTGTCAGGGTCAGGACGTGCACGTCCGAGCGCAGCTGTTTCAGCCGTTCCTTGTGGCCCACGCCGAAATGCTGTTCCTCGTCGATGATCAGCAGACCCAGATTATTGAACCGTATCCCTTTGGCCAAAAGCGCATGGGTGCCGATCACGATATCTACAGTGCCTCGCGCCAGCCCGTCACGGGTTTGCTGCGCCTCTTTGGCCGAGACAAAGCGCGACAGTTGTCGGACTTCAAGTGGGAAACCCCGGAAGCGTTCCTTGAAGGACGCCGCGTGTTGCCGCGCGAGCAACGTGGTCGGTGCCACAATGGCAACCTGTACGCCCGACATCGCGGCGACAAAGGCTGCGCGCATGGCGACCTCGGTCTTGCCAAAGCCTACATCGCCACAGATCAGACGATCCATCGGCGCGCCGGAATGCATGTCTTCCATCACCTCGGAAATCGCGCGCAACTGATCGTCGGTCTCCTGATAGGGGAAACGCGCGCTGAACTCTTCCCATGCATGCGGCGGTGGGTCCATGACAGGAGCTTTCCGCAGGGCTCGTTCGGCGGCGATGCGGATCAGCTTGTCGGCCATTTCGCGGATGCGCTCTTTCAGCTTGGCTTTTTTGGCCTGCCAAGCGCCACCACCCAAGCGATCAAGCAGCCCTTCGTCATGGCCATATTTCGAAAGCAGTTCGATGTTTTCGACCGGCAGGTAGAGTTTGGACTGTTCAGCATATTCCAGCAGCAGGCATTCATGCGCGGCCCCCGCAGCCGTAACGACCTCCATCCCCTGATACCGCCCGATCCCGTGGTCAACATGCACCACCAGATCACCGGGGCTAAGCGACTGCGTTTCAGTCAGGAAGTTCTCGGCCTTGCGGCGTTTTTTGGGTTGGCGGATCAGACGGTCGCCCAGAACGTCCTGTTCCGAGATCACGGTCAGATTGGGCGCTTCAAACCCGTGTTCCAATGCCCAAACCGCAAGATGCAGGCCGCGCTTTCCAACCCGGGTTCCGTCGGTCACCGGGATCGCCTCGGCCAGGCCTTCATCTTCGATCAAGCCGGTCAGTCGTTCACGAGCGCCTTCGGAGTAAGAGGCAATGAGGACCGGCCCCTTGTCCATCTTTTCGGTGATATGCGCCGCCAGAGCGCCAAACAGGCTGATGCTTTCCTGCTGACGTTCGGGTGCAAAGTTGCGCCCGATCCGTCCGCCCGCATCGATCACGCCCGGACCACTCGCCTGCGGCAGCGGGCTGAACTGCAAAACGCGACGATCGCCCACTGCATCTTCCCATGCAGCATCGTCCATATAGAGCAGACCGGGAGGCGTCGGTTTATAAACCGTATCCATGCGCGAGCGGTTTTCCAAAGCGAGCTTTCGCGTCTCAAACTGATCCGCAATCGTATCCCAGCGCGCCAGCCGAGCAGGCGTGACCTGATCGTCAAGCGAGATTGAGGCCCCCGGAAGATAGTCGAACAGGGTTTCCAGTTCTTCATGGAAAAACGGCAACCAATGCTCGATCCCCTGATGCTTGCGACCTGCGCTGACAGCTTCGTATAAGGGATCATCCGTACCCGCCGCGCCGAATTCGATGCGATAGTTCTGACGGAATCGTGTGATGGCGGCTTCGTCCAGTATGACCTCGGACACCGGGGCAAGCTCGACCACATCAAGTTTTTCAGTCGTTCGCTGCGAGACAGGATCAAACCGGCGTGCACCATCCAGAACATCCCCGAACAAGTCCAGCCGCACGGGACCGCTCTCACCGGGTGGGAAGATGTCGATGATACCGCCTCGGATAGCGTAGTCTCCGGGCTCCATCACCGTGGGGCTTTGGGTAAAGCCCATCCGCACCAGAAAGTTGCGTAGGGCATCTTCGTCTATGCGCTGATCTACGCGAGCGGTGAATGCGGCCTCTCGCAACACTGCACGCGCGGGTACCCGTTGGGTCGCGGCATTGAGCGTGGTAAGCAGCACGAACCGCTGCGGCATCTGATGCACCAAAGCAGCCAGTGTTGCCACGCGGGCAGCAGAAATGTCGGCATTGGGCGACACCCGATCATAGGGCAAGCAGTCCCATCCGGGGAATACAAATACGGGCATGTCCGGCGCAAAGAATGCCAACGCTGCCCGCATCGCCTCCATCCGTTTGTCATCGCGGGCGATATGGCAGACTGGACCGCCCGAGCGCGCGATCTCATTCAGCACAAGCTGTGCATCAAACCCCTCGGGGCCGCCGCCGACTGTTACGTGGTTCGGAGCCGTCATTACCTTGCCTTTCAGGGACTACTAACCCAGGACACCAATCGAAATGTTCTGATACATTCCCCAGAACGCAGTGATCAAGATCGAGAACATACCGATGATCTGAGTAAAGGTCCGACTGCGCGTCAGCGTTTTGGAAACGTTTTCTACGGTCGCTTCTTGAGTCTGCAATCGACGCGCTGCCGCAATACTGATCATCATGACAAAACACATCGGGAGCAGAAGAAGGAATACGGCCTGTGCGAATTCCACGTCGTAGAAGAAACCCAACGTTGCAAGGCCTGTCAAAACAAAACAGCAAATTGCCATCAATACCAGACCCGAGGTTTCGACGATATACAACACTCTGTTCGAGTTGATCCGCGCGACATCCAGAAGGTCTTGTTCTGATTGACCACCTACACGACGGGCGCGCATCACCAGATCATAGGGCACCCCCATCGTCCAGTGGCTGGCAGATGACCAAAGAACGGCCAGACCGATCCAGTACCACAGATTCGAAAAACTCCGCATGTCGATGAGTTCGAAAATCGAAGAGTATATGTCCAAGCGTCTGCCCTTTGTTCAATGTCCGCAGGGACCGTCATCGCAGCGATGCGTCCATTGTTACCCTTGAGACCACCGGGAATTCATGCCACCCAATGCGCAATTGTTCAAGGAGAGTGCGCCATGAAACCGACTATCGCCCCATATCCCCGGACCCGTTTCCGCCGGGCCCGCCAATCTGAGGCGATCCGGGGTCTGGTGCGCGAGAACACCTTGACCGTGAATGACTTTATCTGGCCTGTTTTTGTGCGCGACGGTGAAAATATCGAAGAACCCGTCCCGTCGATGCCCGGGGTCGTGCGACGCTCGGTCGACCTGATCGCCAAAGCCGCGGTTGAAGCGCAAGCCCTTGGTATTCCTGCAATATGTATTTTCCCGTACACCGATCCGAGCCTGAAAACCGAAGATTGTGCCGAGGCCTGGAACCCCGACAACCTGTCCAACCGCGCCATTCGTGCAATTAAGACTGCTGCGCCCGAAATCGCGGTGATGACGGATGTGGCCCTGGACCCCTACAACATCAACGGCCATGACGGCTATGTGGTCGATGGCGAGATTGTGAATGACCAGACTGTTGAGGCGCTGGTGAAAATGACGCTGGCGCAGGCCGAAGCCGGAGCTGACATCATCGGCCCGTCCGACATGATGGATGGCCGTATCGGCGCCATGCGCAGTGCACTTGAGTCGGCTGGTCACCACAATGTCATGATCCTGAGTTATGCCGCCAAATATGCCAGCGCTTTCTACGGCCCTTTCCGCGACGCCGTTGGGGCATCAGGCGCTCTGACCGGTGACAAGAAGACCTATCAGATGGACCCTGCCAACTCGGACGAGGCCCTCCGACTGATCGAGCGTGACCTGACCGAGGGTGCAGATATGGTCATGATCAAACCGGGGATGCCATACTTGGATATCTGCCGACGGGTCAAAGACAGCTTCGGTGCGCCGACCTATGCCTATCAGGTGTCTGGCGAATACGCGATGATCCAAGCCGCTGCACAAAACGGTTGGATCGACGGCGAAAAGGTGATGCTGGAAAGCCTACTGGCCTTCAAGCGCGCAGGGTGTGACGGCATTCTGACCTATTTTGCACCCGAAGCCGCGCGCATCCTGCAGGGCTAACACTTCAGATTGTCGCAATTTTTCGCCGATTTGCTGCGTGCGCAGCACAGCTTTCCCGTGACAGGCCGGTGCAATCGGCGTATTCTTGCAGACAAGATCGGGAACACCCGACATATCAGGCACATACACAGAGACAGAGAAACATGAGCAGTTCAAACTCCCCCCGACTTAGCCGTCGCGGTTTTGCTTTTGGCATGGCCGGACTGACGCTGACCGCCGCCTGCGGCAACGGCGTTGGCAACTCCAACGCAGTCACACTCGACGCGCGCGTCGACGCGACGCTGAACGAGATGTACAGCAAGTATCCCAACACCGTTGAGATTGCCAACAAGGCCAACGGAATGTTGGTCATGCCACTGATTACAGATGCCGGATTTATCTTTGGTGGCGCCTATGGTCAGGGTGCACTGCGTATTCAGGGCGCGACGGTCGACTATTATTCCGCCATCTCCGGTACTGCGGGTCTGCAGATCGGCGCACAGCAATATGCGCATGTTCTGTTCTTTATGACCGAAGAGGCCTTGAACGATTTCCGCCGCTCCAGCGGTTGGACGGCCGGTGCAGATATCGGATACGTCGTCGACGCGACCGGAGAATCCTTGTCGACCGACACCACTCAGTTGCGCAAACCCGTGCTGGCCGCAGTCTTTGGACAGGCGGGTCTGAAGTTCGGCGCGACGGTCGAAGGCACCAAATATACGCGCATCATCCCCTAAGACCCAAGATACCACCCTCCCCCCTCTGACGAGCCCCGCTACATCTTGTGGCGGGGCTCCGTGTTTTCGCGGTTTTCCACAAATTCCAGTGGCATTCCTCTTTCGGTCGGGCGGAGGTTCCAGTAACCTTGGCGCAAATGACCGCATAGAATTCTCGGGGGACAGATGGGCCTGGTTTTTCGCTGGCTGGTGAGACTTACGACAGGCCTGATCCTGCTGGCAATCGCTGCTGTGGGGTTGGTCTACTTTCTGGCCAGCCAATCCCTGCCTGAATACAATCAAACCCTTGAAGTTAAAGGAATAACTGCCCCTGTCGAGATCGTTCGCGACACTGCAAATGTGCCGCATATACTGGGCCAGTCCGACCCGGACGTGTTCTTTGGTCTGGGCTATGCCCATGCACAAGACAGGCTGTGGCAGATGACCATTCTGCGTCGGACTGCACAGGGCCGCTTGTCCGAAGTGTTCGGCCAGCGCACGGTAGCCATCGACAAATTACTACGTCGTTTCGATCTTTACGGGCTCGCCCATCGCTCAGTCGAGTTTCAGGACGACTATACCAAGGCCGCGCTTCGCGCTTATTCCGCAGGGATCAATGCTCGGCTTACCGAGATCAACGAACAGGCGCTTGGACGTGGCGCCCCCGAGATGTTCCTGTTCAACGCCCCCGTTCCCCCATGGCAGCCGGGCGACAGCGTAGCGATTATCAAGCTGATGAGCCTGCAGCTTTCCGGCCATCTTGCTGATGAAGTGTTGCGCGCACGCACATCGCTGATGCTGGATAATCCCGCACGGCTGGCCGACATTCTGCCCGACGTCCCCGGCCCCGGTATTGCCGCGCTGCCCGAGTATGCTGATCTGTTTCCAGACCTTCCGCGCTATGCCCAAGGCACCCCGATGCCCGACACGCCGCTGTCGCCTTTCCCGCAGCGCGGGCTGGCAGGTGCGTCAAATGCGTGGACCGCCGCGCCGTCCCGATCGGCCAGCGGTGGCACGTTGCTGGCAAACGATCCGCATCTGGGCCTCACCGCCCCGGGTATCTGGTATCTGGCGCGGCTGGAACTGGCCAAAGGCGGCGTTATCGGTGCAACCATTCCAGGCGTACCGGCAATCTCAGCCGGACGGAGTGAGCGCTTGGGCTGGGGCCTTACCTCATCCTATCTGGACGATCAGGACGTTCACATCGAACAACTGAACCCCGACAATCCCGAAGAATACCTTACCCCAGACGGCTACAAACGCTTTCAGACCCGCCCTTCGATTATCGAGATCAAAGACGCCGCCCCAATTACCCTGACCCTGCGCTGGACCGAGAATGGCCCGGTTCTGCCGGGCACGCATTATGATCTGGAAACCATCACACCACCGGGCCATGTCGCGTCTCTGTCGTGGAGCGCGCTAAGCCCCCGCGATACATCCATGAGCGCCTCCTTGGCGCTGATGAATGCCGATTCAGTTCGAGACGCCATCGACGCGGCCGAGGACTATATTGCCCCTTCGCAAAACTTGTCGCTTGTCGATAAAGACACGATCGGCATGAAACTGGTCGGCGCTATGCCCCGGCGCGATCTGAACAATCAAAGCCGAGGCCGTATTCCCACCCCCGGCTGGCTGGAACGGAACCGTTGGCAGGGCCGCCTGCCCTATTCAGACAATCCTGAATTCGTGGCCCCGGTCGGCGGAGTTCTGGGTAACACCAACAACAAGATTATCGACCGGCCGTTCCCGCGCCATGTGTCGTACGAGTGGGGCGACACCCAGCGGGTCAATCGCTGGGAACGCCTGATGCAATCGCGCGAGGTACATACGCGTGACAGTTTTATCGAAGCGCAGTTGGACACGGTTAGCTTTACAGCGCGATCACTACTTCCTCTGATCGGCGCCGACCTCTGGTTTACCGGTGAGTCGGCACCCGAAGGCACGCCCGAACGGCAGCGTCAGATCGCGCTGGATCTGCTGGCCAACTGGAACGGTGAGATGAACGAGCATCTGCCGGAACCCCTGATCTACGCCGCATGGTTGCGCGCGCTGCAAATCCGCCTGATCTCGGACGAACTTGGCCCGCTGGCTGCCGAATACAAGCATGTCGAGCCGCTGTTTATCGAGCGGGTGTTTCGCGATATCGACGGTGCCTCGGTCTGGTGCGACGTGGTTCAGAGCGCGCCCGTTGAAAACTGCACCGACATGGCACGACTGGCCCTGGATGACGCGATCATTTGGATTTCCGAGCGCTATGGCCCCGCACTCGAATCTTTACGCTGGGGCGATGCGCATCAGGCCACCCAGGACCACCCTGCGCTGGGCCAGGTTCCGGTGCTGCGGTTTTTCGTCAACATCCGCCAATCCACCAGCGGTGGCGATAACACACTGCTGCGCGGGCGCACGTCAGGCGAAGGACCGGACCCGTTCCAGAATGTGCATGGCGCAGGTTATCGTGGCGTCTACGATTTTGCGGACCCCGATAGTTCGGTTTTCATCACCGCAACTGGCCAGTCAGGCCATTTCCTATCCCGCTATTATGACGATCAGGCCCAACTATGGCGGCGCGGAGAATACATCCCTATGTCGCTGGATATCGGGCTTGCCCGTGCAGCGGCAGTTGGTGTGACCGTCCTGAACCCGCGCTGATCTGATCGGCAAATCCCCGCCCCTTTTTGAACCTCGCGTGGCGCACCCCTTCGTTATCGCCTAAACTCGTCTGGCCGTCGCATTGCACGAAGGGGGAAAATGCATGGGCAGCTTTCGAGACACCTTAAACAATCTCGCACGCGATTATGCGATCGCCTGGAGCTCGGGCGATCCCGACTTGGTCGCCAGTTTTTTCGCCCCCGAAGGTCAGATCAGCATCAATCGCGGTGAGCCCCTGCGTGGCCATGCCGCAATCGCTGAAATGGCTCGCGGGTTCTATGCAGAATTCCCCGATCTTGAGGTGCGTTGCGATATGATGCGTTGGGCCGGAGGGCATGCCATTTTTGTCTGGACCCTCGAAGGCCATCACGCCGAGACCGGCAACCGTGTCGTTACACGCGGCTGGGAAGAGTGGGAGCTTTCAAAGGACAACAAGGTGCTATCGTCGCTTGGGTGGTTCGATGCAGAGGATTACCAGCGTCAGATAGACGGCACCTAGAACGCCGCGAAGCGGGACGCCTGCTTGTCAGTCCAGAGCACCGTGATCTCGAACCCCTCTTCGGTCTGATCTTCAGACCTGACCACATCCTGACGATAGAGCCACGCGCGTTTGTCACCATCGGCAAAGCCCAGTTTCAGGATAGTCTCATGCCGCGCGCCCTGCAGGATCGTGGCGATTTCAGACAGCAGCGGATCAACACCTTCGCCCGTTACGGCCGATATGGCAAAGATCGCCGGATCACGCTCGGCCCGGGCAAGCGCGGCTTCGCGGTCTTCCGGGCTCAGCAGATCGATCTTGTTCCAAACCTCCAACCGGGGGCGACTGTCCTCAACACCCAAAGAGTTCAGGATCGCCTCAACATCCCGTGCCTGTGCCTCGGTTTCTTCGTGGCTGATATCGCGGACATGCACGACCAGATCAGCCCCCAGAACCTCTTCCAGCGTGGCGCGGAAGGCCGCAACCAGTTCCGTGGGCAGGTTCGAGATGAAACCCACGGTATCGGACAGGATCACCTCGGGGCCATCCGGCAGCTCAACCCGTCGCATGGTTGGGTCCAACGTGGCGAACAGCATGTCTTTTGCCATCACCTCGGCCCCGGTTAGGCTGTTGAACAGCGTGGATTTCCCGGCGTTTGTATAGCCAACAAGTGCAACAATCGGGTATGGAACCTTCGCGCGCGCTGCGCGGTGTAAGGTGCGGGTCTTCACCACTTTTTGCAATTGGCGGCGCAGGCGGACCAGTTGTTCATCAATGGCACGCCGGTCGGCCTCGATCTGAGTTTCACCGGGACCACCCACAAACCCAAGGCCACCGCGCTGACGTTCCAGGTGGGTCCAGGCCCGAACCAGTCGCGTACGCTGATAGCTAAGCGCGGCCATCTCAACTTGCAGCACACCTTCACGGGTACGCGCACGGTCGCTGAATATTTCCAGAATCAAACCGGTCCGGTCGAGGATTTTGACCTTCCACGCTTTTTCCAGATTGCGCTGCTGAACCGGAGTCACTGGCCCGTCGATCAGAACCAGCTCGATCTCATTGTCGTGGAGGCGTTCGGCCAGTTCCTCGATCTTGCCGCTGCCGAACAGAAAACCAGCCTGCGCCCGTGGAAGGCGCACGATTTCGGACCCGACCACATCCAGATCGGGCAAAGCGGCAGCTAGTGCCACCGCCTCTTCCAGCGCTGGTTCGGGGACACGGCGCTGTTCATCTGATTTGATTTCGGGATGCAGCACCCAAGCCCGGGTGCGCGCCCTCTCATGTTCCATCAAGAGGCGTCTTCGCCCTCATACAGGTTGATCGGCTGTGACGGCATGATGGTCGAAATCGCATGCTTGTACACCAACTGCGACTGTCCGTCGCGGCGCAGCAGCACGCAGAAGTTATCGAACCAGGTGATTACACCCTGCAATTTCACACCGTTGATCAGGAATATTGTGACCGGGACCTTTGCTTTCCGTACATTGTTCAGGAACGCGTCCTGCAGATTCTGTCTGTCCGAAGCCATATTTTGTTATCTCGCCATTGTTCTTGCTACGCGCTGCGGACCAACGCGCTCCCTCCGGCAGAGTATGGAGTGCCGCGCACAGATATTCCAGATGAAAAATCAGGCAGTAACACCAGGTGCCTGACGCAGGGTCAATCGCGCCACAGCGTTGGCGTAATCAGTGCCACGATCGCCAGAGTTTCCAACCGCCCGATCACCATCGCCGCGCAGACCGTCAACTTGGCCCCGCTGGAAAGATCAATCAGACGTATGGGCACATCCGTTGCCAATTCAATCAACGGCCCCGTGGTGCTGAGTGCGGCAACGCTGAGCAGCATGGCCTGTTCAAAACCTACGCCCATGACGGCCAGCAACAAATCGAACAAGGCCAACGTCAGGGCGAACATCATCAGGAAGATCCAGGCGATGAAGGCACCGTCGCTTTGAATGCGGCGGTTGCCGCCACCCTCTCCGCTGACCGAAGAAGGATAGATCAGTCGGTCAATCTCGCGCTTGCCATTCAGATAGAGCGCAAAAACCCGCAACAGCTTTACCCCACCCGCAGTCGTCGCCACGCCTCCTCCGACCAGGGCTAGCCCCATCAGAATCAGGCCCGGTGTGCTCAAGCCCGACAATTGCTGCGCGTCGTTCCAGTTGGCGCTTTCAAATCCGGCCGTGGTCAGAAACGACATCGCCGTAAACATGAACCCCCAAAAAACGCCAAGTGCTTGCCGCACTTCGACGGCAATGTTCAGTTCGGCCGTTCCAGCCAAAAACCGGATGAACAGCAGCACAGCGACCGCCAGCACGATGAAGATGCCAATCCGAAATTCCGGGTCTTTGTCCAGCCGCGAATACCCTGAGGTCGCTGTATCGGTCGAAAAGGTCAGTCGCGACAGGGCAAAGAACAGGAACAGGAACAGGATCGCCTCGCCAGTGATTCCTGCGGTCGATCCTTCCAATCCACCGACGGGTGATATGCCGGACGTCGCAATCACTGACATCGCGTGGCTCACGGCAGTAAGCCCTTGCTCACCTGCGATCAACAGCAGGATCCAGATCACAGCTGTCAAACCCGCATAAACGGGTGCCAATGTGCGCGACACGCGGATCAGATGGCCGCGTGGATCGGACTTCTCGCTCTGTGCCACGCCCGAGACGGGACGCCCTGGTTGCCCCCGGGCTGTGACTTCGAAACCGCCCAACGACAAGGGTGCCAGAATCGCGGCCGCCGAGATCCACATCAGCAATCCGCCCATCCAACCGACCAACGCGCGCCATAAGTGCAACGGCGCCGAAAGGCGTGCGGGATCGGGGAACAGATCAGCGCCGGTTGTGGTCAGCGCGCTGACCATATCGAAATAGGCGTTCAGGAAGCTGGTTGTCCCCAGCGCATCATGAAACGGAATAGCAAGAAATATCGGCAGTACGGTAAAGGCGGCCAGCAGAACCGCCAATTGGCCAAGCGTTCCCCGCCGTGGTCGTCGGTTCGACATGGCCAGAGCTATGATCGACACCGCAAAAACACCCAGCAATCCGGAATAGAAGAATGACCGTGAGGTGGCGTGATCATCCAGCGCCAGCGCATAAACTGCGGGTATCCACATTGCCAGCGACACGATACCCCAGATCATCAGCAGCAGCGGCAATCGCCGCAATACTCCGATCCGTTGCTGTCCGCGTGCTTGCAACATCAGAAGAAATCGATTGAAACCTGCATCAGACGCTCAACCTCGGGCACGTCTTTGGCCATTGCAAAGATCGCCACCACGTCTTTCTCGTCGATGCGCAGGCTGCCGGTCGGGCGCAGAACCTCGTCACCTTTGCGTACTGCGCCGACCAGAACGCCTTCTGGGAAATCGATGTCGCGCAGTTTTTGTCCAGCCATGGGCGAGGTTGATAGCACTTCGGCCTCGATTACCTCGGCCTCGGCATCTCCAATGGAATACACCTGACGCACGCGCCCGTGCCGAATGTGACGCAGGATCGAACTGACAGTGGTGGCGCGCGGGTTGATATATGCGTCAATCCCCAGCGGTCCCATCAAAGCGACCATGCTGGGGTCGTTGATCAGGGCGATGGCCAGTGGACAACCCTCTCCCTTGGCGCGTACCGCGGCCAGCATGTTGGTGCGATCGTCATCCGTGACCGCCAACATCGCGTCGGCGCGCTCAATCCCTGCTTCGCTCAGCAAAGATGAATCAAGGCCGTCGCCGTTCAGAACAATCGTCCGCTCCAATGCTTCGGCAGCGATTTCGGCGCATTTGCGGTCACGCTCGATAATCTTGGCACGCACCCGGCTTTCGCGCTCTTCCAGTGTGCGGGCCACTTCCAACCCGACATTACCGCCACCGACGATCACCACACGATCTTGCTTACGCTGAGCCTTGCCGAACACCTCCATCGTGCGTTCAACGTCCTTGACGCTGGTGAAGACGTAGCATTCGTCGCCTACAAACAGCTGGTCCTCGGATTCCGGTGCAAACAGCGTCCCTTCGCGGCGCACACCAACCACAATCGAGCTGAGCGTGGAAAACAGGTCGGTCAATTGTCGCAGCGGTGTGTTGACGATTGGGCAGTCTTCCTCGACCCGAATGCCCAGCAGCTGCGCCTTTCCATCCATGAATATCTCGGTATCGAAAGCAGAAGGTGCCGAAAGACGGCGCATCGCTGCGGCGGCAACCTCGCGCTCGGGGCTAATTACGACATCAATGGGCAGATGATCGCGGCGGTAGAGATCGGAATGGATTGCTTCAAGATAGGATTTCGACCGCAAACGCGCGATCTTGCGCTGGATCGAAAAAACCGAGTGCGCCATCTGGCAGGTGACCATATTCACCTCATCCGAATGTGTCGCGGCGATGATCATATCGGCATCCCGCGCCCCTGCCCGATCCAGCACATCCGGATAACTGGCGAAACCGGCGATCCCCTGCACGTCCAGCGTCTCGGTCGCGCGACGTACCAGATCGGGATTGTTGTCGACCACCGTCACATCGTTCAGTTCGCCCGAAAGGTGACGCGCAATCTGCCAGCCGACTTGACCGGCACCGCATATGATGACCTTCATGCTCTTGGCCTTTCTGCCTGAAATCTTTGAATGACAGATGCCCCCAAAGCGGTCAATTGAATTGTCATGCCTCCTAAGCTGCGCCAAAGTAAGCATATGAAAACCATTCTGCCTGCTCTGATTTGCCTGCTGACGCTGTCCGCCTGTGGTCCGCTTTCTTTGTATTATCGCGAAGGTGAGAGCGTCTCGCGGATGCAGACCGAGACCACGAACTGCCAGGTGCAGGCGCTCAAGGACGCCCCTGTCGCCAATCAGGTCCGGCAGAGCCCGCCAGTCTATTGGCCCGGGCGCACCTATTGCGATGGCCGAGGACGCTGCTATCGCAACCCCGGATGGTGGGAGCCTGGGCGGGTCTATACCGTCGACGTGAATCAGGGGCTGAGAAACAAGGTCGAGGCGCAGTGCATGGCCCAAAAGGGCTATCGCCCGGTCAGCCTTCCGCCTTGCAAACAAGGTGTCAAATCGCGGGTCACGCCCACGCGCACCACGACGCTCCCGCCGCTGAGCAGCGCGTCCTGTTTCGTGAAATTCGACGACGGGTCATTTCAGATCATCACTCCGGGACAAGCCGGCTGATTTGCGACGCCGCGCCAGCAGCAGATGCGCTATGATCGCGATGCTATAGAACGCGGCGACGGCTACAAACATGCCAGCCTCATCGACGCCCAGCAATATCGCCAGCAATACCGGGGTTCCAAGCAGGTTTCCGGCATTGCCCATCTGCGCCATCGCACCATAACTCAGAGCTTGGGCTTCGGTGGTACCGTTTAGCTCTGGCACTGCGGCGAAGCTGCCGCCCTGTACAAGCCCGAGCACGGCAAACAAGGCGATACATCCGAACGTAAGGGGCGCCCCCAGAAACAATGCGATGATCGTCGCGATCCCCAGCACAAAGCCCAGATTGACGACGCTGACGCAGGACAGGACGGTCAACAGCAAGGGCACCAGCAGCCATGACAGTACAATCCCTGCCAGGGGCATAAGTGCCGCAATCGATGCGCCCTGCCCTTCGGGTAAACGCCCCGGCAGGATCGCTAACAGAGAAACAAATGTCAGCGTGTAAAAGAACCAGCCAATTGCCGGGGCCGAAATAAAGGGTGAGCGGTAGGTCCTGATATGCACATCAAGGAAGGCGGAGAGCCCCCACCCGGTACCCTCCGTCTGGCCCATGTCGGTTTTCAGATCGCTAAGCGCGATCAGCGCGGCGATCAGCAGCATCAGAGCCCCGTGCATGGCAAAGTATGTGGGCAGTCCGAAACGATCGACGATGGGCAGCCCAACCCAAGCGTTTAATGCGAATGCAACGCCAAAGAATGTACTCCACAGCACCATGGAATTATACCGCGCCCGACCGGATGTGATCTGAGCAATCAGCGTCGGTGCCGCCACCACAATCGCAAGATGGGACAGCCCCTCGATCACCCGGCTGAGCAGCATCAGTTGAAAAACCGGCAAGCTTGCTTGCAGCAAAGATAACGCGCCACCGAGCACAAGCCCTGATAGCAATAGACGATTTGGCCCAACACGCGCTGTGATCGCTCCGGATATCGCGCCCAAAGCAGCCCCCATTAGACTGATAATGGACAGCAACCAGCCGATCACGGCAGCATTGTCCGGGTACAACAGCCCCACATCAGAAAATGGTACGGCAATCTTTGCAAATTGGGTTGCCGCACCGAGGCCAGCAAACCAGATCAGCATGACCTGCAAGAATGTACGAAAAGAGTCACTCATGCAGCCGGTCTATCGCGCCTAACCTGCCAGCGGAACGCATAAATTATGCGGTGACTTCGCGCCGCCCGCTGACCAGACGGACCGGAGTGCCATCACCCAGATACAACCGCTCCCACACGATTTGCCCGGCGCTGATCCTGATTTGATCATGCACAGCCTCGGAAGTCAGAAACGCTTTGGGTGAAGGCGAATGCAAATCCCACCAGCCATCGTTCTGCAGTTCTGCTTCGGCTTGTCGGATCTCATCCGTTGCAAATTGCCAAAGCGACACGCCCAGCAAGGCGCGCTGTGAGGTCTTCCAATCCAGCGCCCGGCTGCCCGAATAAGCAAGGCAGATATGGCTGGCCTCTTCGACAAGGTGCAAGCACTCTGCCGAATGAACGACCAGACGTTTCAGCGCAGAATCCTGCACCCGAACCGGCCCCAACGCTGCAAAAACGGACTGTTGAATATGCGGCGATGGCGTTTGACCCCCGTTTTCCCACCGGGAAATCGTGGTTTGGTCGACTTCAATCAGATCTGCGAGGGCGGATTGCTTAAGTCCAACCGACCGCCGCAACCGCTTCAACCGTTTACCAAAGGCGGGAAAACCGATGGAAACGGCTACGGTCTTCTTATTCGGCGCGGTACTCACTCGGCTGGTTCGGGCTCGTCAATTTGAGCCACCCGCGCACCGGATTTGTTCGAGGTCACTACGCCCAGCGACTTGAGCTTGCGATGCAAGGCGCTGCGTTCCATGCCGACAAAACTGGCCGTGCGGCTTATGTTGCCGCCAAACCGATTGATCTGGGTCAGCAAATATTCACGCTCGAACGCTTCGCGCGCCTCACGCAGCGGCAGCGTCGCCAGTGCGCCAGACAGTACCACGCGCCCGGACTCGTCGGATTTCTCTTCTTCGTTGGGCAACTCGCGGGCCTCGATCGGGCCAGTGCTGTCGCCTAGGATCAGCACCCGCTCGATCAGGTTCTTCAGCTGACGCACATTGCCCGGCCATGTCATCGTTTGTAGCAAAGCAATAGCCTCATCCGACAGCTCGCGCATCGGCAGACCCTGTGTATCGTTGCACACCTCGATGAAATGTTGCGCCAGAACCGGGATGTCCTCTCGCCGTTCCTCCAGCGAGGGAACCGCAATCGGCACCACATTCAGCCGGTGATACAGTTCTTCGCGGAACCGTTCGGCGGCGATCTCTTCTTCCAGATCGCGGTTGGTCGAGGAGATGACCCGCAGATCAACCCGCACCTTGTCAGAGCCACCGACACGCTGGAATTGCTGATCAACCAACACGCGAAGAATCTTGGACTGCGTCCCCAGCGGCATGTCAGCGACTTCGTCGAAGTAGACAACGCCGCCATGCGCCTCTTCCAACAGGCCTGACTCGATTCCGCGCTCAGACGATTCTCGTCCGAACAGAACCTCTTCAACCCTCTCAGGTTCAATCCCCGCACAATTGACCGTCACAAATGGGGCATTCGCCCGGTTGGAATGGGCATGGATATAGCGCGCGGCAATTTCCTTGCCCGACCCAGCCGGCCCGCTGAGCATAACCCGGCCATTCGACTTTGTTACCTTATCCAACTGCCCCTGCATCGCTCGGAACGACGCAGAATTGCCAATCATGTCTGAACAGCTGACTTCCTGCCGCTTCAGCGAGGCATTCTCGCGACGCAGGCGCGAGGTTTCCATCGCACGGCGGATCACCACCATCAACTGGTCAATGTTAAAGGGCTTTTCGATAAAGTCGTAAGCCCCCTGCTTGATAGCCGCCACCGCAATCTCGATATTGCCATGTCCGGAAATGATCACCACCGGAACATCCGGGTTGTCCCGTTTTACAGCTTTCAGGATGTCGATCCCGTCCATTCGGCTGTCTTTCAGCCAGATATCCAAGATCAAAAGTCCGGGAGGTTCAGCATTGATCGACGACATGCACTCGTCCGAGTTTGCCGCCAACCGGGTGGAATAGCCTTCGTCCTCCAGAATGTCGGACACCAATTCGCGAATATCGCGTTCGTCATCTACGATCAGAATGTCGCTCATTTTTGGCCTGCTTTCAGTTTGTTTGTTTTAATCGCCTGTTTTTCCGGCGCATTTGTCGGGCCGCCTGAGGCCCCGGGTAGACGAATGACAGCCATTGCGCCGAAATGGTCCTGTCCGTCGAATGTGGGCGCGTCTTCCAATGTCAGCGCTCCGCCATGTTCTTCGATGATCTTCTTTACGATGGGCAGGCCAAGGCCTGTGCCTTCGTCACGCGTAGTCACATAAGGTTCGAACAGCCGTGCCCTGTCCTCAGGCAGACCGATGCCATTGTCCGCAATGGTGATCTGCGTTCCTGCATCGTCAGTGGAGACAACGACTTTGATCTGAGGTTTCAGATTGTCCGGTGCGCCTTTTTCTTTCAGCGTTTCAATAGCCTCGCCCGCGTTCTTGATCAGGTTCGTCAACGCTTGGCTCAACATGGTCGAATCCACATCCGCCAAAATGGGCTGTTCAGGTAAGTCCGCATCGATCTGAACATCAGGCTGACCCGCCTGCTGCAACAGAACCGCCTCACGCACTAGCGTCACGATATTCTCTTCGCGCCGTTCCGGTTCGGGCATGCGTGCGAATTTCGAGAACTCGTCAACAATCCGCCGCAGATCATTGGTCTGCCGCACGATCACGTCGGTCATCGATTCCAGGCTATCGCAATCGTCCTCGTCCAGCTTGCGCGAGAATTTGCGTTTGATCCGCTCGGCGCTCAGTTGGATCGGTGTCAGCGGATTCTTGATCTCATGCGCAATGCGACGGGCCACATCACCCCACGCCGCCATGCGCTGCGCGCTTACCAGATCGGTCACGTCATCAAAGGCCACAACGTAGCCTTCCAGCCTTCCATCCTCGCCACGCCGCGTCGCCATGCGTACCAGTAAGTTCTCCAACCGGCCTTTGCGGGTTACCTTGATCTCCCCCTGGACCGCCTCTTGCCCGCTGTCTTTAAGGGCTTCGAACAAAGGCAAAAATTCGGGAACAGCGATGCCGATTGCCAGGTTCTGCTCTCCACCAGACCAGCCCAGAAGACGTTCGGCGGATCGGTTCACGAAGGTCACACAGCCCTCTGAATCAACGCCAACGACACCGGATGTCACCGAGCTTAGCACTGAATCAAATAGCCGCCTTCGACGTTCGATATGGCGAGTGTTTTCCAACAGCGTGTCGCGCTGCCCCTTCAACTGACGAGTCATCTGGTTGAAGTAGCGGCCCAGCATCGCGATTTCGTCATCGCTGGCCTCTTCGATGACCTGAACACTCAGATCACCAGCACCAACGCGCTGCGCCGCCGTTGTCAGCCGTCCAACAGGGCGAGAAAGACGTTCAGCGAACCACATGCCCAGCGACATCGCGGCCAGAATCAGGATCACAGCAAAGCCGAGATACAGAAGGCCGAATTCGAACAGGACCCTGCCCCGCTCGCTTTCCAGTTGGCTGTAGAACTGTGCTGTCTCTTTGGTTTCATCAAGCAAGGTCAGAAGCTGCCCATCAACCTCGCGACTGACATAAAGATACCGGTCAAGATAGGCATGCAAAGGAACAAGCGCGCGGAATTCGCTGTTCTCCCAATCGGCAATGATGGCCACGCCCTGATCATTGGCCTCGATCATCTCTTCGGGGGTTGGTGCCTCGTAGTCGAACAGGTAGGACCGATCACCGCGCGATCGGATTTCGGCGCTGCCATCGATCACATAGGCCTCGCGCAAACCGCGTTGTATCTGGGCCTGCCCCTGGGCCAGAACCTCTCGCAATTCGGCGTCTGAGACAAAATAATCCAACGATCGCGCGTTATCGAGGAAACGCGCCAGAACAACCGCATCCTGCGTCAGGCCCTCGCGGTGTTCCTGTTCGTAAGCTTCGGCCGCAGTCAGTGACGACCCAACCACCTGCCGCACACGGTCCGAGAACCAACCTTCAAGGCCGATATTCACCGTCAGCCCGGCGAAAATCGCCACCGTGACCGTCGGCACCAGAGCCAACAGCGTGAAAGCGCCGATCAGGCGCAGGTGAAGACGGGAGCCCGCAGATTTCGCGCGACGTGCGGCGATCAGACTGAACAATTGGCCCAACACCAGCGCAGCTACGACCAGCACGTAGACCAGATCAGCCAATAAAATCAGCCGCAGTGTCGGTGCCGCCGCGCCAAGATCAAAAGGGCCAATGACGAGATAGGTTGCAAGCGCCAGAACCGGGCCCAGCATAACCAATCCCAAGGTACTGAAATTGCGCATCCTCCGGGACTTGCGCCACCGGTTGATCGATAGGATCGGCCCGTTCTGTGCCCGGGTTGCCACCGTCTGCCCTCATTCTGATGTGCCGCTTGCGCGGCTTACCGCCATATATCGTGGTCGTTCCCGGGGTCGAACCCGAATGCCACTGTTTGTGTGGCGATATTACATCAGTTTGCGACGGCGTGTCACCTGAATATCGAGGTCAGTAATCTTTTTCCGCAGCGTATTCCGGTTAATCCCCAGGAGATCAGCACATTTTGCCTGATTTCCACCAGTCGCATCCAGCGCGATTTCGATTAACGGTGCCTCGACCTCGCGTAGAATACGTTGATAGAGGCCGGGAGGCGGCAGGATGTTTCCGTGCAGATCAAAATACCGGCGCAGGTGACGACCAACCGAAGATGACAGCTTCTCACGCTCGCCATCACCCAGAACTGGTTCGGCCTCGGGCTGGCTACCCAGCACCATCTCAACTTCGGTGCGCGAGATTTCATCAGAACGGCTGGTTAGACCAAGACGCCGGATCGCATTTTCAAGCTGTCGGACATTGCCGGGCCAGGAATACCGGCGCACCAACTCGACCGCTTCGGGGCTGAGGCGACGCTGCGCGCCGCTTTCCCGCTCCTCCCGCGCCAGAAAGTGATCGGTCAGCAAGGTGATATCATCAACCCGCTCGCGCAACGCAGGCACGTGGATCGTCGCACCGCAGAGACGGTAATAGAGATCTTGTCGTACGCGACCACTTTCCATCGCGTCGGTCAGATCTGATTGACTTGTGGCCATGAAACGCGGTACGTGATCGCCCGGCGTGTCCATCATGCGCACGATACGGGCCTGGATCTCATCATCAATATCGGCAATTTCATCGATCAGCAGCGTACCACCACGTACGCGCGCCATAACCCGTGCCGGGCCTTCCAAATCGCTCAGATCGGCAGCTGTCACGGTGACAAAGGGCAGTGTCCTTCGGTCAGAGAAATCGTGAATAGCGCGTGCTATCAGAGATTTACCCGTCCCACTTTCACCAGAAATCATCACAGACAGATCCGTGTTCATCACCCGGGCGACCAGACGATAAAGCGCCTGCATCACGGGGGTGCGCCCAACCAGCGGCAGTTCATCAGGGCGGTCTTCGCTGGCCATCACCGGCTCAGCCTGTACCCGCTGCTTTTGATCCAGCGCCCTCGCGGTGCGCTTCATCAGATCGGGCAAATCGAAAGGCTTTGGCAGATAATCGTAAGCTTCCGCCTCAGCCGCCTGAATGGCTGTCATGATGGTGTTCTGGGCCGAGATCACGATGACCGGCAAACCGGGACGGTCCTGCGCGATCTTTGGCAGCATCTCCAACCCGTTTCCATCCGGCATTACCACATCCGAGATCACAACGTCGCCCTTGCCTTCGGCCACCCAGCGCATCAGCGTGGTCAGCGAAGATGTCGCGTGAACCTTGCACCCCGCCCGCGTCAGGGCCTGTGTCAGAACCGTGCGGATCGTGCGGTCGTCATCGGCAACCAGAACTGTGCCATCCATCAGATGCTCTCCTTTTCATAAGCGTCGTTCGGTGCACGCCGCAGGGACAGTCGAAAACTAGTGCGTCCGGGCACAGATTCAGCCGAAATCCAGCCGTCGTGGTCGGAAACGATCTTGCTGACCAGCGCCAGCCCAAGCCCGGTGCCGTTCTCCTTGCCCGACACGAAGGGGTCGAAAATATCACTGCGAATATTTTCCGGCAGGCCCGGCCCATCATCAATAATCTCGATCTGCAGAGGCAGCGAATGACCCGAACCGTCACTGCGCCGCAGTCGGAATGAATGCTCAAAATAGGTACGCAGCCGGATTGTACCGTTGCCATCAGCAGCTTCCGAAGCGTTTTTGAGCAAGTTCAGAACCACCTGCAGGAACTGATCCGGGTCCCCGTAGGCCAAGGGCAGCGAGGGGTCGTAATCCTCGATAATCGTCATATGCGCGCCAAAGCCCAACAGCGCTGACCGGCGCGCGCGATCCAGTACATCGTGGATATTGACCGGTTTGAAATCGGGTTGAGACAGGTTGCCGAACTGTTCTACCTGCTCCAACAACTTCACGATGCGGCGGCTTTCCTCAACGATAAGGTCAGTGAGCTCAAGATCTTGCTGCGAAATATTCATGCTGAGCAATTGCGCCGCACCGGTGATCCCTGCCAAAGGGTTCTTGATCTCATGCGCCAGCATCTCGGCCATACCAATCGCAGACTGCGCTGCCGATTTCACAGTGTTGCCGCGGGTCATCCGACCGGCCAGTTCGCGCGGCGAGATGATCATGATCATTGAACCGGGATGCCCCATCAGCGGCGCGATTTGCAGCGCACATTGTAGCGGCGCGCGATTGCCCGACCCAACGTCCACATCGTTCACGAACAGCGGTGTACCTTGTTGACGCGCGCGCAGAAACGCCTCTTCCAACGGCGCATCAACCGCGAGTTGATCCCAGACCGGGTGTCCAATCACTGCCTTGCGGGAGGCGTTCAGAAACCCCTCACCCGAGGAGTTGACGTCAGATATCCGATCCTCGGCATCGATAATGAAGGCCGGAACCGGCAGTGAGGTCCAGATGCTCTGATCCGAGGTCATGCCGCTGCCTCTGTCGAACTATTCAACGCATCCCCCAGCAGCCGTAGCACCTCATCGGTGTCGCGGGATGTCAGGGCGGCCCGCCGCAAGGTAGCAGGCGTTCCGGCCTCATCCATGTACCAACCCAGATGCTTGCGTGCGACGCGCAGGCCCAGATCGGTGCCGTAGAATTCCAACATCGCCTGATAGTGGCCACGCACCATCTCGATCAGGTCAGCGCCCGTGGGAATTGTCGGCGCAGCAGCGCCATAAAGATCATGGCAAATCTGCGCCAATAGCCAGGGCTTGCCCTGCGCGCCCCGGCCCACCATGACGCCATCGGCCCCAGACTGTTCCAGCGCGGTTTGCGCAGCCTTGGTATCAATGATGTCGCCGTTTGCGATGACGGGGATCGAGACCGCCTCTTTCACCGCCCGGATCGCATTCCAATCGGCCCGACCCTTGTAGAACTGGCACCGCGTTCGCCCATGGATCGTGACCATCCGTATACCCGCGTCCTGCGCCCGCCGCGCCACATCGGGGGCGTTCAGCAAATTGTCGTCCCACCCAAGGCGCGTCTTCAGCGTCACAGGCACGTCCACCGCGGCCACCACGGCTTCGATCAACGTCAGCGCATGGTCCGGCGTTTTCAGCAGGGCCGAACCGGAATAGCCGTTGGTGACCTTTTTGGCCGGGCAACCCATGTTGATGTCGATCACTCGGGCGCCCCGGTCGGCGACCTGCCGGGCAGCTTCGGCCATCCAATGCGCCTCGCGTCCGGCCAATTGCACGGCGGTGTTTTCCACATCCGCCGACAGCTCGGCCCGTTCGCGCACGCCCGGTTTGGCCTGCACCATTTCCTGGCTGGCCACCATTTCGCTGACCACCATGCCCGCGCCAAAGCGCATCACAAGGTCCCGGAAAGGCCGGTCGGTGATTCCGGCCATTGGTGCCAACAGCACCGGAGGGGTCAGATCCTTTTCAGCAAGACGCAGAGCCAATGTGCTTAATCCTTGAGCAGTTGCGCATTTGATATCGAAATTGCGGCATATGAACAATAAAACGGGAGCATTCAAGCCCGCAAAATCATCATATGCTTATTTTTTAAGCAAATTGACGCGGGTGATTGCCTCTGCATTCACCGACCCCTAAACAATGCCCCAATCAGGAGACCTTTCAGATGACCACAGCCGCCATCATCGTCGCCGCCGGGCGCGGCCAGCGCGCCGGAGGCGGAGTGCCCAAACAGTGGCGTGCGTTGAGCGGGAGGCGCGTGGCCGATTGGGCGATTGACCGCTTCGAAGGGTTGGTTGATCACGTCGTTTTGGTGCTGGCCGAAGAGGACACAGCCGCTTGGGAAGAATTCAGCGCGACAAACCTGATCCTTGCACCCGGCGGTGCAGACCGCGCCGGATCAGTGCGCAGCGGGTTGCAGGCTTTGGAAGCGTACAGCGTTGAAAAGGTTTTGATACATGATGTTGCCCGACCCTGCGTCAGCGCTCGGATAATCGGCGATGTTCTGAAAGCACTCGACACGCATGCGGCAGCTGCTCCAGGCTTGGCCGTCACGGATGCGCTCTGGACAGGCGACGGTTCGATGGTGACAGGAACGCAGGATCGATCCGGCCTTTACGCTGCGCAGACACCGCAGGGATTTCATTATGTCACAATCACCGCCGCCCATTCAGCCCATCCCGGAGGTGCAGCGGATGATGTAGAAGTCGCGCGCGCTGCGGGAATCGAAGTCGCGATTATTCCGGGCGATGCGGATAACCTGAAAATCACACGGCCCGAGGATTTCGCCCGGGCCGAACGTACAATGGGTATGAATATGGATGTAAGACTGGGCAACGGCTACGACGTGCACCGCTTTGGTGACGGAGATCACGTGATCCTCTGCGGGGTGAAGGTGCCGCACAATCGTGGGCTCCAGGGTCACTCCGATGCAGATGTGGGGATGCACGCGGTCACCGACGCGATCTATGGCGCTCTGGCGCGGGGTGATATCGGACAGCATTTTCCGCCCTCCGATCCGCAGTGGAAAGGTGCAGCGAGTGAAATTTTCCTGCGCCACGCAGTCGAATTGGCTGGGCAGTTGGGCTATGAGATCTCGAATGTCGACTGCACACTGGTCTGCGAATTTCCCAAGATCGGCCCTCATGCCGATACCATGCGTGCCGAAATGGCACGGATCATGGGCTTGCGCACCGATCAGGTCTCGGTCAAGGCCACCACATCCGAACGGCTGGGCTTTACCGGTCGCAGCGAAGGCATTGCCTCGCTCGCAACTGCCTGTCTGGTGAAGTCATGACAGCGGCTCGTCTAATCGGAACCGTCTGCGGCGTCGGTTACCTCCGCCCTGCCCCCGGCACCTGGGGATCGCTGGCTGCTTTGCCGCTGGCATGGGTTCTGCATACGCTGGGTGGCTTCCCCTTGCTGGTCATCTCAACACTCGCGGTTTTCTTCGGGGGCCTGTGGGCCACGCGAGTGCTGACAGCTGGACAAGATGACCACGACCCGTCCGAAATTGTCATTGATGAAGTCGCGGGCCAGTTCATCGCGATATGGGCGATTTCCTACCCGTCTTGGGCGCATGGGATAGACATCACAGCGCTCTGGCCCGGCTGGATCGCAGGTTTTCTCTTGTTCCGCCTCTTCGACATTACCAAACCCGGTCCCATTGGCTGGGCCGACCGGCGTGGAGATCCGATGGGTGTCATGCTGGATGATGTGATCGCAGGGGTCTTTGCAGCCATCGGTGTGGTCGTCCTCGCCGGTATCTCACATGGAGTCACGGGTCTATGACCGTTGTCGACCTGCTGGATTGCGCCAAGGCGCAGGGCATGATGATCGCCACTGCTGAAAGCTGTACCGGCGGTATGGTCGCCGCTGCACTGACTGACATCCCTGGCAGCTCTGCCGTGGTTGAACGCGGCTTTGTCACCTACACCAACACCGCGAAGCAAGAGATGCTGGGCGTGCGCGCCGATACGCTTGAGACATGTGGCGCAGTTTCAGAAGAAGTCGCCCAAGAAATGGCCAATGGCGCCCTGCGGAATTCGCGGGCGCAGTTGGCGGTCTCGATCACCGGCATCGCGGGCCCCGGCGGGTCCGAACACAAACCCGAAGGCCGCGTATGCTTTGGCCTCGCTGCACCGGGTCAACCGACCCGAACCGAGACCGTGGAATTCGGAGCGCAGGGACGGGATAACGTACGTCGCGCTGCGCGGGACCACGCTTTGACCCTTTTGAGCGACGCTCTTGCTGATCTGGCTCGGACCTAAGAAAACCTGCACCCTTCATCGCATCAATTCGAATACTGGGCGCTGAATACAGTTACTGCGCGGCAGCCTACGCATTTGTGACGGCAATGGTGGTTGCGCTTCTTACCTCGCCTCGCATACACGTCGAAACCGAGATTGAAGGCACAGTCTTGCCGATTGCGGAAAGCGAGCCTGAGAAATGAGCAGTCAAGCCCACCTTGGCTGCTCTGCCCGCAAGGGCATCAAGCGGACCTCTTGGGGGTCCGCTTTTCTTTTAGCTTGCCCTCTCGACTCTGGGCCGGGGGTCAGGCTATCAGCC
The DNA here is from genome assembly GCF_056532525.1 of Ruegeria sp. I3. Taxonomy (NCBI): domain Bacteria; kingdom Pseudomonadati; phylum Pseudomonadota; class Alphaproteobacteria; order Rhodobacterales; family Roseobacteraceae; genus Ruegeria; species Ruegeria sp. I3. The sequence continues at coordinate 412,213 of NZ_JBQFNI010000002.1, read as the reverse complement.
TGCGACACCCTTTCAGCCCAGAGGTTTGCGCCATGATCCCCAGTTCCTTCCCCGACAGCACCGAAATCGCCCGCCTGACCGCGCGGATGCTGCTGGAGATCAAGGCCGTACACTTTAATTCCCGCGAACCTTTCACGCTGGCCAGCGGTCTACCAAGCCCGACCTATATCGATTGCCGCAAGCTGATCTCGTACCCACGCATCCGCTCGACCCTGATGGACTTCCTGACGGTAACCGTGATGCGCGACGCGGGGTTCGAAGCGTTTGACAATATCGCCGGTGGCGAGACAGCAGGTATTCCCTTCGCTGCAATGGTCGCCGAGCGCATGGCACTGCCAATGACCTACGTGCGGAAGAAACCCAAAGGCTACGGCCGGAACGCCCGCATCGAAGGCGCGATGAGCGAGGGTGAGCGGGTACTGCTGGTCGAAGACCTGACAACCGATGGAGGCTCAAAACTGTCCTTTGTCGACGCGATCCGCGAAACCGGTGCGACCTGTGGGCATACGGCTGTGATCTTCTATTATGGTATTTTCCCCGAAACCGAGAAAACGCTGGGCGATCACGGCGTAAAATTGCACTCGCTTTGTACTTGGTGGGATGTTTTGGCGGAAGCCAAAGCGCAAAAGGCCTTTGACGAAGAGACGCTTGATGGCGTCGAGGCCTTCCTGAACGACCCGCGCGGTTGGCAGGACGCACATAAAAGCTGACGTTGCGCAAACTGTTTTCAGAATGGAAACACAGACCGCTGCGTCGATCGCTTCATCCACAAGATGTTGACGCAACCCTGCCTCATCCTTCAATATGATGGGGCAGAGAGATATGCACAGCATATCCCCAGAAAACATACAATTTGCGCCGACTCACAGGGCCGCGCTATGGCCTCTGTCCAGGGGACAAAGAGAACAGCAATGAACGAGATCAGCAGTATCGAGCAGGCCGCCGCACAGATTCAGAACCCGGAAACAATGCCGCACTCCATCGAGGCCGAGCAGCAGCTTCTGGGTGCTATTCTGACGAATAACGATCTGTATGATCGGGTCGCATCGATTATTGGGGCCGAGCATTTCTATGATCCGGTTCATGCGCGCATCTACGAAGTCGCGTCGACCCGTATCGCTAAAAATGCGCTGGCTTCACCCGTCACGCTGAAGTCTTTCATGGCCGAGGATGAGGGCCTGAAGGAACTGGGTGGTCCGGCCTATCTGGTCAAGCTTGCCGGTGCATCGATCAGTGCCTTTGCGGTGCATGACTACGCCCAAATGATCTATGACCTCGCCATTCGGCGCGAGCTGATCCGGCTGGGCCGGGACATTTCAGACAAGGCTGCGAGGGTCGATGTCAGCAGCGAGCCCAAAGAACAAATCGTCGAGGCCGAGCAACAGCTTTATCAGTTATCCGAGCAGGGCCAGACCGAACAGGGTTTTCAATCCTTCCTCAAGGCGGTCACAGAAGCCGTCAACGTCACCAACGAGGCGTACCAACGCGGTGGCGGCATGGCAGGGATTTCCACCGGTCTGGCCGATCTCGACAAGCAATTGGGTGGCCTGCACCCGTCCGACCTGATCATTTTGGCCGGGCGTCCGTCGATGGGTAAGACCTCGCTGGCAACGAACGTCGCATTTAACGTGGCCAAGGCCTACAAACGCGGCACCAAGCCAGACGGCTCTGAAGGTGCGATCGACGGCGGTGTGGTTGGGTTCTTTTCACTCGAAATGAGCGCCGAACAGCTTGCGGGCCGGGTTCTGGCCGAGGCTTCCGAGATCTCCAGTCACAAAATCCGCCAGGGCGACATGACCGAGGCCGAGTTCCGCCGCTTCGTTGACGCCGCGAAAGAACTGGAAGCCTGCCCGCTATTCATCGATGACACCCCCGCGCTGCCGATCTCGCAACTCGCTGCCCGTGCACGGCGGCTGAAGCGGACGCACGGGCTGGATTTGCTGGTGATCGACTACCTTCAGCTCTGCCGCGGAATGGCCGACAACCGCGTCAACGAAATCGCCGAGATTTCGATGGGCATGAAAGCCATCGCCAAGGAACTCAATATCCCGGTCATCGCACTGTCACAGCTCAGCCGACAGGTAGAAAGCCGTGACGACAAACGCCCGCAGCTGTCTGACCTGCGGGAATCGGGCTCGATCGAACAGGATGCCGACGTTGTGATGTTCGTGTTCCGCGAGGAATACTATAAGGAACGCGAAAAACCCGGCGATCACGAGCTGGAAAAGATGGAAGAATGGAAACAGGCCATGGAGCGCCTGCATGGCAAGGCCGAGGTGATCGTCGGCAAGCAGCGCCACGGCCCCATCGGCACAGTAGAGCTGTCGTTCGAGGCTCAGTTCACCCGCTTCGGCAATCTGGTCAAACCCTGGCAACAGGATAGCCAAATCGAGGGCTATTGATCCCTTGACCTGCCCGGTCCGATGTGTACGGATCGGGCCATGCAAGCTTGTCTCAATCCCCTACCCCGGCGCGTGATTCTGGCGCGTCATTTCGGGCATCGCCGCAAACGCTTTGCGGGATAGACCGGGGGCATTTTTGCCCCTGCAATCTTCCCCCTATAAGCGAGAGAGACATGACTGAATTCACAGAGATCCCCGTTATTCGTCTGGGTGCACGCCCTGATGAGGAAATCGCGGCCGAGTTTCGTTCGGCCTACGGCACGACTGGTTTCGGCTATATCGAAGATCACGGAATAGACCCGCAGCTGATGCGCGATGTGTTCGAAGCCTCAAAACAGTTTCACGCGCTGCCGCTGGATCAAAAGCTGGCAATCGCAGTCGACCACACGCATCGCGGATACATCGCCATCAACACATCGACAGATGTGAACTCAACACTGGCCCATGTAAAAAAACCCAACCAATCCGCCAGCTTCATGATGATGCGCGAGGATGCTGGCGTTGATCCCGATATCTACCTCTCGGGTCCAAACCGATGGCCTGATCTACCGGATTTTCGCGACACCCTAGAAACCTACGTTAAGGCTATGTCGTCCCTTGGACGCAGATTGATGCATATCGCGCTGATCGCTTGCGAGGCGCAGGATTTCTCGATCCTTTCCGCGTTTGATGAGCCTACATTCTGGCTGCGTCTGCTTCACTATCCTCCGCAAGCAAAGACCAGCCCCGATGATCTGTTCGGCTCGGCCCCGCACACTGATTTCGGATGCCTTACGCTGCTTGCTCAAGATCAGGTGGGCGGCTTGCAGGTCAAAACACCGTCAGGGCATTGGGTTGACGTTCCGTCCCGTCCCGACGCCTTTGTCGTCAATGTCGGGGATATGCTGCACCGGATGTCGAACGGTCGCCTGCTTTCGACGCCGCATCGGGTCATCAACCGTTCGGGCCGTGAACGATATAGCGTTCCGTTCTTCTTTGATCCTCATGTCAGCACAATCATCGAACCCCTACCCGGGACCGGCCAACCTCAGTTTAGCCCCTTATTATTTGCGGATTTCCTGCGTTCCGAGCTGGAAGCGGCCTATGAGGCGCATAAACCCGCCAAGAATTAAGGTGCTCCCCCCTTGACCTGGGCCAATCCTATGTGATGAACGGCGTTTATGAGTACCGCACATCTGACGATAAATCTGCACGCGCTCGCCCAGAACTGGCAGGCGCTTGACGCAAAGACCCAGGTTGAAACCGGCGCAGTGGTCAAAGCTGACGCTTACGGGTTAGGTGCCGGTCCGGTCGCCTCTGCGCTGGCTGAGGAAGGCGTTGCAAAATTCTTCGTCGCCGTTGCCGAGGAAGGCGTGGCCGTGCGTGAGGCTGTGGGCCCCGGCCCGCTGGTTGCGGTGTTTTCCGGACATATGGAGGGCGACACGGATCTGCTGCGCCAGCATGATCTGACGCCGTTGATCAACTCGCCCGAACAATTCAAGCGTCATCGTCAGGCCCTGCCCGATCATGGCTTTGGTATCCAGCTCGACAGCGGTATGAATCGCCTTGGGCTTGAGCCTGCGGACTGGGCCGAACTGCGGCACGAAGCTCTTGCCCTGGACCCGCTGGTCGTGATGTCGCATTTGGCCTGCGGGGATGAGCCTGAACACCCTATGAACCGCCAACAGTTGAACACGTTCAAACAGATGACCGATGGCGTCGACGCGCCGCGCTCGCTTGCGGCGACGGGTGGTACTCTGATGGGGCCGGAATTCCACTTTGACTTTTGCCGCCCAGGGATTGGCCTGTACGGCGGGATGCCCTTTGCCGGGGCCAAGCCGGTCGTCACCGTCGATCTGCCGGTGATTCAAGTGCGCGACGTCGCCGTGGGCGAGACCGTCGGCTACGGCAACAGCTGGAGCGCGCGCCGCCCGTCGAAGATTGCGACCGTTGCGGCCGGTTATGCCGATGGGCTGCATCGCGCCATTGGGGGCGGCATCGATACATTCGCTGGTGATCAGCCCTGCCCGGTGGTAGGACGTATCTCGATGGACCTGATCACCGTGGATGTGACTGACTTGCCGTACAAACCTGATCGCCTGCGTATCCTGAACGGGCACCAAACCGTCGATGATCTGGCCGAAGCCGCTGGCACCATCGGCTATGAAATTCTGACCTCGCTCGGCAGTCGCTTTTCGCGGGGCTACGTGGAATGAATCCCGTTTCATTGCTGGGTGAGCTGGGGCGTTCTATCCTGACCATGCTCGCCGCGTTTGGCCGCGTCGCGCTGTTCGCGCTCGACGCGGTTTCGCACATTTTTCGACCACCGTTTTATCCGCGCGAGTTCGGCATCGCCCTGCTGAATATCGGCTGGTTGTCCCTGCCCGTGGTCGGCCTGACCGCCATCTTCACCGGCGGCGCGTTGGCGCTGCAGATCTACGCAGGCGGCGCGCGTTTCAACGCCGAAGCCGTTGTGCCCCAGATCGTCGCCATAGGCATGGTGCGAGAGCTTGGCCCGGTGCTGGTCGGCCTGATGATCGCCGCCCGCGTGACGTCTTCGATCGCCGCCGAGATTGCGACGATGAAAGTGACCGAGCAGATCGACGCTCTGGTCACATTGTCCACCCATCCGATGAAATACCTCACCGCCCCACGCGTGCTGGCCGCCCTGATCACAGTTCCAGCGCTGGTCGGGATCGGAGATATCATCGGCATCGCAGGCGGCTACACTGTCGCGACGCAAAATCTGGGCTTCAACCCGGCAGCCTATCTGAAAAACACCGTCGATTTCCTTGAAGCGCGGGATATCGTTTCGTCACTGGTCAAAGGTGCTGCATTCGGCGTGATCGCCGCCATTATGGGTTGCTATTACGGCATGTCCTCAGGCCGCGGCGCGCAGGGCGTGGGCCGCGCCACCAAGGGCTCGGTCGAGGCTGCTGCTGTGCTGATCCTCGCCGCCAATTTCGTTCTTACAGGGGTGTTCTTCTCGCTATGATCCGAATGGAGAACGTACATAAGGCCTTTGACGACAACCACGTCTTGCAAGGCATGAACCTTGATATCCCACAGGGCACCTCGATGGTCATCATCGGTGGTTCGGGTACGGGCAAATCCGTGGCGCTGAAATGCATCCTCGGCCTGATCAAGCCCGACAGCGGCATGATCTATGTCGACGGCAAAGACGCCGCCAAAGGCGACCGCGATGCGTTTCTGGCCCGCTTTGGAATGCTGTTTCAGGGCGCGGCGCTGTTCGACTCGCTGCCCGTCTGGCAAAACGTCGCCTTCCGCCTGCTGCGCGGCTCGCTGAAACGCCCAGTCGATGAGGCGCGCGAGATCGCCATCGAGAAACTGCGCCGTGTGGGCCTGAAATCCAACGTCGCTGACCGGTTCCCGGCGGAGTTGTCAGGCGGCATGCAAAAACGCGTCGGCCTCGCCCGCGCCATCGCCGCCGAACCCGAGATCATTTTCTTCGACGAGCCCACCACCGGCCTCGACCCCATCATGTCCGGCGTCATCAACGACCTGATCCGAGAAATCGTGACCGAGATGGGCGCCACCGCGATGACAATCACCCACGACATGAGCTCGGTCCGCGCCATCGCCGACAATGTCGCCATGCTGCACGGAGGCGTGATCCAGTGGACCGGGCCTGTGGGTCAGATGGACGCCTCGGATGATCCTTATGTGGAGCAGTTCATCAGCGGCAGTGCTGAGGGGCCGATTGAGGCGGTGCGCTAATCTTTCTCACTCACTAGCCAGTTTTTCGCGCTTGCGACAACCTCATCTGGAAGCAATTCGGCTTTTCGAGATTCGAGATTTAACAAGACGCATTTGAACACTGTTGAGAATACAGTTTTTCTGTCGGCAGAGCGCAGCAATCTGTGTCGGAAAGTGACCGACTTCACGCCTATCTCGAGTACCTCACTCTCCATCTGAATAGCCTCCCCCGCTCGAAGTTCGGCGAGGAAACTACTCTCCGCATGTACCACTGCAAATGATAGCTTCCGTCCCGAACGCATATCGTCTGCGTTCAATCCCATCTCCGATTGGATAGCAAACACCGAATCTGAGCAAGCCGCAAAGTACCGCGAGACATTCATATGCCCCAGAAAATCGCAATCCGAAGGATCAACAATTGACTTGAAAGCCACAAAAGCTGGCATCTGAGGTCTCCCCACTGACAAAAACGAGTTTGAATTCTTGAATTAAGCTAACACATAACTGAAACGCGTCGCCCGATAGGCGGCGGAACACCTAAAAAGTACATATGATCCTCCGCCTCGCCACCCTATCCCTCCTGATCCTCTACCCCATCGCGTGGTTCGCCCCGCTGATGCGCGCCGGTCTCCTCCCGATCTTCGGCCTCAGTGAAATCAGCGTCATCACCGGGCTCCAGTCCTTGTGGAAGTCCGACATCTTCCTCGCGTTGATCGTTACCGTCTTCGCCCTCTTCGCGCCCTACGTCAAAACCATCGGCACCGCGCTGATCCAATGGAACCTGCTGGACCCGCGCGTCCAGCCCGCGCTCAACATCCTCGGCAAGCTGGCGATGGCCGATATCTTCCTCATCGCGCTCTACATCACGCTGGCCAAAGGCATCTCATACGCCACCATCGAAACCGCATGGGGTCTCTACCTGTTCACCGGCTGCATTCTGGCCTCACTTGCACTGGGCCATATTACAGAGATGACATTTGGATCACGAAAACCTCAGACCTAATTGATTGAAAACAGATTTCTGAGTATCATCTTTATATTTCGAGCAGTAAATTTTGTAGTTTTCGGGTCCGTAGCGGATCACTTCGCGTCTGTCTAACCTTCCGCTTCGGCCCGGTTTTTGTACCGGTTGAAGAAGGAGAACGACGATCATGGCCGCCCTCCACACAATAACATTGCAATTTCAGAATACCTTATTAAGGCTCACTTTTTTCCTTATCTGCGCCGCAGCATTGTTCGCGGTGACGACCACCATTTTATCCGCGTTTGGTATCCTGCCCTGGCTCTCGTTGCAGGCCGGTCTCAGCAACGGTGCAACAATTGACGCAGGCATCTATATCCAAATCGGATTAACCGCCCTGATCCTGATGCTGGTCTTCTATCTGCCATCGAACGCCCGCATGATGGCGCTTGAAAACACCCATCGTAAGTTCACAATGAATATGCAGGACGTGGCCGGGGCCTATCAGGTCGCCCATGCCGCCGACCGCAGCGGCGCCTTTGCGCTGGCCTCCGAATTCGACGCGGTGAAAGAGCGCATGGCCTTCCTGCGCGATCACCCCGATTTGCAGGGGCTCGAACCGCAGGTGCTGGAACTGGCTGCTCAGATGAGCCAGATCAGTCAGGAACTGGCCGAGACCTATGGGGACACAAAGGTCGAACGCGCCCGTACCTTCCTGCGGCAACGTCAGGAAGAGGTCGAACAATTCCAGCAGCGCATCGAGGAAGCCCAAATCATCCAGCACGAGCTGCGCCAATGGACCCGAGACATCGAGATCGAGGAATCCATCGCCAAATCGCAACTCGCGCGCCTCAGGGATGAGCTGTTCGATCTGCTTCCGGAACTGTCGGCGCAATTGCAATCCCCCACGGACGATCAAACACCGGGCAGCGTGGTCGCGATGACCCCGCCGCGTGCCGCGGAATAGGCGCGTCTAGCGCCCGCAGCGGACGATGGCCCGAAGGGCCTGAGGACGTGGCGCGCCACCGGCGGTGAGGAAAGCCCGCAAGGGCTTGAAGAACCGCCCTTCCTCGGGCACCAAGGGCGACATGGCAAAGACACAATCCTTCACCTGCTCCGCCTGCGGTGCCTCACATACACGATGGTCAGGCCGCTGCGACGGCTGCGGCGAATGGAACACCATCGTTCAGGAAGCCCCGCTCTCGGCGGGACCAGCCAAGAAGTCGCTCGGGGGCAAGCGCGGTCAATCCATCGCGCTCACCGACCTCTCGACCGAGGAAACACCCCCGCCCCGCACCCTCTGCGGTGTTGAAGAATTGGACCGTGTCCTCGGCGGCGGCCTTGTCCCTGCATCGGCGCTGCTGGTGGGCGGTGACCCCGGCATTGGCAAATCGACCCTCTTACTGCAAGCTGCAGCACGTTTTGCCCGCAAAGGTGTCAAAACCATCTACGTCTCGGGCGAGGAGGCCAGCGCACAGGTTAGGATGCGCGCGCGCCGGTTAGGTCTGGAAGAGTCGCCGGTGCAATTGGCCGCTGAAACCAACCTTCGGGACATCCTCACGACGCTAGAGGCAGAAAAACCCGGCCTCGCCATCATCGACTCGATCCAGACGATGTGGGCCGATAATGTCGACAGCGCGCCGGGCTCGGTGTCGCAGGTGCGCGCCGCAGCGCATGAGCTGACGACATTTGCAAAACGCCACGGCGTATCGATCATCATGGTTGGCCACGTCACCAAAGAAGGCCAGATCGCTGGCCCCCGTGTAGTCGAACATATGGTCGACACCGTGCTTTACTTCGAAGGCGAACGCGGGCACCAGTTCCGCATCCTGCGCGCCGTTAAGAACCGCTTTGGCCCAGCGGATGAGATCGGCGTCTTCGAAATGACCGGCAAAGGGCTGGCGCAAGTTACCAACCCCTCGGCCCTGTTCCTATCGGAACGCGGTAAACCCAGCCCAGGTTCCGCCGTATTCGCAGGTATCGAAGGCACCCGCCCCGTGCTGGTCGAATTGCAAGCACTGGTGGCGCCGTCCCCCCATTCCCAGCCCCGCCGCACAGTTGTCGGATGGGATAGCGGGCGGCTCGCCATGATCCTTGCAGTGCTCGAAGCACGCTGCGGCATCCCCTTTGCCGGGCTCGATGTCTATCTGAACGTCGCCGGAGGGCTGAAAGTCAGCGAACCCGCCGCTGACCTCGCCGTTGCTGCTGCACTGCTCAGCGCTCGTGAAGACACCGCCCTGCCTGCCGATACGGTCGTTTTCGGAGAAATCTCGCTATCCGGGGCACTTAGACCAGCCCCGCAGACCGAAAACAGGTTGAAAGAAGCGCAAAAACTTGGTTTCACAGCGGCAATTGCTCCGGCAGGTGGCAAAACTGGCACTGTGGCAGGTCTGACACTCACCCGACCCTCTGATTTGGTGGGGTTTGTTGGCGAAACCTTCGGAGCAGGGTAAAGTCGCGCCTTGAGGGGCAGAAAACGAACAGGCGAGGGCCATGGAAGGTTTTACAATAATTGACGGGGTTGTGGCCCTGATCATCGTGCTGTCGGGCTTGCTGGCCTATTCGCGCGGTTTCATGCGCGAGGTTTTGGCCATCGCAGGTTGGGTCGCCGCGGCAGTTCTAGCATTCATCTTTGCGCCGCAGGCTGTGCCGCTGGTCAAAGAAGTGCCAGTGGTCGGTGAATTCCTGCGCGACAGTTGTGAGCTTTCGGTGATTACCGGCTTTGCCGCCGTCTTCGCCATTGCACTGATCGTAGTCAGCATCTTCACGCCGCTATTCTCTTCACTGGTGCAGCGTTCCGCGCTTGGTGGGCTGGATCAGGCGCTTGGCTTCTTCTTCGGCATCGCCCGCGGCATCCTGTTGGTTGCCATCGCGTTCTTTGTCTACGACACGGTGATGACCGGCCAGTCTTATACCATGGTTGATGAAAGCCGCTCTGCCAAAGTGTTCGAACAGTTCAGCGGACAGATCGAAGAACAAAACCCTGAGGCGGCGTTGGGTTGGGTCACCGCCCAGTACGAAGAGCTGGTCGCAAGCTGCACCGCCGACAACGCCTCTGAGGGTTAATCAAACCAAATTCCAAAGAAAAGCCCGGTTTCAGCCGGGCTTTTTTGCGTTTAGTTCGGAAAAATCAGATAAACCCTTCGCCACCACAAATATTGCACCGGATGGTCTTCAGGCCAAAGCATCCGTCACATCGGCTTGAGATCGGCTTGCCATACTGGTCTCGGCTCTTGATTACTTCACCGGTTCCCTTGCAGATCTCGCAGGGTGCGCGCCCTGCCCCACGACATCGGTGGCAACGCCGCTTGACAGGTTTGTCCTTCGGTGTGTTTTGCTTGTGTTGCCACATGGCGTCTGCTCCACCAGGTATTGCCGGACTGCATGCAAAAAACCTTCGCAATGATATGACAGCATAGGTCTGTACATTTGTCATCCTAAACCCGCGGCGTGTACAATTCGCACCTGCGTCAAATCGCGAATGTGATCCTTTGATGACACACGCATCGTTTGGCATTATGTGGAGGCCATACCGACATGGAATCGGAGCTGCCGACCTTGCTGTATCTGTTTTCTTATGCGCTAGCCGCTTTCGTGCTTGTGCCTCAGTCCCGTGCAAACGGACCAAAACACACCATTCAGATACCCGTCCGCACCCGATCCGACCTGAACGCCATCCTAAGCAAGTCATAGAAATTGGAGCCCGTGTATGTGTGGGATTTTGGGGATCGCAAGCCGGACACATGATGTCTTTGCGGAAATCTATGACGGCTTGCTGATGCTTCAGCACCGAGGTCAGGACGCCTCGGGGATCGTCACCTACAACGGCGAGTTCTTCCGTGAGAAGAAAGCAAATGGTCTCGTCAAAGACGTGTTCAATGCCAGTGACGCCGAAACCCTGTTGGGAAAGGTCGGCATGGGCCATGTCCGCTATCCAACCGCTGGCTCGCTCAGCGCGGCCGAGGCGCAACCATTTTTCGTGAACGCGCCTTATGGCATCTATCTGGTTCACAACGGCAACATCACCAATACCGAAGAACAACGCGAAAAGGTAACTGCCAAATACAGCCGCCACCTGCGCACAACTTCGGATTCAGAGGTCCTTCTGAACGTGCTGGCCGACAAGGTCGCTGATGCGATCAAGGTCAATGGTAATGCTGATCCGATCCGCAACCTGTTCGCCGGTGTCAAAATGACGATGGAGCGGGTTCAGGGGGCGTATTCGGTGATCTGCCTCGTCGCGGGCGTAGGGATGCTGGCCTTCCGCGATCCTTACGGCATCCGACCTTTGTCTGTTGCCAAGCGTGCCGCAACTGGTGACGGCGATGATTATGCCTTTGCGTCCGAAGATGTGGCATTCGGCATCAACGGTTTTGACAAGCTGCGTGACCTACGCCCCGGCGAGGCGATCCTTATCGATCTCGACGGCAATATGCACGAGTTCCAGGCCGTTGAAGGTAAACTGACACCCTGCATCTTCGAGTATGTCTATCTGGCCCGACCGGATTCGTTGCTGGATGGGGTGTCGGTTTACAAAACCCAGATGCGCATGGGGCAGACGCTGGCCAAGCAAATTCAGGACTCGGGACTTGAGATCGACCGGATCATCCCTGTGCCAGATAGCGCCCGCCCTGTCGCGCTTGAGGCCGCAAAGATCACAGGCATTCCCTATCGCGAGGGGCTTGTTAAGAACCGTTATGTTGGCCGCACCTTCATCATGCCGGGCCAGGAAGAACGGCAGAAATCCGTGCGACGCAAACTGAACGCGGTGCCTTTGGAGTTTGACGGTCATAACGTACTGCTGATCGACGATTCGATCGTGCGCGGCAATACAATCAAAAAGATCGTCCAGATGTGCCGTGAGGCCGGCGCCAAAAAGGTCTATATCGCCAGCGCCTCGCCCCCGGTGAAATACCCCAATGTCTATGGCATCGATATGCCAACCCGACACGAGCTTGTCGCGAATGGCAAAGAGATCGAGGAGATTCGCGAAGAACTGGGTGCGGATGCGCTGTTCTACCAACATCTCGACGATCTGATCTGGGCTGCCAAGGAAGGCAACCCCGAGATCGAAGCTTTTGACTGTTCCTGCTTTGACGGCAACTACGTCACCGGCGTCGACGAGGAATATCTGGGCAGTCTGGAAAACAGCAGTCGGGTCAGCAAAAAGCGTGAGGATATGCAGGTGGTCGGCAGTTCGTGGAACGCGGCGAAACTTGCCTCGGGGTGATCGGGCGAATCGCTTTGTCCTGAGGCGTCGGCCAAGAGACTTGCGCTAGCGGCCATAGGTCAGAATCCGCCGACAACCTATTGCTGAACAGGCTGCATTTGCAAAGGGTTCGGTATGCGGCATTCGAACCGCTCCGAACCGAGTGCTGCCGGCCTTTTGGTCCGGCAAAGCCCGTGTTACCCGAATGCCGAAAACCACTCACAAAACGGGGTCCGGGCGCGCAGCTCGGCCACAGATCATGGCAAACGCAACGGTGAAAAGCGCCGCCACACAGGCGGGGGCGCTCAAGAAGAACGCGGTCTCGGTATTGGGCATTTTTGGGCCCAAGGCGGACCTGCAAGCCCTGGTCCGCATGTCGTCGGGGCGCATTAAGAAAGTGAAACCCGGCAGTCGTGTCGGCCCGGGTAAGGTCGTCGCCATTGATGAAAATGGTGTTGTGCTGCGACAAAGCGGCCAGAACCGAAGGATCGACATCCCCGGCAGCTGATCCTGACTTGACGCCCTGCGCGTGCAGGTTCAAACCCCCCTCATGACCGATCAGACTAAAATCGCCCTTATCACCGGGGCTTCTCGCGGGTTGGGCGCGGCGCTGGCCGAAGCGCTGGCCCCCGACTATCACATCGTCGCTGTCGCTCGCACTCAGGGCGGGCTGGAAGAGCTGGATGACCGCATCCAGGCGAAGGGTGGCTCGGCCACTCTGGCCCCCATGGACATCACCGATCCCAATGCGATGGCGACCCTGTGCCGGGGCATTCACGATCGCTGGGGCAAGATCGATTTGTGGTTGCATACTGCAATCCATACCTCAGCCCTGACGCCAGTGCATTTCGTTGATCCGAAGGAATGGAACAAGGCAGCCAGCATCAATGCAAACGCCACCTCGGTTCTGATCCCGTATGTCGCGCCTTTGTTGGGCGAAACTGGCCATGCCGTGTTCTTCGATGACCCGAAGGCAGGCGAGAAGTTCTATGGCATCTACGGCGCCACCAAAGCGGCGCAGATGGCGCTGGCTCGCAGCTGGGCGACCGAGACCGCGCGGACAGGACCGCGCGTGTCGATTGTTGAGCCTGCACCGATGCCGACCGCCGTACGTGCGCGTTTCCATCCCGGTGAGGATCGGGATGTATTAACCAGCACTGCGGATGAGGCGGCGCGGATTATAGCACTGTTGTGAGAATGGCCCTGACGGGCCATGCCTCCGGCGGAGGTATTTCTGGCCAGATGAAGCGCGCGGACTAACCGATATGGACGCCGTTTCGCCCGGCGAGGTCGACGAAGAATTGCCAGGCGACGCGGCCCGAGCGTGCCCCCCGTGTGGCTTGCCACTCGATGGCTTCGGCGCGCAGAGTTTCGGGATCAACCTTGACGCCATGAGCGGCGCAGTAGCGATCGATCATCGCTAGATATTCGTCCTGATCGCAGGGGTGGAACCCCAGCCACAGGCCGAAACGGTCAGAGAGTGAGACCTTCTCCTCGACCGCCTCGGACGGATTAATGGCGCTGGAGCGTTCGTTTTCGATCATGTCGCGCGGCATCAGGTGGCGGCGGTTTGATGTGGCGTAGAACACAACGTTTTCTGGGCGACCTTCGATACCGCCATCCAGCACGGCCTTGAGCGATTTGTAATGCTGGTCATCGTGGCTGAACGACAAATCATCGCAAAACAGGATGAACCTGTGCGGCGCGGCACGCAGGTGGTTCAGCAAACGCGCGACCGAGCCCATATCCTCGCGCTGCAATTCGACCAGTTTCAGGTCAGGATGCTCATCCTGCAACGTACCGTGCACCGCTTTGACGAGGCTGGATTTCCCCATTCCGCGCGCGCCCCACAAGAGCGCGTTATTAGCCTTGTAACCCGCAGCAAAGCGGCGCGTGTTGTCCAGCAACGTATCGCGGGAGCGGTTGATCCCCACCAATAGATCAAGGTCGACCCGATTGACCTGTGTGACGGGTTCCAGCCGGTCAGGCTCGACATGCCAGACGAAAGCCGGGGCCGCGTTGAAATCAGGTGTCGCCAGCGGCGCGGGCGCCATGCGTTCCAACGCGTCCGCAATGCGGTTCAGGGCTTGGTCGTCCATCGGCTCCTCCGGGATGTTCTGGCGGAGTTCAACCATGTTCCGATCAACACAACAAGAGTAGCAAGTGAAAAAGGCGCGCCTACCTTGGGCGCGCCTTTAAAGCTATTGGAACAGGTTACTTGTTCTCTTCGTAATCCTGCATCACGTCTGCGTCGGCTTCGGCCTCTTCATCGTCGTAGTATCCATCGGCACGCAACTGTTCTTCGCGCTTCTTCTCGACACGGGCGACCAGGAATATTGAAATTTCATAGAGCCCGTAAACCACGACAAAGAGGATGATCTGGGTGATCACGTCCGGCGGCGTGACAATCGCAGCCAACACCAGAATGCCTACCACCGCATATTTACGCACTGCCCCCAGACCTTCGGCACTGACAAGTCCGGCCTTACCCATCAGTGTCAGCAATACGGGCAATTGAAAGCACAAGCCAAAGGCAACGATGAACTTGATGGTCAGGTTGAGATATTCCTGCGCCGAACCCTGAAACACCACGCTCAAAGGTGCGGTTGCGCCTTCTGCTACAGCTTCCCCTTCCGCTCCAAATTGCTGGAAACCGAGGAAGAAGTCATAGGCCAGTGGCGTGACCACATAAAAAGCGAAGCTTGCGCCCAGCAGGAACATGAAGGGAGAGGCCAGCATGAACGGCAGAAACGCGTTCTTTTCCGATTTATACAGGCCCGGCGCCACGAACCTCCACATCTGCATTCCGATATAGGGAAAGGCCAGAATGAACCCGCCCAGCAGCGAAACCTTGATGGCGACAAAGAACCCTTCCTGCGGCGAGATGAAGATCAGCCCGCAATCCTGTCCACGCTCGGTCAGCACCTCACATAGCGGTTGCGTGAGGAAATTGAACAGTGGCGTGGCCACGGTGAAACAGATGATCATACCGATCAGAAACGCCACAACGCAGTGGATCAGCCGCGTACGTAGCTCGGCCAGGTGCTCGATCAGGGGTGCCGAGCTGTCCTCGATCTCGTCGGTCTTGGTCATGTTTTGCTTTCGGTTTTCAGCGCTGCTTCGGCCTCTTCCGCCTTGGCCAGCGCATCCGCGGCTTCCTTGGCCTTGCGTTCAGCGGCAGCGCGCGCCGTTGTGGCTTGGATCTTCTTGGCTTGCTCTGCTCGCTCGGTGGCCAGCTTGCCGGTCTCGCTGTCAGGGTCGAACTTGGTTGGGTCGATGGATTTGGCCACGTCGCGCGCGGCTTCGTTGATCCCGTCCATCGCTGTACTAACCGGGTTGGTCGCCGCGTTCAGGCCCTTCTTGATCTCATTGACGCCTGCTTCGTCCGCAGCCTCGTTCATTGCAGTGCTGAATTCGCGCGCCATGCCGCGCGCCTTTCCGACGAACCGTCCGACATTGCGGAACAGCACAGGCAGGTCCTTTGGCCCCACCACGATCAACGCGACGATGCCGATGACCAGAAGCTCGGTCCAGCCCAGATCAAACATCTAGGCTCAGACCTTGTCTTTGTCAGTCTCAGGCGTGACGTCTTTGGCCAGCTCAGACGCGTCTTGTTCCAGCTCTTCCGAACCTTCCTTGATGCCTTTTTTGAACGAGGTAATGCCTTTACCCACTTCACCCATCAGCGAACTGATCTTGCCGCGTCCAAACAGGACGAGAACCACAACAGCAATCAGCAGGATACCCGGAAGGCCAATATTGTTGAGCATGACTTGTCTCCTTCTACGTCGGCGCAGCGCGCCGTGAATATGTCTGGCCCCGTGTCTACGCCCGTACGGGCATCAGCAAAAGTGCGACAGATCAAATCCGCGCGCAAAATTGAACGGATCATGCGTTTTTTGCGGACTCGCATTTCTCAACTGACAGGTTTATGTCAGTTGATATCACCTAGAAGGACGATATCGAAACCTGGTCTACGGAGAACCACATGACCCATGTCGCAGAAATCGTCACCTTTACCCTTGCCGACGGCACAAAGCCCGAACAGTTCGTCAGGCTAAGCCAAGCCTCCGAAGCCTTCGTCCGTGCGGCTCCCGGCTTTACCCACCGCCAGCTAAGCCATGGCGAAGATGGCCGCTGGACCGACTATGTCGTCTGGACCGATATGAAATCCGCAAAGGATGCCGCTGCTGCATTCATGCAACAGGATTTTGCACCCGCTCTGATGGCGGCAATCAACCCCGACAGCGCCCAGATGCGTCACGAGACCGTGCTATGGAACATGACCGCCTAAGGGCGGCTCAGACGGCGTGTCATGCGCCGCACTGACCGCCTGTTCGACATCATACAGATCCTGCGCGATGGTAACTTGCACCGCGCGCAGGACATCGCGGACCGACTTGAGGTGTCGGTCCGTACGATCTATCGCGATATGGACACGTTGGTGGCCTCGGGCGTTCCTGTAGAAGGCGAACGCGGCGTAGGTTACATGGTGCGTGAACAGATCACGCTGCCTCCGCTAAACCTGACACCCGCCGAGCTTGAGGCTCTGAACCTCGGCATGGCGATCGTTGCCGAGGCCGCCGATCCCGATCTTAAATCCGCCGCGGAATCTCTGGCCGAGAAAATCGACGCCGTCTTGCCCACGCAGGTCATTGCCGAGGCCGACAGCTGGAAATTCGCGGTCTATCCCTTCGCTGATGTCGTACGCGGAATGGCACATATGGCCCCGATCCGCGCCGCGATCAAATCGCGCCAGAAATTGCAGCTCAGCTACCGTCGCATTGACGGCGCGCTGACCGAACGCACTATACGACCGCTACATATGGAATACTGGGGCCGTGTCTGGACACTGACCGCCTGGTGCGAACTGCGCGACGACTTCCGGGTCTTCCGCATCGACCTGATAGAAAACGTCACGCCTCTGCCGGAACTCTTTACTGACGAACCGGGTAAACGGCTCAGCGACTACGATCCCAATGCGTGATCCGTCCTTCAACTGGCCCCAAATACCTCCGCCGGAGGCATGGCCCGGAACGGGCCATTTCGGTCACTTCAGGTAAGGCTCGGGATCAACCGACTCGAACCCTTTGCGCACTTCGAAGTGCACATATGCATTGTCGCCCCCGCGCAGCGAGGCGATCTTCTGTCCCCGTCGCACCCGATCACCTTTCTTGATGGTGATATTGTCGACATTGGCATAAACAGTCAGCAAGTCATTGTTGTGTTTCACAACGATGATCGGAACCTGATCCGCATCCGCGGTGATCGCGGCGACCGTGCCTGCCTCGGCCGCACTGACCGACGCGCCTGGCGCTGCGGCGATATCTATCCCCTCATTCTTACCCTTCTTGTAGGTCCGAATGATGGTGCCGCTCACCGGACTTGCCAGCGCCGAGCTTCCCGAATTGGTCGGGGCCTCGGCTGTGATATCCGGCGCAGGCGTTGCCGCGGCAACTTTCTCATCCGGCAATGGCTGCGTCGCGCTCGGCGGCGTAGGAGTTGGTGAGCCTTCCCCCGGTTGGGTTACCGCAGTTGCCGTGGCGGCCGGCGCTGCTGCCCGAGGTGCCGGTTGATTCTTGACCGGTATCAACAGGTACTGGTCTTCGCGCACCATAAAGTCTGGTCCCAAACCGTTCCATTCTGCCAGAGACTCCACAGGCACCTGATAGAGCCGCGAAATTGTATAGGCTGTCTCACCCCGCTTGACCTTGTGCCGGATCGGCTCAGGCCCAGTAGCAACCGGTGCCGGAGCCGCAGCAGGTTGCGCGGGCTCCAATGTCGATGTCTGTACAGATCCTGTGTCCGGTGCCTCGTCAATCGCGGTTCCGGCAATGGTCGCAATATCAACATTGCTCGTCCCACCGACCGAGCGCGGCAAGGCCAGAACTTCACCGTCACGCAGGCTGTCATTTGGCTGCAAGCCGTTAAACCGGGCCAATTCGGCCACCGGCATGCCGATCCGGGTGGCGACATCGCCAACTGTATCCCCACGGCGGGCTACCGCGACCTGATAGTTCGGATAGGTGATCACGCCACGCGCATCCGGCGTCGGGCGGTTGGCGGTCGCTGCAAGGGCGGCATCTGCAGTGGAGAACCCGCCGACATTGCCGCGCAGGTCATAGTCATATGGCCCTTCACACCCGGCCAGAATTGCCAGCGCGGCAACACCTGTCGCATAGCGGCGCATTGCTGATTTGGAAACTGCTCTCATTTTACTGTCCTCAACACCTGCCCCTGTTCTCCGGGGTTCTGGCGCCTCTAATATACCTTTACGCTCCGTCTTTTCCCAGCCCCTCAAGCAAGGGCACAAAACGGACCGGCAACAATTCGTCATAGTCCAGACCGGTTTCAGTGCGCGTGACCCGGATTAGGGTCTGCACCGCGTCCGACTGGCCCACGGGTAACACCATGATACCGCCGATTTTCAACTGCGCCAAGAGCGGCCCCGGAGGATCTTCGGCAGCAGCGGTCACAATGATACGGTCAAACGGGGCCTGTTCGGACAGGCCAAACGATCCATCCGACAGCATCGCGGTCACATTCGTCAGCCCCAGCTCACGGAACAGTTCTCCCGTTTCGCGCACCAGCCTCTTGTGCCGCTCAACCGTGTAGACCCGGCGCGCCAGCTTGGACAGGATCGCCGCCTGATAGCCCGAGCCGGTGCCGACCTCTAGAACCGTATCACGCGGACGCACCTGCAGCGCCTGCGTCATCAGCCCCACAACCGAAGGCTGGCTGATGGTCTGGCCACAGGCAATAGGCAGTGGAGTGTCCTCATAGGCCCGGTCCGCGAACAGGCCTTTGACAAACTGCCCCCGGTCAACCTGCTCCATCGCCGCCAGCACACGTGCATCCGTTACCCCGCGCGAGCGCAGGGCAAACAGGAACTGCATTATGGTTTCTGCGCTTGGTCCAGTCATTCGATGACCTTTAGCGCCTCGAGCGTGTCATATGCTGTCAGATCAGCGCGCATCGGAGTGACCGAGTTATATCCTTCCAGATTGACCGCCGCATCCGTGCCCGGAGCAGTCGGGTTATGTTGATACCCGCCCTTAATCCAAAGGAACCGGCGACCCGAAGGCGAGCTGTGCGGCTCGACAGAGAAATGTGTATCGCGTCGGTACCCCTGCGGGGCCACGCGCGTACCCAGCACCTCACCTGCGGGAACCGGAGGGAAATTCACATTATAGAACAGACGATAGTCGCCCTGCTGCTCGGGTGTCGCATCAAGAATGCGGCGCACCAGATCGGCCCCAAATTTGGCAGCCGCCTCAAACGGATCGTCCAGCCCCAGATTGCGCGGCCCGAAATACTGAGACAAGGCAATCGCGGGCACACCCTGCAACGCCGCCTCCATCGCGCCGCCGATAGTACCCGAATACAGCGTGTTCTCAGCCGAGTTGTTGCCCCGGTTCACCCCTGACAACACCAGATCGGGCGGCGCGTCCTTCATAACGTCGTGCAAACCGGCCAACACGCAATCCGCCGGAGACCCTTCGGCGGCATAGCGACGCTCGCCCAGTTTGGCGACCATCATCGGGTGGGTATAGCTGATGCAATGGCCCACGCCCGACTGTTCAAAGGCAGGCGCGACGACCCAGACCTCGCCATCGGGACCGGCCAGTTCAGCCGCGATCGCTTCAAGTACAATCAGTCCCGGCGCATTGATGCCGTCATCATTGGTCAGAAGAATTCGCATGCCCGGTCCACCCCTCGTTTTGCCCTTGATAGACCCGCCTCAGCGCTGCGACAAGCAATGCACATGCGCAATCTGAGGCTTTCACGCACCACTTGGATGAAAATGCAGGATTTGAGCGTCAGGCCGGGAATACAAAACACCGGTCGCGGCGAATGGTCAGCCACATGACACGGCCCTCTTTGGGCACAAAGACGTTCGGGACCGTCGCCTTCAGGATCGAGCCATCATAGTCCATGCGAAACTCGACAAGGCTTTCATTTCCCAAAAACCGAGCACGCTCAACCACGCCTCGGGCGGCAATGCCGTCTGTCGGCGTCGGCGCAGGCCCTTTGCCATTGCGGTCGAAGTCCAGCTTGACGTGCTGGGGTCGAAACACGATTTCAACATCGGTCGCGTCCGGCACACCGGGCGCAAGAAAACGGCCAAACGGAGTATGCGCCAACGCACCATTAACTTGAGCCTTCAACACATTGATATCACTAAAAAACGAAACTGCTGCCTTGTCTGCAGGCCGGGTATAGACATTGTATGGCGCCCCCTGCTGCACAATCTTGCCGCGCCGCATCAGCGCGATTTCATCAGCCATTCGCATCGCCTCGTCCGGCTCATGCGTGACCAATAGAACAGCAGCGTCCTCTTCTTTGAGGACTGCGAGCGTTTCGTCCCGAATGCCGTCGCGCAGACGGTTATCGAGGCCCGAGAACGGCTCATCCATCAGCATGATCCGCGGGCGTGGGGCCAACGCACGCGCCAGAGCAACCCGCTGCTGCTCACCCCCAGATAACTGATGCGGAAATCCATCGATGAACCGCATCAGATCGACCTTGGTCAGCAGTTCCTCGACCCGCGCGCGTTTCTGCTCTTTGCTGCCTTTCAGTCCGAACGCGACGTTATCCGCTACGCTGAGATGTGGAAACAGCGCAAAATCCTGAAACATCAGCCCAATCTCGCGCCGTTCGGGCGGTACGCGGAAAACCGTGTCACAGATCAGCTTGCCATCGACGTAAATCTCGCCCGAGGTCTGCATTTCGACCCCCGCGATCATCCGCAATGTGGTCGACTTTCCGCAGCCCGAAGGCCCCAGCAGGCAAGTCACCTGCCCCGCGTGCACGGTCAACGATACATCATCCACGACCGTCCGCCCGCCAAAGCGCGCAATCAGATTGCGGATTTCCAATCGAGGAGGAGTTGTCGTCACTGTCACCGATGGACCCCATTGCCTTTCCCGATCAAATCCATCGGGCTTAGGCGGGGATAACAACCCCGCCCATCAGGCGCAAGGGATCAGCAGCACCCGGTCGAGGCAGCTTCGCCCTGTACAACAAACGGGCTAACCCCGCCGCAGCCTTCGAAAATCCCGTAATGGGTCGAAAAATCGCCGATGAACTCAAAATGCCGTGCAAAACGGGTGTCTTGCAACATCATCCACGTGTTGCCACAGACCGGGAATACTTTGCCGGCCTCGATCGTATGGTGGTCATCCAGTACAAATTCATGCGGCGCATGCGGCACTGTGCCCTTGTAGATCACAGCCTGACCGTAATCCTCGCACGCAGGCTCCAACTCCGGCAGCTTGAAAAGACGGTAGGTGGCCGAGATAAAGCTCAGCGGTGCGACCCGTTCTTCAAGAATTGGGTTTTCGATCGTCAAAGGACGATGCGTCACCCGACGGGGATCGCCAAATCCGGCAGCACGCGACATCGACAGAAAATCGTTCCAATAGAGCGCACCCGACAGGCATTCGCCATACAGGATCTCATCCTCGGCCATCGCCTTGGGCACCCGGCGATCGGCGTAGACGTCCGAGAAATACATCTCTCCGCCCTCTTTTAGCAGCCGATGCGTACCACGCAGCACAGCAGCCTTGTCGGTCGCCAGATTGATCACGCAGTTTGAGACGATGATATCGAACGATCCCGGTTCGAGGTCCAGCTCATCCAGCTTTTCGATATAGCCGTGGTGAAACTCGACATTGCTGGCCGAATGTCCGAATGCCTTCGCGTGATGGTCCTGATGCGCGCGCGCCACGTCGAGCTGCTCAGGCGTCATGTCAACGCCGACAACACGGCCCTTTTCACCGACCATCGCGGATAAAGCATACACATCGCGCCCCGCACCACAGCCCAGATCCAGGATACGCATTCCCTCCAGATCCAACGGAGCAATCAGCCCGCATCCATAGTAACGTGTCAGCACATCATCATGAATTTGCGACAGAATTTTCTTGAAGTGATCCGGCATATCATCCGGAGTACAGCAGGCATTTGTTTGCAAATCCGCGCTGCCTTGCAACACCTCACCATAGTAGTTCTGCACAGCCTCGTGCTTCATCGGGGCAATCCTTTTGTCACTGGTCTTTTGCAGCTAGTGCAGCAATCCACACCACGCAATCCACCAGCGCCCGATCTGACGAAACCGTGACAGGGCTCAGGCGAGCAGGTCGAAATCCACGCCTGCGTGCACGCGGCCGTTCACTTGAATCTCCAACCGATGCGGCCCAGGAACCAACTTGAATGTTGTTGCATTGCCCTTCAGCTTGTGCCGCTTTCTAAGTGTCAACTGACCACCTGTAAGCTCGGCCTGTTTCAACTTGTGAACCTTGGGTGAGATCTTTCCGCCAGGTCGTTGGAAATGAACGATATAGTCGACCAAGACTGGCTGATCTTCTGCGCCGCTTAGGCGGGTTTCAAACTCCAGCGCTTCACCAATCCGGGCCGGACCGTTTACCTGAATCTCAACCGCAATATCTGCATCGGGATCGTATCCAAGCACCTTCATCGCCTTGGGATGCCCAGATTTCACAAGGCCTCGTAATGCATGAGATGTCATCCAGTTCAGTTCATCCTTGTCCTGCCGCCCTGCCTTGCCCCAATCCCGCAGACGTTCCAGCACCAGATCGGGGTCTTTCTTGGTGATATCATTCAGATGATTGGCGACCGAGCGCGTCACATAGCGCGTCCGATCCCCGTGCAATCGGTCCAATAACGGCAATGGGTCTGACATTGCCAAGCCAACGGCCTGCCCCCACGGTAAACGCGGCCGCGTGCCCTCGCTGACCAGACGACGCACGTGATAGCTGGGATGCGTGCACCAAGCCTGCATCCGCGCCATGACCAGTTCGGAGTGGTGATTGAGGAACGGGCGGATCGCCCATTCCATCGAAAATCTCTGGGTCAACTCTTCGAATACATCCAGCGCCAAAGCGGGATGATCCAGGCCGATTGCACAAACCCAATCACCCAAGGGCGCAAAGATAAAGTCTCCGAAGTCGTCATCACTTTTGGCGGGGTCCAGCGGAGGCGGCAGCGCCCGCAGAATGACCGGTGCCACTGCCGGCAAATCGCCAGGCACCGATTCTTGCAGACACTCTGCAATCCACGCCATACGCTCTTTCAGTTCAAGCTCGGGCAAACGCGACATCACTTTCGCCGCGAATGCTTCTTCCTTGAAATCGGAATCAACCTTGGCGAACAAGCCCGCAAGAAAGCTTACCTTTTCCGCGTTGAACAACTGATCTTTCAGAGAAAAGTTCTGTGCCATACCTACATCGTCAGATTGGTGCCACCACCGTCCAGCAAAATGTTCTGCCCGACAATGAACCCGGCGTGTTGCGAGCATAGAAACGCGCAGGTCGCCCCAAACTCTTCCCTCGTGCCATAGCGTCTCGCTGGGATGGTTGCAGCGCGTTCAGCCCGTGCCTCGGCCATCGAAATACCTTTCTGCTCTGACACCCCGCCATCCAGCGCGTTCGCGCGGTCGGTGGCGTGGATACCTGGCAGCAGATTATTGATCGTCACGCCATGTGGTGCCACCTGGCGCGATGTGCCCGCAACATAGCCGGTTAATCCAGTTCGCGCCGCATTCGACAGGCCCAGCACCGCAATCGGCGCGCGTACCGACTGCGAGGTGATATTCACCACGCGACCCCAGCCCTTATCCATCATGCCCGGCAGCAGAGCCTTCATGAAAGCTATGGGTGTCAGCATATTGGCATCCAGTGCTTTGATGAAATCATCACGCTCCCAGTCCGACCACATGCCGGGCGGAGGGCCACCCGCGTTTGTGACAAGGATATCAGCACCCCGCGCAGCACTTATCACCTCGGCCTGACCCTCTGGTGTGGTAACATCACAAGCCACTGTCTGCACGGCAACGCCATATGAGGATCGCAAACGCGTGGCTTCAGCCTCCAACGTTTCGGCTCCGCGCGCGTTCATCACAAGATCAACGCCGGCTTCGGCCAACGCCTCGGCACAGCCCAATCCCAAGCCTTTGCTGCTGGCACAAACCAGCGCACGTTTTCCGCGAATTCCCAAGTCCATTCTGGCCCTCCCTATCTTCGGCACACATCTAACATCGGCCCGGCAAAGAAGACCAGAATGGGATCTTGCGGATTAATAAAAGAACTCTTCACGCACGATCTTGCCATCGGCGACGTGATAGACACCGACCTCACGCATATCAAAGCTCTCACCGGTTTCTTTCACCTTGCCCTGCACTTCAAAGATCACGGCAAAGCGGTCGTCACCATGCGGGTACGGGTCACTGACGGACGCGCCCGATACTTCATGAGCGCCTTCCCACCATTCGTGCTTGCCACGAATGGCTTCCAATCCGTGCGTCTCGCGCCCCATGCCCGCAAAATCCTGTCCCTCAACAGAAACAGCATCCGAGGCATAAAGCTTCTCGAGGTTTTCCTTGGCCCGGTTCTCGCGGCATCCAGCAACCAGTTCGTCTGCGATTTCTTTCAAATTCATTGGTCCACTCCATTTTTGTTCACTATATGTTCTTATTGCCACAGCCACATGATTCGAACCACCCCCTTTGTCTTGCCTCAGTTGGATTCCCCGCCTATACGCGCGCTTATGCTTGATACTTCGAACCAACCCACCCTGCCGCCCGAGATCGCTCGTCGCCGGACATTCGCTATCATCTCGCACCCGGATGCGGGTAAGACGACGCTGACGGAAAAGTTTCTGCTGTACGGCGGCGCGATCCAGATGGCTGGACAGGTGCGCGCCAAGGGTGAGGCACGGCGAACGCGGTCGGACTTCATGCAGATGGAGAAAGATCGCGGTATCTCGGTCTCAGCCTCGGCCATGTCATTCGACTACGGGAACTTCCGGTTCAATCTTGTGGACACACCCGGCCACTCGGATTTCTCCGAAGACACCTATCGCACCCTGACGGCCGTAGACGCCGCCGTCATGGTCATTGACGGTGCGAAAGGTGTGGAAAGCCAGACGCAGAAACTGTTCGAGGTCTGCCGCCTGCGCGATTTGCCGATCCTGACCTTCTGTAACAAGATGGACCGCGAAAGCCGGGATACGTTCGAGATCATCGACGAAATTCAGGAAATGCTGGCGATCGACGTCACGCCAGCCGCGTGGCCTATCGGTGTGGGTCGCGATTTCATCGGCTGCTACGACATGCTGCGCGACCGGCTTGAGCTGATGGACCGCGCCGACCGCAACAAGGTGGCCGAAAGCATCCAAATCAATGGTCTGGATGACCCTAAGCTGGCCGAGCATGTGCCCGTTGAATTGCTCGACAAGCTGCTGGAAGAGGTTGAGATGGCGCGCGAATTGCTGCCCAAGCTCGACCCGCAGGCGGTGCTTGAGGGGCACATGACGCCGATCTGGTTTGGTTCGGCCATCAACTCGTTTGGCGTCAAGGAACTGATGGAGGGTATCGGCGCCTATGGTCCGCAGCCGCAGGTTCAGTCCGCTGAGCCCCGTCAGATCGCGCCCGATGAAAAGAAGGTCGCCGGTTTCGTGTTCAAGGTGCAGGCCAATATGGACCCCAAACACCGCGACCGGGTGGCCTTTGTCCGAATGGCCTCGGGCCATTTCAAACGTGGCATGAAGCTAACGCATGTGCGATCGAAGAAACCGATGGCAATATCAAACCCCGTGCTGTTCCTCGCCTCTGACCGGGAACTGGCCGAGGAAGCCTGGGCCGGAGACATCATCGGCATTCCCAACCACGGTCAGTTGCGCATCGGCGACACGCTGACCGAAGGTGAGGCGATCCGGGTGACCGGCATCCCCTCCTTCGCACCGGAATTGCTGCAAACGGTGCGCGCGGGTGACCCATTGAAGGCCAAGCATCTGGAAAAGGCTCTGATGCAGTTCGCCGAGGAAGGTGCCGCGAAGGTATTCAAACCTTCGATTGGGTCGGGCTTCATCGTCGGAGTCGTCGGTGCGCTGCAATTCGAGGTGCTCGCCAGCCGGATTGAGATGGAATACGGCCTGCCTGTGCGGTTTGAGGCGTCTCAGTTCACCTCGGCCCGTTGGGTCAGTGGCAACAAGGTTGAGATCGACAAATTCGTCAACGCCAACAAGCAGCATATTGCCCATGATCACGATGGAGATATCGTCTATCTAACGCGGCTGCAGTGGGACATCGACCGGGTCGTCCGCGATTATCCCGAGCTGAGCCTGACCGCGACGAAGGAAATGATGACCTGACGGACTCTGCGGGCAATCCAGAAGTGACCACATGGGGGATTGTGTCCACGATCCGCGCCCCGCGTGAGGATATTTTGCGCTTTGCCGCCCACCACCTCGATATCGGCGCGGACCGGATTCACATCTTTCTAGACGAGCCGGTCCAGGGGGACATCTCAGCCCTGCGCGAGCATCCCCGGATCCGGGTGCGTACCTGCGATGCGGCGTTCTGGAAGCGTCGCAGGCGTGAGAGGCCGGACAAACATCAGGTTCGACAATCCTCGAATGCGAATTTGATCTACAACAGGACTGATCTGGACTGGGTCGCACATATCGATGTCGATGAGTTCCTGTGGCCGATGTCCCCGATCCCAGACCTGCTGCGCGACATTCCCGATGACATCCCCGCCGTCCGCGTCCGCCCGATTGAGGCGCTGGCGGGTGGCCAGGACCTCTACAAAGCGTTCATTCCCGAAGGTCAGAATCGACAAGCGCTGGTCGAAGCGCTCTATCCCAATTTCGGCACTTACGTTCTGGCCGGTTTCATGAGCCACATTCAGGGCAAACTGTTCGTACGCGGCGGTTTGAAAAAACTGAGCGACCGTATCCACAACCTCTATCAGCACGGTGAGTTTCTGCCAGTCAGAACCGAGCTTCCTCAGATTGATCTGTGTCATCGCCACGCCCCGGATTGGGAGCATTGGCTGGCGCATTATCGTTTCCGCCTCGAACGCGGCTCGTACCAGGCCAGCCCGGATCGGCCGCGAAAGATCGGTGCGCTAGACAGGTACGAATTGATCACCCTTCTGGAAACCGAATACGGGCTCGATGGCCTGCGGGAATTTTACGATGAAATCAGCGCTGCTGACCCGGAAGTGCTGGAACGGCTTGAGGATAACGACATGATCCGTCACCGGCCGCTTGATCTGGACCAAAAAGTCGCGAAACACTTTCCCGGAACCATCTGAATTGTTGCGGAAATCCTTGTTACCGGCAGATTTGCCACGGATTAAACCGACTTCATTTGACCCTGCCCCACGTTTTTGTTATGCCCGCGCCACAGCCGAAACGCGCATGGGGCGCATGGCCATCCGGGCCCGGCATTTTCAGACGCGCGGGCCAGGTCTAGTGTCCGCTTGAACCGGACATACATGACAAAGTTTAACGAACTGAACCTGAACCCGAAGGTCCTCAAAGCAATTGAGGAAGCCGGATACGAAACTCCGACCCCGATCCAGGAAGGCGCAATTCCAGCCGCGCTGGAAGGGCGCGATGTTCTGGGGATCGCCCAAACCGGCACCGGCAAAACCGCCAGCTTCACCCTGCCGATGATCACATTGCTGGCCCGTGGGCGCGCCCGCGCACGTATGCCACGCTCGCTGGTCTTGTGCCCGACGCGGGAACTGGCGGCACAGGTGGCCGAGAATTTCGATACCTACGCCAAGCACCTCAAGCTGACCAAAGCACTGTTGATCGGTGGCGTTTCCTTCAAGGAACAGGATGCTCTGATTGACCGCGGTGTTGACGTGCTGATTGCCACTCCGGGCCGTCTGCTGGATCATTTCGAACGCGGGAAACTGCTTCTGACAGGCGTTCAGATCATGGTGGTGGACGAAGCTGACCGGATGCTCGACATGGGCTTCATTCCTGATATCGAGCGCATCTTCTCGCTGACGCCATTCACCCGCCAGACGCTGTTCTTCTCAGCCACCATGGCGCCCGAGATCGAACGGATCACCGATACTTTCCTGTCGGCCCCCACCCGGGTCGAAGTTGCGCGTCAGGCCACCGCTTCGGAAACCATCGAACAAGGCGTGGTGATGTTCAAAGGTGGTCGCCGGGATCGTGAGGCCAGCCAGAAACGCAAAACCCTGCGCGCATTGATCGATGCCGAGGGCGACAAATGCACCAACGCCATCATCTTCTGCAACCGCAAGACCGATGTAGATATCTGCGCCAAATCGCTGAAGAAATACGGCTATAACGCCGCCGCGATCCATGGCGATCTGGATCAGTCGCAGCGGATGAAAACACTGGACGGATTCCGCGATGGATCACTGCGGCTGCTGGTAGCTTCGGACGTTGCTGCGCGGGGTCTGGATATCCCCTCGGTCAGCCACGTGTTCAACTTCGATGTTCCCGGCCATGCCGAAGATTATGTCCACCGCATCGGCCGCACGGGCCGTGCCGGGCGCGAAGGCAAGGCAATCACGATCTGCTCGGGCCGCGATGAAAAGGCGCTGGCCGCGATCGAGAGCCTGATCCAAAAGGACATTCCGCGCATCGACAATCCGGTCAAGGCCGATGAGCCCAAGCCCGAGGCGCCAAAGCCAGAGAAGAAGGCCAAAGCGTCGGACAACAAAAAGAGCGAGAGCCGCAAAGAGCGAGAGCCCAAAACCCGTGGCCGTGGGCGTCGCGACGATGGCGGGCCAGCAGTAGTAGGCATGGGGGATCACCTGCCTAGTTTTATCGCACTCAGCTTTGATGAGCGTCGCGCAGGCTAGATTGTCAGCACAAGCGCCAGTATCGACAAGCCAAGCAACGTCATCCCGGCGATCTCGCGACGGGTGATGGTTTCACGGAAAAACAGCAGCGATGCGAACAGGCTGAGGATCAGTTCGATCTGACCCAAGGCCTTTACATAGGCTGCGTTCTGCAACGTGAAGGCGAAGAACCAGCAAAACGAACCACAGAGGCTGGTCAGGCCGACAAAAACACCGGTCCGGCGAGTCTCCCACACCGCGCGCAGCTCGGCGCTGTCTCGCCAAAGCAGCCACAGCCACATGCTGAGAAACTGAAACGTTACCACGACGGCCAGTGTCACAAGTGCCCGGAACCACGCATCGATGTCGCCCAATTGCAAAGAGGCGCCGCGATAGCTGACCGATGAGAATGCGAATAACACGCCTGACCCCAGTCCAAGACGCGAGGCTTTGTTTGTCAGATGTTGCCACCAAGCGCCGCTGCCTCCGGGCGTTTTTGACAACAACAGGACGGCCAGCAACCCAAGCAGAATTGCCCCCAGCGCCCCGGTAGAGACCTGATCGCCGAGGACAAGGAACCCCACAATAGCGGTTTGAATCACCTCAGTTTTCTTGAACGTAATCCCTACCGCAAAGTTGCGCTGCTTGAACAATGCCACAACGCAGATCGTGGCCAGTATCTGTGTGGTCCCGCCGATGACAGCAAATATCCAGAACTTCGCCGTCAGCGCTGGCAGTTCGTACCCTGTCGCGCCCAAAGCAATGGAAAGCCCCAGCAAGGCCAATGGCATGGAATAGGCGAATCGTGCAAATGTCGCCCCGGCAGCCGAAAGCTTCACGCTGCTCAGGGATTTCTGCAGCATAAACCGCACCGTCTGGAACGATGCGGCCGCGATGGTGACGGGAATCCATAAACTCATGGCTTCCCTTCTGTCGTTAAATCAAGGCTTTGGCCAGAGCGGATGCGCCACCGGATCCTTGGCGCGCCAGAAATACTCTCGGAATATCTGCCCGTACGAACGGTAGACATAAGCCTCGTTACAGGCCAAGTATCTTTCCTTGCCCGTGCGGTAGAGTGCCGGCAATCGGTACCAAGGTGCTGATGGGTTCATATGATGAACGACGTGCAAGTTATTGTTCAAAAACAGAAATGCAAGGATGCCACGGTCCTCTACGATCACTGTGCGCGCGCGCGATTTCTCATGCGCGCGGTGTTCCAGGAATGTGCGGATCTTGACCAGTCCCAGCCCGATATATGCTGAAAGGGCGAAGGCCCAGATCGGCATTTGCGAAAGCGAGACGATCCAAAGAGTCGCGACAACGCCGGGCATATGCAGCGCCCATGCCAACAAAATCGCCCGATCTCCGCGAAGTGCACCACGCAGTTCATCCCGCAAGAACGCAACCTGCCCAATTGCAGGCCCCAGAACCATCCGCCCCAGCAGAGTGTTGTTCACTTGATACATCCGCCTCTGCCAACCGGACAGAGACGCCCAGACCTGCGGGTCGAGATAGTTGGTCTCAGGGTCATCATAGGGATCGGTTAGGTTCGCGTCACAGTGATGCGCCAGATGCAGGTCCCGAAACCGATTGTAGGGAATGAACAAAGTCAGCGGCATCGCCATCAGCGCCTCATTCAGCCACTTCTGGCGAAAGGGATGCCCGTGCAAAGCCTCATGGGTCAGCGAGGAATGCAGCGCAGCCACCAGCCCCATGAACGGGATCGCAAGCCAAAGCGATATGCCTGCCAACCAGAAAATCGCACCAATCCAGGCTAAATAGCACGCGATGATCAGGGCAAATGTCGCCCATTCAGGTGATTTGGGTGTGACCGGCTCAGCCATTGCGGCCCCACGAAATTCCGGCCCAGATACGCTCGTAAATCACATACATGGTCAAACCAATGGCCGTATTGACCAGTGCAACCATCCCTCCAAGTGCTGCTGAACCCGTGGCGATCAAACCAACCAGCGTCATCATCGCCAGCCCCATCGCATTCCACACCAGCGCCTTCACGACCGACCTGCGTCGCGTTTCCATTCCAGACCCCATTCTTATTTTTGTAACACCAGCGTTACAGACAGAGCCAAGGGTCGTGAATTCTGAATATGATTAACAATTCTCACCAAAGGTGATATTAATCATCACATGATTGATAAAATCGACAAACGGGATCGCGCCCTGCATTTTCGCCAGCGCCTGGCCCGAGCGATGCAAGAGCGCAACGTCAGCCAAAGCGCCCTGGCACGCAGCATCGGGGTTGACCGATCTACCGTTTCGCAATTGCTGACCGGGGCGGGGGCACGCCTTCCGAATGCTCATGTCGTCGGCAGCTGCGCCTCGGCGCTTGGGGTTTCCGCCGATTGGCTTCTTGGGCTTTCCAACCGACCCGAAAGCGCGGCAGAACTATTGGCCAGTTCCCTCACCCTAACCGAGGCCGCCCGGGCATTGGTTGATGAGCGCATTTTTGAATGGCATCAAGAGGCCGCCGGCTACAAGATACGCTACGTTCCGGCTACCCTGCCCGACATGCTCAAGACCCGCGCCGTGCTTGAATGGGAATACGCTCCGCATCTCGGCCGTACTGCAGATCAAGCCATTGGCGCCTCGGCAGACCGGCTGGCATGGATGCGCAGCGCCCAGTCCGATTATGAGATTGCCATGCCGTTGTACGAGCTTCACAGCTTTGCCTATGCCACCGGTTACTACGAGGGACTACCGCTTCAGGTCCGGTTGGATCAGATCGATCACCTGCTGTCGGTGTGCGAGCAGCTTTATCCACGTCTGCGCATCTATCTATTTGATGCAAAACGTCTTTACTCTGCCCCCGTCACGATATTCGGCCCACTTCTTTGCGTGTTCTATGCCGGAAGCCACTACATGGCTTTCCGAGACCGCGACCGGATTGAGGTCTTTACGCTCCATTTCGACCGGCTGGTTCGAGAGGCGGATATGACCGCGCGTGATTTCCCGGACCATCTGCAGCAATTGCGGGCAGAAATCGCTCAGACATGACCTGGGCTCAAAGCTGTAGTATAGTCACTTGGCGCGAAACTACAGACATTCCGATCTGAGATGGAGGATGACGGGAATGGACGCACTCAAAACCGCTGAATACGCACGTGCCCTTTATACGGCCCATGGCGATCGGGCCGAAGCCGAAGCTGCGCAGAAAATGCGCGAATGCGAAGCCGCCGGAAATCAGCAGGAGGCGCAGGACTGGCAAGCCGTCCGCAGCGCCATCCGCCAGATTCGGGGGCCAAATCAGGGCTGATTCACAGTTTCGGGTCAGGATTGACCGTATGGCCATCCACCGCGATTACCTGACCCGACACCAGCCTCGCTGCATCTGAAGCCAGGAATACAGCCATGTTCGCAATGTCCTGCGCCTCTACAAAGCGGCCCATGGACGTGCCCGAGGCATAGCCGTCGTAAACCTGATCCCGGGTCATGCCCTTGGCATCGGCCTCGCGCTGCAACACGCCCTCCATTCGTGGACCTTCGACCGAACCCGGGCAGATCACATTGCAGCGGATTCCGTGCGGCCCAAGTTCCATCGCCAGCGTTTTGCCTAATCCCACCATGCCCCACTTGGCCGCCGCGTACGGCGCGCGGTTGGGGTATCCGTACTGGCCTGCAGTCGATGAAGTGATCAAGATCGCGCCGCTGCGTTGCTGTTTCATCAGAGGTGCAGCGTATTTAGAGCACAAAAATGACCCCTCTAGATTGATGGAAAGGCATGACCTCCAATCCGTCAGGGAAACGTCCTCAACCGCTGCGGTGGGGCCCGCTATCCCCGCATTCGCACAGAGCACATCAAGCCCGTCCCATTCGGTCTCAAGGTCGGTAAACGCAGCCGCGACAGCATCCTCATCCGACACATCAAGCTGGCTTTGCTTCCAATGCGCCGGGCAATCCGCCAACGCATCCGCATCAACATCCGCAACCCAGACCTGAGCCCCGGCAGCATCAAACGCTTCAGCCATGGCCCTGCCGACGCCAGAGGCGCCTGCGGTAATCAAGACGCGGCTGCTCATGCGGGCTTGCGGATCGCCGCGCCCGCGCCTTCGGGATAAGGCAACGCGGCCTGCGCCTCGGCAACCCGTGCCATCGCGGCCTCGATCTCGGGTGAAGGTGGGCTGGGGCGTCGGGTCTCAAGGCTGACATGCAGAAGAAAGCTTTCGCCTGTGGCCAGCAGCGTTTCACCCTCGTACATGCTGTGGAAGACATGCAGCTTCTTGCCCTGCCCCAACAGCATCTGCGTACGGCATTCGATCCGCGACCCCGCATGGGTCTCCTGCATGTAACGGATGTGATTTTCGGCAGTGAAATAGCTGCCGCCTGTCGCGATATACTCCATATCGCAGCCAATGATTTCCATGAAACGATCCGTGGCCGCTGCAAAGGCCTCCAGATATTTAGCTTCATTCATGTGGCCATTGTAGTCGGTCCAATCCAGCGGAACGGCGCGCGACAGCGTGAGGATCGGCTGGCTCAGATCCGCCTCGTCCAGCGTCGGCAGCGCTCCGGGCTTCAAGGCCGCATCATGCTGGTTCAATACCGCCCCTGCACCATAGTTCTGGGCCTTCAGCGCCCGCATCATACCAACGAGGTTATTGTCCCGGATACGCTCCAACTCGCGGATCGAGTACTTGCCAGACTGCGCATCCGACTGATCCGCAATCATGTCGACCAACTCATCGGTGAACTCAGGCACATCCATCAGTTTGGTCCAGGGCCATTTCAGCGCTGGGCCGAACTGAGCCATGAAATGCCGCAACCCGGCCTCTCCACCGGCCACGCGATAGGTTTCGAACAGTCCCATCTGGGCCCAACGGATACCAAAACCCATGCGGATGGATTCATCGATCTCTTCGGTCGTTGCGATGCCGTCTTTCACCAGCCAAAGCGCCTCGCGCCACACCGCCTCGAGGAACCGGTCAGCAATATGCGCGTCGATTTCCTTCTTGATGTGCAGCGGGAAGAACCCCACCGAGGTCAAAAGATCTTTGGCCCGCGCGATCAAGTCAGGTGAATTCTTGTCGGTCGGAACCAGTTCGATCAGTGGCAATAAGTAGACCGGGTTGAACGGGTGGGTCACCACGATCTGCTCGGGTCGCAACGCGCCTTCCTGCAACTCCGAGGGCTTGAACCCGCTGGTCGAGGACCCGATGATTGCATCTGGATCACAAGCCCCCTGCAAGCTCTTGTAAACCTTCAGCTTCAGATCGAGCCTTTCCGGTACGCTCTCCTGAATCCAGATCGCACCCTGAACTGCCTCACCGAGATCGTCATGAAAGCTCAGCGTCCCTTCGGGCGGCAGAGGTACATCGCTCAACCCCGGCAAAGAACGGCGCGCGTTATCTAACACCTCACCGATCTTCCTCTCGGCTTCAGGGTCGGGATCGTATACCCGAACATCCCATCCGTTCAGCAGGAATCGGGCAGCCCACCCGCCACCAATCACT
The DNA here is from genome assembly GCF_056532525.1 of Ruegeria sp. I3. Taxonomy (NCBI): domain Bacteria; kingdom Pseudomonadati; phylum Pseudomonadota; class Alphaproteobacteria; order Rhodobacterales; family Roseobacteraceae; genus Ruegeria; species Ruegeria sp. I3. The sequence goes on along the minus strand of NZ_JBQFNI010000002.1, from coordinate 377,843 downwards.
CCGCCTCCGATGATTGCTGCTGTTTTTGCTTGCTGTTCTTTGCCCACGATCCGCCTCTTCATCTGGCCAAAAATATCTCGGGGGTTTGGGGGCTGGCCCCCAATCCGCGACTACTTCGCAACCGGAGCCCGCTTAGTAAGCCCCAGCTTCTCACGTACTTCCTGCGGCCCGATCACCCGCGCGCCCATGTTTTCGATGATGCTGCCTGCACGCTCGACCAACTGCCAGTTTTCGGCCAGAACACCCTTTTCCAGCCACAGGTTGTCCTCCAGCCCGACGCGCACATTACCGCCCGCCAGAACCGAGGCCGCGACATACGCCATCTCATTGCGCCCCAGCGAAAACGCGCTGAACGTCCAGTCATCCGGCACATTGTTCACCATCGCCATAAAGGTGTTGAGATCATCCGGAGCCCCCCATGGAACCCCCATACATAGCTGGACCAGAGCGTTCGGTTCCAGAACACCCTCTTTCACCAGCTGCTTGGCGAACCACAGATGGCCGGTGTCGAAGGCCTCGATCTCGGGCTTCACACCCAGATCGGTCATCATCTGCCCCATCGCCCGCAAGGCGCCGGGCGTATTGGTCATCACATAGTCGGCCTCGGCAAAGTTCATCGTGCCACAATCCAGAGTACAGATTTCAGGCAAGCACTCCGCTACATGTGCAACACGTTCAGTCGCGCCGACCAAATCTGTTCCGGCCTCTGCCAAAGGCAGCGGATTTTCGATCCCGCCGAACACCATGTCTCCGCCCATGCCCGCCGTCAGGTTCAGAACCGCGTCTACTTCGGCATTGCGAATGCGGTCCGTGACTTCACGGTACAGCGCCAGATCGCGTGAAGGCGCACCGGTCTCGGGGTCGCGCACATGGCAGTGCACCACGGCCGCACCGGCTTTCGCTGCAGCAATTGCACTATCGGCAATCTGCTTCGGCGAACGCGGCACATGTGGGCTGCGATCCTGTGTCCCGCCCGAGCCGGTGACGGCACAGGTGATAAAGACTTCGCGGTTCATTTCCAAAGGCATGGCGTTATCCCCAGCTTATACCCGGTTTTACCGTGGGTTTTCCCCAGGCTTCTCCCCGGATTCCGATTTGCGTCAACGCCAACTCTGACGCAGCCTTGAGGGAACCACTTAGCAAAATGCGAATCAGACTTGATGAAATCCGCAAAAAACATACTGCAGCCCGAACATCGCGCCCTGAAAACGGCGGTGCTGGTGCTGGACGAATGCAACACACTCAGCTTCGCGGCCGCCGTCGATCCGATGCGTGCTGCCAACCGACTAGCGGATCGGCCCGCTTTTGATTGGGACTACGTCACGGCAACCGCAGAACCCGCGTTGCTGACCAGCGCTCTGAATGTGCAGGGCATTCCCCTGGCCCGGTTGCAGGGCTGCGATCTGTTGATCGTAGTTGCCGGATTCCAATTGGCCCGTCATGCGACGCCCAGCCTGCTCGCCGGGCTCCGCAGGATCGCGGCCACCGGTGCAACAATCGCCGGGATAGATGGCGGCCCCTGGTTACTGGCTGAGGCTGGATTGCTCGACGGTCACGCGGCGACGACCCATTGGGAGGATTTGGAGAACTTCGCTGCGCGCTTTCCCAATGTCGATGTGCGCCCTGACCGATTTACCGTCTCCGATACACGCCTAACCTCTGGCGGCGCCGTCCCGGCGATCGATATGATGCTCCATATTATTGCTGCACGTCATGGCGCGGGCTTTGCCGCCCGCGTGTCCGGGCTATTCCTCTATGAAGGTGCATCTCAGCCCTCAAAACCGCAAAGCCGCACCGGTGCGCCGCACCGTCACACCGCGCTCACAGCCAAAGCCAACTCATTGATGGAATCCTCACTGGACGACCCGCTGTCCCTTGCGCACATCGCCGATAGACTCGGCACTAGTACACGCACCCTGCAGCAGCAGTTCCGCCTGCGCCTGAATACAACTCCACAGGATCATTACCTGCAACTCAGACTGGCCGAGGCCCGCCGTCTGGTTACCGATACCGACCTGCCGCTGATGGACGTGGCTCTAGCCACCGGCTTCGCCTCGCAATCCAGCTTCGCCCGCGCGTTCCGAACCGCCCACGGCCTCACGGCTCGCGACCTCAGGCAAGACCGTACGCAACCAACCCATCACTGACACGATCCAACTTCATCTGGCCAAAAATACCTCGGGGGAGGCGCCAAAAGCGACGGGGGCAGAGCCCCCATCCCTTCAGTATGGCATCGGAAACGCCCGGTGCGACGCACTGATCTCGGCCATCACTTCGGACGACAGCTTCAAATCCTTACCCGCCAGAATATGTTCTAGCTGCGCTACATTTGTCGCGCCAAAGATGGTTGAGGCCATGAAAGGACGGCTGCAACACCACGCCAGTGACATGTGGATCGGGTCCAGCCCATGCCGCGCGGCAACATCCAGATAAGCAGCCACGGCATCAAAAACGCGATCTGTTTTACGCCCGCCCATATTCGGCACCAGCGCCATGCGTGATCCTTCTGGAACAACACCCCCTTGATATTTCCCAGTCAGGAAACCTGCCGCCAACGGTGAGAATGATAGTAACCCGACATCTTCCAGAAGACACAATTCAGCCAGGTCGGTATCGAATAACCGGCAGAGCAAAGAATATTCGTTCTGGATCGACGCGACCCGAGGTCCACTAACCTCATCCGATGCCCGCAACCACTGAGCGGTACCCCAAGCGCTTTCATTCGACAGACCAAAGGCGCGGATATTGCCCTTGTCAACCTGCGCCTGCAGAGCGATCAGGCTTTCGCGCATCTCGTCCATAATCTCGTCCCGGTTGTGACCCGAGGGTGCATAGTCCCAGTTCTGTCGGAACATGTAGCTGCCACGATTTGGCCAGTGGAACTGATAGAGATCTATACAGTCAGTCTGTAGACGACGCAGTGAACCCTCTATCGCCTCAGGTATGGTCTCTTTCGAGATTGGGGCGCCATTGCGCGCATGCACGAACCCTTCACCAGAGTGTTTCGTGGCCAGCACATAGTCACCGCGCCGCGAAGGGTTGGCGGCATTCCAATTGCCAAGAATCTCTTCGGTCCGCCCGACCGTCTCTGCCGAGATCGGGTTCACCGGATACATCTCAGCCGCGTCGACAAAGTTGATCCCACCCGCAAGCGCCATGTCCATCTGGCGGTGCGCCTCAGTTTCCGAGGTCTGAGTACCAAAGGTCATTGTCCCAAGACATAAATCCGACACCATGATCCCGGTGCGGCCCAAAGGCTTCATATCCATTTGAAATCTCCTAAAATATATTTGTGGCCGATCAAGCCTCGGCCTTTTTCTCCCATCGTCCGGATTCCTCGGACCAATACTGTGCCGAACACCCCGCCCCGGTCAGAGCCTTCCACTGCCCGCGCGCATGTTGAACCGCCTCCGGATCATTCCCGTCGAACAGAATGCAGACACGCTCCATGGTCGAAACTTCCTCCGCCTCAACCGTTGCCCCATCGACAGCCATTACACAGGTCGCGCCATTTGCTGCCCCTTGGCCGGTCGTCAGCAGAACGGGCTGTGCCGCGTCGTGCGAGCCACCTTCGCGGCCATGCGGCAGGAACCCGTCCTCAGGTCCCAGCCACAATTTCTCATCCAGCCAGTCCATCCGCGCAGGGTCGACACCCCGCACGGCAATCCGCCATCCGGCCTGCCGTGCCTTGTCGAGCAGCACAGGCAATGTGTGCTCCAACGGCTGACGGGTCAGGTGGTAGAAATAGACGGCACCCATGCGCTTACTCGAAATTGTCCTGCACGAACCGGCTTAGCGCGCGGACGCCCCAGCCCGTGGCCCCTTTCGGCGCATAAGAGGTCTCGGAAGAGACAGAGGCCACACCTGCGATATCCAAGTGAATCCACGGCGTCTCTTCCTTGACGAAACGCTGCAGGAACTGCGCTGCGGTGATCGAACCTGCGGGCCGCCCGCCCACGTTCTTCATATCCGCAATGCGCGATTTAAGTTGTTTGTCGTAGCCTTCACCCAAGGGCAGCCGCCATGCGCCCTCGTCCTCGGCCTTGGCCGACTTCAGGAAGGCGTCGCAGAAGGTGTCATTGTTTGAAAACACACCGGCATTCTCATGCCCAAGACCAATGATGACCGCGCCCGTCAGAGTGGCCAGATCGATCATGCCCACCGGCTGGAACCGATCCTGCGCGTACCACATGACGTCACACAGAACCAAACGACCCTCGGCATCGGTGTTGATGATCTCGACAGTGTCGCCTTTCATCGAAGTGACCACATCGCCCGGGCGAGAGGCATTGCCCGAGGGCATGTTTTCGACCAACCCGACCAGCCCCACGACATTGGCTTTGGCGTTGCGCTTGGCCAACGCTCGCATGGTTCCGGCAACAACACCCGCGCCGCCCATGTCCATGGTCATGTCTTCCATGCCTCCGGCCGGCTTAAGCGAGATACCGCCGGTATCGAACACGACGCCCTTACCGACCAAGGCCAGTGGCGCGTCATCCTTGTCGCCGCCGTCCCATTGCATCACCACAACTTTCGAGGGGCTGACCGAGCCCTGCCCGACGCTCAGCAGCGTACGCATGCCCAGTTCGGCCAGCTTGTCCTCTTCCAGAACCTCGACCTTCAGGCCCAGCGATTCCATCTCGACCAACCTGTCCGCGAACTCAGTTGTCGTCAGCACATTCGCGGGTTCATTTGTCAGATCTCGTGTCATGCGCACACCGTCTGCGACGGCATAGAGCGGCGCAAAGTCAGCTTCGGCCTCCTCTGGCTTGGAGTGACCGATGGTGATCTCACCCGCCGGGTCTGAGTCCTTGGATTTGTGGACATCGAAATCGTAGGCCCGCAGTACCATGCCCAAGGCTACCTCTTCGATACGCGCGTGATTGGCGGCCATGACCAGCACGGGTTTGCCCGCTGCAGCTTTCGCCAGATTGGCCCCGGCCTTGCGTGCCTCGTCAGAGTCGGGGCGACGCGGCAACACCAGAATATCCAGCGCCTCGGCCACCATTCCGGCAGGCCAGGCCAGCGAAATAACATTACCCGATTTGACCTTGCTGAACCGCTCGCTTTCGACCAGCCGCGCAACCGCGCCTTTGGTCAGGCGATTGGCTCGACGCGCGGCGGGGCTCATCTTGCCATCGGCGGGAATGAGAATGGCCACGCGCCCTTCGGTTTGCGCTATCGCATCAAGGTCAAAGGGGGTGAATCGGACGGGCACAAGACTGCTCATATCATTCTCCTGAAAAATGCGTTGCCCAAGACCTAGCCCGCGCAGCCACCGTTGACCAGATAGCAGTTTTCCCCGCCGGGCAATTGCATTATGGTCGCGCGAAAATAACGGCAGGCTCGGGGGAGAGAACGTGACACCAATCGGCAGTTACAGGCCGTCGCGCATGATTCCATGCCCGATTGTGATTCTTGGATGCCGGGGTTTGACGGGGATGCCCAAGTGATCCTCGACCGCTATTTTGCCCGCCGCTTTGTTCAAAGCTTTCTTGTAATCGGCGGTATTTTTCTGACCTTGATGATCCTGATCGATCTGATCGAACAGGTGCGGCGGTTCGATGGTGTTGACCTATCCTTTGGCCAGTTGCTGCAACTGACGTTGCTGAACACACCGGCCGCGATCAGCGAGATGTTGCCCCTGCTGATGATCCTAGCCACGATCGCGCTGTTTGTCGGCCTCGCCCGCAGCTCCGAACTGGTGGTGACCCGCGCAATCGGGCGATCCGGTATCCGAGCCCTGCTAGCACCCGTGTTGCTTGCGCTGACCATCGGCGCACTTGCTGTGACTTTGCTGAATCCCATCGCGGCCGCGACGTCGGAAGAGTTCCAACGTTTGTCCGATGGCTATCGCAACCAGGGTGGTTCAGCCCTGTCCATCAGCCGCGAGGGGTTGTGGTTGCGCCAGAGCTCAGCCAACGGTCAGTCGGTGATTCACGCAACCGGCACTGTCAATGGCGACCGGTTCGCCCTGCGGAACGTGACCATCACAACGTTCTCATCCGACGGCAAGCCGAACCAGCAAATCTCGGCCCAGAAAGCTGATCTGGAGGATGGATTCTGGACCTTGCATCAGGCCAAAATCTGGCCCATTCAGGACGATCTCAATCCCGAAGCAAATGCCACCAGCCATGAGATCCTGAACCTACCCACAACGCTGACCAGAGACCGGATTCTGGACACTCTCGGGCAAAAGGATTCAGTTTCGGTCTATGATCTGCCCCAGTTGATTCGTGATCTGGGCGAGGCGGGATTTTCAACCAAGCAATATGAGGTCTGGCTGCAAGTACAACTTGCGCGACCCCTGTTTCTGGTTTCGATGGTTCTGATCGGGGCCGCCTTCACAATGCGCCATGTCCGGTTCGGCGGCACCGGAGTTGCCGTGCTGACCGCTGTATTGCTGGGGTTCGGTATCTACTTCATCCGGAATTTCGCCCAAATTCTTGGCGAAAACGGGCAATTACCTATTCTGGTCTCGGCCTGGGCCCCACCCTTTGCGGGCATTCTACTGTCTCTGGGCCTGTTGCTCCATGCGGAGGATGGCTGATGCGCTCCGTCCTGTCTTTGTTGCTGTCGAGCGCACTGATCCTCTCGCTGCCAGCAGCAGTTGCCGCACAGTCCGAACCAGAAGGTGCCGCCAGCGAGGCTGACGCAACTGAACAGAATCAACCCGCCCTACTGGTGGCCGATGAGATATTCATTACCCCGGATCGCAAACTGGTCGCAGAGGGGAATGTCGAGGCCTTCCAAGGCGACGTCAAACTGACAGCACAAAGCGTCACCTATGATCGCGAAACCGGCGAGCTGACCCTGACCGGCCCAATCCGGATCGATCAAGGCGGGAACAGCACATTGCTGGCCGATTCCGCGCAGTTGGACAGCGGGATACAGAATGGACTTCTGGTGGGCGCGCGCATGGTCTTTGACCAGCAAGTGCAGATCGCCTCAGTTCAGGCCACCCGTGCGGCAGGTCGCTACACGCAATTCAGCAAGGTCGCTGCAACGTCATGTCATGTCTGCGCGAATGGCAGACCCCCGATCTGGCAAATTCGCGCCCGGAAAGTGACCCATGACCAGCTTGAACGGCAGCTCTATTTCGAAGGCGCACAGTTCCGAATACTCGATGTCCCGGTCTTCTACTTTCCCACGCTGCGCCTACCCGACCCGACACTTGAGCGGGCGACCGGCTTTCTCGTGCCGTCGATCCGCACCACTTCGCAACTAGGCACTGGCGTTCAGGTGCCGTATTTCTTCAAGATCGGAGATCACAAGGACCTGACTCTGACGCCCTATCTGTCGTCCAAGACCCGCACACTTGGGTTTCGTTACCGGCAGGCATTCAAACGCGGGCGCATTCGGCTGCGGGGCTCTTATACACGCGACGACCTGCAGCCCGGTCAAGACCGGGGGTATTTCTTCGCCGATGGCCGGTTCGGTCTTGGAAATGACTACCGGCTGACATTCGATATCAAAACAACTTCGGATGACTCGTATCTGGCAGATTACGGCTTGCCCGATTTTGACCGCCTGCGTAGCGAAATTGCACTTGAGCGGATCAAGCGTGATACGGCATTCAGAACCAGCTTCATCCACTACAAGTCCCTCCGGGATAGCGAAAATCAGGATGAAATCCCATCGCGTGTCTTCGACATCAACTATCGAAAGCGATTCTTCCCCAGCACCTTAGGGGGTGAAGTTGAACTAAGCCTCGATGGTCACACCCACACGCGAACCAGTGACGAAGATATTCTTGGTCGCGACGTCGCCAGGGCAACATTCGATGCGGAATGGCTGCGCAACTGGACCTTTGCGACCGGATTACGTGCAGAGGCATTGGTGGGCGCGTCAGTGGATACGTTCAATATCCGCAATGACAGCGAGTTTCCGAACAATGTAACCCGCTCGACCCCGCGCGCAGCTTTTACCCTGCGCTACCCCATGCTGCGCCGCGAGCAGTCCGGTGCAACACAAATCCTTGAGCCAATCGCGCAAATTGGTTGGACGCATGTTTCGAACAATGACGTTCCCAACGATGAAAGTACCTTTCAGGAACTCGATCAGGGCAATCTTTTGTCCCTTTCGCGCTTTCCGGCCCCCGACCGCCGCGAAGACGGTGCAACCGCCGTTGTGGGCCTGAACTGGTCTCGGTACAACGCTGACGGCTGGCGGGCGCTGGCGACAATCGGACAGGTCTTCCGGTCCGATGCGGATCCGGATTTCACGCTCACATCGGGGCTGCAGGGTACCAAGTCCGACATTCTGCTTGCCGGGCAATTGAATAACGGCAAGGGGCTGACATTGGCCGCGCGTGGGCTTTTAAACAGCGATTTCAGTTTTACCAAAGCTGAAATTCGTGCAGGCTGGTCTAATGGAGATACGGCAATCTCCGGCGGGTACATCTGGCTCGAACCTGATCCTGCTGAAGCAAATAATGATGAAATCTCGGAACTACGGGTCGGTGGCCGCTACCGCGTAGACCAAAATTGGCTAACCCTTGCCAGCGCACGCTATGATTTCAGCGAATCCGAACCACTCCGCCTTGGGTTCGGCGTGACCTACGAAAATGAGTGTGTGCAGGTAAATGTGAACGTCAACAGACGCTTTACCTCCACATCAAGTATTGAGCCTTCGACAGAATTCGGCTTTACCGTTGCCCTGACAGGGTATTCCGTCGAAGGCGATGGACAGAAGTTTAAGAGAAGATGCAGTTGATCTCAGGTTTCACAAAATCTCTCCGCTCTGGCTGCCGTAGATCAGTGCTGCCGGTGCTGGCTGCCGCGCTTGTTGCAATGGCCACACCACAGGTTCAGGCTCAAAGCCTGTTCTCGCCTGCAATCCGGGTCAATCAGGACATTGTCACCTGGTATGAACTTCAACAACGTCAGCAGTTTCTCGAATTGCTCGGCGTTCCGGGCAGTTCCGAGCGCGAAGTCCGCGAAGCCCTGATTGAGGATCGTCTGCGCAAACAGGCGATGCGCGATGCCGGCATCGAAGCCGCGCCCGAAGATATCCAGACCGGGATTGATGAATTCGCCTCGCGCGGCAACCTCAGCAGCGAAGAGTTTCTGCAGCTGCTCAACGATGCGGGCGTATCAAAGGAAACCGTCCGGGATTTTGTTGCCGATCAACTGTCCTGGCGCGACTTTGTCAGTACCCGCTTTCTGTCGCAGGCTCGCCCCTCGGAAGATGAGATCAACCGTGCACTGGGTCAGGGTGGCGGCGGCGGCCTGCAGGTTCTGTTGTCCGAGATTATCATTCCGGTAACACCGCAGACCCTGGCGCAGGCTGAAGCCCTGGCCGATGAAATCTCACAACTTCCCGATCAAGACAGCTTTTCTTCGGCTGCTACGCAATACTCTGCCGCTGCCACACGCGAGAATGGCGGGCGACTGGATTGGCTGTCGCTCAACAACCTGCCTCCGGCCCTGCAACCCGTCATTCTGGGCTTGAAAAACGGTGAGATCACCGACCCACTGTCGCTCCCGAACGCCGTTGCTCTGTTCCAGATGCGCGGTATCCGCGAAGTTGCCGCTGGTGCCCCAACCTATTCCGAGATCGACTACGCGATCTACTACCTTCCCGGTGGCCGCAGCGCCGAAACGCTTGCGAAAGCCGAAAAGCTCAAGGAAGAGATCGACACCTGCGATGACCTCTACGGCATCGCCAAAGATCAATCGCCCGACGTGCTGGAACGCCTTACCCAAAGCCCCTCGGCGATTCCACGCGACGTAGCGCTTGAGCTGGCCAAGCTTGATCCAAATGAGGCATCGGCCACGCTGACGCGCAACAACGGGCAGACGCTGATGTTCCTGATGCTGTGCAATCGCACCCGCAACCTGGGCGAAGACACCACCCGTGTGGACGTGGCAAACGCACTGACCCAGCAGCGGTTGCAGGCCCTTGCAAACAGCCTGCTGGAACAGCTGAGGGCCGACGCTGTCATCATCGAACAATGATCGCCCCAATCGCGCTAAGCTGTGGTGAGCCCGCCGGGATCGGACCCGAAATCGCAGCCAAAGCTTGGGCAGCCCTGCGCGATACCTGTCCGTTCTTCTACATCGGCGACGCATCACATTTGCCCGATGGAACACCCATTACCCGGATCGCCGACCCGTCTGAGGCGACACCGGCCAGCGCCTCGGCTCTGCCGGTGCTGCATTTCGACTTTCCTGCCCCGAACACGCCCGGCCACCCCGATCCAGCAAACGCACTTTCGGTCATCGATTCTATTGAAAAGGGTGTTGAGCTGGTGAGTTCCGGCGCAGCCTCTGCACTGTGTACCGCGCCGATCCACAAAAAGGCGCTGATCGACGGTGCGGGCTTTGCCTTCCCCGGCCATACCGAATTTCTTGCCGCGTTGGCAGGCCGTGCCCGCGTGGTAATGATGCTGGCCAGCGAACAGCTCCGCGTGGTTCCGGCCACCATCCACATCCCGCTCTCCCAGGTCCCAAGCGCACTCACCCCAGAAGTGCTGCGTGAAACCATCGAGATCACCGCCCAAGGCCTGCGCACCCAATTCGGTATCCACCATCCTCGCATCGCCATCGCGGGGCTGAACCCCCATGCTGGCGAAGGCGGGAAAATGGGTACGGAAGAGCTTGACTGGATCGCGCCACTGATCGCAGACCTCGATCCAATCGACTACGCAGTGACGGGCCCGCACCCCGCCGATACCATGTTCCACGCCGCTGCGCGCTCCCGCTATGATGCCGCGATTGCAATGTATCACGACCAGGCCCTGATCCCGATCAAGACACTGGATTTCGACCGCGGTGTGAACGTAACCTTGGGCCTGCCCTTCGTCCGGACCTCGCCGGATCACGGCACCGCTCTGGATATCGCGGGCCAAAGCAGCGCGAACCCCAACAGCCTGATCGAGGCCCTGAAGCTCGCCCAGCGAATGGCGCAGTCCCGCTAATGCTTCATCTGGCCCCAAATACCTCCGCCGGAGGCAAAAAAATCTCTGGCGCTCCCCCTCCATTCCGAACAACGCTAAAGTCATGAGCGCCATCGACTCCCTCCCCCCGCTGCGCGAGGTTATCGCAACTCACCAGCTTTCGGCCCGCAAGTCGCTGGGCCAGAACTTCCTGCTCGACCTCAACTTGACCGCCAAGATCGCGCGGCAGGCGGGTGATCTGACTCAATGCGATGTCCTTGAAATCGGCCCAGGCCCCGGAGGTCTGACTCGCGGGCTTCTGTCCGAAGGCGCGCGCAAGGTCGTGGCCGTGGAAAAGGACACCCGCTGCATCGCCGCCCTGAACGACATCGCCGCCGCCTATCCGGGCCAGCTGGAAGTGATCAACGGCGACGCGCTGGAAATCGAGCCGCTGGCCCACCTGACACCTCCGATCCGGGTGGCCGCGAACCTGCCCTACAATGTCGGGACCGAGCTTCTGGTCCGCTGGCTCACCCCGCCCGAATGGCCGCCCTTCTGGCAGAGCCTGACCCTTATGTTTCAACGTGAAGTGGCCGAGCGGATCGTGGCCCAACCCGGCAACAAGGCCTATGGCCGCCTCGCCATCCTTGCCCAATGGCGGGCCGAAGCGCGCATTGCGATGTCCCTGCCACCCGGAGCCTTCACTCCACCGCCCAAGGTCTCAAGCGCCGTGGTTCACCTGACTGCCCTGCCCGAACCCCGCTATCCCGCTGACGCCGCAACCCTGTCGCGCGTGGTTGCCACAGCCTTCAATCAGCGCCGCAAAATGCTCCGGGCCTCACTCAAAGGGGCAGCGCCAGATATCGAGGACCGCCTGATCGCAGCCGGAATCAAACCCACCGACCGGGCCGAGCAGATCCCGCTCGAAGCCTTCTGCGCGCTCGCGCGCGAAATTCGCAAACCCTGAACGAAAAAACCCCAGGCCTTTGCCCGGGGTTTTCATTCAATTCATGATCGAAAAGCGCTTATTCAGCTGCCTCGGGTGCGTCGCCCTTGTCAGCGGGTGCATCCTCAGCCGCAGGGGTGGCAGCCTTTGGCTTCCGGGTGCGCGGGCGGCGCGGCTTTTCCTTACGCTCGGTCGCTTCGGGTTGCTCGGCATCCTTGCTTTCCGGCGTCTCGACCAGCCCTGTATCGGGCGCAGCCGCCTCATTCCCGAAATCCACAACGTCCGGCTGCGGAGCTTCGGCCGGATCGGCCTGACGGGCGGCTTCGCGTTCCTGACGCTCGGCGCGTTCACGATCACGCTCGGCCTGCCGTTCGCGGTTCTGACGCTCTTGCTCTTCGCGGCGCGCTTCGATCTCGCGCTGCGCTTCGCTTAGCATGCGCAGATAGTGCTCGGCGTGTTGCTGAAAGTTCTCAGCTGCCACGCGGTCATTCGACAGCTGAGCGTCGCGCGCCAATTGGTTGTATTTGTCAATGATCTGCTGCGGTGTGCCACGCACCTTGCCTTCGGGGCCCGAGCTGTCAAAAACTCGGTTTACGACGTTTCCGCCAGAAGGACGATTGCGGTTGTTCTTGGCCCGCGAGCGGGATTTGGAAGATCTCATCTTACTTTACGTCAGCCTTATCAATTCACTGTCGATCAACCCGTATCTAACGCTGCTCAGTGGCTTGTGCCGTTACGCGCTATCGACTTTTTGGGCTTGGCGTCAGGGGTGCGCTGAAACAGCGTCAACCTCGCCGACTAATCCTGAGTAAACATGTCCTGAGCGTTCAGACAAGGGGATTCTCGAAAATGTCGCAGCTTTTTTACATCAATCGGCATTTTTCGGCCTCAGTTTCGCTTAGAAGGCGGCATTCTGGCCCCCACAACACGATCACGCCTGTCCAGATCGGGGATCACCTTTACGCCGGTCAAACCAGCGGCATCAAAAAGGGCAGAAACATAAGCGCCCTGTGTCGGGCCAATTTCAACCAGGATACGCCCGCCGGGCATCAGATAATCCGGGGCCGACGCCGCAATACGGCGATAGGCATCCAGACCGTCGCCCTCATCCGTCAGCGCCATGCGCGGCTCATGCTCGCGCACTTCAGGGGAAAGCGCGTGCATCTCGTCCGCTGAAATATAGGGCGGATTCGAAACAATCAGATCGAACTGACCCTCAATGTTTTCGAACCAGTCAGATTGCCGAATCTCGGCGCGCGCCTGCACCTGATACTGTACTGCATTGGCGCTGGCCTGCAGACAGGCAGCTTCGCTGAGGTCGGCGCCGACGCCCGAGGCACTCCCCCGCTCGGCCAGCAAGGTGATCAGGATACAGCCCGAGCCCACACCCAAATCGAGTACATGATCAAACGGCTCGCTCAGCGCCGCCTCGATCAATGCCTCGGTCTCCGGGCGCGGGTCCAGCACATCGCGACTGACCCGAAACCGCCGACCATAGAATTCACGCTCGCCCAGCAGATGCGATACCGGCACTCGGATGGCCCTTAGCGAGATCAATTGATCGTAGCGTTCCGCGATATCCACCGGCAGTTCCTCGGGCGCGATCAGCGTCACCCGACTGGCCTCGATCCGCGCCGCATGCGCCAGCAGCACCCGCGCATCCCGCGCTGGATCAGGCACACCGGCTGCGCGCAAACGTGCGGTTGCAGCGACCATGGCCTGCGCGGCTGTCAGCGCCGCAATCATTGCGCCATTTCGGCCAGAAGCCGAGCCTGATCATCTGCGGTCAGCGCGTCGATCACCTCATCCAGATCGCCCTGCATCACCTGATCCAGCTTATAAAGCGTCAGGTTGATGCGGTGATCGGTCATGCGGCCCTGCGGGAAATTGTAGGTCCTGATCCGTTCGGACCGGTCACCTGAACCGACCTGACTGGCGCGATCCGCCGAGCGTTCGCTGTCGATCCGCTGCCGTTCAAGATCATAAAGGCGCGTTTTCAGCACCTGCATCGCTATCTCACGGTTTCGGTGCTGGGATTTCTCGGAACTGGTCACCACGATACCGCTGGGCAAGTGAGTAATCCGCACGGCCGAATCCGTCGTGTTCACGTGCTGCCCCCCCGCGCCCGAGCTGCGCATCGTGTCAATTCGGATGTCATTGGCATCGATCTGAATGTCCACATCCTCGGCCTCTGGCAAAACCGCCACCGTCGCCGCCGAGGTATGAATGCGCCCACCGCTTTCGGTTTCGGGCACGCGTTGCACGCGATGCACGCCGGATTCGTACTTCATCCGCGCAAAGACATTGTCGCCCTTGATGTGTGCCACCACCTCTTTGATCCCACCAAGATCAGACGCTTGTTCCTCGATGATCTCGAACTGCCAGCCCCGCGCTTCGGCATAGCGTTGATACATGCGCAGCAGGTCTCCGGCGAACAGCGCGGCCTCATCCCCGCCGGTGCCGGGGCGTATTTCCAGCATTGCCGGGCGCGCATCAGCCGCGTCTTTGGGCAACAGCGCCAGCTGCAAGGCATGCTCCGCCTCGGGGATACGCGCCTGCAGTTCTGGAATTTCCTCTTCGGCCAGCTCTTTCATGTCCGGGTCGGACAGCATTGCCTCGGCCTCGGCCAGATCAGAAACCAGCTGACGCCACGCCATGATCTGATCGACCACCGGCTTGAGGTCGGAATATTCCTTTGCCAAAGCTGCAATATCCCCGCCAGAGGCACCATCCGCCATGGCCGCTTCGAGGTATTGGAATCGCTGAGTTATCTGTTCAAGGCGTTCTTCGGGGATCATCCGCGCGGTGTCTATCATCCAGAGGCTTTGGTCAAGGCCCTGCCTTGTGCTAGGCTTGGGCCATGAAGCGACTGATCTTAGCCCTGACACTCATTGCGACGCCCGGAATGGCCGATGTTGTTGGCCCCGGAGGCAAAGTGCAAGACTGCTATTGCACCGACAAATCCGGCACCCGCATCGAGTTGGGAGAGATGATATGCCTGCAGGTCGACGGCCGCATGTTCATGGCCCAATGCCAAATGTCACTGAACGTGCCCATGTGGCGCGAGGTGCAAGAGGGCTGTTTGTCGTCAGGGTTGCAGCAAAGCAAGCCATTGGGTGACCCGGTCCCGATTAACGCCGAAATCTTTCCGGCCAAATCTTAATCTTGCATAGATACGCAGCGTATCACCGTCTAGCTGCACGGTGGTGTAATCGGGAAAACCGAACACCTTGGTACGGGTGATATAGGTGATCATGCCCTCTTCCAGCGATCCGGCCAGCACACTGGTGCGTGGTGTTGCGCGCGCAATTTTATCGAGACGCGCCAGCCCATCAGGACCGGTTTCGACGACCCGAACGACACCACCCTTCAGGTCTCGTTCCGTGTCTTCAGGGGCCACATGCCAGCGCACAGGATCTGAAGGCGCAAGTCTGATATAGGCACCCATTGCAAGGCCCACCACAATCAACAGCCAAAGCACCATTTTCATCTGCCCATTCAATCCCACTATGCCCTGCTTACTCGGTCAGAGGATGGCGTCGCACCCCTATCGTGACGTCACTCCGGGCAGAATGCACAGCATCTCGAACAGTAGATTGGCTGCGGTCAGTGCCGTATTTCCCGACGGATCATAGGGTGGAGATACTTCGACCAGATCGCAGCCCACCACATTCATGCCTGCCAGCGCATGGATCAACTGCAGCGCCTGCGGAGTGGTCAGACCTGCGATCTCGGGCGTGCCTGTTCCGGGTGCATAGGCCGGATCGAGGCTGTCGATATCGTAGGTGATATAGACCGGGTGATCGTCAACAGTTTTACGGATCAAAGAGCCGATTTCGGTCAGGTTCTGTTGCCACAGCTCCCACGCCGGGTACTGACGGAACCCCCAACCCTGTGCCTCGGTAAAGTCGCTGGCGGCGTAACCCGAGCCTCGATTGCCGATCTGAAAGGTCTTGTCAGGGACAATCAGCCCTTCCTCATAGGCGCGCCGGAAGACAGTGCCGTGGGTTTCCTTTTCACCGAACATCTCATCATTCACGTCAGCATGAGCGTCCACGTGCACCAGAGCCACAGGCCCGTGCTTGGCTGCCATCGCCCGCAGGATCGGCAAAGTGATCGAGTGATCCCCACCCATCGCCACTGGTACAACACCTTGCGCCAAAATGCCGTCATAGCTTTCCTTGATGATCTTAAGACTATCGGCGAGCGAGAAAGTGTTGATCGCCAGATCGCCGATATCTGCGATCTGCAGATGGTCGAAGGGCGCCGCGCCATTGGACATGTTATAGGGCCGGATCATCGCACTTTCACTGCGAATCTGCTTGGGTCCGAACCGTGTGCCCGACCGCCACGAAGTGCCGATATCCATCGGAACCCCCAGGATCGCCACATCCAGCCCGTCCAGCGACGACGCCTGTGGCAACCGCATAAACGTGTTCGGCCCCGAAAACCGTGCCAGATCGTTGCCGCCAATCGGTTGGTTGTATTGGGTCATGTACTGTCTCCGATCCGGTGCCTCACCAAGCAGATACCGGGATTATGCCTAACCAAAGGTTAAGGCTTCACCAGCTTGTTCCACCCCAAAAGGCAAATGATCTGTGTTGCCACATGAGCCCCCGCAATCGCCGTCGCACCAGAGGTGTCATACGGCGGAGAAACCTCGACCACGTCGCCACCTTTGAGGTTGATCCCGGCAATGTCGCGCAGGATGATTTGCGCCTGAATCGAACTCAGCCCACCCCAGACCGGCGTACCAGTACCGGGCGCAAAAGCAGGGTCCAGACCGTCGATGTCGAAGCTCAGGTACACGGGGCTGTCGCCCAGAATACCCCTGATCTTCTGCGCCACGGCGGCTGGGCCGGATTCGTAAACCTCGCGCGCGTCGATGATGTTGACGCCCAACGTGTCTTCGTTTGTAGTGCGAATGCCCACCTGAACCGAGCGTTTCGGATCAACCAACCCCGATTTCACTGCCTTGTAGAACATCGTCCCGTGATCCACGCGGGACATGTCGTCATCGGCCCAGGTGTCCGTATGCGCATCAAATTGCAGCAGCGACATCGGCCCATATTTCTCGGCATAAGCTTTGAGGATCGGGAAGCTGATATAATGATCCCCGCCCAGCGTGACCGAAGCGACATCGGCCTTCAGAATGGTCCGAATGTGGTCGGTCAGCGTGTCGGGAAAGGCCGGGATATTGGCGTAGTCATAGGCCATGTCGCCATAATCCACGATGGCCAGCTCACTCAGAGCATCAAAAGGCCAGCCATAAGGCGCATCCGGCGATTGCAGCGCGCTCGCCTCACGGATCGCGCGAGGGCCAAGCCGGGTTCCGGGGCGGTTTGTCACCGCCTGATCGAAAGGCACGCCGGTTACAGCAATATCCGCACCAGTCAGGTCTTTGGTATAAAGCCGCCGCAGGAATGAAGTCGCGCCGCCAAAGGTGTTTTCATAGGACAGCCCCTTAAGATCGGGGTTGGTGAATGCCTCATCCACCTGGTTCTTTGCATCTTCCAGTGCCATGTCTTTTCCCTGTCAGCCCAACGGCTGTGCCTTTTCGACGATCCGTGCGAAGAAGGACGCTCCGATCGGCGCGACGTCGTCATTGAAGTTGTATTTCGGATGGTGCAGCCCCGCGCCATCTCCTTGCCCCATGAACAGGTAAGCACCGGGTCGGGCCTGCAGCATGTAGGAAAAATCCTCTGCCCCCATCTCACGCCCAGCATCATCTTTCACGCGTTCCGCGCCGGATACATCCCGCGCCACTTCAGCCGCGAATGCCGCCTTGTCGGCGTCGTTGATAGTGGCGGGATAACCCTCCTGATAGTCCAGTTTGGCTTCAACACCGTACGAGGCCGCCTGCCCCGCCACGATCTGCGCCATTCTCTCTTTGACCATCCTTTGCACGGCCGGATCAAAGGTGCGAACGGTGCCGTTCAGATAAGCGGTATCAGGTATCACGTTATTCACTGTTCCGGTGTGTATCTGCGTCACCGACACCACCAGATCGTCCAGCGCATAGTGGTTGCGGCTGACGATAGTTTGGATCGCCTGCGCCATCCCGCAAGCTGCCATCACTGGGTCGCGCGTCTCATGCGGCATTGCCCCGTGGCCGCCCACGCCCTGAATATGGATCTCAAACGTATCTACTGCGGCCATCAGCGGCCCCGGCGTGGTTTCGAACAGCCCTTCGGGCCGACCCGGAGTGTTATGGATGCCATAGACCTGAGAGATATTGAACCGATCCATGATGCCTTCTTCAACCATCACGCCCGCGCCGCCGCCCTCTTCCTCGGCAGGCTGAAAGATCAGCGCAACCCGGCCCGCAAAATTCCGCGTTTCGGCCAGATAGCGCGCAGCACCCAGCAGCATGGTTGTGTGCCCGTCATGACCGCAGGCATGCATCTTACCGGGGTTCTTCGAGGCGTAGTCCACGCCCGTTTCCTCGGTAATCGGCAGCGCATCCATGTCGGCGCGCAGACCAATGGTCGGGCCGTCCCCCTGCCCGTTGATGATCGCCACCATGCCGGTCTTGGCGATTCCCTCATGCAGTTCATCCACCCCAAACTCGCGCAGACGCTCGGCCACAAAGGCGGCGGTCTCATAGCATTCGAATTCCAATTCGGGGATGGTGTGAAGGTGCTGGCGCCACTTGGCCATATCAGCGGCGTAATCGGCAATTCGGTTGACGACGGGCATCTGGGGTGGACTCCTGATCCTGACTGCGGGATGGATGCATCTGACACCGGAACGAAAGGGTTCGCAATGGCCGAAAATCCTCTGATCCACGACACGGACGCAGGTATCGAGCGTTTGCTGGAAATCATGCGCCGCTTACGCGACCCTCAATCCGGCTGCCCGTGGGATATCGAACAGGATTTTTCGACCATCGCGCCCTATACGATCGAAGAAGCCTATGAAGTCGCCGATGCCATCGAACGCGAGGCTTATGACGAATTGAAGGGAGAGCTTGGCGACCTGCTGTTCCAATCCGTCTTCCATGCGCAAATGGCTGAAGAGGCTGGGCATTTTACCTTTCAGGACGTGGTGCGCACCATGTCGGACAAGATGGTTACCCGTCACCCACATGTCTTCGGTGATGAGTCCCGCGAGAAGTCGGCGGATCAACAGACAAAGGACTGGGAAACCATCAAAGCCGCCGAACGTGCGGGCAAAGAACAAAAAGGTGCACTAGACGGTGTCGCCGCCAACCTGCCCGCCCTGCTACGCGCACATAAGCTGCAGAAACGTGCCGCGCGCGTAGGGTTCGACTGGCCCGACGCCAGCCATGTGCTCGCCAAGATCACCGAGGAAGCCGCTGAGCTGGAAGAGGCGCGCGACAGCATGGATGCCGACGCGCTTGAGGATGAATTCGGCGATCTGCTGTTCGTGATTGTCAACCTCGGCCGCCACTTAGGCATCGAACCCGAGGCCGCCCTGCGCCGCACAAACGCCAAGTTTACTCGTCGTTTTGAGAAGGTCGAAGCCCGGCTGGCCGAACGCGGAAAAACGCCTTCGCAAAGTGATCTGGCCGAAATGGACGCGCTGTGGGACGAGGTGAAAATCGAGGAACACCGCGCCAACGGCAAACTCCCGCCGGTGGATGCTCCGGCAGGCACGTAATTCGGCTAGACAAGTCCCGCGACACTTGCGAGTGTCCGACCTTCACGGCCCCCGGAGACCCCCATGCCCCGCAAGATCATAATCGACACCGATCCCGGACAGGACGACGCCGTCGCCATTCTTCTGGCGCTTGCCAGCCCCGAAGAGATCGAGGTTCTGGGTATCACCGCCGTCGCTGGAAACGTGCCTTTGGAGCTGACCGCCAAAAACGCCCGCATCGTTTGCGAGTTGGCGGGGCACACCGAAATCCCCGTCTACGCCGGATGCGATCGCCCCTTGAAACGCCCGCTCGTCACCGCCGAGCATGTGCATGGTAAAACAGGGCTCGACGGCCCTGTTTTGCCAGATCCTGAAATGCCTCTGGCCGAAGGTCACGCGGTCGATTTTATCATCGATACCCTACGCGCACATGAGCCCGGCACGGTGACGCTCTGCCCTCTGGGGCCGCTGACGAACATCGCCACAGCGTTCCAGAAAGCGCCCGACATCATCAACCGGGTGCAGGAAATCGTGCTGATGGGTGGTGCGTATTTTGAGGTTGGAAACATCACACCAGCAGCCGAATTCAACATTTATGTCGACCCGGAAGCCGCTGATATTGTGTTTAAATCCGGCGTTCATATCGTCGTAATGCCATTGGATGTCACACATGATGCGCTTGTCACGCCCCATCGCAACGATGCATTCCGGGCATTGGACAGCAAGGTTGGTCATGCAGTGGCAGAGATGACCGATTTCTTCGAACGTTTCGACAAGGAAAAATACGGTTCGGAGGGCGCACCGCTGCACGACCCCTGCGTCACCGCCTATCTGATCCGGCCCGATCTGTTCTCGGGCCGCCACATCAATGTTGAGATCGAAACCCAATCAGAATTGACGTTGGGTATGACAGTGGCCGACTGGTGGCGGGTCACTGATCGCGCACCAAACGCCATGTTCATGGGTGACGTGGATGCCCAAGGTTTCTTCGACCTTCTCACAGAAAGACTTGCCCGCCTATGACCGCCGCACTCCGCCTTGCCCGCCCCGACGATCTGGACCGACTGATGGCGCTGGTCGCAGCGTTTCACTCGGAATCCGGCATCGCGCAGGATGACGACAAACGTCGCAATGCGCTGGCCCCTCTGCTGGATGGAATACCCCATGGGTGCATATATCTGATCGGTCCGGGCCGCGCGCCGCTGGGCTATGTCATCCTCACCTTCGGCTGGTCGGTCGAGTTTGGTGGCATGGATGCCTTTGTGGATGAGATTTACATCCGCCCCGCCGTTCGCGGACGCGGTATCGCCACCGAAGTGCTGCATGATCTCCCCAAGGCGCTGGCCGAGGCCGGTCTGACCGCCCTGCATCTTGAGGTCGATCGGACCAACGAAACCGCGCAGAAACTATATCTGCGGTCAGGTTTTAAACCGCGCGATCGCTACATGCTGATGAGCAAATCGCTTTAGCGCGATTCCCCCCGGAAGATTACCGCCGGATTTGCCATTTCCTGCACCGGATCATCCTGCGAAACCTGCATCCCTGTGATCGGATAGGTCCCAGGCTCTGAACATGCGGCCAGCATCCCCGCGCAAAGCATTGAAATTACGAGAAAGACCTTTGAAGCAGACATATCGTCCCCCTTTCTGCAATGTTTGCAGACTATCGGGAGTCACAGCGCCGCAATAGGAACAAGTTCACACATAACGACATTTATGTTTGTTTAGCTTAACGATCAGCGGCAGTTCTTATTGAACGTCTGCTCCATGGTCTTGAACTGCCGGGGCACGCGTTTGGGTTTGGGCAGCGCATTCAACTGTTCAGTTATGTTCTCACCTGTGTACCAGGACTCGAACAATAATTCTTTGATGTCATCGTCCAAAACCGTGTTGGCGACGTTATAGGTGCACAGGCATTCCTCCATCGTGACCTGCCCGCTGGGATCGCCTTCCACCATTTTCTGGCACACTGCCTGAGGCGGACGATCAGCCCCTGCAAGCTGAGGCAGGATCAATAGCGCCCCAGCGCCAACGATGCGTTTGAATGTTGTCATAAATCGCCCTCTCCCATGTTGGCCTTCGATGCCCAGCTTAGACGGATCAGTAATGACGCAAAGAAAAAAATGGCCCCGGCGTTCTGCCGGGGCCTGATCTGGTTTTACCAAGTACGTCAAACTCAGCGCTTTAGGATCGACGCGCCGGCGTATTCTGCGACCTCACCCAGTGATTCCTCGATGCGGATCAGCTGGTTGTATTTGGCCAACCGGTCCGACCGCGCCAACGAGCCGGTTTTGATCTGCCCGCAGTTGGTCGCCACAGCCAAATCGGCAATGGTGGCATCTTCGGTCTCGCCCGAGCGATGCGACATCACGTTGGTATACCGTGCACGGTGGGCCATATCGACGGCGCGCAGAGTTTCGGTCAGTGATCCAATCTGGTTCACCTTGACCAGCATCGAGTTAGCACAGCCACGATCGATCCCCTCTGCCAGACGCTCTGGGTTGGTTACGAACAGGTCGTCGCCGACCAGTTGTACTTCGTTGCCGATGGCATCAGTTAGCGCTTTCCAGCCATCCCAATCGTCCTCGGACATGCCGTCTTCGATCGAGATAATTGGGTAATCTTTGACCAAGGTCGCCAGATACTCAGCGTTTTCCTCTGAGGTCAGCGAGATGTTTTCACCCGACAGAACATATTTTCCGTCGCGGTAGTATTCCGTGGCGGCGCAGTCCAGCGCCAGATGGATCTCCTCGCCGGGTTTGTAGCCCGCTTTTTCGACCGCCTGCAGGATGAAATCCAGTGCCTCACGGGTCGAAGCGATGTTAGGGGCAAAACCACCTTCGTCCCCCACTCCGGTGGCCAGTCCGGCAGCCGACAGTTCGCGCTTGAGCGTATGGAACACCTCCGACCCCATGCGCACGGCTTCGCGGATATTCGCGGCCGAGGTCGGCATGATCATGAATTCCTGAATGTCGATCGGGTTGTCGGCGTGTTCGCCGCCATTGATGATGTTCATCATCGGCACCGGCAGCACGCGCGCCGAAGTACCGCCAACATAGCGATACAGAGGCTGCGTGGTGAAATCCGCCGCCGCCTTGGCCGTCGCCAGCGAGACACCCAGGATAGCGTTCGCGCCCAGACGGCCCTTGTTCTCGGTCCCGTCGAGTTCAATCATCGCCTGATCGATGGCCACCTGCTCGGTCGCGTCAAAGCCCGCCAGTTCTTCGGCGATCTCACCGTTAACGGCAGCAACCGCTTCCAGCACGCCCTTGCCCATGTAACGAGATTTGTCACCATCGCGCTTTTCCACCGCCTCGTAGGCGCCGGTCGACGCCCCTGAAGGCACAGCGGCGCGGCCCATGGTGCCGTCTTCCAGAATCACGTCCACTTCGACCGTCGGGTTGCCCCGGCTGTCCAGTATTTCGCGTGCGTGGATGTCGATGATCGTGCTCATGATACGGGTCCCAATGATGCCAACGGTTGCATGCCTCATACCAGCACGCGGCGAAAAGTAAACCGTTTCCGTTATCGCTAACACTTATATTTTTCAGCCTTTAGGGCTAACAGTTTGCTGTTTGCGCCAACAGGTCGCGGGCGCTTAGGCCACTGCCAATGCCCGCGCCAGCTGGCGTTCTCGAATGAAAGTATACAGACCTGATCCGATAATCAGACCGGCACCGGCCAACGTCATGCTGTCGGGGCGTTCGCCAAACATCAGCATCCCGGCCGTGATCGAGAACACCAACCGAGTATACCGAAATGGCGTCAGCGCTGAAGCTTCGCCAATCCGCATCGCGGTTACGATACCGTAATAGCCCAATACGCCGAACCCGATGGCACCCAGATAAGGCCCGATCTGCGCAGCTTGCAGCGGCACAACTGGCTGTGCTGTGAACACCATAAGGGCCGCACCAGCCAGCGCCACTCCGATATAGGCCTGCAATGCGACGACCGACGAGGCCACACGAACATCCAACCTACGCGTGATCAGATCGCGCGCGGCAATTGCAACGACCGAGACCAAAACAAACAATGATTCCGGCTGGAATCCCTCGAACCCGGGGCGGATGATCATCAAGACGCCGACAAAGCCGATGCCGATGGCGCTCCAACGACGCCAACCGACCTGCTCGCCCAGAAACAGTGCTGCCCCCATCGTGACAAATAGAGGCATCGCCTGAAAAACCGCCGCCACAGTCGACAGATCAACAAGTGACAGCGCGGTCACGAAGCTGAGCGCACCAAAGGCTTCGGTCCCGGCACGGATCAGCGGCAAAGGTTGCCACGCGACCGGGTCGAAGATGCGTTTGCGTGTTGCCATAGACATAAGCGTGAACACAGCCCCGCAAATCAGACCCAATGCGATCATGATCTGCCCGGTCGACACACTGACCGAGAGATGCTTGATGAACATGTCCTCAAGCGCGAAGGCCGCCATCGAGCCGATGATCAGCAAAATGCCGTTTACGTTGTTCATGCGCGTTTCCATTGGAACAGGCCGCTGACAGGCGGACCTTTCCGGCAGCAAAACCGCAACCTTTGCGACGTCGCAAGCAGTATTACGACATGTTCGATGAAATCGCGTTCACCGACCGATCGATTTTCGTGATGTGTCAGTCTTTTTCTAACGGTACGCCGTACAATTCAAGGCGATGGCCTTTCAGCCTGTAGCCAAGCTTGGCCGCAATCTTTTCTTGCAGCGCTTCTATCTCAGGGTCGACAAACTCGATCACCTCGCCTGACTGCATGTCGATCAGGTGGTCGTGGTGATCACGCTCTGCATCTTCGTATCGCGCGCGCCCGTCGCCGAACTCGAGCCGCTCAAGTATCCCGGCCTCTTCGAACAACTTCACGGTACGATAGACTGTCGCGATCGAAATTCCCGCATCTTCGGCTGAAGCACGGGCATAAAGCTCTTCTACATCCGGGTGATCTTCGCTTTGCTGCAAGACCTGTGCAATGGTCCGCCGCTGGCCGGTCATGCGCAGGCCCTTGGCTTCGCAACGGGCGATAATCGTGTCGGACATGGTGACCCCCGGAACTGTTCGGTGTTCTGTCTTAATATGTCTACGCGCCCTGCGCCACAGACGATTTTGCGGTCAGGCGATGCGTCGCAGATCGGCCCAGACGGGTAAATGATCCGAGGCGATATGCGCGGGCCGCGCATCATGCACCCCGTGCAGTGCAGCCTCAAGCCCCTGCCCCACCGCGATTCTGTCCAGTGCCCCCAATGGCTGCGCGGCCGGGAAGCTTGGAACCGGAGGAAGAAACCGCATGTCCGGGGCCAAATGATCTAGAACAGGCTGGCGTGACCATTCGTTGAAATCCCCGGCCCAGACGGTGGGCATGTGTTCCAGATCAGAATCACATCGACGGATATGACTGATCTGTTGGCGTCGCGACGCCGGCAAAAGCCCAAGATGCATGCCCATCACCCGTAAAGGCCCGATCTGCGTATCAAACTCGACCCGCACGGCGCCGCGGGGCTCCAGACCCGGCAAATCATGATGACCTGCCTGACGCACCTGAATGGCGTCCCCACGCCAGATCACCGCGTTGCCATGCCAACCAAGACTACCGGCACCGCCCAAGTCCACGATCTGCCACCCGGCCTCATCCAGCATGAAATGTGGCAAAGCGGCAGGACGGGGCGGCAATCGTTTGTCCGCCTCCTGCAAAACAACGATATCGGCCTGCATGCTTTCGATGACCTGCAATATCCGCTGCGGCTGCCGCCGGAAATCGAGTCCCACGCATTTCTGAATGTTGTAACTGGCAAGGCGCAGGGTCGAGCGGTAGGTCATCGGCACACTTAAACTGATTTAACCCAAGATCGCCAACTGGTCGGACAAGTGCAAGCCGAACCCAGCGCTGAATGGCAACGCGCCGCTTGCTCCGCTAACATTTGTGCAAAACGGCCTTGAGCCCGCGCAGCCTCTCGGCCACCTTCACGATCATGTTCATAAGGTTTGTCCACCCGATCAAGATAGAAGATATGGACGCGCGTCAGGGGTTCTTCTGCGCGGCCTACGACCTGCGCGACACCACCGCTCTGGATAAATACACATTCGATCGAATTGAGGCGCTGCTGGCTTGGTTCCGGGAAAACCTTGAAATCCCCTATCGTTTCAACAGGACAAAATCTAAAGGCGCCTTTCAGCGCAACACCAAAGGCCTCAGCTGGTTCAAACCCGAAGCCAATGAGGTTTTGGGCAAGTCGTATGAGATGGTCGCACTGCTCAAAGAAAACGGATATCAGATCGATACTCTGCGATCAGACCGGATCGGCTACGTTGTCTATGAAGATGCGTGTCAGGTGATCGCCGAACCCTTTGCAGACACGCCCCGATAGCCTCGAAACCTGAAACTTCAAAAGTTTAAGGCTCGGTTTCTTCATAAGAAACCGTCTCTTTGTTACGTACCGCAGAATGTCGCGTGTACGACCTCGTTCTTCGCCGGAGGGCGCATCAGGTCAGCTGATTCTGGTTGATCCTCATACGGCCGTGACAGCACTTCATTCAGCCGATTGAACGGTGCGTAATCGCCCTGCACCGCAGCCTGAATCATCTGCTCCACCCGATGATTGCGTGGAATGAAGGCCGGATTGGCCACATCCATCACGTCCGAAGGCGCATCCTCACGCGCCAAGCGTTCCTGCCACCCCTTTGCCCATTCGTCAAAAGCCGCCGGGTCGGTAAACTGGTCTCGCGCGCGGTCGCTGCCCAGCGCGCGGAACGTGTTTGTGAAATCCGCCTGATTCTGCGCCATCCGCGTCAACAGGTCCGAGATCATTTCAAGATCCCCCTCCTCTGCCCGAACCAATCCGATCTTGGCCCTGAAACGTTCCAGCCAATGTGCCTGCATCAACGCAGGCATGGCATGGACAATTTCGGTGGCCTCTTCGACAGCTGCGTCCTTGTCCTCAAACTGCTGAATTAGGGCCGTTGCCAGCTGCGCCAGATTCCAAACCGCAATCTCAGGCTGGTTCGAGTAGGCATACCGCCCCATCCGGTCGATCGAGCTATAGACTGTATTCGGGTGATAGCTGTCCATGAACGCACATGGGCCGTAGTCGATCGTCTCGCCGGAGATCGAGCTATTGTCAGTATTCATGACCCCGTGAATGAAACCCACGCTCATCCATCGGGCGATCAACCCGGCCTGCGCATCCCGAACCGCGCGCAACAAACCCATAGCCCCGTCCGCCTCAGGATAGTGGCGCTGAATGGCATATTCAGTTAGCCGTTGCAGGCTCTCTAACTGCCCTCGCGCTGCAAACACCTGAAACGTGCCTACCCGCAAATGGCTCTGCGCCACACGTGTCAGTACCGCCCCGGGCATCGGACCCTCGCGCAGCACGATCTCTCCGGTTTCAACCGCTGCCAAGGCGCGCGTGGTGGGAATGCCCAGCGCATGCATCGCCTCGGAAACCACATATTCGCGCAAAACCGGCCCCAGCCAGGCACGTCCATCTCCCTGGCGCGAGAAAGGTGTCTGCCCTGAGCCCTTCAATTGAATATCCCGCCGAATCCCGTCGGATCCGACCGTCTCACCTAACAAAACCGCGCGCCCATCTCCTAGCTGAGGGTTATAGGTGCCAAACTGATGCCCGGAATATAACTGCGCCAGCGGCTCGGCCCCTTCGGGCACAGTATTGCCCGCAAAAGCCTGCGCCATCTCTTCAACGTCGCCCGGCGCAATCCGCAACAGTCGCGCCAGATCACTGTTGAAGGCAACAAGCTTTGGTGCACGCACAGGCACGGGCCCCTGCCGCGCAAAGAAGGTGTCCGGCAGGCGAACATAGCTGTTGTCAAACGGGATCGTCAAAGTCATGCGGCAAACATATGCTCTGCATACACAATTGCCATAGCAGATCGTGCGCGTGCGTGCATAATCCCACAAACAGACCCGAGGCTTCCATGACCGCGCAAGACATCATCCAACACCTGAACCTGCAGCAGCACCCCGAAGGCGGCTGGTTCAAAGAGACCTGGCGTGCCGACAATCCCGGCCGTGCCACCGGCACTTGCATCTACTTCCTACTGGCAAAGGGTGAGCGCAGCCACTGGCACAAGGTAGATGCGACCGAGATCTGGCTCTACCATTCCGGCGCTCCGCTGATCCTCTCGCTCAGCGCCTCCGATACAGGCCCTGCCAAAGACCACACCCTCACACCTGATCTGACCCAAGGCGCACCGCAGCTTATTGTACCCAAGGGCCATTGGCAGGCGGCGCGCAGCAGTGGAGACTACACGCTAGTCAGTTGCACTGTTTCACCGGGATTTGAATTTGACGGGTTTGAGCTCGCGCCACCCGGTTTTGACATTCCAGGAGTGTAATTCCATGGACCACCGCGCCCTGATCGCCGCGATCCCGCCCGAGACCAAGGACAGGCTGCAACAGCGGTCAGACACGGCAGGTCTCAGACATCTAGCGATCTATTTCGGCGCTTTGACAGCAACCAGCACCGGTATCATCCTACAGGTTCCCCTCTGGCCACTATTGCTCCTGCCGCAAGGCCTATTGCTGGTTTTCCTCTTTACGCTCAGCCACGAATGCACCCACAAGACGCCGTTCAAAACCCCTTGGATCAACGAAGCGGTTGGGCACCTTGTCTCAATTCCCATCTGCCTGCCGTTCACATGGTTTCGCTACTTTCACCTTGCCCATCACAAATGGACAAACCACCCGACCAAAGACCCGGAACTTGGCGGCAAACCCCGCCCCGAAAACTGGCGCAGCCTTGCGATCTATCTCAGCGGCTGGCCATATTGGACGGGTATGGCCTGTGTGTTGACCGACAACGCGCGCGGCAGGATTGACGCCGCTTACCTGCCAACCCGCCAGCACCGCGCCATACGAACCGAAGCCCGAATATTATCCACACTATATGCCCTGGCCGCACTCAGCCTGTTCTTCAGCCCCTTGTTGTTCTGGCTCTGGCTTCTGCCCGCCCTTATCGGCCAGCCTTTCCTGCGCCTATACCTGCTCGCCGAACACGGCCTCTGCCCGCCGGTGGCAAATATGCTCGAAAACTCCCGTACCACCTTTACCAATCGAATGATCCGATTTCTGGCCTGGAACATGCCCTACCACGCGGAACACCACGCCTTTCCAAACGTGCCTTTCCACCACCTTCCAGCCTTCCACCGCTGGACCCAGGCACACCTGCAATCCACCTCGGACGGCTACACCGAATTCACCCTGGATTACGCCCGCGCCCTAAATCGCTAGATCCGTCCCTTCATCTGGCCAAAAATACCTCGGGGGAGTCGCGCAGCGACGGGGGCAGAGCCCCCTACCCGCTCACCACGACACCCCTCGCCGGAGACGACACGACACCGCCCCCGACCAGCGCACTTACCCCGGTGGTACCCGGGCATGAGGTCGGCAATCCCCGCGCCACACGCACGGCGAGATAGGCAAAGGCCTGCGCCTCCAGCATATCGCCATCCAGCCCAACCGCCTCAACCGGCTCGACCGGGCAATCCAGCGACACGCGCAGCATTTCCATCAGCACTGGGTTGTGACGTCCGCCACCGGTAACCAGCATGCGCACAGGCGGCTTGGGACAATGCTCCATCCCCTGCAGCACACCCGCAGCGCTCATCCCGGTCAACGTGGCCACCGCATCCGCATCGCTCAGCTCGGTCACAAGACCGATCATTTCCGAGAAATCATTCCGGTCCAGCGATTTGGGCGGCATTCGGTTGAAATAGGGCTCGGCCAGAAACAGCTCCAGTGCGCCGGTCTCGACCGTACCCTCTCGGGCCAGCGCGCCGTCCCGATCCATCGGCAACCCCAAGCGCGCCTGCATCAGATCGTCAACCGGCGCGTTGGCAGGTCCGGTGTCGAAAGCCAGCAACGCCCCTGGCGCTTCTGGCCCGTCAAAAGACGGGTCAACATAGGTCAGGTTCCCAACACCGCCCAGATTGAGGAAACACAGCGGCTCTTCCGCCCCGATCCATTTGGCGCAGGCGAAATGAAAGAACGGGGCCAGAGGCGCACCCTCTCCGCCCAGCGCCACATCATCGCTGCGAAAATCCCAGACCACCGGCAGCCCCAAAGCCTGCGACAGACCCAACCCGTCACCCACCTGCAACGTGCCACGCCCACGCGGCTCATGTGCCAATGTCTGACCGTGGAAGCCGATCAGGTCGACCTCTTCGAACTCTGAAAGAACCTCGGCATGTGCCCGGGTCACCAATTCAGCCGAAATATCAACCTTTGGTCCATGCCAAAGCCCCAGCGCCGCGCGCAGTGAGGCACGCTCTTCTTCGGAATAAGCGCGATACCCGCTGGGACCAAAGCCGAATATCTGCTGCCCATCGGTTTCAACGACCGCAGCGTCCACACCGTCCAGCGATGTGCCCGACATGGCCCCCAACGCTCTGATCGCCCCCGATTTGCTGATGACCCTGCCCACGCCGACCTCGTATTGCGTCTCTCCACCCGTTTCGCCGGGTTCTGAGCACAACCTGCACGGTAATGCAAAGCCAAGGCAAGACACATCATGCGCGAGCTTCATTTTTCTTGGAAAAGGTGCCTTTTCCTTGCCTCTTCCCCCGCCTGTACCGTGCGCCGCTACAGAGTTCCGAAAGGTACGAGACCGCGAATGAAGGCGACAAGGCGTTCCCAAACGCAGCGCAGTTCCGAGTGCTCATGAAAGAGCTGTACAAAGTCCATTACCACATGTTCGCAGATCGCTACAGCAGGTGCCAAGCTCTCCCAAGAATGCCCGTCGCCGGTTTCAGTGTTCCACTTGGTCTGAAGCACCTACGATCATTCCATATAGCTCAGCTTCATCAGATTTTCATTGAAACAAAGCGACTGAATAATGGCCGGTACTTTGGGATGTTCAGTGCAATAAAAGCGCAGGCTCAAAACCCTGGATAATCGCAAATGTTGCACCAATGCTTATAGATGAGATACTAATATGCAGCAAAGCACAGACAACAAATTGAGGACGGGTGAGTAGGTTCATACCGCTTAGTAAAAAGCGGCAGTGAATTGGCCTGAACAGGGTTTATGCCAAACATATACGGTGCATTTCGGACGGACACGACTCTGACCACGAACCAGGCCCAATTCGGCGGCGTTGGAACGACATTTCAGATCTCCGCGTACAATACGATCGAAATTACTGATGGTGTTGACCCCAACACCATCGAAGGAGACGGTGTAAACAACGAATTCCCAGACGATCCCACGCAAACCTATCTGGGGAATGCAATTGCCTGGGACTACAATTACATAGTCACGGATGGCACCAATACCTACACGATTGGCGTTTTCGACTATGATTCCAGCGGCAACGGCGCGTTTGGCGGCGGAGCCGAGCAAGGATTCTTCATCGGCTTTTTGGGGGATGTCCCCCCGCTCAACACAACACTGACGATCACGGCGCTGGGTGACGGTGCCTTCGCCAGTCCAGTCGTTAATCTGCCCGTTGACGACTTTGTTCCCTGTTTCACCAGTGGCACGAATATTCGGGTAAGGGGTGGTCATAAGGCGGTCGAGGATCTGAAAGCCAGCGATGACGTCGAAGTGTTTGATCCCACAGGTGATGGGCCCGGATTTGCCACCCTGCTGCGGGTGTTTCGCCGTACGATATCTGCCCCGGAACTGGCTGCAAACCCCAAACTGCGCCCGGTTCGTATCAGCGCCGGAGCGTTAGGTCTGGGCTTGCCTCAGCGTGATCTTGTGGTGTCCCGGCAGCACCGGATGCTGGTGTCTTCAAAGATTGTCGAACGTATGTTCAGGACTTCCGAAGTTCTGGTACCCGCCGTCAATCTGACTTCGCTGCCCGGTATTTTCATCGATCAGGATGCCCAGAGCGTCGAGTATTTTCACCTTCTTTTTGGACAGCACGAGGTAGTCTATGCCGAAGGCGCACCATCGGAAAGCCTGTTTACCGGACCGGAAGTGCTCAAGGCCATCAGTCCAGAAGCACGAACAGAAATCCTGAGCATATTCCCCGAGATAGCAGAACTGGAATTTGCCCCCAAGCCCGCCTGCCCGATCCCATCCGGGAAGCTGCAAAAGCAACTGATTGAACGCCACATCAAGAATGAAAAGCCGCTTCTGTCCAGACACACTGCACGCTAGAACCAGAGGTTATCCGGCAGGACTTGGTACGCTTCAAAGACTGACGCGATATTCTGTGTTTCGCTATGCGTTATTTCTTCGCGTTTCCCTCAGAAAGCTTATCCGCAAGATTCTTTCAGTGCGGACTGCACTTGCTCGCCAATGACTGGACATTCCGCGAGACTTAGGGAATTAGAAGGCCAGTCGCATGAATGTACCTTCCGTCGTGCGACCAAGCGGGTCTGGTTTTGAAATTACTGACCTATGACTTACACCAGCCCTTGCAGAGAGGGCCAGAACACAAGGCCTGTTGAGCGTCATGACCTACCACCCCAAATCGGATTTCATCGCCACGATGATCGAGCGCGGCTTTCTCGCCGACTGCACCGATTATCAGGGCCTTGACGACGCGCTGATCTCTGGGGTGCAGACGGCTTATATCGGCTATGACGCCACCGCACAGTCGCTGCATGTAGGTCACCTGATGAACATTATGGTGCTGCGCTGGTTGCAGAAAACCGGCCACAAGCCAATTACCCTGATGGGCGGCGGCACCACCAAGGTGGGCGATCCCTCGTTCCGTTCGGATGAACGCCCCCTGCTGGGCCCTGAACAGATCGACGCCAATATCGCAGGCATGAAGCAGGTGTTCTCGAAATACCTGTCTTACGATGACAGCGAGACCGGCGCGCTGATGCTGAACAATGCCGAATGGCTGGATAGCCTGAACTACCTCGATTTCCTGCGCGATATTGGGCGGCATTTCTCGGTCAACCGGATGCTCAGCTTTGAATCGGTGAAATCGCGGTTGGATCGTGAACAGTCGCTGAGCTTTCTCGAATTCAACTACATGATCCTGCAGGCTTATGACTTCCTCGAACTGAACCGCCGGTATAACTGCGTTCTGCAGATGGGCGGCTCTGACCAGTGGGGCAACATCGTCAACGGCATCGACCTAACCCGCCGGGTGCTGGATCACGAGATCTATGGCCTCACGACCCCCCTGCTGACCACCAGCGATGGCCGCAAGATGGGCAAATCACAGGGCGGTGCGGTTTGGTTGAACGGCGACATGCTGAGCGCCTATGAGTTCTGGCAGTTCTGGCGCAACACGACCGACGCCGATGTGGGACGGTTCCTGAAAATCTTCACCGAGCTTCCGGTGGACGAATGCGACCGCATGGCCGCGATGCAAGGGTCCGAGATCAACGAGGCCAAAATCCGCCTCGCCAACGAAGTCACAACTCTGCTGCACGGTGCAGAAGCCGCTGCAACCGCCGAGGCGACCGCGCGCGAGGTGTTCGAAAAGGGCGGCGTTGGCGGAGACCTCCCGACCCTGACCCTCAGCGCATTAGAGCTGGGTGACGGCATGTCCATCGTCCAGCTGATCGTCAAATCCGGCCTCGCCAAATCGGGCAAAGAAGCCAAGCGCCTGATCGCCGAAAACGGTGCCAAGCTAGACGATGCTCCGCTGACCGACGCGGGCCTGATGATCGACGCAGGCGCACTGTCCTCGCCCATCAAACTCAGCGCGGGCAAGAAACGCCACGCGCTGGTTCAGTTGGGCTGAGCCAAATTGGGCGGTCGCCGCCGGGTGGCCGTCCATTGAGGTAGAAGTGGCAGATTAATTAGGTCGAGACGTAGTGGTCAGCTTTTGGTTTTAGAACCGATCAGGAACCACGTTTTCACAGCACCCAATCCCTTTATCTCCACCACGCCTCGGGGTTCGAAGTCGTAGTCCGCTTCAAGTTCCTCTTTTGCGGCACCCGTTACCTGGATCCTCCCCGGTTCACCGTGGCTCTCCATCCGGCTGGCGGTGTTCACCGTTTCCCCCCAAACATCATAGAACAACTTCTGGTTTCCAATGACACCGGCGACAGCAGGCCCTGCGTGAAGTCCGATTCTTACTTGAAGCCCATCCGGAAAATCAGGTGACATTTCCGCAACCGACCGCTGCACGTCCAGAGCCATCTCGGCGACACGATGCACCGGGTCGCCGACCGGAGACGGCATACCTGCCGCGACCATATAGGCATCACCAATTGTCTTGATCTTTTCCAATCCGTGTTTGTCGGCCAATTCATCAAATAGACGAAAGATCTTGTTCAGAAACCCGACTACATCTTCCGGTGGCAGTTTCGATGCCCGTGGCGTGAAATCCACGATATCAGCGAATAGTATTGCAACCTTGGGCAAACTGTCAGCGATAGTCTGGTCTGGCTCAAGCTTCAATCTTACCGCAATGTCTTCTGGCAGCAGATTGTAAAGCAACTTTTCCGACCGGTCGTATTCGGCTTCCAGTTCGGCTCGCTGGGTCTCTACCTGTTCATAAAGATCACCCAGCCGCGCACTTGTTGCATTCACGTCGTTTGCCAATTTGCCAAGCTCGTCGCGATTGGGGACATCAACTCGCGCCGCGAAATCTCCTTCGGCGACAACGCTAAGTGTTTGGCCAATTCGGCGCATTGGCCAGATCAGTGACGAAGAGATTGCGTAGCCAAGAAAAAGGGCTGCCCCCATTGCAATTGTTGCCGCCGCCACGACCATTTTGCGCGTCGATTGGTAAACTTCGGCATTCCTATTTGCCCGGTCACGCATCTCTGCTTCGGCGCCCTGCACAAGATTATACGCATCGCTTTGCAGTGAACGAACTTGGCGAAAAATCTGATCCAATCCCAATTCGGCGAGATTCTGCATGTCTCCGTCTCTTCGAAACCGCACCATGGCGGCGGCCTTGGTTTTGATGTCGCCCAAATCTGCGCGGATTTCATCAATGGTTTGGAACTCTTTGCTGCCCGCCTGCAGGAATCGACGTATCCCTTGCGCAATGTGATGTTGCAGGTTCTCGATCTGACCGATGAAATTGCCGGTTGAAAATGCAAAAATTTCGTCCGAGTCGTCCCCGGGCGTCTGATCGATGACCAAGGACAAGTTCATCAGGTTCAACTCGCTCAGCGCCAAATGGATTTCGTTGAAATATGCAATCCTCTCCTGATCATGGATCATCGCATCGACACGCCTGTTCGATTGCTGCAAGGCCGACACCGCAAAAAGA
Source organism: Ruegeria sp. I3 (assembly GCF_056532525.1). Lineage (NCBI taxonomy): Bacteria > Pseudomonadati > Pseudomonadota > Alphaproteobacteria > Rhodobacterales > Roseobacteraceae > Ruegeria > Ruegeria sp. I3. Next base: position 343,275 of record NZ_JBQFNI010000002.1, on the reverse strand, counting down.
GCCAATCCCAAAAGCAACAAGGTGATACCCAAAAACGCCATCAGCAGTTTTACCCGCACAGACAGGGCAGCTTTTGCCACGCTCCTTACGATCAGATTTGGTTGCTGAGAGTTCCTAATGCCCCGCTCCCACATGGATTAAGCCCGTCTCGAATGGTGCCGATACATTAATCAGAATACAGTCTGCGGGCGGACTAGTCACTTTTGGCCGCAATTCTTTGGCCCCATCGTCTGCTTCGCTGCCATTGCGTGATGTTAAACACAAACTCCCACAAAGATGCGTTTGAGATGCTTTAGTGAACCTCCTTCGAGTTGCCGTTTATTTGACGAAACCCCAACGTCGCATTTCGCAACAGTCTTTCGCATTCCTGCATGTGGACCTCACCCTTTCCGTTCCACTCTGAACCGGAAGGAGGCACCATATGACCAGAACTGCCACAGCCACACGTACCGGAGGGCGCTCTGCCCGGCGCGCCATGCGCACCGCTCCAAACTTCGAGATGCTGCCGGGCCTGACCCGCGGCATTCCGTTATGCGAGGTTATGGACGGCGCCCAGGTAGAACGCATTGATGCGGCCTCGATGGATATTCTGGAAAACGTAGGCGTTCAGTTCCGTGACCCCATCGCTCTGGAAGACTGGAAGAAGGCTGGTGCCAAGGTAGAAGGCGAGTTCGTCTATCTGGATCGCGGTCTGGTGCGTGAGCTGATCGCGACCATTCCGTCAGATTTCGCCTACCACGCGCGCGATCCGAAAAAGAACGTGCGGCTGGGCGGCAAACACTCGATCTTCGTGCCAATGACCGGCGCGCCGTTCCTGCGCGATCTGGAAGATGTGCGCCGCAACCCGACGCTGGACGATCTGGCGATGTTCCACAAGCTCAGCCATATGTTGCCCGCGCTGCATTCCTCGGCCCATCACATCGTGGAGCCCTATGATCACCCGATCAGTCAGCGGCATCTGCGGATTACCTATTCGTCAATGAAGCACTCTGACAAAACCTTCATGGGCATGACCACCAGCCCCAAGAATGCCGAAGATGTCATGGAGATGTGTGCCATCCTGTTCGGCGAGGATTTCCTTGAAGATCACCCGGTCACCACTGGTAATTGCAACGGCAATTCGCCGCTGGTTTGGGATGAAACCATGCTGGGCGCGATGCGTGCCTTCTGTCGCCGAAAGCAGCCGGTGTTGTGCTCGCCCTTCGTTCTGGGCGGGGCCAATACGCCCGCCAGCGTTCCGGCGACCGTGGCGCAACTGAATGCCGAGGCGCTCAGCGCGCTGGCCTATACGCAGGTGATCCGCAAGGGCGCGCCCGCAATCTACGGGCACTACCTGTCGACCGTTTCGATGAAATCCGGAGCGCCGATGGCAGGCACGCCCGAGATCAGCCTGATGAATTTTATGATCGGCCAGATGGCGCGGCACTACGAAGTGCCTTGGCGTACCTCAAACACTCTGGGCGGAGCCAAGACGTTCGACGCGCAGGCAGGCTATGAATCTGCCACTACCTTGCAGGCGGTCATCCATGCTGGTGCGAACTACATCTGGCACTCGGCGGGCTGGAACGAGGCCGGGATGCACTGCTCGACCGCCAAGTTCATCGTTGACGCGGAACAATGCGCCATGGCCTATCGCATGGCCGAGGGCCCGAAATGGGGCGATTTCGATCAGGCCGTTTCGGCAGTCGGTGATATCGGTCCGGGCGGGCATTACCTTGGGCATCCGCATACGCAGGACAATTTCCAGAGCGCATTCTTCATGCCGGATATGTTCGACAACAACTCGATCGAACAATGGCAGGCTGAGGGTTGTGTTGAAATCACCGAACGCGCGCTCAAACACGCCCGCAAGCTGCTGGCCGAGTATCAGGAACCAACGCTCGATATCGCCAAGAACGAAGAGCTGCTGGATTACATCGCCCGGCGCGAGCGTGAAATACCGGCTGCGGATGAGCTGAACCAGTCCTACTAAATCCCGGGGAGGTACACGAATGAGGTTCGCTGAAAAAACCGCACTCGTCACAGGGGCGTCGGGCGGGATCGGGGCCGCCATCGTCAGCCAGCTGCGGGCCGAAGGCGCGCGTGTGGCTGTTGCTGACCGCGATGTGGGCAGCCTTGAAGCCGAGGCGCATCTGCCCGGCGATCTGCGCGATCCCGACTATTGCGACGGGCTGGCCTTGGCCGCGCATCAGGCGCTGGATGGTCTTGATATCGTGATCAACAATGCAGGCGTGATCACCCGCGGCCCGGTGACTGAAACATCCGATGAGGATTGGGCCCTGTCCATCGGAGTGAATGTCGAGGCCCCTTTCCGTATCTGCCGCGCTGCGATTCCAATCATGGCGGCGGGTGGCGGTGCTATTGTGAACACTGCCTCGTGCTGGGGCCTTCGACCTGGCCCGGATCATGCGGTGTACTGCATGACCAAAGCGGCCATTGCCAGCCTCACCCAATGCATGGGGCACGATCACGCCCATCAGGGCATCCGCATCAACGCCGTTTGCCCGAACGAGGTGAACACACCGATGCTGCGTTCGGGCTTTGCCAAACGTGGGTTCGATCCTGATACGGCGATTGCCGAGCTTGGGAAGTCGGTGCCTTTAGGGCGTATCGCCGAACCCGAAGATATAGCCGAAGTGATCCTTTTTCTCGCCTCGGATTCGGCGCGCTACATGTGTGGTGCTCTGGTCGAAGTGAATGGGGGCAAGCCGGTGCAATGAAAAGATTTGCAGGAAAAACAGCGCTCGTGACCGGTGGCCGCAGTGGCATCGGACAAGCCATCGCCCGGCGGCTGCGCGAAGAAGGGGCAAATGTCTACACTGCGCAGCGCGGTAAAGATGATGAGTTCCCCTCTATCCCAGCGGATTTTGCCAACCCGGAAAGCCCGGCGCAGATCATCAAGCAGGTTGTGGACAGCGCGGGCCAGCTGGACGTACTGATCAACAATGCAGGCATGATGCAGGAGGCTTCCGTCAACGACATGCCGCTTGAAGATTGGCAACGCAACCTCATGGTCAACCTGACCGCCCCGTTCCTGCTGATCCAGGCTGCACTGCCACATCTGCGCAAAACCAAGGGCAGCATCGTCAATATCGGCTCGGTCGAGGGGTTGGGCAGCAACCCCGGCCACGCCGCCTACTGCGCCTCTAAGGCCGGGCTGCATGGGCTGACCCGCGCGGTTGCCGTGGATCACGGAGCAGAAGGCATTCGCTGCAATGCAGTGGCACCGGGCTGGATCGACACAGACCTCAACATCGATTTCATCGAGAGCATGAACGACCCCGGCGCATTCCGCCGGGATATCGCCCGCATTCATCCCGTAGGCCGTACCGGCGACCCGAAAGAAGTCGCCGCACTGGTCGCGTTCTTGGCAGCCGAGGAAGCGGGTTTTGTCACCGGTCAAATTTACACGATCGATGGCGGACGGATGGCAAAGCTCAGCCTGCCCTGACCAGCCTGCAAGCTATTCCGCCCCTGATCGCCACTCTTTCCAGCGCAGATACGCATTGGCCCCAACCGAAGCGAAGGGCTCGGGTGGCAAACGCGGTGGCATCGGTTGCGCCAGAAAATGATCTGCAATCTGGGAGTCTTTCCCCTGCACAAGCTCTGCCACGCCCATTCCTTGCAGTGTTCCTCGCGCTATACCCAATCCGTTTTGACAGCAGGCGGCATATACACCCTGCTCGATCTCACCAAACGCGGCCGAGCCATTGCGGCTGAGGCACAGCATCCCAGCCCAACGGTGCTGCATCTGTACATTCGGCAAGTTGGGAAATCGCTCCTGAAACTTACGATCGTGCACCGCGCCTGCCCGTTTCAAATGGCTGTCGCCGCTGTGGATTTCAGGATGAAAGCTTGAACAGGTCCGGATCAGAATGCGATCCCCATAACTGCCCGAAACCCGCCGGACCGAAGTGCCCATCGGATCCGCTGGCGTTACCGACCAGCGTGGCTGTCCGCCCAGCGTGGCGATCTGATCTGGTGTCAGCGGTTCCGTTATCGACGCGTAGAGGCAGATGTGCATCAGACGCCGCTGGTAAAACCCAAAGCTTTCCAGGTGACCATTCGTTGCCATCACGATCCGCCCCGTCGAAACCCGCGCCTGTTCGGTCTCGACCAACCAGCCACCGCCTTGTTTGCGAAACCCGGTCACGGCAGAGTTTTCATAAACACCGATCCGCCCAGCCAGATGCGTTGAGAGAGCCCGCACATAGGCTGCAGGCTGGATCATCACCGTCCCGGGCGCAAACAGACCAGATGTGTAATGCGGGCTGCCTGTCAGCGCCTGCATCTGCTGTGCATCATAAAGCTCGTGGGGCTCTCCCAATCGCGCCAGATGCACTGCGTAGTCTGCGTTGTGCCGATCACCCGCTGCGGTCGCAGCAGCGTTGATCTTGCCGCACGGGTCGAACATCTCCGGCGACAGGTCGCACTCAGCGGCTACCCGGGTCGCAAAGGAAATCGCCTGGCGATTCAGCGCGATTGTGGCCCGATCTGCCTCCAGCCCATCGCTGGCGTAATTGTCCGAGGCCAAGTCATGCGGCAGATCGATCATGAACCCCGAGTTGCGCCCGGCAGAGCCTTCCGCAAAGCGCCCAGCCTCAAGCACCACAACCTTCAGCGCCGGATCAAGCTGATGCAGCCTCAGCGCTGCGGACAGCCCGGCAAAACCACCGCCGATGATGGTCACATCTGCGGTCTGGTCTTGCTCAAGCCGAGGCAGGTCTTGCTGCAGAGGCATGATGGCATTCCATCCTGCCACGCCGGTTTGCCGGGGCAAACGTTTGGCGGTGTAGATCGTCAATCTACCGCCTCATCTTCGTCATCGGCCAGATCAATCCAGATGGTTTTCAGCTGGGTATACTGATCATGGGCGTGAACCGAGTTGTCCCGGCCACCAAACCCGGACTGCTTGTAGCCACCAAAGGGTGTGGTGATATCCCCTTCACCAAAGCTGTTGATCGTGACGGTACCCGCCCGGATCGCCCGCGCGCCCCGGATCGCGCGTTTGGCGTTGGCCGTGAAGATCGAGGCGCACAGCCCATACTCGGTGTCATTGGCAATGCTGATCGCCTCGTCAAAGCCCGAAACTTCGATCACCGACAAAACCGGGCCAAAGATCTCCTCGCGCGCCAGCGTGGCATCGTTTCCGGGCACCTCGACCACCGTGGCTTCAACAAACCCATTCTCCGCCTTGCCACCAATCAGCACAGTCTCGGCCTGATCCAGATAGCCGCACACCTTGGAATAATGCCCCTCGCTGACAAGCGCGCCCATGCGGGTCTCTGGGTCCAACGGGTCGCCGACATTCCAGTGCTTGGCATGATGCGCGATCCGTTCCAGCAGTTCTGCCTTCACGTCCTTATGCACGATCAACCGCGACGAGGCCGAGCAATTCTCGCCCATGTTCCAGAATGCGCCATTGACGACATGCGCCGCCACCCGATCCAGATTTTCCGCATCGTGCAAGACGATGGCCGGGTTTTTGCCGCCCATTTCAAGCACAACTTCCTTGGCATTGCTTTCAGCGGAATAGCTCAGGAACTTCTTTCCGGTTACGGTCGAGCCGGTAAAAGACACCATGTCGATGTCCATATGCCGCCCGATGGGTTCGCCCACCTCGGCACCACCGCCGGGCACTACATTCAGCACACCGCGCGGCAACCCGGCCTCAGACGCCAGCTCCGCCACCTTTAAAGCGGTCAGAGAAGTCTCGGCCGCCGGCTTCAGCACCACTGAACACCCCGCCGCCAGCGCCGGCCCGATCTTCCACGCCAGCATAAGCAGAGGGAAGTTCCACGGCAGGACCAGCCCAACCACACCAATGGGCTCGCGCACCACCATGGCAATGTGATCATCGCTGGCGGGCGAGACCTGATCATAGATCTTATCGATCGCCTCGGCATGCCATTTCAGGCAGTGGATCGTCTCGGGAACATCAACGGTTTCGCAATCAAAGATGGTCTTGCCGCTATCGATGCTCTCCATCACCGCCAGTTCCCGCGCGTTGCGGGTAAGCAGCTTGCACAGGCGGATCAGAATGTCCTTGCGATCCGAGGGGTGCATCTTTGACCAACGCCCGTCGTCAAAGGCTTCTCGCGCCTTTTCGACCGCAAAATCCACATCCTCCGATCCGCAGGCAGCAATGCTGGTCAGCACAGCCCCGGTGGCTGGATTGATAGTCTCGAACACCTGCCCTGAGGTCGCCGGGCGGTAGCCGCCATCGATGAAAGCGCCCGTCGGCAGATCCAGATGCGCAGCGATGGATTCGTATTCGTCTTTCGTCAACAAGCCCATGCCTTAACCCTCCGCCACGATATCTGCGATTTTGCGTTTCAGAACGCGCGTCACCTGCTCCAGCGCGCGTTTGTCATCTTTGTTCAAACCTTTCAGAGGCGGCCTCACCACGCCTGCGTCAATCCCGTTCATGGTGACGCCATGTTTGATCGTCTGGATGAACTTGCCGCCCTGCTCCAGCACCCGCATCAGCGGCATCAGCGCGCTCATGATGCGACGGCCCTTGGCAAAGTTGCCCTCGATCACACAAGCCTGATACAGCGCCACGTGTTCGGCGGGCAGAAAGTTCGACCCACCACAGACCCAGAACGGCGCTCCCCAGGCGAAGAACTCCAGCGCCTGATCATCCATGCCGCAGCCCAGCTGAATATGCGGATAATCCCGCGCCAGCAGATGAACCCGGTTGATATCGCCCGAGCTTTCCTTGATGCCACAGAAGTTCCGGCTGCGGCCTACGCGGTCCAGGAATTCTTCCCCCATCATCGTGCCGGTCCGGTGCGGATAGTTGTACAGCATCACCGGCAGGTCAGCCGCCTTGTCGATTGCCAGCGCATTCAGCGCATTCTCGCGGTCGGTCGGCACCGAATAGGGCGGGCTGGCCAACAAGATCGCATCTGCGCCTAGGTCTCGCGCACCTGAGGCTAAAGCGACGGAATCCCCGGTCAGCATCGCCCCCGTTCCCACAACCAGAGGCACACGCTCCTTCAGTTGTTCATGCGTAAAGCGCGCCAGTTCCAGCCGCTCATCGACGGTCTGCGCATAGTTTTCGCCGGTGGACCCGCCCGAGATCAGCCCGTGCACACCATTCTCGATCAGGTACTCGATCACCTCGGCCAACGCGTCCCAGTTCACGCCACCATCCGCCGCGTAGGGTGTCACCACCGGCGTATAAATACCCTCAAATCTGAAGATCGGAGTCATGTGTCCCTCATGCAGATGTCTTGCCGGGGACCTGCCCCAGCGGAAAATCCAACCCCTCGGGCATCACGAACAGCTCGATCTGATCGCGTGACAGGGTCCAGTGGTCGTCGGCCAGCTGCGCAGCAGCCGCCTCATCGCCCGCCTCGATGGCGGCGATGATGGCGTCATGCTGGTCGCTCGCCTCTGAAAGGTTCTCAGCCATTCGTGCGGTCTGCGGGCGATAAAATGTCATCCCGATCCGCGCGTGATCGATCAGCAACCGGTTGAACGATGGGGATAAATAGACATTCCCCGCCATCTCTCCGGTCACCTCGTGAAACCGGGTATTGGCCAGCGTCCGCTCCTCAGCTGAGCCTGTACGCAAGGCTTGCCGAAACGTCTCTTGCGCCTCTTTCAACTGATCGATCTGATCGTGCGTCGCATTCGCCGCGGCCAGACGCAGCACCGCGCCATAGACCATCGGCGCAACCAGAAAGAAATCGCGTAGCGTGGTATGAGACATCTCTGACACCCGCGCCCCGCGATGGGTGCGCAGGTCCAGATACCCCTCACCGGCCAACTGCCGGAACACTTCGCGCAAAGGCGTGCGCGACAAGCCAAAGGCCTGCGACAGTTGCGCCTCGTCCAAATCTTCTCCGGGACGCAAACGCAGGGTCAGAACCGACATCTTCAGATGCTCAGCCAACGCCTCTTTTGGTGATTTCCCTTCGTCCCTCATCCGATCCCCTTCATCACGATCCCGCGAATCGATAGCTTGCCCTCTGGTATCGTATAAAAATACATGTTGTATACAGTTAGTTTTCGTGCAGCATGCAGAAAACAGTCAGAACGCCCTGATTCCGGTCCTATCGATGAGCCAAACACAGCACTACGCCTTCATACTGGTCGAGGAATTCTCGCATCTCGCCTTCTCCTGCGCGGTCGAGCCATTGCGGATCGCAAATTTGCTGGCCGAGGAAGATCTTTATCGATGGTCCTTCCTGTCCGAACACGCTGAGCATGCGGTCTGTTCAAACGGATCGGTCACTTTGGTGCATGGCGGATTGGGATCTATCCCAAAATGTGACCAACTGTTTGTTCTGTCAGGAATAAACATGCGCAATCACGTCTCGCGTCCGCTGCTCGCAACCCTGCGCCGAGAGCGGGCACGGGGCACCAATATCAGCGCCTTGTGTTCCGGTGCATGGCTGCTGGCCGAGGCCGGATTTTTGGATGGGATGCAGGCGGCGATCCATTGGGAATACCATGATGCTTTCATGGAGGCCTTCCCCGAGATCAATCTTGTTCGCAGCGTCTTTGTCGCCGACGAAAAACACATGACCGCCTCGGGCGGCACCGCGACCGCCGATTTGATGCTGCACCTGATCGAACGCGACCACGGCCACGACCTGTCGGTCGCAGTGGCCGATCAGATGGTCTATAACGCCGTGCGCAACGCCACTGCCGATCAGCGCGTCTCGCTGCAATCGCGTAACGGGATGCGGAACGCGCATCTGGCCAAGGCAATCCACATCATGACCGACAATATCCAAAGCCCGTTGTCCCCCTCGGTCATTGCCAGCGATATCGGCATCTCAACCCGGCAACTGGAGCGCCTGTTTGGGAAATTCCTGAACACCTCGCCTAAGAAATACTTCATGGAATTGCGGCTGGACCGCGCCCGCAATCTGCTGTTGCAGACCGAATCTTCGGTGACCGAGGTCGCCTTTGCCTGCGGTTTCGAAAGCGCCGGCCATTTCTCGCGTGTGTACCGGGCTGCGTTTGGCGTCACGCCGATGCAGCAGCGCAGCAGGCTTGATTGATCAAAGCTGTGACTGGACAGGAGGCCATGGTTGGGATTATCTGAACAAGTGTTCAGATCAGGAAGGAACCCGCCATGCAACTCTCAACCACAGCTGCGGTGATCACCGGCGGAGCCTCCGGCCTGGGTGAAGCCACAGCCCGTCACTTTGCCGAGAACGGCGCGCAGGTCACAATCCTTGACCGCGACGCCGAGCGTGGCCCGCAGGTCGCGGCTGAAATCGGCGGACATTTCGCACAAACCGATGTGACGGATGAGGCCTCGGTCGCTTCAGCGATTGCACATGCGATGGACAAGATGGGTCGCATCACCGCCGCCGTGAACTGCGCCGGGATCGCGATCGGAGCCAAAACGGTTGGCAAAGACGGCCCCCACCCTCTGGAGGCGTTCCAGCGTACCATCGACATCAATCTGGTCGGCTCCTTCAACGTCTCGCGTCTTGCTGCCGCAGAGATGGCAAAGAATGATCCTGAACCAGATGGCGCGCGCGGCGTGATTATTAACACCGCCTCCATCGCCGCCTTTGACGGGCAAAAAGGTCAGGCGGCCTATGCAGCCTCGAAAGGCGGCGTGGTCGGCATGACCCTACCCATGGCGCGCGATCTGGCCTCGACTGGTATCCGTGTGATGGCCATCGCACCGGGCATCTTCATGACCCCGATGCTGGCTGGTCTGCCCGAAGAGGTGCAGCAACAGCTTGCGGCGGACGTCCCCAACCCTGCTCGCCTCGGCGACCCGCGCGAATACGGTCGTCTGGCCGGGTTCATCGTCGAGATGGGCTACCTGAACGGAGAGGTCATCCGCATCGACGGTGCCCTGCGGATGCGCTAAGACGGGTTTCATGACCGAGCGGCAGAAAATGGCGGCAGGCGAGTGGTATTGCTGCCTCGACCCCGAACTGGAAGTGCTTCGTATGAAAGCACGCCGCGCGGTCCATGCCCACAACACCTGCCCGCCCGACGACCGAGGGGCTATAGCTCCCGAATTGGCGGCGCTCTTTGCGGGGATCGGGCAAGATTGCTATTTCGAGGCCCCGTTTCACTGCGCTTATGGAATGAACCTGTCGCTGGGCGACCGGGTGTATCTGAATGCGGGCTGTGTCATTCTCGACACCGCGCCTGTTCGCATCGGCAGTGACTCGATGCTCGGCCCCACGGTGCAGATCTATTGCGCCCAACACGCCAAAGACCCAGTCCTGCGCGCACAGGGTCTGGAAATCGACCACCCGGTGACAATCGGCGAAAACGTCTGGATCGGCGGTGGCGCGATCATCATGCCCGGCGTCACGATCGGAGACCGCGCCATCGTCGGTGCAGGCAGCGTCGTCACGAAGGACGTCCCCGCCGGAGCAACTGTTGTCGGCAACCCCGCCCGTCCCATTTGAGCACGCGCAAACCGGTGCATAGGTTTGTACAACTCAGACAATCTAGTCGATTGAAGTTGTACAACTCGGACTCAACCGGCTTCGGCCTTCTCTTCAAGCATCAGCCACTCTTCCTCAGCCGCTGACAGTTTTTCCTGCCGTTCGACCAGGGCATCGGTTGCCTTCTGGAACTTGATCGGTTCGCGTGTGAACAGCTCAGGATCAGACATCAGTTCTTCGAGCTTGGCGATCTCGGCTTCAAGGCGCGCGATCTCTGCTGGTAGCTTCTCAAGTCGGTGTTTCTCCGAAAATGAAAGCCCCGCCTTCTGCTTCGTCTCTTGCTTTATTTTAGGCTTTGAAGACCTTGCTTTTTCTTCCTTTTTCGCATCCACATCACCTCGCTGAGCGATGTAATCGGACCAACCACCAGCATAGACGGTCGCGCGCCCGTTGCCCTCCATGGCGATGGTTGTGGTCGCAACCCGATCCAGAAAATCCCGATCGTGGCTAACGAGCAGCACCGTGCCATCATAGTCGTCCAGCAATTCCTGCAGCAGATCCAGCGTTTCAACATCCAAGTCGTTCGTCGGTTCGTCCAGCACCAGCAGGTTCGATGTTTTCGCCATCAGTTTCGCCAACAGCAACCGGGCTTTTTCCCCTCCGGACAATGACTTAACAGCCGCTCTTGCCTGCGCATCATCAAACAGAAACTCTTTGAGATAGCCCACCACATGCTTGGGCTGCCCGCCGACCATCACCTGATCGGCCTTGCCCGAGACCCGCATCTCGGGATCGCCGGTCAAGCTGTCCCACAGGCTCATTTCCGGGTCCAGCTGTGCCCTCGCCTGATCGAACACGGCGATCTCAAGGTTAGTACCCAGCACCACCGAACCCTTGTCCGGTTCGACCTGACCCAGCAGCATTTTCAGCAACGTGGTCTTGCCCACACCGTTCGGCCCAACAAAGGCCACACGGTCGCCTCGCTGAACCAGAAGATCGAAATTGCGCACGATCTGCTGAGAGTCAAATGCCTTTGAAACGCCATTGGCCTCGATGACCTTGCGGCCTGATTTCGGACCGGATTCCAACGTCATGGCAGCCGATCCCTGACGTTTGATCTGCGCTGCACGCTCGGCGCGCAAGGCTTGTAGCGCCCGAACACGACCCTGATTGCGCTTGCGGCGGGCGCTGATACCCTCGACGGCCCATCGCGACTCGGACTTGATCAAGCGGTTCAGCTTGTGGCGCTGCTGATCCTCCTCTTCCCAGACCTTATCCCTCCAGCTTTCAAAGGCCGCAAAGCCCTGTTCCTGCCGCCGCACAACTCCGCGATCGATCCACAGCGTCGCACGGGTCAACGCACGCAGGAATGCGCGATCATGCGAGATCAGAACATAGGCTGCACGGGTCGAGCCCAACTCACGCTCCAACCACGCTATCGCCTCGATATCCAGGTGGTTCGTCGGTTCGTCCAGCAACATCAGGTCCGGCGCTTCGGCCATCAGCTTGGCCAAGGCGGCGCGTCGCCTTTCCCCACCCGAAGCGGTTTCGACCGCGCGCTCAGGGTCGAATTTCAGCCCTTCGCCCGCGCGTTCGACCTTATACAGCTCACCCGGTTCCAACCCGCTTGAGGCATAGTCTCCAAGCGTCGCGAATCCTTGCATTCCGGGATCCTGCTCCATGTAACCCACTGATTTACCAGGAGGGATGACGATTTCACCCTGATCGGCCTCGACCAGCCCGGCCATCACTTTCATCAAAGTGGATTTGCCAGACCCGTTCCGCCCGACCAGCGCGACGCGATCACCGGGTTGAACCACAAGGTCCAGATCGGAAAACACCGGATCACCCCCGAACGTCAGAGAGATACCGGACATCTGCAATAAAGGAATTCTCGCCATACCCGCCAGCTAAACCGGCCAAAGCAAGGCGTCAACGCCCCAACTTCACCTTTTCCCAGATACTCAAATCACCCTGCCACCGCCCGCAGCAACCGTTTACGAGCTGGGGGAATTGCTCCGATTTCAAGGCCGGTGAACACATGCAGGGTGTTCATGTGCCTGTCTACCACCGCATGATCGCTGACCCACCCCCCCATCATCAGATAGGTACGCAACAAGGGCGGCATCCTAAGCATCGCCTGTTTTACATCGGGGCGTCGGCGCAAACGCGCCGCAAAGCGAAACACATCCGGCGCCTTGACTCGCGGCAACCATCGCCTTGGTGCCAGATGTCGGTGTTTGAGCATCGCAAAAGCGTCAAGATATTCGGCAGTTTCTGTTCCAGCGAATGACGAACAACCAAACAGCATTTCGATCCCGTTCTGATCGACATACGCCGTCATTGCGCCCCACGCGACACGCAAGATATCCGGATCATTGTAGTCCGGGTGGATACAGAACCGACCCATCTCGACCATCGGTCCCGTAAAATCGCATAGCGCCGACAGGTCATAGAACTGTGCCGAGTAGCTGAGTCCGATTTCAAAGCCGCCCTGCATTGTTAGCATACGGAAACAGCACACCAACGCCCCACCGGCCTGCAGATCTTCGACCAGAACATGGGCGCAGCGTTCGTCAAAAGCATCACAATCCTGACCATCAGTAGCAAAGGTCAGCATCCTCAGCGTCTGCGCCGCCGCCACGTCTTGCTCGGTTTGCGCCAAGCGGGCGCGATATCGGCCCTTGTCCAACAAAACCGCCATGGTCGCATCCTCCTGCGGTTGCTGACCGGTCACATCTGTCTGGTCCTTACTACAGAATGTGTGACTGTCCTGTGACCACTGCAAGAGAATTGGTCGCTTTAGTTGTTTGCGCCAGGAATATTTGCCGGGTTGAAGTTGCCGATGTTACCCAGAAGCTGACGCAGGAAGCCTTTGTCTTCCACGTTGGAATCGGTCACGCGACGATCCAGCACGATGACATAGCCGTCTTCCAGGCCGAACCGCTCGATATTACGAACGACACCGCGCTGATCAAAGCTGATCGCGACCAGTTCACGTGAAACGACCTCGGGTCGTTTGGGCCCATAATGACGGACGCGCGAGGCGACATAGTAATAGCCCGAATCCCGCACCACGCCCGCCGAGCTGGGCGCGCCGATGGTTTCTTCAACACTATCGCGGGTATCGACGCCGACCTTGATTTTGGCCAGATCCTCTGGCGGAGGCACGTAGCCGTGATTCTTGAAGATTGGTGAACATGCGCCCGCGACCGCCAGACAGGCCGCAAAGACAAGCGTTTTCGACGCTGGTTTCAACCTGTTCAAACCCTTCAACATGCACATCCTCTTGCCATGGCCCCTTGCGGACCCTATCCGATTACAGAAACCAAGGCTCCGGTTCAACACAGGAAAACCTCACGAATGAGCAACCAGACATCTTTACGCGTTGCAGACCTGCCGCAAAACGCTCCGACCCCGTTTGAGTTGCGCCCGACCGGCGAGGCGCTGGAGGCCATAAAACAAGAGCTCGGCCTGCTTGGCCTGCGCAAGCTCAGCTTTGTCGGCGAATTGCGCGCGCAGGGCAAACGGGATTGGACGCTTTCAGGCAAGCTGGGCGCAACGGTGATCCAACCTTGTGTCGTGACGTTGGAACCTGTGACCACACGCATCGACACCCTGGTGAGTCGCATCTTTGTGGCCGATTGGAGCGATCCAGAAGAGCCCGAGTTCGAAATCCCCGAGGATGACGAGACCGAACCGCTTGGCCCCGAGATCGATCCTGCGCTGATCATGGTTGAAGCGCTGTCGCTGGCCCTGCCCCAATATCCACGGAAGGATGGAGTCGAGCTGGGCCAGATAGACTATACCGAACCGGGCAAACAGGCCCTCACAGATGAGGATGTAAAACCCTTCGCTGGTTTGGCGGGGCTGCGGGATGCGATGAAAAAAGACGAGTGACAGGCGAGGGATTTCCTGTCATAGCAGGCCGTCAGAAAAACCGCTTGAACATGACGAGAATCGCAGTATTTTCGCGCGCTCATTGGAATTTGGGTTGGACATTGCGGGGCAAGCCCCTTAAACGCGCGTCAAACCACGAGAAAACAAAGTACGTAACCCGGCTGACAGCGATTCTGTCAGCCCATATCAGACAAAGGTTGAGACCATGGCCGTCCAACAGAACAAAGTTTCCAAGTCGCGTCGCAACAACCGCCGCGCACACGACGCTCTGGTTGCTGCAAACCCGAACGAATGCCCGAACTGCGGCGAGCTGAAGCGCCCACACCACGTTTGCGCATCTTGCGGCCACTATGACGATCGTGAAGTCGTCGCTCAGGCCGACGAAATCGACCTGGACGAAGACGCGGCCTAAGCCTGATTGGACGCAGGCCAAGGCATGACGGATCAGCCCACGCAGACCGGACGGATCATCATCTCGGTTGACGCTATGGGCGGAGATTCGGGCCCTGCCGTCGTTGTGGCGGGCATTGCGAAATCTGCGGACAAGAACCCGAAGATCGGGTTCATCCTGCACGGTCAGGAACAGGAACTACGCAAGCTGGTTGCCAAACGGCGTGTCCTTGATGGGCGCGTCGTTTTTCGTGATTGCCCGGACGTGGTCACGATGGAAGACAAACCAAGCCAGGTTGTCCGCAGCGGCAAGAGCACATCGATGTGGTCCGCTCTGGAAGCGGTGCGTGCAGGTGAAGCGCACGGCGCGGTGTCCTGCGGCAATACGGGCGCGCTGATGGCCATGTCCATGTTGCGGCTGCGCAAGCTGCCCGGCGTGAACCGCCCTGCCATCGCGATCCTGTGGCCCTCGCGCAATCCGCATGGGTTCAACGTGATGCTGGACGTCGGCGCAGATGTGCGCGCTGATGCCAAGGACCTTTTGCAATACGCGCTGATGGGGGCTTCATACGCGCGCAACGGTATGGCGCTCAGCCGCCCTCGGATCGGGTTGCTGAATGTCGGCACCGAAGAACACAAGGGCCGCGCCGAACTGAAAGAAGCCCACGCGATGATCTCGGACTTTGCCGATCAGGCGAATTTCGAATTCGTGGGCTTTGTCGAAGGCAGCGATATCCCCGGCGACAAAGCTGACGTGATCGTGACCGACGGCTTCACTGGAAATGTCGCCATTAAAACCGGCGAAGGGACCGCGAACCTTATCGGTGATTTGCTTCGTGAAGCGTTCAAATACTCGCCCCTATCCCGGCTGGCCTCGATCCTGGCAATCACCTCGTTGAATCGTCTGAAAAAGCGGATAGACCCGCGCCGCGTCAATGGCGGCGTGTTCTTGGGACTCAACGGAACCGTGGTGAAATCCCACGGCGGAGCGGACGCAACCGGCGTTTCCGCAGCGGTTAAGCTGGCCTTCACTCTGGCTGAATCCGGTTTCGCCGAAAAATTGGCGGCACGGGTTGCATCAACAGCCGCACTTGCACAAGATGCGGCCCATTCCGTGTCTCAATCGGAATAATAACAAAAAAGGCAGTACCCCAGCATGGCAGGCCGCTCAGTTGTTGTAGGTGTCGGGCATTATTTGCCAGAGCGCGTTGTACCGAACTCTGAGTTCGAGAAAACGCTGGATACGACGGACGAATGGATTCGCACCCGGTCCGGGATCGAGCGGCGACACTTTGCGGCCGAGGACGAAACCACTTCCGATCTAGCCACCAAAGCGGCCGAAGCCGCACTGGCTGATGCCGGACTGACGGCGGATGATATCGACGCGATTGTACTGGCAACCTCCACAGCTGATTTGACCTTTCCTTCGGCGGCAACCATGGTACAGGCCCGGTTGGGCATGACCAAAGGTTTTGCCTTCGATGTACAGGCGGTCTGCGCAGGGTTTGTCTTTGCGCTCAGCAACGCCAACGCCCTGATCCTGTCCGGTCAGGCCAAGCGCGTACTGGTGATCGGCGCCGAGACCTTTTCACGAATCATGGACTGGACCGACCGGTCGACCTGCGTGCTGTTTGGCGATGGCGCGGGCGCACTGGTTCTGGAAGAGCAAGAGGGTCAGGGCACTTCGGATGATCGCGGTATTCTTGCGACCGACTTGAATTCGGACGGACGCTACAAAGACCTTCTCTATGTTGATGGCGGGGTTTCGACCCAATCCACCGGCCACTTGCGGATGCAGGGCAATCAGGTCTTCCGTCATGCGGTCGAGAAACTGGCCCGAACCGCAGAAGTCGCGCTGGAGCGTGCAGGTCTGTCCAGCGACGATGTTGACTGGATCGTGCCGCATCAGGCCAATATCCGCATTATTCAGGGCACCGCCAAGAAGATGGGCCTGCCGATGGATAACGTTGTGGTCACCGTTCAGGACCATGGCAACACATCGGCAGCCTCAATCCCTCTGGCCCTGTCGGTGGGCAAGCAAAACGGCCAGATCAAAACCGGCGATCTGATCGTTACAGAGGCGATTGGTGGCGGTCTGGCCTGGGGTGCGGTCGCACTGCGTTGGTGACCGGCACAATCCGGCTTACAGAGCCTCCTGCAATTCATTGATATTGACAGCGAATTTTGCATAGCCATATGCTCAGACATCAACAGGGGAAAAAGCATGGGCGACAAAACACTGACCCGAATGGATCTGAGCGAGGCCGTCTTTCGTGAGGTTGGCCTGTCACGCAATGAAAGCGCACAGCTGGTCGAAAGCGTTCTGAACCACATGTCTGACGCGCTGGTGCGTGGCGAACAGGTCAAGATTTCGTCCTTCGGCACCTTCAGCGTTCGGGACAAAACTGCCCGTATCGGTCGCAACCCTAAAACCGGTGAAGAGGTTCCGATCCAGCCCCGTCGTGTACTGACATTCCGTCCGTCGCACCTGATGAAGGATCGCGTCGCCGCAGGGAACCGCAAGTAAGTTCAGGACATCCAGGTTATGAGTAAGTCCCCCGATGCCTTTCGCACCATAAGTGAAGTTGCGGACTGGCTCGGAGTTCAGGCTCATGTGCTGCGTTTCTGGGAAAGCCGATTTACCCAAGTCAAACCCGTCAAACGCGCCGGTGGGCGGCGATATTATCGCCCCAATGATATGCGCCTGCTGGGCGGTATCAAGAAACTGCTACACGAGGACGGGATTACCATCAAAGGTGTTCAGCGTATCCTTCGGGAACAGGGCGTTGCGCATGTTGCATCGCTGTCACCTAGCCTGGACGAAAACGCGCCCGCACCCAGCATCGACGATACTGTGGTTCCGTTCGCTTCAGCGCCGGAACCATCCGCAAACCAGATCGACATGGATTTGGGCGAACCCGCCCATTCCCCTGCCCCAGAGGCTCCGAAACCCGTCGCAACCCCCGAACCCAAACCGATACCGGCTGAGCTGGATGCAGCGCCGCTGATGGGTGGTATTGCCTCGCTGGCATGGAATCGTGACGAGTATGACGATGAGCTGTTGCACCAGATTGCACCCATCGCCAAGGACCTGCGCAGGTGGCTGGATCGCGTCGAACACCACACGGCGGGATAGCAAAAAAGGCGATGATTTCCTCTTGCCCCCGCCGGGAAAGTCTTTATGAACACCTCAACGTCGGGCTATGGCGCAGCCTGGTAGCGCGTCCGTCTGGGGGACGGAAGGTCGCAGGTTCGAGTCCTGCTAGCCCGACCAAATCACACCGACGTTTATGGCACATAGGCCAGATCCCGCTCTGGCAGCAGAGGGGATCGAGATGACAGGTGTTTGCCCAAACCAACAGCTTGAGGCGATGATTGCACGCGGTGAGATCACCGCCAGCCCGGACATCATCCCTGCACAGGTGCAGCCGGCAAGCCTTGATCTACGTTTGGGAACAGTGGCTTACCGGGTGCGCGCGTCCTTTCTGGCGGGCGAAGGACGGTCTGTCGCAGACCGGCTGGCCGAGTTTGAGATGCACCGCATCGACATCACTGAAGGCGCTGTTCTGGAAAAGGGCTGTGTCTATCTGGTGCCGCTAATGGAATCGCTCGCCCTGCCCGATGACGTCAGTGCGGTGGCCAATGCCAAAAGCTCGACCGGGCGGCTCGACTTGCTCACGCGCACGATCACCGATGGCGGAACCGAGTTTGATCGGGTTCCCGCAGGCTACACAGGTCCGCTTTATGCCGAGATCTGCCCGCGATCGTTCTCGGTTCTGGTGCGCCCCGGAATGCGTCTGAATCAGATCCGTTTCCGCAAAGGTCAGGCGGTACTCAGCGACGCCGAGCTGACCGCGTTGCATGGTCAAACGCCGTTGGTTGATGGGCCAGCCGTCATTCAGGACGGGTTGGGGTTTTCGGTCGATCTGCAACTGCCCGATACCGATCTGGTCGGCTATCGCGCCAAGCCCCATACCGGGGTGATCGATCTGGATCGGATCGGCGAATACGACCCGCAGGAATACTGGGAAGAGGTGCATACCAAGGACGGTCGCATCATCCTCGACCCCGGCGCGTTCTACATTCTCGTCAGCCGCGAAGCGGTGCATATCCCGCCAATGTATGCTGCTGAAATGGCCCCATATCTCGCTATGGTCGGCGAGTTCCGGGTACATTACGCCGGATTCTTTGACCCGGGCTTTGGACATGCCGAAGCAGGCGGCGCTGGATCACGCGGGGTGCTGGAAGTGCGCTGCCACGAAGCGCCATTTGTGTTGGAACACGGACAAGTCGTCGGGCGCCTGGTTTATGAGAAGATGGCCGAAATGCCGACACAGCTATATGGTGCTGGGATTGCTTCGAACTATCAGGGTCAAGGCCTGAAACTGTCCAAGCATTTCAAAGCTGTGGGCTGAGTTTCAGAACTTCATGAACCGACGCATCTGACGCGACACCTGCCGCATCTGCTTTGCGCTTTGATTTTGGCGCTTGGTCGCATCGCGCATCTGGCGATCCGCCTCGGGGCCATTCTCAACATCAGACTGACCCGGTTTGCGGCCCACCTTGCTGGCCATATCAATACCCTTGTCCACACCGTGGTTCACCAGGCGACGCATCACCCGGCGCACGATCATATCGATGATCCGATTGGCATTCATTGGCTCAACTCCGTTATGTGCACCCTAGGATAGGTGCGATCTGCGGCAATAAAAGGGCCGTCCGATCACTCTTCTTCGAACAGCTCGGTTTGATCTTCGTCCTCGTCATCACCCTTTCCTTCGCCCAGCGGCACAGCACCAGGGGGTGGGCGATTCTCCAACAGTCCGGCTGCGCGTAACTCCTTCAGGCCCGGCAGGTCACGGGCGTTTTCCAGCCCGAAATGATCCAGAAACTCAGGCGTTACGACGAATGTCACCGGACGGCCTGGTGTCATGCGACGGCGGCCCAGTCGGATCCACTCCATCTCAAGCAGTTGATCAATGGTGCCGCGCGAAACGGACACGCCCCGGATTTCCTCAATCTCGGCGCGGGTGCAGGGCTGGTGATAAGCCACGATCGCCAGCGTTTCGATGGCCGCCCGGCTAAGCTTGCGGGTCTCGACAGTTTCCTTCTGCATCAGGAAGCCAAGATCGGGGGCTGTGCGGATCGCCCAAGCCTCACCAACGCGCACCACACGCACCCCGCGCCCTTCGTACCGTTTCTGAAGCGATTCAACAGCTTGCGCGGCATTGCTGCCATGGGGCATCCGCGCTTCAAGATCACCAATCGTCACCGGCTCGGCGCTGGCAAACAGCACGGCCTCGACCATACGTTCCTGTTCCGCCAAGGGCGGCGCTTCGAACAGTGTGCCTGTCTCTTCGTTGGCGTCAGTCACGTGTCTCAGTCCTCTTACGCAGATGGATCGGCGCAAAGGTCTCGCTTTGCTTGATCTCCATATGTCCTTCTTTCACCAGCTCAAGCGAGGCTGCGAAGGTTGCAGCCGTGGCAGAGCGTCGCCGAACCGGATCAGCATCCCAGCCTTCGGGCAGGTAGGTCTCCATATCCGTCCACGCACCGGCAAAGCCTATTAGGGGTCGCATTCGCTCAAGCGCTTGTTCCATGGTGAAAACGGCGTCGCGGTCCATGACGAAGGGGCGGAACTCGTCGCGCGTGCGGATACGCGCATAGCCCTGCATCAGGTCCAGTAGTGTGGCGGAATAGGTCACGGTGCGGATACGCGTAACATCCTCACCCTGCCCGCGTTTGAAAAAATCTCGGCCCAATTGATCACGCGCCATCAGGCGCGCAGCGGCATCGCGCATGGCCTGCAAGCGTTCCAATTGGAACGCGAGGTGCGCGGCGAGTTCTTCACCCGAAGGACCCTCATCATCCGGGTCCGGAGGCAGCAGCAAGCGGGATTTCAGAAAGGCCAGCCAGGCCGCCATCACCAGATAGTCGGCGGCCAGTTCGATCCTCAACTGACGCGCTTTTTCGACAAAGGTCAGATACTGTTGCGCTAACGCCAGAACCGAGATTTTGCGCAAGTCCACTTTTTGCGTACGCGAAAGTGTCAAAAGCACATCGAGCGGACCCTCAAACCCGTCGACGTCCACAATCAAAGCCTCGGCGGCCAGCCGATCGGCAACCGAGACCGGGTCTTCGCTGAAAAGGTTATCCTGCATATACCTGCCCGCCCATTAGGGCAGATAGTTCCGCCTCGGCGGCTTGGATGTCAAGTTCCTGTGGCGGCTGGCGTCGAGCCAACGCCCGATCTGCGCGGGCTTGTGCCGCATCCGACATCTCACCAGCGGCTTCGAGCACCTTAGCACGCTCTTCAAAGGCCCCGTTGCAGTGCAAAGTAACATCGCATCCAGCGTCCAGTGCCTGTCGGGCCAAGTCGGCGGGCGCGCCGTTCAGGGCTTTCATCGTGATATCGTCGGTCATAATCAGACCGTCGAAACCGATGCGCTCCCTAATCAAAGTCATCATTCCAGCAGAAATCGTTGCGGGCCGTGGATCGATCTGGTCATAAACCAAATGCGCCGTCATCCCCATCGGCAAGTCGTTCAGCGCGCGGAATGGTGCAAAATCTGCTGCTTCCAGTGCACTTAGAGAAAGATCCACATGCGGCAACTCGTGATGACTGTCGAGCGTCGACAGACCGTGGCCGGGCATGTGCTTTACTACCGGCAACACTCCGCCATCAAAGTGTCCGTTGGCAACGGCTCGACCAATCGCGGAAACCTTTTCGGGATCAGACCCATAGCAGCGGTTCTTCAGGAACGCATGAGTACCCTCGCGGGCCAGATCGACCATCGGCGCACAATTGCTGTCGATGCCCAATCCCAGCAGTTCATGCGCGATCAGACGATAGCGCAGATACATCGCGCGCTCGGCCTGATCTCCGGCATGCGCGACATGATCCAAAGGGGGCAACCATTCACGGGCTAAAGGTGCGCGCAGACGTTGTACGCGGCCACCTTCCTGATCGACTGTGATTAGGCAATTTCGGCCAACCGCCTCGCGGAAGTCCTCGCACAAGGCGCGGGTCTGGTCAGCGGATTCGATGTTGCGGGCAAACAGAATGAACCCGAACGGGTTCATCTCTTTGAACAAAGCTTTTTCATCCGGCGTCAGGCGCAGCCCTTCGGCATCGGTGATAACCGCGCCAAATCTCACCGGACGGCGACCGGGATACAGTCTGCACCCTGCGCGACTAGGGCCGCGCAAAACTGGCGCGAGTCGCTCAGATCATCAAACCCCATGACACGCAGGCGATAGAAGGTTCGTCCTCCGCTTGAGGTCTTCTGTATAACACGCTGTTTTCCATCCATATATTCCCCAAATCGGCCATTCAAACGAGCCCATTCGGCCTGCGCCACATCGGCGCTTTCGTATGCCCCAAGCTGAGCAAGTCGCGTGCCTTTGGTCAATGTATCGGGATCAACATCCAGACCAACAGCAGCCTTTACTGCAGCATTGATCGCAGCTTCCGTAGCGCTGTTGGACGAAATAGAACTTGGCGTAGCGCGGGCTGGACGCACATGCGGACGCAGCGACCGGCGCACACCAGGCAGTGCAGCAATCTTAGGGTCGGGCTGTTGCGCTGCGTAATCAGCCGGATCAATCGCGGGCTCGTCTTCGGGCGTGACCAGGGAAGCCAATTGCACGCCCTGCTCAGGCGCCTGTTCGGGCAAAGGTTCGGCGGCGAGCCCTTCGGCCAGAGCGTTCACGATCGCCTGATCAGTGGCAGGTTCCTCAATCACTTGCACTGCATTTGTGGCCTCAAGCGCGGTCATGGGCGTGTCTTCATCAGTCAGAGACACGGGACGCGGTGCGAGGATCAGACGATCTGCCGGCGGTGCAGCAGTCCCGACAGCGGCAACTGCATTCACCGCTAGGCCCTGATGATCAGCAGGCGTCCCGCCGGGATTTTCGGGCTGCACGCGCATGGGTCCTTCGGCGGCACGCACGACCGGTACCCCGCTGACGTCGCGCATGATCAGTTGGTAGCCCCAAACGCCGACTCCGGCGACCAGCGCCAAAGACGCAACCGCCCCAAGCACGTTGACAATACGGCCCAGCCCAGCGCCTGCGCGCGGGGCGTCATCATAGCTATAGCTTTCATCAGGATAATCATACGCATCTTCAGGATGCGATTGATTCGAGTAATGCATCTGCTCGGGGCTATGCTGCCCCGAGTAATCGTAACGTGCCATTTCCGCCTCACCGCCCGATTGCGCCGTAAAAAGTGGCGCGCGGGTCATTTCTTGTCTGCCTCAGACCGGCGGTTCGGGCGATATTTGTTATCGCATCTCCTGCGCCGGGGTAACGCCAAGAATACCCAAGCCCGCTGAAATCACAACAGAAACAGCCCGGGCCAGTGCGATTTTCGATTGGCTTGTGGCAACATCGCCATCCTGAATGAAGCGCAACTGGGTTTCGTCATTGCCCTTGTTCCACAGCGCGTGGAAATCTCCTGCCAATTCATAGAGATAGAAGGCAACCCGGTGCGGTTCATTTGTGCGAGCGGCGATTTCAACCAGACGTGGCCATTCTGCCAGCTTCTTGGCAACGGTCAGCTCAGAGGCGTGGTCGATCTTGCCCAGATCTGCCCCTGATAGCGTAGTATCATCGGCAGAAATCCCGGCCTCAGCGGCGCGGCGCAGCACACTCATGACGCGGGCATGGGCGTATTGGACGTAGAACACCGGGTTTTCGCGGCTTTGTTCCAGCACCTTGTCGAAATCGAAATCCAGCGGTGCGTCGTTCTTGCGGGTCAGCATCACGAAACGGGTTACATCAGGCCCGACCTGATCGACTACATCGCGCAACGTGACAAAGTTCCCTGCCCGCTTGGACATCTTGAATGGCTCGCCATTCTTCCACAACTTCACCAATTGGGTCAGCTTGATATCCAGCGGCACCTTACCATCGGAAAGGGCCGAAACCGCCGCCTTCATCCGTTTGACATAGCCGCCATGGTCCGCACCGAACACGTCGATTAGCGCGTCAAACCCACGGCTCACCTTGTCATAATGATAAGCGATATCCGGGGCGAAATAGGTCCAGCTGCCGTCCGATTTCTTGACCGGGCGGTCGACGTCATCCCCGTGTTCAGTAGATTTGAACAAGGTTTGCTCGCGCGGCTCCCAATCCTCGGGCTTCTTGCCTTTCGGCGGCTCAAGCACGCCTTCGTAGATCAGGCCCTTGTCGGTCAAAGACTGCAGCGCCGCCTCGATCCGACCCGTGCCGTAGAGCGACTTCTCTGAGAAGAACACGTCCATCTCAACGCCCAGCGCCTTCAGGTCGGCGCGGATCAGGTCCATCATCGCGTCGGTGGCAAAGTTGCGCAGCTCTTCCAGCCATTCGCTTTCCGGCTTGTCGATCAGGCTGTCGCCGTATTTCTCTTTCAGCGCTTCACCGATCGGGATCAGGTAATCGCCCGGGTACAGGCCCTCGGCGATCTCTGGGCTCAGACCATTCGCCTCGCGATACCTTTCATAGGCCGACCGCGCCAACACATCCACCTGCGCGCCGCCATCGTTGATGTAGTATTCGCGGGTCACCTCATGGCCCGAATAGGCCAGCAAGCTTGCCAGCGCATCACCGAACACAGCCCCCCGCGTGTGGCCCACATGCAGCGGGCCGGTCGGGTTGGCCGAGACATACTCCACGTTCACCTTCTGACCATATCCCATGGTCGAACGGCCATAACCGGTGCCCTTTTCCAGCACCGCAGCCAACACTCCCTGCCAAACTGAAGACGCAAGCCGCAGGTTTAGAAAGCCCGGGCCCGCCACCTCGGCGCTGGTGATCCGGTCGTCTGCAGACAGCTTGCCCGCAAGCACATCCGCAATGTCCCGCGGCTTCATCTTCGCCGGTTTCGCCAGTACCATCGCCGCATTGGTCGCCATATCGCCATGCGCCGCATCGCGCGGAGGCTCAACCGCCACGTTGTCAAAGCTCAGCCCCTCAGGCAGCGCGCCTTCGGACTGCATCTGCGCCAGCGCGTCCAGTACCAGGCCGCGGATCTCGGAAAACAGGTTCATTTCGGATGTCCTTTTGCTTGCCGCGGGGTTTACCACGCAAAGCGCCAAGGTCAATGGACGCCTAAATTTTGCGCTTGGATTAACCGCTATCAGGGCTAAGGTCGGGGAAAACCGTGACCGGAGCCCCTGAATGCGCCTTACCCTGCCCTTCGCCCTGTTGCTGACCACCGCCCTGCCCACATGGGCCGAGATGCCCTCACCTCAAGGCCACGTACTGCTGACGCTCGGTGGCGCCATCACCGAAACCAATCTGCCCGCGCGCGCTGAGAACGACGGTGGGCTGTTGGGTTTTCTCGAAGTCACACATGACGGTGCAGCAGGCTTTGACGCTGCCATGCTGGACGGGTTGGAACAGATCGAAATCACCATCCCCTACGGCCCGCCAGAGAACCAGCGCGACTATACCTTTTCCGGCCCACTGTTGTCCGACGTGATGACGATGGCAGGTGCGAGGGGCAAATCTGCTCTGCCCATGGCTATGGATGGCTATCAGGCTGAAATCCCATGGGAAAGCATCGAGACACATCAACCCATCGTGGCCACCCACGCGGATGGCGTGCCGATGGGCATTGGTAGTTACGGCCCCACGATGATCGTTTTCCCGCCCACGAATGATGCTGAACTGGCTCAAACACAAGCCAGCCAACAGGTCTGGGCCATCGCCTATATTGCGATCGAGTGATCTCCGGTAAGCCGGGCATGGTCTTGCAGCGCAAACCTGTCGGTCATGCCCGCGATATAATCCGAGACGATGCGGGCCAGCGCGGTCTCATCCTTTGCCGTCTCGATATCGACATGCCAGTGCCTGGGCATCTGTTTCGGGTCGGACAGGTAAATCGGAAACAGTTCCTCAACCACCTTGCTGACACTGGCGCGCACTTCCATCACGCTCGGTGCGCGATACATGCGCGAAAACAGTAAGGCACGGATCTGTTTGAGCTTCGCCCAAAGATCATCCGAGAATTGAATGACCGGATAACCCAGATGGCGGATATCCTCGACCGACTGCGCCCCCGAGGCCGCTATCAACGCGCGTGAGGTGTCGATAACATCCGAAACCATGACGCCAAATACCCGTCTGAGCGCCTCGTGCCGACGGCGATAAGGGTCAAGACCCGGATACTTGGCATCCACTTCGGCGAAACAGGCATCAATTATGGGAAGCTGCTGAATGTCTTCATCTCTGAACAATCCCGCCCGCAATCCGTCAAACAGATCGTGGTTGTTGTAGGCAATGTCGTCCGATAGCGCCGCGACCTGCGCCTCGGCGCTCGCATGGGTATGGAGTTCGAGGTCAAAGCCCTGGTTGCATTCGGCCAGCGCCCAGGGCAGCTCGCCAGTAACCGGTCCGTTGTGTTTAGCTATTCCTTCCAGACATTCCCAGGTCAGGTTGCACCCATCAAACTCGGCGTAGTGACGCTCAAGTTTGGTTACGATCCGAATGGCCTGCGCGTTGTGATCGAAGCCACCATATGGCTCCATCAACGCATGCAGAGCATCCTCGCCCGTGTGGCCAAACGGCGTATGCCCGAGGTCGTGCGCCAACGCGACCGCTTCGGTCAATTCGCCGTTCAAGCCTAAGGCCCCGGCAATCGTTCGGGCCACCTGAGCCACTTCTATGGAATGCGTCAGGCGAGTTCGATAACTGTCGCCCTCATGCTCGACAAACACCTGAGTTTTGTGTTTGAGGCGCCTAAACGCGCTGGCATGAATAATCCTGTCACGGTCGCGCTGAAAGCATGACCGAAAACTGCTTTCCTCCTCAGGTACAAGCCGCCCCCTTGCGCGGCCTGGGTCCGAGGCAAAACCCGCTCTGTCCAAAGGTCTTGTCCTTGTCGCCTGTCGTCAGGTTCCATATATTGTACGATGCTAAGGAAATAAACCTTTGGAGACCGGCATGAATCTGCCCCCAACAGTCACAGAACGCGCCTTTGAACGCCTGGCCGAAATCGGTGCCGCAGATCAGGGCCAGGCCCTGCGTGTCGCTGTGGAGGGTGGCGGATGTTCCGGTTTTCAATACGAGATCGCCCTGGATGAGCCGAAAGAGGACGATTTGGTGCTAGAGGGCAAAGGCCAAAAGGTCATCGTCGACTCGATCTCTCTGCCGTTTCTGGAGAACGCGGTAATTGATTTCACACAGGAACTCATCGGCGCGCGCTTCGTGATTGAGAACCCCAACGCCACGTCTTCTTGCGGCTGCGGCACATCGTTCTCGATGTAGCTCCGGTGGGGGCTTTGCCCCCACACCCCCAAGGTATTTTTAGCCAGATGAAGAGGGATCCGCTCTCTGACAGTCAAAGTCAGAGAACTTCACCTGGCGCGGTCATCGGCGCCTCCGCCTGTACCGCATACTCAGTTTTGACGAATATGGTTAAGAATCCGTTTCTTGATCTGGCCCAAAATACCTCGGAGCGCGAGGCAGAGCCTCGCTTACTTGTTCGGCAACTTGCCGTTGCGTGTATTCTGCGCGATAGGTTGCCAATGGCACCGGAGGATCACGCATGAAAATCGCCACATTCAACATCAACGGTATCAAGGCACGGGCCGAGGCGTTACCTCGCTGGTTGGATGAGGCACAGCCCGATGTCGTGTTGCTGCAGGAAATCAAATCAATCGATGAGAATTTCCCCCGCGAGATTTTCGGGGAGCGTGGATATAACGTTGAAACCCACGGGCAAAAGAGCTTCAACGGCGTTGCAATCCTTTCGAAATTGCCGCTTGAGGATGTCTCCCTTGGGTTGCCCGGTGATGAAAGTGATGAGCAGGCGCGCTGGATCGAAGCCACTGTCATAGGAAAGAGAGCACTGCGCATCTGCGGATTGTATCTGCCAAATGGCAATCCGGTGCCGGGGCCGAAATATGACTACAAGCTTGAGTGGATGGAGCGCCTCTATGATCGTGCCCGCGATTTGATGGCATCAGAGGAACCCGCATTGATGGCCGGGGATTACAATATTATTCCGCAGGCCGAAGATGCCAAGCGCCCCGACGCCTGGCGCGAGGATGCGTTGTTTCGGCCCGAAAGCCGTGCAGCATTTCGCAAGATATTAAATCTGGGCTTCACCGAAGCCTTTCGCGCACGAACGCAAGGCCCCGGTCATTACTCATTCTGGGATTATCAAGCCGGTGCGTGGAACAGAAACGACGGGATCCGCATCGATCACTTTCTTCTGACGCCGCAAGCTGCAGATTTGATGCGTGATTGCAGGATCGATGCCGAAGTGAGGGGGCACGAAAAACCTTCGGACCATGTGCCGGTCTGGGTTGATCTCGACCTGTGAAAGCTTACGCGGTCGCGTCGTAGCTATAGATCCACTCGTAGCGCCGCGCCAAGCGTGGACCAACCGCCATTAAGGCGGCCTGCGCGGCCAGCCTCATTGGCCCACGAAGGTGGAAACTACGCGCATTTGCGCCTGCGGCGCCAACCACTTGCCTGGCACGCGGTCGTCGAGTGGCTTCATAGGTAGCCAATGCGCGGGCGACGCCTGAGTTGTCCTGGAACGCGCGTGTCAGGACCCAGGCATCTTCCAGTGCTAGGCAAGCTCCTTGGGCCATAAAAGGCAACGTCGGGTGCGCCGCATCCCCAAGTAAGGCCAATCGCCCATTCTGCCAGATTTGCGCCACGGGGCGCAGAAACAGCGCCCAAAGGTGAACCTCGTCAATCTTTGACAATATCTCACCAACCGGTCCGCCAAAATCGGCGAACCGGGTTCGCAGGTCGTCGGGATCACCCTGACGTCGCCAGCCTTCCTCTTGCCAGTCGGAACGCTCTTCTATGGCCACGATGTTCACGAGGCGTTGATCGCGCAGCGGGTAGGTTACCACGTGCCGGCCTGGCCCCATCGTCAAGGACGCGCATGGCAGTTCTTCTGGCTGGGTCCAGGGGATCGTTGCTCGCCAGGCAACCTGATGGGTGAACACCGGGACCTCGGGGCCATTCAAGATCGGGCGGATAGCGCTGCGCCCACCGTCTGCGGCGATCGCGCATTCCGCACGCAGCCTTTCGCCGCTTTCCAGAACGATCTCGGCTTCGCTTGGGTGTTTATGAACCGTGGCGACAGGTGCATCCAGCCGAATATCCACCCCAGAGCGCAAGGCGGCTTTGTGTAACAGGTCCAGCAGATCTGCCCGGTGATAATAGTAAGTCGACCCAGCGGCAGGGACCGGGACCCGACTGATCACGCGCCCATTACGGTAATCGCGCAGAACGGTCCCACCCGAGATTTGTCCAGCTTCCGGGACCTTACCAGCAACGCCTAGCGCACGCAGTACCGCCATCCCGTTCGCACTGATTTGCAATCCAGCACCAACTTCGGTCAGTTCTGGGGCCTGCTCCAGAACCGTCACCTGAGCACCCTGACTTCGCAGTGCGAGTGCCGCCGCCATGCCCCCAATGCCGCCGCCAATGACGCAGAAATTCAGACCATTGATATTCATGGACCTGCCATAACGCAAAAACGCCGAGGCGACAGGCCCCGGCGCAGTTGTTTTGTTGCAATTTCCCAGCGATCAATCGTCGCGGTGGACCTTTTCGCGGCGCTCGTGACGCTCTTGCGCCTCAAGCGTCATAGTCGCGATAGGACGCGCATCCAAGCGCTTGAGCGAGATCGGATCACCGGTCTTCTCGCAATATCCATACTCCCCTTCTTCGATCCGGCGCAGGGCCGAGTCGATCTTGGCCACCAGCTTGCGCTGACGATCCCGGGTGCGCAGTTCCAGCGCGCGGTCAGTCTCTTCGCTTGCGCGGTCGGCAACATCTGGAATATTTCGGGTGTTGTCTTGCAGACCTTCGATCGTATCACGGCTGCCTGCGAGTAGTTCTGTCTTCCAATCCATCAGCTTGCGGCGAAAATACTCAAGCTGGCGATCATTCATGAAAGGTTCATCTTCAGCCGGACGGTAATCTTCCGGCAGAAAAACTTCCTGCTTCATATTTGCTCCCTCGGTATGGCCTGAAACGTCGGTTGCGATTGTATTACCTGACATTCGGCACCCCCTTCTGCGGAGCGTTTATCCGACGGGGCAGAGATTGTCACTACACAAACGTATGCCTCGCCGCCGCGTCACTCCGACTGCTCTAATATTGAGACTTGTAACAACAAAACCTTGTTTTTCTGTGGTTCTCGCAAGGCGTTTTTCAGGCAGCTTCAACCCCTGCGATACCCCGCCCCGAACGAATCGCCCAAAACAGATTGGATTTACAGCCCATCCCATCCTTTCGCGACGCTGCGGCCCGGCTTGTAAATAACCTTGCCTCTCTGTAACCCGAGCAGAGCAAACCCAGCCCGCATTCCGCGGAAACCACATGAGGGGTCCCATGACCGCACGTTTTCAAGGCACCGCAGAATATGTTGCCACCGACGATCTGAACATTGCCGTGAACGCGGCCGTCACGCTGGAACGCCCGCTGCTTGTCAAGGGCGAACCCGGAACCGGCAAAACCGAGCTGGCGAAACAGGTCGCAGGCGCGCTGGGGCTGACGATGATTGAGTGGAATGTGAAATCCACAACGCGCGCGCAGCAGGGGTTGTATGAATACGATGCGGTCAGCCGTCTACGTGACAGTCAGCTAGGTGATGAGCGCGTGCATGATGTTTCGAACTACATTCGCAAGGGGAAGCTATGGCAGGCATTCGATGCGGATGAAAAGGTCGTGCTACTGATCGACGAGATCGACAAGGCTGATATCGAATTCCCCAACGATCTATTGCAAGAACTCGATAAGATGGAGTTCCACGTCTACGAGACCGGCGAGACGATCCGTGCCAAGAACCGCCCTATCGTCATAATCACGTCGAACAACGAAAAGGAGCTACCTGACGCATTCCTGCGCCGCTGCTTCTTTCACTACATCCGCTTTCCAGACGAAGCCACGATGCGCCGTATCGTCGAAGTCCATCACCCCGGCATCAAAGATGCGCTGCTAACCACCGCGCTGACCCAGTTCTACGAAATCCGCGAAACGCAGGGTTTGAAGAAAAAGCCCTCGACCTCGGAAGTGCTGGACTGGCTGAAACTGCTCTTGGCTGAGGACTTGAGCGCTGAGGACCTTAAACGCGACGGTGTGAATGCACTGCCCAAGCTACATGGTGCGCTTCTAAAAAATGAGCAGGACGTACACCTGTTTGAACGGCTGGCCTTTATGGCACGTAGCAAGCGGTGATCACAGCTTGTCATCGGTACGGTCGGGTGTCAGCATTACATCAACGAAAGACCCCGCGCCAATCGGGCCTCCAGAGCAGGAAATAATAAAATGACTAACGCCCTCACAATTCGCCCCTTGCGACCAGAAGACCGGGATCAATGGGCCGAAATGTGGCGTGACTACCTGGCATTTTATGAAACCGAAGTGCCGGATTCGACTTTCCAAAGCACCTTTGCGCGGCTCTTAGGTGATGATCCGAATGACTTTTCCTGTTTTGTCGCGGATTTGGATGGGCAACTGCTTGGACTGACCCACTACCTGTTTCATCGCCACGCCTGGAAGGAAGAAAGTGTCTGCTATCTGCAGGATCTCTATGCCCGCCCAGAAGCGCGAGGCACCGGAGTTGGGCGCGCCCTGATTGAGGCCGTCTATGAAGAAGCGGACAGGCAGAAAGCCCCCTCAGTCTATTGGCTGACGCAGGAAAACAACCATACCGCACGCAAACTCTATGACCGCATCGGCAAGTTGTCGCCGTTCCTGAAGTATCAGCGACCATGAGGCTTTTAGGCGCAACCCTACTTCTGGCGGCGCTGTCTGCCTGCACCACGGTCGACCGGATCGAGACGCCGACCCGTACCCAGGTGATTGAAGCTTCGCTGCCGCCGTCTAAATCCTTCGGCGCTGCTCGTCCAAGCCCGCCCGCCCGCTCAAACAAGAACATCGCCGCAGATTTCCTTTCGCTGCATTTCGCACTTGAGAGCGGCGCAGAGTTGCCCGTTTTCACCCGGTTTGATGGACCCATCACGGTGCGCCTGACTGGGACACCGCCACCAACGATGCAGACCGACCTGAGCCGGCTACTGACACGGTTGCAACGTGAGGCGAAGATCGACATCCGTCAGATTCCAGAGGGTCAGGCGAACATCACGATCGAGGCTGTAAGCCAGAAACAGATCCGCCGCATCCTGCCGCAGGCAGCCTGTTTCGTCGTGCCCAACTCTTCAAGTCTGGAAGAATACCGCCGTGACAGGCGCAAAAGCAAAAGCAACTGGACCGAACTGCGAAAACGTGAACGGATCGGGATATTCATCCCCTACGATGCCAGCCCACAGGAAATTCGTGACTGCCTGCATGAAGAATTGGCTCAGGCACTTGGACCTCTGAACGACCTCTATCGCCTAACCGATTCAGTATTCAACGACGACAATTTCCACACGGTTCTGACCGGATTCGACATGTTGATCCTGCGCGCAGCCTATGCGCCTGAGCTGCAAAATGGCATGACACGCGAACAGGTGGCGGCGGTTCTACCCGGCGTACTCAGCCGGCTGAACCCCAGAGGGGATCGGGTTGCGCCACAACAGGTTACTGAGACACCTCGGGCCTGGATTAACGCAGTTCAACGCGCTTTGGGGGCTGGCGCTGGTACGGCCAAACGCGTCAACGCTGCGAACGAGGCAGCGCGAATTGGTCAACAGCAAGGCTGGACCGACCACCGCCGCGCCTATCCGCATTATCTGCTGGGGCGCATGGGGCAATTCGACGACCCCGAGGCGGCGCAGCAGCAATATGAAATTGCCCTGAAATACCTGAACGCCACCCCGGGAACGGAAATTCAGCGCGCTCATATCACGGCACAAACCGCAGCATTTGCTTTGGCACAGGGTCAGGGCGCCGAGGCCCTGCCCGAATTGAACAAAGCAATCAGTGTTATGACGAAGGCCGAGAACGCCGCCCTTCTGGCCACCCTGCTGCTGCTCAAATCCGAGGCGCTGCGGCAGTCCGGTCAACTAGATCAGGCACGTCGCGTTCGGCTGGACAGTATCGGATGGGCACGTTACGGCTTCGGCTCGGATTTGGTGGTGCGCTCGGTCACACAAGACATCGCGCAGTCAGCCGCCACAAGCACGGGTGGATAACGTCACATGATAGTGGTTCTGGGCATGGCTATTCTGGGCGCGATTCTGGGCGCGTTGACAGCACGCAAACGTAACGGAAGCGGTGCGGATATGGCTCAATACGCTGCAGGTTACGGCATTGCCTTTGCGTTGGTCGGGCTGGTGATTTCACTGGTCATTGTTCGTCTGGTATAGAACGATGTTCCTGCCCTTCTTCGAAAACCTCCGAAACGCTGGCATTCCCGTATCTCTGCGCGAATACCTGACGTTTCTGGAAGGGATGAAAAAGGGCTTGGCGACATACGATGTCGAGGCGTTTTACTATCTCGCCCGCGTTTCGATGGTGAAAGACGAGCGCAACATCGACAAGTTCGACCGTGCCTTTGCCGCCAGTTTCGAAGGGTTGGGTGAAATCAGTTTCGATCAAGTACTCGAGGCGGTCGATATTCCTGCCGAGTGGCTTGCAAAGATGGCCGAAAAGCACCTGTCGGATGAAGAAAAAGCCGAGATCGAGGCGCTTGGTGGCTTTGAGAAGCTGATGGAGACGCTACGCGAGCGCCTCAAGGACCAACAGGGTCGCCATCAGGGCGGTAACAAGTGGATCGGCACCGCGGGCACCTCACCTTTCGGCGCCTATGGCTACAACCCCGAAGGCGTGCGCATCGGCCAGAAAGAAAGCCGACATCAGCGTGCCGTAAAGGTCTGGGACAAGCGCGAATTCAAGAACTTAGATGACACTGTTGAACTGGGCACCCGGAACATCAAGGTTGCCTTGAAACGCCTGCGCCGCTGGGCGCGTGAAGGTGCAGCGGAAGAGCTTGATCTGGATGGAACGATCAGAGCTACGGCTGAACACGGCTATCTGGATGTCAAAACCCGTCCCGAACGACACAACGCCGTCAAAGTGCTTCTGTTTCTGGACGTGGGCGGGTCGATGGATCCGCATATCAAGGTTGTGGAAGAACTGTTCTCAGCGGCCCGAACCGAATTCAAACATCTGGAATACTACTACTTCCACAACTGCCTCTATGAAGGCGTCTGGCGCGACAATCGCCGCCGCTGGGATCAGCAAACTCCGACGCACGAGGTCTTGCGCACATACGGGCCGGACTACAAATGCATCTTTGTCGGCGATGCCTCGATGAGTCCTTACGAGATCGCTTATCCCGGTGGTGCAAATGAGCATTGGAACCAGGAATCTGGCCAAGTCTGGCTGGGCCGTGCACGCGAACAGTGGACATCGAACCTGTGGATCAATCCAGTGCCAGAGAAGTATTGGGAATACACCCATTCGATCGGCATGATCCGTGAGATATTCGAAGATCGCATGGTACCCATGACGCTGGCGGGTTTAGAACAAGGTATGCGGGAACTGACGCGATAGTCACCGTCGGAGTCCTTGTTTTTTCAGAAACCGGAAACAATAGGCCCATTTTTCAGAGATATTCGCGTCAAAAGAACCACCAAAGAAACAATCTCGGCAAAATTCCCTGCCTCTCTCGAATTCGTGATATACGACAAAGGGATTGAAGCTGGGGGGCTGAGATGACCATTTCAAAACTACGAAATATCCTGACATCTGTTTTGACCATTACAGCGTTCGCAATTGCATCGGGTGCGACCGCGACATTGGTACTTTCCCCTGACGCCGCTTATGCCAAGAATGATAATGGCAATGGAAAGGGCCGCGGCGGCGGCAAAGGCAATTCTGGAAAAAGCAACGATGGCAACAAAGGCAAGGGTAAGTCCGGAAAAGGCAACGACGGCAACAAAAGTGGCGAAAAGGGAAAATCCGGCAAAGCTAAGGGTTCCAAAAGCGCGGGTAAAGATGCCGGCAAGGCCAACTCCAAAACGCACCGCGTGGAAAAGGCTTTCGGGTTTAACAAGAAGCAAAAGGCAAAACACCACCGGTCAGCCAAAGCCTCTGCTAAAGCTAAGGGACGGAACGGCAAGGTACAAAAGACCACACTGGCGGGCTTTGGAAGAGAGTTTAAACGCGATGTCGAGCAACTATTTGGCAAGCGTTCGCCGGTAAAAACCAAGTCAAGCGCGAACCGGGTAAAGAAATCGTACCGCAAGGCGTCGGTGGCTCCGGTTGAGTATTCCCCGCGACCTGTTGCTCGCACAGATTATAAATCCAACCACTATGACAATAAGAAGCCCAGCAAGCGTCGCTATCGCGACCCGCTTGTTGCAGCGATCACCGATCCCTATGGCTCGGACAAGCTGCGTAACCTGAATGCGTCTAAGGCAGCGGCCCCGGCGTTCCGCAATGCTTCACCCAACAGCAATGTCGGCAAAATCGCGACCTACCAGGCGGCGGCGGAAACCTATTACGACTTACGCGGTGACCTCTATGAGGCGCGCCGTGAACTGCGTGATCTGAACGAAGACTACGATGGCCGCAGCAGCGAAGACATCGCCGATGATATCGCCGCACTTGATCCTGCGGACCCGGACTATGATGACAAGCTGAGTGCGCTTGAGGATGAGCTGCGCGATGCTGAAACCTACGAGGAGGCGCGCGACGATCTGCGCGCTGATCTGAGGGATCTGAAATACGAAACCCGCGACGCGTTGCAAGATGCGGAGGCTGCCTTTTATGACGCTTCGAAAGGGCGTACATTGACCAAAGCGACGCTGGGCGAGTTCCACGGCAATCTCAATCTGCCACAGCCAAACCACCGGCACAAGGACTGGGCAACGATCCAGCCGGTGCCTTACGATCCTGACGGCTACCGCTATTCGGACGATAAGAAGATCTATGATGAAACCGACTATCGACTGCGCTACGAAAAGCCATATTCCGATCGCAAGAAGGACCGCTACCGCTATTACCGCGACCCGCTTGTTGCAGCGATCACCGATCCCTATGGCTCGGACAAGCTGCGTAACCTGAATGCGTCTAAGGCAGCGGCCCCGGCGTTCCGCAATGCTTCACCCAACAGCAATGTCGGCAAAATCGCGACCTACCAGGCGGCGGCGGAAACCTATTACGACTTACGCGGTGACCTCTATGAGGCGCGCCGTGAACTGCGTGATCTGAACGAAGACTACGATGGCCGCAGCAGCGAAGACATCGCCGATGATATCGCCGCACTTGATCCTGCGGACCCGGACTATGATGACAAGCTGAGTGCGCTTGAGGATGAGCTGCGCGATGCTGAAACCTACGAGGAGGCGCGCGACGCTCTGCGCGCGGATGTGAGGGACCTGAGAGTTGATGCTCTGGTCGCAGAAAAGGAAGCTGAACGCGCATTTTTTGAGGCTTCGAAGGGCGAGGTCTTAATCAAGCAGTCCCTTGCCGAGTTTCATTCGAACCTGCACCTGCCCTCGCCAGGCAGGTAAGGCTGGATTGAGCCGCATAACTGATCGGACGTGAAGGGCGAGTTACCGCTTGCCTCCTCGGGGTGGGCCGCCCATATCTAACTCATGCTTCGCTTAACACCCATCCTGCTGGCCATAGCCTATGCCGTTGTGATGTACCGGATATCCGTCTGGCGCACGCATCGTGAGTTGGATGCGAAGTCCACCGAACTGGCCGATCCTGCGCTAAAACGCATGACGGACCGGCTGGCTGCAGCCTTGGAGATTGATCGGGTCCCAGTCTACATCTACGAGATCGATCCGGTGAACGGGCTGGCCGCGCCGGATGGGCGTATTTTCATCACTCGCGGTTTTTATCGCAAATTTGGCAACGGCGAAGTATCAGCGGAAGAAATGGCAAGCGTAATCGCGCATGAATTGGGCCATGTCGCCCTTGGCCACGCCCGGCGGCGGATGATTGATTTCTCGGGTCAAAACGCCCTGCGTGCTGCGCTGATGATGCTATTGAACCGCTTCATCCCGTTCATTGGAGCCTGGATTGCAAATATGCTGACTCATTTGCTGGCCTCCCGCCTGTCGCGGAGTGATGAATATGAGGCGGATGAATATGCGGCTGCGCTTTTGACAAAAGCCGGGATCGGGATTGGTCCACAGAAGTCTTTGTTCCACAAGCTTGAGGATCTGACACAGCAGCGCGCGGGCGTTGTGCCCGCTTGGTTAATGAGTCATCCAAAGACGGATGAGCGGATCGCAGCTCTGGAAGTACTTGAACAAAAATGGGGCGTGGGAGTTTAGGATAGGAGCGAGGGGCCAGCCCCTCGCGCTCCCCGAGATATTTTTGGCCAGATGAATGGGATCCCGAATTAAGTACTCAGGGCTTTGCCAAGGCGCGGCAGGCGGGCTTTTTTCATTAAGCTGCGCAAGGTCCATTGAGCACTGGATAGCCGGTTGGCTTCAGCAAGGACCGCTTTGGAAACCTGCGTCATGCCTTCGGGGTCGGACAGCCAGAGTTCATGCAGCAGCCCGTCCGGATCGCGCCGCTCAAGCCCTTCGTCGGCCAACATATTCTTGGGAAAGTCCTTGGCATTGACGGTGACAATGACATCTGCCGAGCTTGTGACCGCCGTTGCGAGAACGTGGATGTCGGCGGCATCCGGCAACCATAGGCGCTGTTCAACACCGAGGTTGGCGGGTTGCTCGGCATTTGGCCAATGGGCCTGAACCAGCGCGATTTCGGCGCGCGCCTGCGCCTCGCCCTCGGGGCCAAGCTTGCGGGCGGCGCGGGCCCATTCTTCGAGGATACGTGCAGACCAGACGGGCGTGAAATAACCAAGCCTCGCAGCGCCCAACAGCATCTCTCGCATCACCGTGGGATAGATGACGCAGGTATCAAGAACCGCCTTCACAGACGGTAAAACACGGCTTTGAGGTAGCCGCTTTCTGCCAGCTGCGGCAGTTGTGGATGGTCCGGCCCGGCAAAGCCAGTTCGGATCAGTTGGGCCTGTCGTCCTGCCCGTCCGATCCCACGGGATGAGGCATCGCGGAAGCGGCCCAGATCAGCGGCATGAGAACAGGAGCAGAGGCCAAGATACCCGCCCGGTTTGACCAGCGGAGCCGCCAGACGTGCGGTACGCTCATAGGCACGCAAACCTGCATCCAACGCCTGTTTCGAAGGTGCAAAAGCCGGGGGATCACAGATGACGACGTCGAACAACGCGCCCTCTTCGCCGAGTTTGGTCAGTATATTAAAGGCGTCGCCTTGTCGGGTCTGGAAACGGGCAGAAAATCCTGAGACTTCTGCGCCCTTCGCCGCCAGTTCGAGCGCCGCCGCCGAGCCGTCAACGGACAATGCCTGTGCTGCGCCGCCCGCCAGCATGGCCAGACCAAAGCCTCCGACGTGGCTGAATACGTCCAGCACCTGCGCCTCGGGGTGAACCAACTTGGCGGCAAAGGCGTGGTTGGGGCGTTGGTCATAGAACAGGCCGGTTTTCTGTCCACCAGTCAGGTCAGCCATGTAGGTTGCGCCATTCATTGGCACCGGCAGAGGCTTATCGGGCGCGATGCCGCGCAAGGTCAGATTGGTGTCGTCCAACCCCTCGAGCACACGCGTGCGCCCCGAGGCGTTCTTCAACACTGTGTCGACCCCGGTCACCTTGACTAGCGCGTCGGTCAGAGATTCAAGATGTGCCTCAGCCCAGGTTGCGTTGGGTTGGATCACGCAGGCGTCTCCGAACCGGTCGATGATCACCCCGGGAAACCCATCCGCCTCGGCATGGATCAGGCGATAGTAAGGCGCATCGAACAGTCGCTCGCGCATCTCAAGCGCGCGGCGCAGACGGGTTTCAAACCAGTCCGCATCCAACTGCGCGTTAATGTCGCGATCCAGCACCCGGCACATGATCTTTGAGGCCGGATTCACCGCGACCAGAGCGATTGGCGCGCGCTTCTCGTCTTCCAGCACAGCCAAGGACCCCGGCCCGATTTTGCGGGTCCGGCGGTCGGTGACGATGTCATTGGCATAGACCCAGGGAAACCCGTGGCGCAGGCCACGCGCATTGGCCTTGGGTTTCAAACGGATACGGGGGCGGTCAGCTACGGGTGTCATGGCGCCCTCATAATCGTGAATGCACGGGGGTGAAAGCCCCGTTAACGGTTGCGCTTGCGCCAGCCGCCACGACGCTTGGGGGCTTGGGCCGCCTGCAAACCCTCGGTCAGGACCTGCGTCATCGGATGATCAGCAGCCTGTTCCGAATAGACTGCGTGCAGGTTGGTCAAGGCTTGATTTTGATCAAGCTCTCCGGGCAGGCTCAGCGCCCAATCCAGAAAGATGCTGCGACACTCGGGCAAGGTGATGCCTTCAATGCGATACGCCTCGCGGATCAGGCCTTTGTGGTCATTCGGATCATCACTGCGTGCCATCTTCAACCCTTCCGACAACTGCGCCAATCAACGAGGCCGCAGTGCTGTAATTGTCTTGCAACGCGGATTGCAGCTGTTCGACCTGATCGAACCCGGTCGCCCGGCACAGAAAGGCCGTACCGCCTTCACCGATCTTATCGGCCTCGATCACCTTTCCCGACAGCAGACGCGCCGCACATTGCACCGACCAGCATAAATTGTAACAACCCTTCAGGGTTTGCGCCTGCGCGACATCCAGCAGCCCGACAGCGACCGCCCCGTCCAGACCCGAGTGTACATCGCGCTGGGGCAATCCGGCCAGCAATGCGCCCGTCTCTGCCATCAGTTCGATATCCATCATGCGGCCCGGCCCATTCTTTGCGTCCCAAACGCCCGCTGGCGCTTTTGCGGCGGCCAGCCTTTCGCGCATCTCGGCCACTTCTTTCAGCACTTTGTCACGGTCGCGCGGTTGCGACAGGAAATCAGCGCGGAAGTTTTCGATATCCTCGGCCAGACCGGCGTCGCCTGCGACGACATGGGCGCGAGTCAAAGCAAGGTGTTCCCACACCCAGGCCTCATTCTGCTGATAGTTGGTGAAGCTGGCCCAGCTTGTGGCCACCGGCCCCTGATTGCCCGACGGGCGCAGACGCATGTCGACCTCATAAAGCCGTCCCTGCGACATTGGCGCGCTGAGCGCCGTGATCAGTGCCTGGGTGAACCGAGCATAATACGTCCGCGTCGCCAGCGGGCGAGGACCGTCGGACATATCCTGATCCTGAGGATCGTAGATGACAATCATGTCCAGATCGGATTGCGAGTTGATGCGCCCTGCCCCAAGTGACCCCATGCCCAAAACCGCGGCGCCGCGCCCGGGCACCGGTCCATGCTTTTTGGAGAACTGGTCGACAACGCAGGGCAGAACCGCCGCAATCACGGCCTGCGCCAGTTCGGCATATTGCTGCCCGGCCTGCGCCCCATCGATCAGTCCGCGCAGATGATGCACACCGATGCGAAAGTGCCATTCCTTGCACCAGCGACGTGCGAGATCGAGCTGTGTTTCATAGTCGCTTTCCTCTGCCAAGGCCTGCGTCAAGTCCGACTGCAAGGTCGCCTGCCCGGGCCAATCGCTGAAGAAACTGCCACCAATCACCGCATCAAAAACCGAGGCGTTGCGCGACAGATGGGTGGCGAGCGCATGTGACGTCCCAACGATATCGACCAGCAGATCAATCAGATGCGGGTTCGCTTCGAACAGGGAAAACAGCTGCACTCCAGCGGGTAATCCTGCCAAAAACCCATCCAGCGCCAGCAATGCTTCGTCGGGTTTCGCAGTTTTCGCCAATCGCGCTAAAAGTTCCGGTCTGAGCCGCTCGAATATCCGTGCACCACGCTGCGATCGAAGCGCCGGATAAGTCGGCCAGCGGGCCAGCACACCCTTGTCAAACTCAACCTCCTGAAGCGGCACGGGTGCCGCGCCTGGTCCAGGGGCGAAGAACCCTTCGGTCAGTTCGTGCACTTCGGTCAGGCGGCGGGTCAGTTCGGCGGTCAATTCGGCGCTGCTGATCCCCATCAGGCACGCGACCCGTTCGAAACCGTCCTCTGAATTTGGCACCTTATGGGTCTGTGCGTCGTGCACCATCTGGATGCGATGCTCGACCTCGCGGTGGGCGCGGTAGTGGTCAGTCAGTTTCTCTGCGACGTCTTCGGGCACCCAGCCCTTCGACGCCAACGCCGCCAGACCGGGAACGGTACCCCGGACGCGAAGGTCGGGATCACGTCCGCCCGCGATCAATTGACGGGTCTGAGTAAAAAACTCGATCTCTCGAATACCGCCCTGCCCCAGCTTCATATCGTGGCCGGGAATCGAGAGACTTCCGCCCGTTCCCTTGTTCTCGCGAATGCGCAAGCGCATGTCATGGGCGTCTTGAATGGCGGCAAAATCCAGATGCCGCCGCCAGACGAACGGGCGCAATGCATCGAGGAATCTCAGACCTGCCGCGATGTCCCCGGCGCAGGGGCGTGCCTTGATATAGGCCGCGCGTTCCCACGTGCGCCCAAGGCTTTCATAGTAGCGCTCAGCCGCTTCCATCGCCAGACACACAGGCGTCACCGCCGGGTCGGGGCGCAATCGCAGATCGGTGCGGAACACATAGCCATCCGCCGTCTTGTCGCTGAGCGTGGCACAGAAATTCCGCGTGGCGCGCACCATGCCCTGTCGCGCTTCGTAGAAATCATCGGGATCAAAGCGGGTTTCGTCGAACAGCACGATCAGATCGATATCTGAGCTATAATTCAGCTCATACGCGCCCATTTTGCCCATCGCCAGAATGACCATACCAGCTGCGGTTTCGACATCATCTTCGGTCATACCCGGCAGCTTGCCGCGCCGGATCAGCGCAGCAATTTCGGCCTTCGCTGCCACATCTGCGGCCAAAGCGCCAAAGTCGGTCAGCGCGGCAGTTACCTTTTCCAACGGCCACGCACCTGCCAGATCGGCCAGCGCCGTCAGCAAGGCCATGCGCCTCTTCGCTTGCCGCAAACCGGGTTTCAACTGATCCGGCGGCAGCGCACGCGCTGCGCCCATCACATCCGCCAATGCCTGGTCCGGTTGCTGCAACGCGTGCGGCAACCAGTCCCTTTCTTGGTCAATCAAACCTTTCAGGTAGGGGCTAGAGCCCGCAGTTCCCGCGATCAACTCCCCCTGCTCGGCAGTCAAATCGGGCAGCGCCGCGCGTGTTTCGTCACCCAGATCGGTATGAAAAGCGCGCGGCAAGCGGTTGATAACAAGAGGCTGGCTCATGACCGTTCCAGTGGCGTGTCCTGGCTGAAACTGTTGATCCAGACGTCGTGACGCCGCTCCCACAGGGATGAGATCAGCATCGCCTCCCATTCCTGTGCTTCGGGGCGCAGATAATCTGCCCTGTATGAGAGCAAAACCACATCCGCCGATAAGACGCGCAACCTGGTATCGCTGAGTTCATATTGCGCCATCGTAGGCGCATCGGCGAACTGGCCAACATGATCGTCGCGATTGGCAAAACCCGTTGGATACACGCCCAGAAAATCGGGGCTCAACAGTGCCCGGTCCGCCTGTGCATTGCCTTCAACCAGCGCAGTCCATACCTGTTTTTCCAGCGAGAGGATCTGATCGAGTGACGGTGGGCTGGTGTTTTCAATATCTTCCATTTGCCTATGACTTGTGACGGCCGAAAATCAGATGCGGCCAGCGCACATGATCGGACAGAGTTGGCTTAGCCCTGTCCGATTGAACAGCAGAAAGGGCCGAATGTCCAAATCGTTATAGCCACTGATCCACTGGCGGCAAATCGAAAGTGAACGGATTTTCAATCCCCTGCCCGGCCAAATCCCACTCATCATAGTGCTCGTCTTCACGAAGCTGCAAAAACACCGCCTCAAGCTGATCGTTCAAACTCACCAACTCGTCCCAGGCGTCACCCATATGAGCCTGGAACATCGCCAGTTGTTGGAACAAGCCATCTGGCAAAGGGCCAAATTCCACACTCCCCAGATCGCGAGCTGGGAAATACATATCCTCTTCAAACTCAAAGTAGCGCGACATTCCGTCGTTAAAGTCAATTTGGCCATCGAACGAGACCGCAGCAAATACTTCATAAAGACCGGTCTCATTCATTTCGAGCTCGAACGACACCTCGAAACTAAGTGCAAAATCAGAAATTCCGTTTTGGTGAAGCTTGCCTGCGATCTCGACGACCTCGTAATAGCCGTATGACGCCAATACCAGATCGCCATTTGTATCGAACCCATGCACATCGAACATCTCCCCCTGTTCGCTGGCTATAGACAGATGCTGAAACTGTGCTGCCTGACTAATGTGAACGCCCTCAAATCCAAAGGCTGACCGGGCCTCATAAGAAACAGGTATGTCCGTTCCATTCATGCTTATGGTTTCAAGCGCGACTTGCTGTGTATGGTACAGCTCGGAAATGAGCGTGGCGCTTCCGCGTGTCGCGATCTCGTGGTTCACCATCGAAAGATTGAACTCAACCTCGTGAGACCCAGCAACTTGATACGCGCTGACCGTGCTGTCGATCACCCCGTCCCAAAACCCGCGCAGTTCGATATCCGGCAGATCTTCTTTCCCTTCGAGATCATGGGGATCGAGGTTCAAAAAAGGCAAATCGACTTGATCAATCGAACTAGATACGCCGCCTTGCGAAGCTAGGCCTGGTTCGGTCGACAAGATGAAACTCTCCTCTGACCCGAACGGCCAATGAGTTGTGTTCACAACATTCATTTCAGCGACCTCCCTTGATTGCTCCTCGGAAAACTATGTATGCAGCCATTGCGCAAACCCTATGGAAGGGTTTGATTATTAAGCGTTCTTAATGAAACGTTTAACCGATGGGCTGCGTCGCTCGGCCTGAATTACTGAGACGTAAATCCGCTGTAGTTGAATACTCTATACTGCAGTAGATCAGAGGAAGCGGGATAATTGCGAATGGACCTGAATTGGCGTGTAAAATATGGGCTCAAATGCATTTCCTTAGTTTGAAAATCTCATGAGCCCAATGGTTTTCAAGAAGGCCTTGA
This sequence comes from Ruegeria sp. I3, assembly GCF_056532525.1. Classification (NCBI taxonomy): domain Bacteria; kingdom Pseudomonadati; phylum Pseudomonadota; class Alphaproteobacteria; order Rhodobacterales; family Roseobacteraceae; genus Ruegeria; species Ruegeria sp. I3. Next base: position 299,732 of record NZ_JBQFNI010000002.1, on the reverse strand, counting down.
ACAGCTATTTACGCGGTCTGCTGTTTTCTGGGACATAAAAGTGGCAAATGCCCAATGCCTCATGAAGCCAATCAAACAAATAGTTTTGGGCGCTGGTAAGAATGGCTTAGCCAAGCCATGAGTTGTTTTCATTGAATATCTGGCCAGGGTGAGCGCCCTCCTGTAGGCCAATCAGAACGTGCATATAGCCATCCTCCAAGCCAATACGAGAAGCGCAGCGATAGATCTCCAGTTTCAAAAATAGAACTGGCATTGCCTATGCCTAGACAATGCCAGCGCAGGCAGCTGGGAGGAAAGATTGAACTGCCTAATATTTCTGACCTTCGTCGTGAAACCCGCTTCTTACAGATGCACGAAGAGATCACTGCCCTCTACTGATACATCGAAGCGTCTCGTTTTAATGGACGAATCCACAAGAAACTCACCGCTGCGAATGTCGAATTCCCAACCGTGCCAGGCGCAACGGACGATTTCACCGGCGCGATCATAGACAAATTCGGTTGAGTCCGTTTGGCGGGTCGTACCGCAGACCGGGCCTTCGCAGAGGGCCGCACCTTTGTGAGGACAGATGTTGAGCAGAGCGTGATAACCGTCGTCGAGTTTGAAAACGCCGATGGGCATGTTCGAAACTGTGACGATCTTTGCCGCGTCGCTGGGGACTTCATCAGTTTTGCAGGCGAAATACTTGTTTGCCATGGTCGATGTCTCCTTCTTTATTCGGCGGCATGCGCCATCGGGCGTGGCAGACGGGTATATACGTCCAACGCATTGAGTCCGAAGATCTTCTCGCGCCATGCGGGCGGGACATGCAGCTTGTTGACGTCGTCGTAGTCCCAATGCGGATAGTCCGACGCGAACATCAGGGTGTTCTCTCCATCCATCGCCTCAAGCGTGGCCCACAGGTGCTGGATATTCGCGGGCTGCTCCAACGGCTGGGTCGACATGCGGATGTTCGACTTGAAGTACTCGGACGGCAGACGCTTGAGCCACGGCGTTTCCTTGCGCAGCGCCTTGTAGTTCGCATCTAGACGCCAAAGAACCGAGGGCACCCAGGCGACGCCACATTCGATTATTACCACTTTCAAGCCCGGCCATTTCTCAAACACGCCGTGGGCGATCAGGCTGGCCATGTGGGTCATGGCCGTCTGCGGCAGGATCGCGTGGGTTTCCCAGAAAAAGGTCGAAGGCCCGGCCCCGATCGGGGTCGAGTTGATGCCGCCCTGTCCGCCGAGATGCATAGCGAATGGCAAGCCCATTTCGGCGCAAGCCTCATAGATCGGGTGATAGAACGGGTCGCCATAAGGGCGCGCGGCACCGTGGCTCACCAAAACTTGAACGACACGGGGGTGGCCGCCAACCCGGCGGATTTCAGCGGCGGCCAGATGCGGGTCCTGCGGTGCCACCACGATCGAGCCCCAGAACCGCTCGTCCTTGGGCAGCCAGTAGTCGATCATGTAGTCGTTATAGGCTTTGCACAGCGCATTGGCGTAATAAGGGTTGGCCAGCGTTGAGGCTTCGATCGGTTCGTCGCCGGTCAGGATCGCAACGTCGATATTGTATTTATCGAGGTGCTTTTCCTTCATTATCAAGTAGTTGTCGTCTTCCTCAACCGGGTTCACGTCATGGCGGGCAAATCCTTCGGGGTGGAACCAGGGACGATGGCCATGTGGGAATGCACCACGTGGGCCGGTGCGTTCACCCCGGACGAACATGTCCTTGAAAAGACCTTCCATGTAGGGTTCCAGAACCGTGGCGCTGCACCAATAGTTGTGGCAGTCGCAATCGACGATGAACATGAACTTCTCCTGTTGCTGGCGCCAAAAGGGCGGGCTTACATCTTGTTCAACGATGCTTGATATCTGCGAAACTTTGGCAAATAAATACAATTGAAACGCACCTATCGATCGGGATTACCGATTAAATGAATCGCCAGCTTTTAGTGACCTACATGGATGTTCTGGAAACGCGGAACTTCAACCGCACCGCCGAACGTCTGAATGTGACCCAATCCACGGTCAGCGCTCGCATCCGTCAGTTGGAGCAGGAGCTGGACACACGCCTGTTCGAACGGGGGCGCGGCGGGGCTGAACCCACGGCCGCCGGGCGCCGCTTTGAGACCCATTGCCGGTCACTGCTGGCTGCTTGGAGTCTGGCACGACGCGATGTTGAGGCGGGTGGCAGCGGCAACAGGCAACGCTTGCGTATATCAGTTCAGTTCAGTTTGGCCCGATCCGTGCTGATAGACTGGACTAAGGCAGTCAGGGAAAAAAACCCGTATCTGGACTTGTATCTCGAGGCGAATTTCTCACAACAGATACAGCGGGATGTTCTGACCGGCGAGACCGATATCGGTATTGTTTTTGTCCCGCAGCGGGCGCCTGACATGTTTGTCAGCGAATTGGGCAGCGAAAGCTATATAATGCTGTCCACCGATTGTGACCGTATCGAGGACGTTCCATGGACGCGCTACATTCAGGTGGCCTACACATCATATTTTGACCGCCAGCATGACGAGGCGTTTTTGGATCAGCCGCAAAGCTCGACCCTGGTGGGCAGCAATGATCTGGCTTTGGATTTCCTAAAAGCCAGCGGCGGAACGGCATATTTCCCCGGATTTGCCGCACCGGGTCTGTGTGCCGAGTATCCAACATTGCAACAGGTTACTGACGCACCGGTGATCCCACAGCCCATCTATTCCATCGTGCACGTTCGAAAACGCCATGATCCGCTGGTGGCGCAAGCTGTCACCCTGTTCAAAGAACTAATCCAACACAGATCAATCGCTTTAACCGATTGATACCGCAATTCTGCACCGTTTTTCAGTCCCCTCGCACCATTATCCTCGCGCGAACCCTATTCTGGAGGTTTCCGCAAGATGCTCGTTGCGACGGACAGTCCGTTTTCCCTGAGTTCAGCCAACAACCAACCCTGCTACGCAGGTGGGCCTGCCACTTTGACCTGCAAAGCGGTGATCGATGAAACGCATGACAGCAAGACCTTCGTCTTTGAAGACACGCAAAGCCGCAGCTTCGACTTCAAACCAGGCCAATACGTGACCTTCTGTTTCGAGATCGAGGGCAAGCAGCATGTACGCGCCTATTCGATCTCGTCCACGCCGACCCGGCCCCACAACATTCAGGTCACCGTCAAGCGCGTGCCCGGTGGGGTTGTGTCCAACTATCTGAACGATCAGATGGTCCCCGGAACAGAGATCAAGATTGCAGATATCACCGGTGGCTTCAACTGGGTGGATATCCCCAGCGATAAGCCATTGTTCCTGTCCGGTGGCTCGGGTGTCACCCCGGTCATGTCGATGCTGCAATACGTCACCGACGTGACCTTGCCGAAAGACATCGTTTTCGTGCATTTCGCTCGCTCGCCGAGGGACATCATTTTCCACGACCAGCTTGAGTTTTTGAACCGACGCTTCGCCAACGTGACCATCCATACCATTGTGGATGAAGCGAATGATGGGTTTGAGGGTGAAATCGGTCAGATATCGGCAGATTTGCTGCAGCGACTTGTGCCTGATCACGCCGAGCGCAGCATTTTCATGTGCGGTCCCGAAGCGTTCATGAAAGCAGCCCGTGATGTGGCTTCTGTCATTCCGTTTGCCGCTGTCCACGAAGAAAGCTTTGGCGAAAAGATCACTATCGAAGAAAGCAGCGGCACGGGGGGTGAGGTCTATTTCTCACTCAGCGGTCTGCACGGTCATGCCGCCGAGGGCGAGACCTTGCTAGAGGCTGCGCTGAACGCAGGCGTCTGGATCGACTCGGCCTGCCAGCAGGGCGTTTGCGGCAACTGCAAAGTGCGCCTCACTCAGGGCGATGTTGAGATGCAGGACATGGGCGGCCTGCAACCCGGTGATACCGAGCAAGGGTATGTGCTGGCCTGTTGCAGTTGGCCGAAAGGCCCGGTCGCGCTCGACGCGTGAAGCGGAGATTCAAAGGGAGGAATACAAATGTCAATGAAACCACCACTATCGGAACTTCCGATAAAAACCGCTGACAACGGTTTTTACCGGGGGTTCAGCGTCAACGTGACGGTGATCAGCAAGATCGTCATCAGCCTGCTGGTTGTTTGGTGCATAGTCTGGCCAACACAGGCGGGTAGAATTCTTGGCGATTGGAACGCCGCCATTCTTTCGCAGTTTGCTGCCTGGTATATCTGGGTTGTTACCGGGTTTGTCATCGTCTGTATTGGGCTGGCCATCTGGCCAACTGCAGGACGTATGAAACTTGGCGTAGAGGGCGAGAAACCCGAGTTCTCTAACTTTTCCTGGTTCTCGATGATGTTTGGCGCGGGCATCGGTGTCGGAATGTTAACTTGGGCGGTCGCCGAACCTGTCGCGCATTTCAAGAACACTCCGTCCGTTATTCAGGGGGTGACGACTGCACTGGATGCAGACAATGTCCGAACGGCGTATGTTTGGTCATACCTACATTGGGGTTTCGGGGCGTGGGCATGCTATGCGATAGCTGGCTTGGCGCTTGCTTTCTTCAGCTATCGTCGCGGACTGCCGCTAACGATCCGCTCCTCATTGACCCCACTGTTTGGTAAATCACTGTCGGGCAACCTCGGTCATCTGATCGACATCGTCGCCGTTGTCGCCACTATTCTTGGGGTAGCCCAGACGCTCGGCTTCGGTGTTGAACAGTTCGTTGCAGGTCTCACACGCATCGGCATCGGTGGGCTCGCACAGCCCGATGGTTCTGCGACAAACTTGGGTATCGTCGTCGCTCTGCTTGTCATCATGGGCGCGTCGACCTTGTCGGCCCTGTCCGGTGTTGGCAAGGGCATCAAATGGCTTTCGAACATCAATATGGGCCTGTCGATCTTCCTTCTGGGGTTCTTCATCCTGTTCGGAGCGACCTTCTTTGGCGCCAAAGCGTTTTTTGTAGGCATATGGGACTATGTGGTCGCGCTGCCATGGCTGAGCTTCAACGTATACACATCTGATGGTGTTGAAGGGTCGGAAGCGTTCCTTCTTGCGCAGTGGCAAGGCTGGTGGCCGGTCTTCTATTGGGCGTGGTGGATCGCGTTCGCACCTTTCGTCGGTTTGTTCCTGGCGCGGATTTCCAGAGGCCGGACAATCCGTGAGTTCGTGTTGGGCGCGATGATTGTTCCCGCACTAATGTGCTTTGTCTGGTTCGCCTGGGCCGGAGGCACGGCAATCGACCTGGAACTGAACGGAGACGCAAACGGCGTCATCCTGGATGCGGCGAACGGCGACAAAATCTTCGCGATGACAGAACACATGCTTGCTCCGATTGCAGAAGCATTGGCGTGGGCAATGGCCGCGGTGATCGTTGTCCTGCTGATGACCTTCCTTGTCACGTCTGCAGACTCGGCCGTGCTGATCGTGAATACGATCAACGCAGCTGGCGACGAAGGTCCCAAGGCAAGGCCTCACATCATGTTCTGGGGCGCAGCTCTGGCACTTGTTGTCGGGGGCTTGCTTGTCTCAGGTGGTACCGGAGCAATTCAGACCGCAATGGTGATAGGTGCACTGCCCTTCTCTATTGTAATGGCGTTGATGTGCATCGCACTGATCAAAGCAATCTGGAATGATGGGCGGCGCGAAGCAGCGGGCATCGCGACAACAATCTCAGCTGACGCAACGACTATGCCGGCCGAGTAGAGGTTGAGCTAATATCTTTGATTGGCCTCCGGTATTTCGGAGGCCATTTTCTGTCTGGCCCTCAATGCCAACCCATCAAAGGTATGAGCAAACTGAAACTGATTCAAATCTGTATTCCAGTTTGAAGTTGTTTGCGACAATGTCGGCCAATGTGGACGCTTTACTACAAGTATCGCCCCGCACTTTTTTGCCGACAATCGAGGTCGCGCACATGATCCGTAAAGGTCAGCTAACGCTTGGAGTCTGTTCCTTTCAAAAGCTCAAAGAACTGACCACTTTATACCGCAGGTCAGATGCATTTATTAGAACTTCAGGAGGCTTCGCTGTAGAACCCTTATGCATTCATGCGGCACCATCGGCCTTCGTCTTGACCGATGCCAGTACGCTTGAGATTAACGCCATACCCAACAAACCGTCGCAAAGACCGGGCAGTAAGTGGTCCGCCTTATCCTCACATCGGATCAGTTCGGCGGCCTCGGCGTAGAAGGTTGCAAAGCCTTCCAAATATCCTTCAGGGTGGCCCGGAGGGATACGAGTTGCTCGTTGAGCGGCTTGCGGGAGCACCGATCCTGATCCACGTGTCAGGAGCTGCATAGGTTGGCCAAAGCGGGTGAATTGTAGGTGGTTAGGGTGTTCCTGTGACCACTCCAGACCACCACGTTCGCCATAAACCCGCAAACGCAGGCCGTTTTCGTTTCCCACGGCCACGTGACTGGCCCATAGCATTCCACGCGCGCCACTAGCATAGCGCATCAAGACGTGGGCGTTGTCGTCCACCTGGCGGCCCGGAACCAAGCTTGAAAGGTCGGCGGCAAGGTGCGATGGCACTTCGCCCGTTACAAAATGTGCCAGATTGAACGCGTGAGTACCGATATCACCAATTACACCAGCACCGGACCGAATTGTGTCGGTGCGCTGGTCGGACTGCTTGTTGTCCGATGCGGTGGGTGCGGCCAGCCAGTCTTGCGCATATTCCACTTGCACCAACCGCAGCTTGCCCAACTCGCCCGCACGCACCATGCCACGTGCCTGACGAACCATTGGATAACCCGTGTAGTTGTGAGTCAGTATAAAATGAGCTGATGACGCTTGTCGGAAGCGCAGAATGGCGTACTCGGCATCAGGTTCGGTCACAAGATCGCCCTTCTTTGCGAACCAGGCTCTTATGTGCCCGAATAGTTCGGTATCCGGATCGAAAACCTGTTCGAGATCGTAAGAGTCGATGACGGGTTCATGCAGTTTTCGAACCTGACATGGTGCCCTGTTCAAACCACCATGCTGCAGATTCAGTTTTTGACCGAGGCTTAGGTCATCTGGCTTAATACCTATCATGCGACACTGATTGAACGTCTTGGCCCCCTGCTGTCGTCGTCAAAATTGACATGGTTCAAAACCGCGTTTGCGCCGTTGCCACTTTATAGAAGCCGGTTCTGTCGTAACGGGACCCGTCGCAATCTTTTGACCATTGACCTTGGCGGATCTAGCGTCAGTTTGGCGAAAAGTATTATCCAGTTGACGGTATGCTATTGGTCTCGTTCAAAAGGCGGTTCAGTGCAGCGTGGTCCAAGACTACGCTCCGCTCCGACATGGTTTCTTCTGGGTCCCGGCAAGAAACACGCTAGCGCAGGTAGTGGAAAACCGCGTGGAAGATCACTTCATCAGGAAAATGTGCTCCCTTGAGTAAGATCAGTACGTACCGCTCCTGTCTGTTTTGCGAACGCCGCCAAAAGAACTACCTTGCAAGCGACAATTGGGATCGTAGATTGCGACAGAACCTATCTGGTTTGGTCCGAAAAACATCGTTTTCAGGCAAGGCTGTGAGTGTTCAGGGTAGTGTGTTGCAGACTTCAGCCATATCGAATGAATGACCACCGAAGTCTGCAGATGTTGCCTGCCCCGGACCTGCCGAGGCAAGCGCGCGCACCCCTACTTCAGTGCCCAATGCGGGCTAAAATCACGCTGCCGCAATCTGGCGAGCCTTTTCGACCATGACCTCCGCCTGGCGGATCGAGGCATAGTCGATCAGACGACCATCCAGCGACACCGCACCTTTGCCTGCGGTCTCGGCCTCGGCCATAGCAACAAGGATACGCTGCGCCTTGGTGACTTCGGCATCGCTGGGTGACATGACCTCGTTCGCCAGAGCGATCTGGCTGGGATGGATGGCCCATTTACCTTCGCAGCCCAACACCGCCGCCCTTTTGGCAGCTGCCTTATAGCCTTCAGGATCCTGGAAATCACCGAACGGACCATCAATCGGACGCAGACCGTTGGCACGGGCGGCGACAACCATGCGGGCGAGCGCGTAGTGCCACATGTCGCCCCAATGGGTCGCGCGCGCAGCATCGCCATCCGGGTCGGTCAGAACCGAATAGTCGGGGTTCACACCACCGATGATCGTGGTCCGCGCGCGGGTCGAGGCTGCATAGTCTGCCACACCGAAGTGCAAGCTCTCATTGCGGTTCGAGGCCGCCGCGATTTCGCTGACGTTCTGCATGCCCAGAGCGGTCTCGATGATATGCTCGAACCCGATGCGTTTCTTGTAACCCATCGCGTCTTCGATCTGCGTCACCATCATATCGACGGCATAGACATCTGCAGCTGTGCCGACCTTGGGGATCATGATCAGGTCCAGCCGCTCACCGGCTTGTTCGACTACATCCACAACATCGCGATACATGTAATGCGTATCCAGCCCGTTGATGCGCACCGACATTGTCTTGCTGCCCCAGTCGATATCGTTCAGGGCTTGAATGATGTTCTTGCGGGCCTGCTCTTTTTCATGCGGGGCTACCGCGTCTTCGAGATCTAGGAAGATCACGTCCACATCCGAGTTCGCGGCTTTTTCGAACATGCCGGGCTGGCTGCCCGGCACGGCGAGTTCGCTGCGGTTCAGGCGCGCGGGGGCCTGTTCGATGGCATAAAAGCTCATGGGTTTTGCTCCTTTGAAGAAGGGTGCGTCAGATCACGCGGTCACGGGGTGGGCGACCAGCGAAGAAGTCGCCCAGATTGTCCAGCACGCGAAAGCCCATGGCTTCGCGCGATTCTTTTGTTGCGCTGCCCAGATGCGGCAGCATCACCAAGTTGTCGCATTGCAACAGGTCAGGGTTGATGCGCGGCTCGCCGTCGAAAACATCCAGCGCAGCGCCGCCGATCGTGTCGAACATCAGCGACTGTACCAAAGCGCGCTCGTCCACCACCTCACCGCGCGCGGTGTTGATCAGAAAGGCGTCGGGTTTCATCAAGTCCAGCCTGCGCCCGTTGATCAGGTGCCGGTTCGCGGCCCCGCCGGGGCAATGCAGCGAGACGAAATCGCACTGCGGCAACAGATCGTCCACTGTCTCGACCTGCGTGGCGTTGAATTGCTTCAGTACGTCTGGCGACACGGTGCTGCGGTTCTGTACGAGAATTTTCATGCCGAAACCGTGATGAGCGCGGCGGGCCATTTCCTGACCGATGCGGCCAAAGCCGATGATGCCCAGCGTCTTGCCGCTGACCTTGGTGCCGACCAAATGGGTCGGACGCCAGCCGGTCCAGCCGCCTGCGCGCAGCTCGCGCTCGCCCTCACCGGCGCGACGGGCGACCATCAGAAGCAGGGTCATGGCCAGATCGGCGGTGCATTCAGACAGAACATCGGGCGTGTTGGTGACCGTCATACCCAGATCACGGGCCGCCGGTTCACAGATATGACTGTACCCGACGCCGTAATTGGCCAAAATCTTGGTCTGAGCTGCGGTCACGTCCAGCGCCTCGGCGCTAAGCGTGTCGGTGACGGTGGGCAGAACCGCGTCGTATGTCTTTAACGCGTCGCGGAGTTCAGCCGGGGACATCGGATTGTCCCCGGTATTCAGCACGGCGTTGTAGTTTTCGGCCAGTTGCGCCTCGACGGCGGCAGGCCAGCGACGGGTGACAAGGACCGAAGGTTTGACCATCAAGCGGCCTTTCCCATGACACGGGCGATAGTCTCGCCGATCACCGCGGGGTTTTCAGCAACCGTCACACCAGCCGCTGACAGGATTTCCACCTTCTCGCTGGCGCTTTCGCCAAAGGCCGAGATGATTGCACCAGCATGGCCCATGGTCCGGCCCTTGGGCGCGGTCAGACCCGCGACATAGGCCACAACAGGCTTGGTGACGTGGTCACGGATGTATTCTGCCGCCTCAGCTTCCTGAGGGCCGCCGATCTCGCCGATCATGGCGATGACCTCGGTGTCTTCGTCCTGTTCGAACCGCTCAAGGATATCGCGGAAGGACGAGCCGTTGATCGGATCACCGCCGATGCCGACGCTGGTCGAGACACCGATGCCGCGCTCTTTCAACTGCGCTGCGGCCTCGTAACCCAGCGTGCCCGAACGTCCGATGATGCCCACATTGCCTGGCAGGTAGATATGTCCCGGCATGATGCCCAGCAACGCCTTACCGGGGCTGATGGTACCGGCACAATTCGGACCGGTCAGCACCATGCGCTTGTCCTTAGGATAGCGGTACATGTAGCGTTTTACGCGGATCATGTCCTGCGCGGGGATGCCGTCGGTGATGCAGACGCAATAGCGAATACCGGCATCTGCGGCCTCCATGATCGAATCCGCCGCAAACGGCGGAGGCACGAAGACAAGGCTAGCCTCGGCGCCAGTGGCCTCAACCGCCTGTTTGACGGTGTCGAATACGGGTACGCCTTCGACGGTCTCTCCGCCTTTGCCGGGAACAACGCCGCCAACGACGTTGGTGCCATATTGCACCATATCCTTGGTATGCAGGCGCGCCATGCGTCCGGTGATGCCCTGAACGATAACGCGGGTGTCGCGGTCCAGAAGAATGCTCATTACACAGCCCTCATCTTGGTGTTTTGGGACAGATCGTTGCGCCATGCACCCACAGCGCGTTCAGCGGCTTCCATAAGGGTTGTCGCGCGGATGATTGGCAGGCCCGATTTGGCCAGGATTTTCTGACCTTCCTCGACATTGGTACCCGCCAGACGCACGATGACCGGCAGGTCGATTTCCAACTCGCGCAGCGCCTGTACTACGCCCTCGGCCACCCAGTCACAGCGGTTGATGCCTGCGAAGATATTGACCAGCACCGCCTGAACGTTGTCATCGGACAGTACCAGTCGGAACGCCTTGGCCACCCGCTCGGGCGAGGCACCGCCACCGATGTCCAGAAAGTTCGCAGGTTCACCCCCAGCCAGCTTGATGGTGTCCATCGTGGCCATGGCTAAACCGGCACCGTTCACGATACAGCCGATATTGCCGTCCAGTCCGACATAAGACAGTCCGCGATCCGCCGCGCGGCTTTCGCGCGGGTCTTCCTGACTTTTGTCGCGCAATTCAGCAACCTGCGGATGGCGAAACAGGGCATTGTCGTCAAAGCTCATCTTCGCGTCCAACGCCAGCACACGGTCGTCACCAGTGATGACCAACGGGTTGATCTCGACCATAGTCGCGTCCAGCTCGCTGAACGCAGCATAGCAACCCTGCAGGGTACGGACCATGTGTTGAATTAGGCGAGGTTCCAGCCCCAGATTAAACGCTATTTCGCGGGCCTGAAACTCCTGCAGTCCAACGGCAGGTTCAACGATTGAGCGGACGATACTGTCGGGGCGCTCAGATGAGATTTCTTCGATCTCCATCCCACCTTCCGAAGAGGCCACGATCATCACCCGCTGACTGGACCGATCCAGCACAAAGCCCAGATAAATCTCGCGATTAATCGGTACGGCGGCCTCCACATAGACGCGGTAGATGCCTTTGCCCTCGGGGCCGGTCTGGTGCGTCACCAGCTTGCGGCCAAACATCTCGTCACAAGCCTCGTATATTTCGCTTTCCGAGTTGCACAGCTTTACACCACCGGCCTTTCCACGCCCGCCGGCATGGACTTGCGCCTTAATGACCCACTTGTCACCACCCAACTCACGCGCGCGATATGCCGCTTGCTCGGGGCTGTAGGCCAAAGCCCCCGAAGGGACCTCGACGCCGAAATTCGAAAGAAGTTCTTTCGCCTGATATTCATGGATATCCATCTGCATTCCCTCCCGTTATGCAGCGATAGATGTGCCGTAGCGACTTTCCAAAAGTGCTTCGATGGCTTCGAAATCAACCGAGCCGCCCATCTCGCGGATGGCCTGGGCGAACAGCCTGACGATGCGACTGACCGATTGGTGGGTTAGCTGGTTCAGGATGCCGATACGGACTTGAACCGGGGCGCTGAGCGTGGGCCAGATGCCAAAGCCACGGGCGCGGCAGTTCTGTACCAACTCCATCTCACGACCCGCCAGCTCTGCGGGCAGGTTCAGCACCACAAGGCTGGGCATGTCCGATGTGACCTGGCAACCCATCGCGGTGACGGCGTCGCGCAGGACGGCCTCATGCGTGCGATAGGAATGCGCACGTTTGGCCAATCCCTCCTGCAGAGTCAGGCGTAGCGATTCATGGAAGGCGGCGACCGCATAGCCCGAGTGGGTACGGTGATAGGTGCCCTTTTCCACGTCTTGCCCGTCAACGATGCCCCAGTGGCGTGCTTCGAAAATCGGGTTGTGGACGTATGTATAGGCGCCGGAGGTCTTCAGCGCGTCGATATAGGCGTCGGTGAAGCTGACCGGCGCATAGGTCAGCGGTAGGCAGCACAGCCCTTTTTGCGGGCACGAGGCCCATCCCGCGACACCCGGATAGTCATCGATGCTGAAATCCGCGATACCCAACGACGATACGGCATCGATCAAACCCATCACATCGTGGCGTTCACAGGCGTCCGAGAAGCCACTCAGGTCGTTGACCCGACCCGACCCGGTTTCCCAATGCGCCATGAAGGCCCACTTCGGTTTGTGCGTGGCCAACACCTCTTCGACCATCTCGCCTGTGACGGGCTGGCCATGAGGAACCTCAATAACGGCGACACTCGCAGCTTGTGGGTCCAGAGGGTTGGTCGCGTGCTCTTCCGGTGTTGCAGCCTTGATCCGCAGAGTCATCGCATCGATGCCCGAGAAGGTGCCATTGGTGAAGGCCACAACCTTGTCACCCGGCATCACCGCCGAGAACATGGTGTCCAGCCCACTCCATCCGGTGCCAGCAACCGCGAAGGTATGGGTGTTGGCGGTGCCCCAGATCAGACGCAGCATGTGCTTGCATTCGATCATGCCACGCAGCACGTCGCTCTGCATGTGGTCGGCAACGCCGGCGCTGGCAAACGCCTGCAAAACACGTGCGTCGGTGTTTCCCGGTCCTGGGCCAGCGGCCAGCGTCTCGGGGATGTCGAGCGTTGGATAAATCTGAAACGTCATGTGCTCCTCCTGTGCGTCGGGTGTGTTCGATACCGCCGATCGCCTTGACCCAGAGGAAAACTGAAACTTGCGCCGGGGCGCAACGTAACTTACTACAGCTTTAGCATATCTTGTTAGGCGGGTATTATCCTACCCATTTTGGTAAATATGCCAATGTATACTGAAAGCATCCCCACCAAAATGGGTAGGTTTAGATAAAATCAGACGGGAAAACAATGTCCGACACATCTCAACGCCCCATTGATGTCATGCTGGCCAACAACAACCCTTTGGTGCTGTCGGCCATGTCCGAGATCTTCGAGCGCGACCCGCGATTCTCTCTGGTGGCCACTTCAGCGACCGCCGAGGGATTTCTGGGTACAGTCATGCGGGTGCCGGTTCAGGTGGGGATCGTGTCCTGGGAACTTCCTGCTTTGGGCGCGGCAAAACTGATTGAGGTTCTGCGCGAACAGACCAACGCGCCACGCTTTGTGGTCTATGGGGACGAGGCTGGGGACGTACCGCGTCAGGCTATGCAGGCCGGGGCCGCAGGGTTCGCGCCGCGTTCGGGCGAGGTCGAAGGCTTGCTGGAAACCTGTGTCGATGTCGCTAAGGGCAAAATGGTATTTCCCTATATCGACGTGCGCAAAATGCATCAGAACCCTTTGCAGACTCTGTCGCGCAAGGAACTCGCTATCCTTGAGGCACTGGCGCAGGGCATGTCCAACAAGGAATTGTCGAAAGAGCTGCAGATTTCGACCAACACGGTAAAGTTCCATCTGTCGAACATATACGACAAGCTGTCGATCAAGAACCGCGCGCAGGCGATTGCCTTCTATTACGCTTCAAAACTGGACAACGGAAACTCGTGAACTGCGAAACCTCGTGGCGTCCGTTGCTAAGGTTTAGATTGTTAAGCGGCTGGTTCAGCGAATTGATGAAACGGACAGGTTCTGGGTATGATTTGACCTTTGCGGATTATATGCGTCACTTACCTTTCGTCGAGCGTTACCCCCGCTGATTTGAGCGCGCTGATCCAGCCGATCTGAGGTTGAGCGTATGAATGACATCTGGGCCATGGACATCGCGTCGGACCGGCTGGCGTAGATCAAGGGCAAACCAGCGGGCTATGCCTACTATGAGGCGTTGTCGCCGTGCACTGAATTTCTGGACGCAGATATACGCTGATGCTCCAGCCCAGATTTTGTTCCCGTAATTCTAGGATATACACGGGACACCAAATCGCTATTAGGCCGCCCAAGGGCAGCGATTCAGTTGGGGGACCCGAACCTGATCGCAACCCTCGTTGCCTTCGTTCTGTAGTAAGCTCGGTTCGAACACGGCTTCGAACTCAGAGCCTTTCACCCTGACTTAACTGGTCGAAAAAGAGCTTTGCCATAGTCTTTGCGACCCGACCACCGTGAGCGGATACATCAACGGGCAGTAATAATCGCCTTCGGTTGTCTTTCGAGCATTCTTTCCCGAGGTTGCGCTGAATATTTCAATCATGCGCCCTGCGCATTGCCTGCCATCCGCCGCGGCAAATGATCTTGTGCATCAACTAGTTTCAACGATTGAACGCATCAATTAACAATTTTGATAAGCAACATGCCATTGCTACCACTCGACCTCTGACGCAATTAGTTAAAAAAACCGGCTAGGAATAAGAACAAAGCTTTGACGTCGTCAATCTGGATTTGACAAGGGCTTCGGCAAAAGTGACGGCACATGCAACGCCATCTACCACCGGCAGGCCGAACTCTTCGGACAGTTGTGACATCAGATCTGTCATGCCAGCGCAGTCCAGAACAATCGCTTCCGCTCGGTCTTCCTCGATTGCGGCGCGTATCTCTGCCCGTATTATGTCGATGGTCTTGGGATCGTTTTCCTCCAGCTTCAAAACCGGTACATCCGAAGCCCGAACCCTGACACATCTGCGATCTAAGCCGTATCGCAACAAGTTTGCCTTTAGCCCTGCTAGAGATCGGGACAAAGTGGTGATGACGCTAAATTTTGGACTGATCATGGACGCCGCGTGGTAGGCCGCCTCCCCAACGCCGATGACTGGCGCCGAAGTGACGCAGCGCACGGCGTCGACTCCGGTATCATCGAAACAAGCAACAACAATTGCGTCCGCATCAGCATGCGCCTTCACGACCTCCAGAAGACCGGGAACACAGGTAGAGACATCCAGATAGCCCTGAATGCTGGCGGGGCCTTCTTGCGAATTGGCGGCAATGATCGTGGTTTCGGAATGCGCAGCGGCCCGTGCAGCTTCTTCGATCTTTCGCGTCATGGAGGCGGTGGTGTTGGGATTTACAACAAGCAGTTTCACAGCGTCCTCACACTTCTCCGCCCAGATAGGCGGCTTTGATCCGGGGACCAGTGAGCGAAGAAACCAGAAAACGACTTGCTGCAATTATCCATGTCGAAATTTGAATAAAACCATGGCGCGCTTCACCCCGCTGATTGATCCGCCCGGTCAGACGCTGGATTCCGAAAAATGTAAATCTTTTTCACATACCCCCTTGCAACCACCTATCCCCCCTCCCATCTTGGTAATGTGAAAAGCATTTACATCTTAACTGGAGAGAGCACATGACCGCATTGTCCGACCACGCCGTTCCCCAAAATCCGGGATGGCTGCACCGAAGCGAAGCCTGGCTTGATAGCAAGGGCAAAGGCGCCTGGATCGCCGCAATGGTCCTTGGCTTTATCTTCTTCTGGCCCATCGGCCTGGCCTTTCTTGCCTATATGATCTGGAGCAAACGCATGTTCAGCAAATCCTGCAGCCGCCGTTCGTCGTGGAACAGCCACATGAGCGCCATGAAACCTTCGGGCAACAGCGCGTTTGACGCCTACAAGGCCGACACCCTGGCGCGTTTGGAGCGTGAACAGAAAGACTTTGAGGCGTTCCTGCACCGCCTGCGTGAAGCCAAGGACAAGGCCGAGTTCGACGAGTTCATGGATGAACGCGCCCGCGATAATCGTGATGACGAAAACGGCGAACAACCTGCGTAATCGTGGCTTGCCCTGTCCCGCCCATCGGGACAGGGTGTTTCTGCACAATACCCGGATTACAGTCTATGCTTCATCTGCCTGACCCCGACAGCCAACCCGAATTCTACCAATCCGTAGCGACCAAGCGCTTTTTCGCGTGGCTGTTCGACATCGCCTTTATCTCATTGCTCTGTACGGTTGCGATTCTGCTGACCTTTGGCATGGGCTTCTTCATATTGGCGCTGATCTACGCAGTCATCAGCTTTGTCTATCGCGTCGTTACCATCGCCGACGGCTCGGCCACACTGGGGATGCGCTTCATGGGGATAGAGTTGCGTGACGCCTTTGGCGCCCGAATGGATACGGGGAAAGCCATTGCACATACGGCAGGGTATTTCGTCAGCATGGCGATCCCGGTACTACAGATCATTTCGGTCATCATGATGATGACCAGCGCCCGCTGTCAGGGCCTGACCGATGCCTTCCTCGGCACCGTGATGATCAACCAGCGCGCCTAAAAACACCTGAGTGAAACACTTGGCTGCGCCAAAA
Organism: Ruegeria sp. I3; assembly: GCF_056532525.1. NCBI lineage: Bacteria > Pseudomonadati > Pseudomonadota > Alphaproteobacteria > Rhodobacterales > Roseobacteraceae > Ruegeria > Ruegeria sp. I3. The sequence goes on along the minus strand of NZ_JBQFNI010000002.1, from coordinate 283,285 downwards.
ACCGTTGCTATCATCGGTTCCGAGGAAATGCGGGACCTTCATGCGACACACGCTGCCAATTGCGCCACAATTCTATGTGACGGCACCCCAGCCCTGCCCTTACCTTGAGGGCAGGATGGAGCGCAAACTGTTCACCGCCCTACAGGGGGAAGGTGCGGATCAATTGAACAATTGCCTTTCGCAACAAGGATTTCGCCGCTCGCAGAACGTACTGTATCGCCCGTCCTGCACCGACTGCGCCGCCTGTCTGTCTGCCCGTATCGATGTGTCAGCCTTTCAGCCAAGCAAAAGCCAAAAACGGGCCCACAAGCGCAATTCCTACTTGATCCGACGTGCAACATCGCCCTGGGCAACGGATGAACAGTTCGACCTGTTCCGTCGGTATCTGGACGCGCGCCATGCGGATGGCGGCATGGCCGATATGGATGTCTTCGAATTTGCCGCGATGATCGAGGAAACCCCGATCCGCAGCCGAGTCGTAGAATATGCCGATCCCGAAACCGGCGAGCTGATCGCCGTCAGTTTGACCGATGTACTGGATGACGGGCTGAGCATGGTTTACTCATTCTACGATCCAGAGTTCCAGCAAAGCTCGCTGGGCACTTACATGATTCTCGACCATATCGAGATCGCGCGCGAGGCTGGGTTGCCCTATATTTATCTGGGCTATTGGGTGCCCGGCAGCCCCAAGATGGGGTACAAGGCCAAATTCGCGGGCTTGCAGGTCTATATGCAGGGTGAATGGCAGCGAATTAAAAATCCCGAGCAGTGTGACCATACGGCCCACCACCCCCTTTCGTCGGCCCCGATTGCCGAGCAGGTGGCCAACATCCAACTGCCTGACCGCCACCCCACCAAAGGTTAATCTATCATGCGTCAGAGCCTTCATGCGGTGACGCTGGTCGTCCCGGATTATGACGCAGCGATCGCGTTCTACACCAAAGTGCTGTGCTTTACTCTGACGCAGGATATTGATCTGGGCGATGGTAAACGCTGGGTGCGGATCACGCCTCCGGGCTCGGATGGTGCTTCGTTGTTGCTGGCCAAGGCGGTGGGCGCGGAACAGATCGCATCGGTCGGCAATCAAACCGGTGGGCGCGTTGGCTTTTTCCTCGAAACAGATGATTTCTACCGCGATCACGCGGCGATGCTGGAAGCAGGCGTAGGATTTGAAGAGCGCCCGCGCCATGAACCCTATGGAATTGTCGCCGTCTGGCGGGATCCTTTCGGAAATCGTTGGGATTTGATCGAATTTTCAGCACCTGTATCGACAAAATAAATACATTTTTTTCATCACGTTAAACTACCTTCCGCCATGCTGCGCCCAATTGTTAAGCAATCTTAATCGACCTTCCCCCGCCCGTGCGATTGAAAGTTGACGCAAGGTCACCAAATTAGCCGCACTTCTAAACGTCCAGCCCAAACCTGAAACCCGCAGCTCAATCAGACGCTGACCGGGCTGGCTTTATTGTCGCTACGGCAGGCCTCCCACCCTGTCGCAGAGGTTCTGAAGGAGGGGGAAAATGACATATGCCGCACGCCGACTGGTTTCGGCCACGCTGACGACCCAGATCCTGGTCGCGCTCGCCTTGGGCTCGATCTTTGGTCTGGTCTTGAACTATCTCGATATCGCTGCGCTCAACGCAACACTTGTGCAGGGTGTGCTGTCCATGTTTGGGCAAATGTTCCTTAATGCACTTCAGATGCTTGTTGTGCCGCTGGTTGTGTTCTCACTGCTGTGTGGCGTTGTCGGCATTGGCGATGTCAAATTGCTGGGCCGTGTCGGAGGGCTGACCTTCGTTACCTATCTGGCCACCACCGCCTTGGCCGTGACAACTGCCTTGATTTTTGCGGGCCTCATTGGGCCGGGCACCGGATTCACGAGCCTGCATCTGGCCGGTGATAGCGTAAGCGTCGCCAACCCGCAGACCACTTGGGAAATACTGGCGAACATCATCCCAAAGAACCCGATCAACGCTCTGGCCAATGGTGAGATGCTGCAGATCATCTTCTACGTGATGGTCGTTGGTATTGCAGTGCTAATGATGGGCAGCCGCGCCAAGGCCTTTGTGGAAGGCTGCGAGTTCATGAATGAACTGGCGATGAAGATCGTCAATATCGTCATGGCCTTCGCCCCCATCGGCGTCTTCAGCCTGATTGCCAAAACCTTTGCGATGGAGGGCTTTGGCTTATTCGGACCGGTGATCGGCTATCTGACCACGATCAGCCTGACGCTGGTATTCCATCTGTGTGTCACGTTGATGGCGCTGCTGTATTTTACGACCGGGCTGAGCCCTCGGGTATTCCTGCGCAAGATGCGCTCGGCGCAGGTGTTTGCGTTCTCGACCTCAAGCTCGAACGCGACAATTCCGGCCAGCTTACAATGCGTGACTCAGAGAGTCGGCGTTGACCGTTCCGTGGCGTCGTTCGGTATTCCCCTAGGGGCGACGATCAACATGGATGGCACCGCAATCATGCATGGAGTGGCGACCGTTTTTCTGGCTAATGCCTATGGCATTGATCTGGGGCTAAGCGGTTATCTGACCGTGATTTCAATCTCGGTTCTGGCCTCAATCGGCACGGCAGGTGTGCCCGGTGTGGGGATAGTGATGCTGGCGATGGTTCTGAACCAGTTGGGTATGCCGCTGGAAGGCATCGGCATCATTCTGGCCGTCGACCGGATCCTCGATATGATGCGGACGGTTGTGAATGTCACTGGCGATGCGGTGGTGACCACCATTGTCGGGCAAACGGTCGGCAAGCTGGACAAGGCCACGTTCGACAATCCCAATGCCGGACTTGTCGAGACCACAGACCTTGCAATCGATCATGCCACTGAAGCGGAGTTCGAAAGGCTGACACACCCACAGCCGAATTCCTGAAAAACAAACGGAGGCCCTAATGGGCCTCCGTATTCGTCAGTCTAAGCGACAGATCAGTTCGGGATCAGGTCAGGAACGATGGTTACAATCGACGGGAAGAACCACAGGATTGCGATGCCCACAACCTGAATGATCACGAACGGAATGATGCCGCGATAGATGTGGCCAGTGGTGACCTCTTTCGGCGCAACACCCCTGAGATAGAACAGCGCAAATCCGAACGGAGGCGTCAGGAACGAGGTCTGCAGGTTCACCGCCACCATGATGGTCACCCATTTCGGATCAAACGATCCGCCATAGATCACGGGCCCCACGATCGGGATCACGATGTAGATGATCTCAAGGAAATCCAGCACAAAGCCAAGAATGAACAGCACCAGCATCACGATCAGGAAGACCGTGAATTCATTATCAAAGCTGCGCAGGAACTGCTGGATATAGTGCTCTCCACCAAAGGAAATCACCACCAGGTTCAGCAGTTGCGATCCGATCAGGATGGTGAAGACCATCGACGTCACCTTCGCTGTCTCACGCACCACCGGTGTCAGAACCCCGCTTGAGAACAGCACCCAGCAGCCGTAGATCAAGCCGAACAGCGCATAGAGGTAGGCCGAATAGGCGATGATGAACGCGATCCAGCTTTCAACCGAAACATTGCCCTGATTGATGCGCAGATCAAAGTTCACTCCCATCACCAGTGCGATGATCACTGCGAAGGTTGACCAGATGATCACTTTGCCCGACCGGTTCTGATCCTGAAGTTTCCGATAGGCCGCTAGCATGATCGCTCCACCCGCCCCCAGTGCCGCAGCCGGCGTAGGGTTGGTGACACCGCCAAGGATCGAACCCAACACCGCGATGATCAGCACCAGCGGTGGGAAGACCACACGGATCAGATCATTGGTCGCGCAACGGGCGGCAGCTTCTTTGCACCCATGCATTGCGAGCGCAAAAGGTATGGCGAGTATCAGGAACGTAGCCCCGGACGAAGTCGTTGGCGCGATCAGCAACACGTCGACCAACAGCATCAGCAACAGACCAATCGCTCCGACGATCAGAGGCTGCGGCGCTTGCGACGGTGCGATTCCGCGACCCAGCACCAGTGTCAGACCCAGCAGTACCACAATCACGGCGACACCGTTGCCAATTGGCGCTGCAGCGGCGATCTTGGCCTCTTGCGCAGCAGCCAGTTCCTCTTCGCTCAGACGCTGCGCTTCGGACGAACCACCTGCTTCGTCAATCGCTTCCTGCTCGGCCACGGCCTGGTCCCAGGCTGATTGCCCATGCAGTTCGATCATCGAAGCCTTACACTCATCGGACACGTTCGTGCGCAGCGAGGCGCCCTGCCCGATATCCGTAAATGCCGAGACCGAGATGTTCTGGCTGCCAATCACTCCCGCGCTTCCCAGAAGCACCGCGCCAACAATCAGAGCAACCGGAGCGCCCAGCAGCCAGGTCAGCCCTTCCGAGCGCGTGATGGTTTCACCCGAGCCTCCCGACAATTCAACAGCCGGGGCCTTTTCCGGGTTCAACAGCGCATAGCCAAAGGCATAGAGCGCATAGAGCAGCGCCAACATGATCCCAGGCAGCAGCGCCGCCTGGAACAGTGTACCCACCGAAACAACTGCAGGCTCGCCCAGATAGGTCAGCGCGTCGGTGCACCCGGCCTCAACCGCGCGTGTTTCCTGCGCGGTCGAATAGAGGTCACCAGCCAGTGTACCTAGCAGAACGATCACGATGGAGGGTGGAATGATCTGCCCCAACGTACCCGAGGCCGCGATCACACCTGTCGCCAATTCCGGCGAATAGTTGTTCCGCAGCATGGTCGGCAGGGCCAACAGTCCCATGGTAACAACGGTCGCGCCGACGATTCCGGTCGAGGCAGCAAGGAACGCGCCCACGACCACAATCGAGACCGCAAGGCCACCGGGCAGCGGGCCAAAGACGCGCGCCATCGTGGTCAGCAGGTCGTTTGCAATTTTTGAACGCTCCAGCGTGATGCCCATCAGAACGAACATAAGCACCGCCAGCAGCGTCTCGATCGACTGCCCGGCCAGAACACGTTCGTTCATGCGGTTCACGATGAAGGAAACATTCCGGTCCAGGGCGGTTTCCCAGCCTTGTACAAAGACCGGCTCGGCGATCCTTGGCAAATCCGGGTATCGGAACACGGATATCACGTCAGGTTTGACGCCAGAATTCACCACGTCGCGGTAGGCTTGCGAGCCGGTGTCGATCGCCTGGTGGATCAACAGTCCGGCACTATCCAAAGCAGCGATAATCCCGAACGAAATCACCCCGGCCCCACCGATGGCAAAGGCCACGGGGAAACCCGAAAGAATGCCTCCGAAGAGGCAGAAAAATACGATAATGAGGCCTATCTCGACGCCATCAAGTCCGAATAGCATTGTCTGGTTCTCCGTCCCTAATGCGCGCCTTCGTAGGCTTCTTCACCCTCGCCAAGGCTGTCCTTGTCGAGGTATTTTCCTTCACTTTCCGGCCCTTCCACGTATTCCAGATACGAGCGATACAGGAACGCAATCGCGTGCAGGAACACCATGGCGGCAAAGACCACCAGCAGGATTTTGAACAGGAAGTAGGCGTTGAACCCGTTAGGACTAAACCCGATGGTTTCCACGTTCCAACGCAGCGCTCGGGACTTGGCCACAAGCCTATCCAGCGTGTCACTGGCCGAGGGTTTCGGCACGATCAGGTGCCGCCACATGAAGTACCATCCATACATCCAGGTCAGAACGGCCATGGGCATCATGAACAGAACCGCCCCGCACATATCAACGACGCGTTTGGCCTTGTGACTGATGCCCGCATAGATCAGGTCAACGCGCACATGGCCGCCCTGCACGAATGTATAAGTGCAGCAGAGGCAGACAACCATGGCGTTGTAGAGTTTAAGTTCTTCGGCGAACCAACTGATATCCATTTGAAAAGGTATACCCAGCCCAAAGGACATATCCGGCCGTGTGAACACCCGCTGCATGAATACGATAACGATCTGCTGAATTACCATCAGCAATCCCGCCCACGCAAAGAAGCGGCCAGTGGTATTGGCGAAGCCCTCGAGCCCGCGCACCATTCCCCACATGAAGTTCCGATAGTAAAGACCAATGGCCGTCAGCACCAGAAACAGCGCGAAGATCACGAAGAAGAACTCGACAGACCCGCCATAATAAACAAAGCGCATGATTGCTTCTTTGTTCGACCAGTCCAGCCAGAGCTGCGGATGCGTGATGGCGTATCCGAAATTATAGAAGGCTTCGGCAATGTTCTGAATGAACCAGACCAGTCCATTCCACAGGGCGCCGAAGAACGAGATACCGTTTTCGTCCTGCATGTTGTCCCCAGGTCGCATCGGTTGCACGTTTGGTTATGACGGCATGTCCGGGCCGCTTATGTGCAACAGGAAAGGCTCCCCCGCTGACGGGGGAACCGATTGCATTGAGCGGATTGCTTAGCCGCGTACGCGGTCACGCTGCGAGGTGTAGACACCCGACGACAGGTTGTTCCATGCCGACGATGCTGCCATCGACTCCATGGCGCTGTCGTGAATGCGCTTGAACAGCTCATCACCCATGTTTTCATCCAGAACTTCTTGGCTGGCTGCGCCAAACGCGTCCCAAACGCTGTCAGGGAATTCCATGACCTTGACACCACCGGCCTGCAGACGCTGCAGCGCTGCACCGTTGTTGGCCAGGAATTGTGCCAGGTTCCACTGGTGGCACTCGGCAGCTGCGATCTCGATGATCTTCTGCTGCGCGGCGGACAGGCTGTCATAAACCTCGCGGTTGGTGGCCAGCGACAGACCCGCACCCGGCTCGTGGAAGCCCGCGGTGTAGTAGGTTTTGGTGATTTCCTGGAAGCCCGCTTTTTCGTCAGCCCAGGGACCGATCCACTCGGTTCCGTCAATCGCACCGGACGACAACGCCTGATACACTTCCGAACCCGGAATGTTCTGAACGGATGCGCCCAGTTTGCCCAGCGCCTTGCCACCCAGACCCGGCATGCGGAATTTCAGGCCGTTAAAGTCTTCGGGGCTGTTGATCTCTTTCGAGTACCAGCCACCTGCCTGCGCGCCAGTGTTACCGGCCAGGAAGGATTTCAGGCCGAAGATTTCGCCCAGCTCATCATGCAGCTCCATGCCGCCGGCATGGTAGTACCAGTTCACCAGTTCCTGCGCGGTCATGCCAAATGGAACAGCGGTGAAGAACGCATAGCCCGGGTGCTGACCCACAAAGTAGTAGTCTGCCGCGTGGTACATATCGGCCTGACCGGACGATACCGCGTCAAACACCTCAAAGGCACCAACCAGTTCACCAGCGGCTTTGATTTCAACGTTCAGGTCGCCATCCGACATTGTGGTAATGCTGTCGGCGCAACGCTGCGCGCTGTCGAACACACCTGCGAGGCCACGGCCCCACGAGGTGACCATAGTCAGCGTGCGCTTGCCTTGCGCATAGGCGGGCGCTGCCAGCGTGGTGGCTGCAGCGGCCGAGCCGCCCAGTGCTGATGTTTTCAGAAACTTACGACGATCCATATGAGTGATCCTCCCCTTCATATTCATTCCCCGGGTGATGCCGGGTCGATCGTTTCTAGTGCGCGTTAGCCTAGTTCCACACACATGAATGTGAATACCTACTACTACGTAGCCAGTCGGGTTTTTCCACATTCAAAAGCACAAATCCGGTTGATTTTACCCGCTCACGCCCAAATCACTGTGGCCGAGCACTGTGTTCTTCCAAATTTTTTGCAATTTCCCGGCAGCTTGCGTATCGATTCGAACATGGGAGGAATCCGGAACCTAATCTCGCTAACCTATGCGCAAAAACTGTCGCTGGTTGCCGCAATCCCGCTGATCGCAGCGGTTGCGGCCATTGCAATGGTGGTCGCTTATGAATCCCGCGCGACCGCCGAGAGTGAGATACAGGCACTTGAGCGCCGCCTGATCGAAGCCAAAAAAGAAGAGCTGCGTAATTACGTGACCCAGGCGCGGAATGGGTTTGCCTATATTTACGGTCGCGCCTCCCCGGATGACGAAATCGCAAAAAACCTCGTGACCCAGATTCTGTCGGCGATGATTTACGGCAAGGACGGGTTCTTCTTTGTCTATGACTATGACGGCAACAACCTCGTCAGCCCGCGCCAGACTGAATTCATCAATCGCAACTGGGCCGATCTGACCGACAGCGATGGCACCCCGATTGTGGATGAGTTTATCACGCTCGCCCGACAGGGCGCGGGCTGGCACAGCTTTATGTGGCAAAAACCATCGACCGGTGAAGAGGCTCAAATGATCGCCTATGTTGTTGGCCTGCAGGACTGGCGCTGGGTGGTGGGCACGGGTGTGTTCATCGATGACATCGTTGCCACCGTCGCCAATGCCCGGGCTGAGGTTGAGGCGCGCGTGCAGCGCACCTTCCTTTATATCGGAGGCATTGTCCTGGCCGCTGTTCTGATCGTCTTTGCCTCGGGCATGTTGCTGAACTTCCGCGAACGCCGGCTGGCTGATGCCAAGCTTAAGGAACTGACACAGCGGGTATTGGACGCTCAGGAAGAAGAGCGCGGACGCGTCGCCCGCGAATTGCATGACGGCATCAGCCAGATTCTGGTTGGCGTACGCTATGCACTGGACAACGCCCGACGACGTCTGATCCGCGGGGACGACGTGTCGGCGCAGGAACCATTGCAAACAGGTATCGACAATCTGGCAACCGCCATCACCGAGGTTCGCCGCATCAGCCGCGACCTGCGTCCGGGTGTTCTGGATGATCTGGGGCTTGGGCCAGCGCTCAAGGCTTTGACCGACGATTTCAGTGAACGCACGGGTATTGAAACCGATTTCTCAACCGTGGTGTTCCGAAACCGATTGGATCAAGACAGCAAGATCGCCCTCTACCGTATTGCGCAGGAAGCCCTGACCAATATCGAGCGCCACTCGGGAGCAACCCGTGTTACCATTGACCTGCGGGGTCATAAGAAAGGCGCCACGATGCGGATTACGGACAATGGTCGCGGGTTGCGGAACGAACCAGGCCATGTCAGCACCGGAATCGGGCTACGCAACATGCAGGAACGGATCGAACAGCTTGACGGCACTTTACGCATCCTCTCATCGCGCGGCGGGCGTAGCGGCACCGTGATTGAGGTCAGCTTGCCGCTCAGTCATATGCTGCCACCACAGGAAGACCCAACGCCAAAACGAAAGGCCGGTATCTGATGTCCGACTCAATCATCCGGGTCCTTATTGTCGACGATCATCCCATGGTCGCCGAAGGCATTCAGTCTCTGCTGGAAAGCTATGATGAGATCGAAGTTGTCGGCACACTTTCCAACGGACAAGAAGCTGTCGATCGAGCAACCCACCTGCAGCCGGACGTGATCCTGATGGATCTCAACATGCCCGGCCTGAGCGGGTTGAACGCCACCGAGATCATTTTAGAGCGCCTGCCCAAAACCCGCGTTCTGATCCTGTCGATGCATGACAGTCCCGAATACATCTCAACCGCGCTCAGCCACGGCGCCAAAGGCTATATCCTCAAGGACGTTCCCACCGAAGAGATCAAGCAAGCCATCGATGCCGTGATGCGGGGCGAGCGGTATCTTTGTACCGGGGCCAGCGGCTCGCTGGAGCCCAAGGACGGCAACACGCGCGAGGCGCTGACCGGCCGGGAACAGACAATCCTGCTGGAATTGGCGCAGGGTAAATCCAACAAAGATGTGGCACTGGCGCTGGACATTTCGGTGCGCACAGTTGAGACGCATCGCAAGAACATCAAGCGCAAACTTGGCATCTCCTCCACCGCCGGCTTGACCCGCTATGCCCTGGAGCATGGCGTCCTGCAGGGCACCAGCCCCGGGCTATGACCGCAGCGCGAAACGCGCTGCCCGGCCCAACCGAAGGAGATGTGCCAACGGCACATTGAAGTCGGGCGGGAGCACTACACGCTGCCGCGTTCACTGATATCTTCACCAAAGAACAACAAAGTCCCGTCTTCATCGAGGACATGAAATTCGCGCTGCTGATAGGGCTGATCGAATGGCGGGCGCACCCGCCCTTCAGGCAGTTCCTCCAACCCGGGGCGCAGGCTTTCGAACAAGCTGTCGATTCCTTTGACGTCAACATAGAACGACTGCTCATCCCCCAATGCGCGCCCATCCTGACGCGGTGGACATTCCAATAATCGGATCGCCACAGGATCACGGCGCAAGAAGGCATAATTGTCCTGCCTGAATGTGCAGGAAAACCCAAGCCGCTGAGTGTAGAACTCAATCTGCGCGTCCAAAGAAGAACAAAGGACAAATGGTGTAAGTTGTAATATCTGCATCAAAACAGCCCTCTTCCAACCTCGGGTCCGAGACTAGCACATATCAGTCAAGCAGTTGATCACCCCGCAACCCTTCACGCTCATAATGATGCGGCAGCACACGGCCATAGAGTTGACGGGTCCGCTCCACCCCACCACACATGCCTTCGGTTTCGACAAACGAAAAGATACCAACATAGCGTTTCCGTTGTCCTTCGACCGGCGCTACCCGGTGCAAGGCATAGCGCCCCTTGAAAATCTGCAGGTCGCCCGGTTGCAGTTCCAGTTGGTGTACGCCCCTCCTGCTGCCATCCAAAATCGCAGCGACGCCTTTGAAATTCTCGTCTTCACTGGTCCGCAGATTGGGTGCGTATTCGAATGCACCGCCCTCCTCGCCATTCTGGATTGCCAGCGTCACGGTGTAATTATTGGTGTCAAAATGCCACGGAAAGCCGCCTCCCTTCTCGACCACATTGATGATCACATCCGCCAACGGGTCATCATATCGGAAGAATCGATCCTCCGGCTCGTTCAAAGCCATGCGGATGAAAGGCATGAAACCTTCATACTCATAAATACGCCGCAGCGGGCTTGTGACAGGGAAGTTGTCAGCCGGAACAAAGGCGTTGGATCGGTCATAAAACCGTCGGATTGGATGACCGATCCCGTAACTGGGATCATCCTGCGTAAAATAGGCATTCGTGCGATTGAACGAGCGATGCGCTTTGGGAGCGACGTGATCGGCCTCAGCGATCATTTTCCCAAGGCCATCTTCGTGCACAAAGCCGGGGAGGACCGCGCATCCATCAACTTCCAGATCCCGCCTCAGGTCCGCGATCAGCTGCCTGTACCCGTATGAATCAGGCCGATCGATCGGATAGCGCCCCAGATCCACAAGATCGTGCAGCATGTCTGACCTCCCGATTTAGCGCTGTTTTCACCAGCCTGCCTCAGCATCGGGCGCTGCTCTGGTCTGTTTCAGACATGGGCCTGACGCAATCAGACCACTGTTGATCACCCGATCGCCCACCAATTTGCGGCGAATTTTCGCGGATATTTCTCGACCTGCGTCATTTTGCGCAACAAAATATCAAATCCCACAAGCCCAGACTTACAATATTTTTGTATTTGCCTGTTGACGCCCCTTCCCCTCAACCATAATGTCCCTGCACGCAAAGAAGGAGCCTCTGGCGATGAAAGCGCTAGTCGTAATCGTAGGAAACACGCGCATGGGCCGGTAACGGTAAACCATAATCGAACCCATGCGCCTCCGAAAATCTCGGGGGCTTTTTTTTGGCAACACGCAAGACACATGTCGCGAACGGAGCAAAGCAGATGACACGTGAGATGACCGGCGCAAAGATGGTAGTTCAAGCCCTCAAGGATCAGGGCGTGGACACGGTATTCGGATACCCCGGTGGCGCCGTCCTACCGATCTATGACGAGATCTTTCTGCAAAATGACATCCGTCACATTCTGGTACGGCATGAGCAAGGTGCGGTACACGCTGCCGAAGGCTATGCCCGCTCGACCGGCAAGCCGGGCGTTGCTTTGGTCACATCCGGTCCTGGCGCGACCAATGCCGTGACCGGCTTGACCGATGCGTTGTTGGATTCAATTCCGATCGTTGTTCTGACCGGTCAGGTTCCGACCTTCATGATTGGCTCTGACGCCTTTCAGGAAGCCGACACCGTGGGCATCACCCGCCCCTGCACCAAGCACAACTGGTTGGTGAAGGATACCGACTCGCTGGCCGCGACTATGCACGAAGCCTTCCATGTGGCCACTTCCGGTCGCCCCGGCCCCGTGCTCGTTGACATTCCGAAAGACGTTCAGTTCGCCTCGGGTGAATACACGACGCCAAAACCGTCGACCTCTCACTATCAGCCAGTATTGAAGGGCGATCTGGAAGAAATCACGGAGCTTGTTGCAGCAATCGAGACCGCAAAGAAGCCAGTGTTCTACACCGGCGGCGGCGTCATCAACTCGGGCCCGGCTGCCAGCCAGCTGCTGCGCGAACTGGTGGACGCAACCGGCTTTCCGATCACATCGACCCTGATGGGGCTTGGAGCCTATCCGGCCTCTGGCGAAAACTGGATCGGCATGCTTGGGATGCATGGGCTCTACGAGGCCAACATGGCGATGCATGATTGCGATCTGATGATAAACATCGGCGCGCGATTTGATGACCGTATCACCGGCCGGATCGATGCGTTCTCGCCGAACTCAATCAAAGCCCATGTAGATATCGACCCGTCGTCGATCAACAAAGTTATCCGTGTCGACATCCCAATAGTTGGCGATGTTGCCCACGTGCTTGAGGATATTCTGAAAGTCTGGAAAGCACGCGGTCGCAAAACAGACGCTGCCAATATCAAGCAGTGGCAAGACCAGATTAACGAATGGCGCAAGGTCAACTGCCTTGCCTTCACAAACAGCGAAAAGACCATCAAGCCGCAATACGCGCTGCAACGGCTTGAAGAGCTGACGAAGAAATACGACCGCTATGTCACAACCGAGGTTGGACAGCACCAGATGTGGGCGGCGCAATACCTGGGTTTTGAAGACCCCAACCGCTGGATGACTTCGGGCGGGCTGGGCACTATGGGCTATGGTTTCCCCGCCTCGATCGGTGTGCAAATGGCACATCCCGATGCGCTGGTCATCAACGTGGCCGGTGAGGCCTCGTGGCTGATGAACATGCAGGAAATGGGGACGGCCGCGCAATACCGCCTGCCCGTGAAACAGTTCATTCTGAATAACGAGCGGCTTGGAATGGTACGACAATGGCAAGAACTGCTGCACGGCGAACGCTATTCGCATTCGTGGTCCGAGGCCCTGCCTGATTTCGTCAAGCTCGCTGAAGCCTTTGGTGCCAAGGGTATCCTGTGTTCCGACCCGGCCGATCTGGACGACGCGATCATCGAGATGATCAATTACGACGGTCCGGTCATCTTCGACTGCGTGGTCGAAAAGCACGAGAATTGCTTCCCGATGATCCCATCGGGCAAGGCCCACAATGAGATGCTGCTGGGCGAAGCCGAAACGCAAGGTGTTATTCAAGCTGGTGGAGCTGTGCTTGTTTGAGCACCGCTTTGCCACATCTAGGTCAAATGCCGGAGCTAAGGTCGCCGCACGTGACATGAAAAAGGGTTAGATCATGCGTGATCTCAGCAGTCAGTTCTCAGCCAGAGCTTCGAGCCCGGAAGAGAATTTGTCGATATTCACCGGCCGTCGCGGTTGGCAAGTGGGGCTCATGGTTCCACTCTTCGTTCTAGCGTTGATATTGTTCTGGGTCGGCACAGGCTGGTATGCCGTTGTTGATCAAGGAAAAATGGCGTTATCCGTTGATTTCAAGGTGTTCTGGGCTGCAGGTCACCTCGCGCATTTAGGCGAACCGCTTGCGGCATTTGATATCGACAGATTGTCGGAAATACACGAAGCGTCCAAGGAAGACGATTGGATGCCTTGGTCTTATCCTCCCTCATTCCTTGTCGCACTCCAACCACTCGGGGCATTGTCGTTTTCTCCGGCTTGGGCGATTTTCACAGCGATTTCAATTGTCGCGATGTTCCTTGCTGTGCGACCATTTTCTTGCGGAATCGTACCGGTTTGGTTTGCTTTTGCACTCTCCCCCGCCATGTTGCCAAACTTGTATATGGGGCAGACCACAACCCTTTGGGCAGCTGGCCTTCTGGCCGCACTAGCGGCGCTAAAGAACGACCGCTTCGTACTAGCAGGGTTCTTTATTGGATTGCTGACGCTTAAACCCCAACTCGGCCTGCTCATACCGCTTGCGCTTTTGGCAAGCGGTGCGTGGAAGACGATCATATCAGCAACGGTCACGACGGTGGTCTTGTCCGTTCTGGCCACTCTGGTCGTTGGCGTCGAATATTGGACCGAAATGCGCAACATGATGGGCGTTCACTTTGAAGAGATACGAAGCTCAATCCATCTGAATAAGGTCATGCTTAGCCCTTATTCCTTGTTGGCCAGCATCGGTGTGCCAGAAACGCTCGCGCTTGCGATGCAATGGACTTTGACAGTGTTGTCTGGAATTGCAGTCTTCGTTGCATGGCGCAGCCCAAGAGTAGGTTTTGACTTGCGGGTAGCGGTGCTCTTTCTAGGTATTTCCATGTCTACACCGTACTTCTGGTTCTATGAATCTGGGCTGCTTGCAATCGTTGCACTGTTCCTGCTTCGAGCTGGCGTCCTGACAACTTCTCCATGGCGTCTGGTACTGGCCGCCGCAATGTGGATCGGTATAGGACCAGCAACACATATGGTGCTTTTCAAGATGACCGAGATATTGTCTTTGCGCCTCGTGTTTGCCCCGATCCTAATACTGGCTTGCGTAGTTTGCCTCCAAGCGCTGATCTCTGCGCTACGAAAGCCCGAAGAAACTTATGTCCAAGATGAGGTCTATCAATGACTCCGCTAAACATCGTCAAAGGCTCCACCCGCCATTCTGCATATAACCTACGCCCGACATTCTCGGACGTGCAGGAACAACACACGATCGCGGTGCTGGTTGAAAACGAACCGGGGGTTCTGGCCCGCGTAATTGGTCTGTTCTCGGGTCGTGGCTATAATATTGAAAGTCTAACGGTTGCTGAGGTTGACCATACCGGGCATCTCAGCCGAATTACCATCGTCACCACCGGCACCCCACAAGTGATCGAGCAGATCAAGGCGCAGCTTGGACGCATCGTGTCGGTCCGTGACGTGCATGATCTGACAGTCGAAGGTGCTTCGGTCGAGCGCGAGTTGGCGATCATAAAGGTTGTGGGTGAAGGCGATAAACGGGTCGAAGCCCTGCGACTGGCCGACATTTTCCGGGCCAATGTCGTCGATAGTACGCTGAATTCGTTCATCTTCGAGATCACCGGTGCACCGGACAAGATCGATGCCTTTGCCGATCTGATGCGCCCTCTTGGCTTGATTGAAATCGCCCGTACCGGAGTTGCAGCCCTGTTGCGCGGTGACTAAGCCCCATTTTCGCCCCGGGACTGAATTCATTCTCGGGGCGGCGGCCTGCTTGGCCATTGTGCCCTGCTAACCTCAAAAAGGCTTAATGCGTCCATCAAATATGAGCAACAGCATGAAAAAGATCATGCAAATAGGCTGAAAGCCTATTGATTTTGCTTATCATCAGACTAGCCTGTGACGCGTAGCGAGGCGCTTTGCAGCGCCCGTTGGGGTCAACTTTACGATTTCTGAATACTGCGCGGTCGCTGTGCCGCCCTAAACCTGTTTTTGCTGAAGATACAAACGGAAATCTGGGACAGAAGTGACCGACATCAATCGCAGCCCCGCAGAATTGCGCAGCATGTTCGGAGCCAACCTTAGGCAGCTCGCAAACAGTTATCGGTCGGTTTCAGAGCTTTGCCGCCAATTGGGCATCAATCGAACGCAGTTTAATCGCTATCTGTCAGGTGAAAGTTTTCCCAGGCCGGATGTGCTGGACCGGATGTGTCGATTCTTCGATATCGACGCGCGTATCCTGCTGAAACCTTTGGATGAAATAGAACCGGTCGCCGCTCATCCCGCATCAGAAATCATCGATCGATTTCTCGTCACCGGGTCAGAAAAAACTATGGCGACCGGATTTTATCACGCCGCTGAGGCCTCACCAAACCGACGCGAACCAACACTTCACCGGCTACTGTTTATGCGCCGCATTCGGCATTGCACCTTGCTGCGCAGCTATGAACCCTTGTCGCATATGCCGAAATGCTCCGCGCCGATGCGTGAGGTTCAGGGCATCGTTTCTCACATCGGCGGACAAGTCTGCGCATTGATGTCCCGGCCCGGCGCACAGGATTGCAGAATGATGGTTCTGAACCTTCCGCCTGAATGGGCACCTCAGGAATGGTCGGGTTATGTGTATCGGTTGGCCGGTGGCAGTGGATCCGATGTAAGACGGCTTACGCTGCATCACCTTGGGCATAATTTGTCCGCAGCACTGCAATCGGCCCGAAAGGCGCACAATTCATCAGGGCCTGACTTAAACGGACAGATTTAAGAGGGTTTCGGCTGAGCAGCCCCGGACGGATCGTTGTCCAAGATCAAGCGATAAAGATGCCAGCTGGCATGCCCCAGCAAAGGCAGGACGATAAACAGGCCCAGGAACCAAGGGATCATCGCCAAAAAAGTGATGATCGCAATGAAGGCCCCCCACGCCAGCATCACACCCATGTTCGCTTTGACATAGGCAAAGCTGGTGATCATCGCGGTCACAAAATCCAGCTCACGATCCAGCAACATAGGAATCGACAGCACGGTGATCATGTACAGAATGATTGCAAATACGGCCCCGACCAGTGTGCCCAGTACCAACATGCTCAGCCCATTGGGAGTCAGGAACACCTCAAATGATGTTGAAATGTTGGTCATCGTCGACAGCCCCATGAACAGGGCAAAGATCATGTGGCCCAGAAAGAACCAGAACAGAAAGATCACCACGATAATGGAGCAGATCGACGGCAGTTGCCTTCGGCTTTGCTGTATGACCACGCCGAAGATCGCACCGGGATTCAACGGCTCACCCTGTTCCAACCGGTGCGAGACCTCATACAATCCCACGGCAGCAAACGGCCCGATCAGCGGAAAGCCGATCGCGGCCAAAACCAGCCAGAACGACGTTCCCGTCTGCAGCGTGACCCACGCCATCAGCCACCCGGCCAGCACGTAGAAGCCTGCGAACAGAAGCCCAAAAAGCGGCGCGCGGCGATAATCCTGCCACGCTCGGCGCAGTGCCTCTTTAAGCATCGCGGTATCAACGGGTTTCAGCGTCGGCACACCAAAGGGTTTGTCCATTCTTGTTTTCTCCTCCCGGGCGGTTGTTCTACATGGCGGGTCGTTTCTGAGGCCAAAGCGTTGCAGAATGATATGCCGCCCCAATCGACAAGATCCGCGCATCTGCACCACGCGGACCGAACAGCTGCATTCCCATCGGCAGCCCTTGTGCTCCAAAACCGACAGGCGCACCCAGACAGGGCAACCCCAAAAGGCTGACGGGTGTCACGACCTGCATCCAGCGATGGTAGGTATCCATCCCCTGCCCCTTGATTTCGGTTGGGTACGGCGTTTCGAGCTCGAACGGCCAGACCTGCGCTGCGGGCAACACCAAGGCGTCATAGTCTTCGAAAAGCTCCACCGCCCGCTTGTGCCAGTCAGACCGGTTCACACTGGCCCGGTGCACATCCATCGCGCTGAGCGCCAGGCCGCGTTCCAATTCCCATTGCGCGGTGTCTTTGAGTGATGATTTCTTCTTGGCCAAAGGCTCCAACCCTGCGGCCACTGACCAGGAGCGCAGAGTAATCCAACTGTCCCAGATCAGGTCCGCGTCAAACGGGGGGGCAAGCGCCTCAACGCGCGCACCGCGTTCTTCGAAAACGTGCAACGCATCGCGGCATAGCGCGAGGATACCCTCTTCGCACGGAAACGCCCCGCCCCAGTCGCCCAACCAGCCTATGCGCACCCCTGTCAGATCAGCCGTTTGAACGGGTGACACGCGCTCGACCTCTGTGCTTAATGGCATCCTTGGATCGGGGCCGGATATGACGTCAAGCAATAGCCCGATGTCTTCAGGGCTGCGCGCCATAGGCCCCAGAGTTGAAAGCTGATGCAGATAACCGTCCCCCACTGGCTCAGACGGAACGCGCCCCCAACTTGGCCTGAACCCGTATACGTTGTTCCATGCGGCCGGGTTGCGCAGGCTGCCCATCATGTCCGAGCCGTCCGCCAGCGCCAGCATTCCCGTCGCCAACGCCACTGCTGCACCGCCCGACGAACCTCCACAGGTTTTCGTGGGATCATAAGGGTTGCGTGTTGCACCATAGACAGGATTGAACGTGTGCGAACCCAGTCCGAATTCCGGCGTGTTGGTCTTACCGATCAGAATTGCCCCAGCAGCCCTTAGCCGGGCGGCCAGCAGATCGTCAGTTTGCGGCACATGATCCTTGAACAATGGCGAACCCTGCGTCGAAGTGATCCCTGCCACATTTACCAGATCTTTCACCGCTATCGGCAACCCGTGCAGCGCGCCGCGAGGTGACGCGGCATCCGCCGCCCGCGCCTCGGCCATCAAAGCGTCTTCATCCCGCAGCGCGACAATCGCGTTTACCTCACCGTTCACCTGGGCGATCCGATCCAGCGTCGCGCGCATCAGTTCTGCAGCTGAAAGCTGTCGGCGGGACAAGGCGTCAAGAATGTCCGTCGCGGATGCTCTGGTCAAATCCATGCGGGTTGGTCCTTTGGCTGCTCGTCATCAGCCTAGCGACGTGCTCGGACCATTTAAAGCCACTGTTTAAATGTATCTTTTTAGAATTTCGCGAAGAAAAGCGACGCAAGAGCGCAGATCATCTGATCCTGAGGTCGATCCGCACATTGCTGTCGCGGCCCAGCACATTCTTCAGACCAAAGACGATCATCACCAGACTAAGCACCAGCCACAACCCGCCCCACATCATGGTGGTTCCGCCGAATTCTTCAGCCAGCATGTATGCATCTGATCGCAATCCCGCGCGTCGGATCGTGTCATCGAAAATGTCAAACGGAACGTAGATCATGCTGGTCAGCCCGATGACCCGTAGAATCAGATCACACAGGTTGCGGTTCAGGAACCACGCGGTGGCCAGCATCACCGCTCCACAGCCCGCGCTGAACGCCATGGCAAACGGTTCCCGGATATACAGGAGCGCAATAATCAGCATGACTCCCCCAAAGAGACCAAGCGCAGCCCGATCGGCATTGGTGCGCAGGGCGATCATCAGCAGGCCCATCCCAAGCATCAAGGACCCAAGATATCCCGCTGACAGACTGACAAACCGATTGCCTCCTCGGCCAATAACCAGACCACCTTGTTGTGGAGAGACCGAGAAACTTTCAACCGAACCACCGGTCAGGATAATGGCACCGGCATGTGAAAGCTCATGCAGGAACACAACCAGGATTTTCAACGGAAGCACCAGCATCGTGTTCCAGAACACAAACACCAACGCGACAATTGCGATCAATTGCCAGTGGCCCTTGATCAGGTTCACAGCCGAGGTCAGGGACTGCCGCAATTAGCCCTCGCCCTGCGCCTCGGACCGGCTTTTGCCCGAGACATTCAGGGCCAGTGTCGCCGCCATGAAACCATCCAGATCGCCATCCAGCACACCTTTGGTGTCGGATGTTTCATGATTGGTCCGCAAGTCTTTGACCATCTGATAGGGCTGCAGCACGTAAGACCGGATCTGGTTGCCCCAACCCGCATCGCCCTTGGCTTCGTGGGCGGCGTTGATCTCGGCGTTTCTGCGATCCAGCTCTTGCTGGTACAGCCGGGACTTGAGCGCCTTCATGGCAATATCTCGGTTCTGGTGCTGCGATTTCTCGGAACTGGTCACCACAATTCCGGTTGGAATATGCGTAATCCGAACCGCCGAGTCGGTGGTGTTCACGTGCTGACCACCGGCACCGGACGACCGATAGGTATCTACGCGGATATCGGCCGGGTTCACCTCAATCTCAATATTGTCATCCACCACAGGATAAACCCAGACCGAACTGAACGAGGTATGCCGCTTGGCCGCCGAGTCGAACGGAGAGATACGCACCAGACGGTGCACGCCACTTTCCGATTTCAGCCAGCCATAGGCGTTGTGGCCAGTGATCTTGTAGGCGGCGGACTTGATCCCCGCCTCTTCCCCCGCTGTCTCGGATTGCAGTTCGACCGTATAGCCCTTTTTCTCGGCCCAGCGGACATACATCCGCGCCAGCATCGAGGCCCAGTCGCAGCTTTCCGTACCGCCCGCGCCCGAGTTGATCTCAAGGAAGGTATCATTGCCGTCCGCCTCGCCATCAAGCAGCGCCTCAAGCTCTTTCTTTGCGGCCTTGGTCTTCAGCTTTTTGATCGCTTCTTCGGCGTCGGTCACGACCTCTTCGTCCTCTTCCATCTCGCCCAGTTCGATCAGCTCAATATTGTCGCTGAGATCGGTCTTGATGGATTCGTAGGTCTCGATGGCATCGACCAGCAACTGCCGTTCGCGCATCAATTTCTGCGCGTTCTCGGGATTGTCCCACAGGTTCGGATCTTCTACACGCGCGTTGAATTCCTCCAACCGGTGCGGCGCTGTTTCATAGTCCATGCGCTGCGCCAGCAGCTCCAGCGACTTTTCGATTTCCGCCACGATATTCTGGGTTTCGGCGCGCATGGTCAGGTCCCAACTTGCTCAATCAGGTGTGCGTGATAGCAAGAGGTGCGAGGCACCACAAGACGACTGAGCCGGGAAACTTGGGCGGATCAGTAAAGCCCGCCGCCCTGCAGGTCACCCTGGCTGGCATTGGGACCAACCGTGATCGTATCCCCGGTTGAGGTGGTCACCTGACGGCCCGAACTTGCCTCTTCAAACAACGGCAGGTCAGATCCCATCGCGAAGCCACCGTCATAGACGCGATCGATAAAACCATCCACGCCATCACGGAAATACTCGGCGACCACATATTCTCCACTCGCGTCTTCTGGCAGGCGCGCGCCGCTGAAACGGTCAATCTTGATGAAATGGCCACCTGGAGGCACCTCGAACGGGCCACCGCCGTATTTCTCGACTGCTTTTTCCATAAAGCTCTGGAACACAGGGCCGCACAAGGTGCCGCCGTAGGCCCCCCGGCCCATCGGGCGCGGGCGGTCATAACCGATGTAGCAACCGGCCACGATATTTGAGGTGAAACCGATGAACCACGCATCCTTGGATTCGTTCGTGGTGCCGGTCTTGCCCGCTGTGGGCACGGGCAGGTTCACAACACGTGATGCAGTGCCGCGATCAACCACGCCCTTCATCATCGACGTCAACTGGTAGGCGGTGATGGCATCCATGACCTGGCTGCGATCGGTGAGGATCGTGGGCGACTCATCAGGCTCAAGCCAGCTAGAGTTACAATCGACGCACTGGCGATCGTCATGGCGATAGATGGTCTTGCCGAACCGGTCCTGAATACGGTCAACCAGTGTGGGTTCAACCCGCTCGCCACCATTGGCGAACATCGCATAGGCAGCAACCATCTTATACAGCGTCGTCTCTTCTGACCCCAGCGAGTTCGCAAGGAACGCCCCCATCCGATCATAGACGCCAAACCGCTCGGCATAGCCCGCAACAACGGGCATGGTGACTTCTTGCGCCAGACGGATGGTCATCAGGTTCCGCGACTGTTCGATCCCGGTACGCAAGGGCGTTGGACCGTAAAACTTGTTTGTCGAGTTCTTGGGTCGCCACAGTCCCTGCGGTGTATTCACTTCAATCGGCGCATCCACAACGATCGTTGCGGGGCTGTATCCGCTGTCTAGCGCCGCTGCATAAACGAATGGCTTGAAGCTGGACCCGGGCTGGCGCTGCGCCTGTGTGGCGCGGTTGAACACCGTGTCCTGATACGAGAACCCGCCCTGCATCGCCAGAACACGGCCCGAGTTCACATCCATCGCGACAAAGCCACCCTGCACTTCGGGCACCTGACGGGCGGACCATTGCCCTTCTTCGCCAGCCATTACCAGAATGACATCGCCGCGTTTGAAATTGTCCTGGAAGTTGCCCTGCATCCATTTGATGTCTTCGCGCGGGACGGTGCCATCTGCTGGGCCATCTTCGATCCCGACGGTCAGGGATTGGTCGGCCACGTTCAGAACAACGGCAGGATACCACTGCGTCGGCAGCACCACGTCACGGGGGATTTCCATGATCGCCAGCGCCTCGCGCCACTGTGCTTCATCCGCCAGCTTCTCCTCGGCGATGACCTCGCCTGTGCCGCGCCACCGCCCGCGAGAGCGGTCGTATTTCTGCAGCGCCGTGCGCAGGGCTTTCGCCGCTTCGACCTGCATTTCCTCATCCACCGAGGCGCGTACGGTGAAACCGCCAGTGAAGAACTCACCCTCGCCAAAATCCTCGCTCAACTGGCGACGGATTTCGTCGGTGAAATAGTCACGCGGCGGCAGTGCAGTGCGGAAGCTTTCAAAATCCCCGTTCTGAACCGAACGCAAAGGCATCTCGACTTCGGTCTCATAGGTGGCCTGATCGATATAGCCGTTCTGCTGCATCTCGCGCAGCACATAGTTGCGACGGTTCAGCAAACGTTCTTTCTGCCGCACAGGATGGTAGTCCGATGGTGCCTTGGGCATCGCCGCCAGCATCGCGGCCTCATGCGGGGCCAGTTCCTGCAGAGTTTTGTTGAAATAGGTCTGCGCTGCAGCGGTCACACCATAAGAGTTCTGGCCCAGAAAGATCTCGTTCATATACAGCTCGAGGATCTGTTCCTTGTCCAAGGTATCCTCAAGCCGGGTGGCGAGGATAATTTCCTTGATCTTGCGCTCGGCCCGGCGGTCACCGGACAAAAGGAAGTTCTTCATCACCTGCTGCGTGATGGTTGACGCACCACGAACGGTTTCGCCTTTAGTGCGCACTGCCTCGACCCCGGCAGCAATGATCCCACGCGGGTCATAACCCTGATGAGTATAGAAGTTTTTATCTTCCGCCGAGATAAAGGCCTGTTTTACCAGATCGGGAATTTCCTCGGACGGCGTAAACAGGCGGCGCTCCTGCGCAAATTCGTCGATCAGCTGGCCCTCACCCGAGTAAATCCGGCTGATCGTCGGTGGTTTGTATTGCGCCAGTGATTCATGACTGGGCAGGTCGCGCCCATACATCCAGAACACCGCGCCAACGACCAGCGCGGCCATAAAAATACCCAAGGTCACGAGGCTGAAAATCGCCCCGAAAAACGAAAGAATGAACCGGATCACGTTACTGCCTTTTACTCGCGATGACGCCTATATAGTGTCGCCCCCGCGCAGGGTCAAAACACGAAAGGCTACAATGGCTGTTTTGCGCCGCTGCGTCATTGTCCGATCAGAGATCGCTTCACCAGATCGTCCCGACGCCAGTTCTCAAGCCCCTGCACAAGCCCATGCGCCATGGATGCGCGCCAGTTTGGATCAGAGATGTTCTTGAAATCGCGCGGGCTGGACAAAAAACCCAGCTCAACCAGAACCGACGGGATATCTGCTGCCTTCAACACCGAAAACGACGAAGAACGTAGCGGACGACGATTCATCGGGCCTCCCTGCTGCGTCATTCCATCCACCAGCGAGCGCGCCAGTGCGCTACTGCGTGGTACGGTCTCTTGCCGAGCCAGATCCAGCAACACATCAGCGACCTGATCGTCTGCACCGCTGAGATCAATACCTGCGATCAAATCACTCCGGTCATGCCGTTCGGCCAGCTTTTGACTGGCAACGTCTGAAGCTTCCTCTGAAAGAGTGTACACGACCGACCCATGCGCCAGCCCTTCGGAAAGCGAATCCGCATGCAGTGAGATAAACACGTCGGCCCCGGCCTGATGTGCCAGCGAGATACGGCGTTCGAGCGAGACGAATTGATCGTCAACACGCGTCATCACCACTTCGAAACCGCCGGTACGCAGCAGCGCCTCTCGCAGCTCTCGCGCGAAGGTCAGCATCAGTGTTTTCTCATTGGTATCAGCGAATTCTGCCCCGGGATCAATGCCGCCATGCCCGGGATCCAGCATGACCCGTACCGCCCGCACGCCGTCGCGCCGCGGCAGTGCCGGTGTCACTGCGGGTTCCGGCAAATCCCAGCCAGGCTGACGGGGGGCACCTGCGCTGGCTGCAAAACTGTCAAAATCAGTGCCTTTCAGGTGCAGCGATAGTTGAGCAGTGCCCGTCGCCTGATCAACCCGCAGATCAGCTGTTTCCACCGCCAGCGGAGCGCCCAGCTCCAACACCAGACGCGACCAACCGGGCACGTATGCGCCGAATTGAACACCGCTGATCCGGCTGGTTTGCAGAAAGGTCTCGCGGTTCAGGCCAGACCAGTCGACCTCTTGGAAATCCAGCACCACGCGGTATGGATCGCGCAGCGTGAACACGCGGTATGGCACGCCTTGAGTCAGCCCAAGTTCGACCCTTACGCCGGTATTGCCATCATCGACGATGCCGCTCTGGTCCGGAAGGACGCGTGCGAGCGCGCTGAAGTCCTGCGCGACAGCGACACCGTTCAACGCCCAGATCAGGGCGATTGCGTAGAAAATCCTGCTCATGGCCTCAAGTTATCCCGAGATCGTTTGAGGCAGAGCCTATCGCATGACGCCGCCTTTGTGAACGCTTTAGGCCGATTGCGGGATCGCACCTCGCTTGGCCATAAAACGTTGCAGCCGATCCAGCCCCTCCTGAATGTCTTCGGTCGATCGCGCATAGGAAAATCGCAGCGTCGTGTGCCCGCGCACCGGGTCGAAATCCAGCCCCGGCGTCACGGCAACCCCGGCTTTGTCGAGAATCTCGGCTGCAAATGCCCGGCTGTCGTCGGTCAAGTCTGAGACATCCGCGTAAACATAAAACGCCCCATCCGGCGGTGCGATACTGTTAAAACCGGCCTTAGGCAACCCGTCCAGTATCAACAGACGATTGCGGCGGTATACATCCAGATTGGCCTGCAATTCGTCGTCACAATCCATAGCTGCCAATGCGGCCACCTGACTGGCGTGAGGCGCGCAGATGAACATGTTCTGGGCAATCCGCTCAACCACCCGTACCTGATCTTCGGGCACAACCATCCAGCCAACGCGCCAACCGGTCATCGAAAAATATTTGGAGAATGAGTTGATCACATAGCACTCATCCGTCAGCTCCAGCGCAGTGACGGCTTTGGCCTCGTATTCCAGCCCGTGATAAATCTCGTCACTGATGAACGATGCACCCTGCCCGTGCGCCGCATCGATCAGCGCCTGCATCGCCGCATGATCCAGCATTGTCCCAGTCGGGTTGGCAGGCGAGGCAACCATCAATCCCTGCAAATCAAGCCCCGCGAAATCGGCGGGCACCGGCTGCAGCCGGTTTTCCGGTGCTGTCGGCAAGTCTACCGGCACCAAACCCAATGCTTTCAGGATTTGCCTATATGAGGGATATCCCGGGGCACCAATCCCCACCCGATCACCGCTGTCGAACAGAGCGGTAAAGGCGAGCAAAAACCCGCCCGATGATCCCGGTGTGATGACCACCCGTTCTGGATTGAGATCAACGCCATACCATTCACCATACATCTGCGCGATCCGCTGACGAAGAGCGGGCAAACCCAAAGCCACCGTATACCCAAGCGGCCCTTGTTCCATGGCCTTCGCCAATGCTTCGGTTGCCCCTTTGGGTGCGCCGGTCCCCGGTTGACCTACTTCCATGTGAACGACATGCCGCCCGGCTTCTTCCGCCTTGCGCGCGGCCTCCATCACGTCCATCACGATGAAGGGATCGACCCCGGAACGGGTTGAGTTTCTCATGGCCATCTCCCATGTTGCAGCCATGGCTTTTGAACGCTTATCCCGGCTGGCGTCAATCCCGGCCGTGTTGCTGCTGGCAGTGACATGGTCGATCAGCGCCATGCAGGCCAGCGCGCAAAGCCTTATCCGCGATCCCGACATTGAACACGGGCTGCAAGAGCTCGCCTTTCCGATCCTGCGGGCCGCTGGCCTGAACACCAACCGGGTGCGCGTACTGATCGTCAATGATGGTACGTTCAATGCCTTCGTGATCGATTACAACACGATCTATATCAACTATGGCTTGATCCTAAGCGTCGATACGCCCGAGATGCTGCAAGCGGTGATCGCACACGAGGCCGCGCACATCGCCAACGGCCACCTGGCCAGACGCTCAGAGAACCTGCGCGCGGCGCAACGTAATGCGCAGCTTGGGACGCTTTTAGCGCTTGCAGCCGCGGCCGCAGGTGGCGGAGAAGCTGCAGCAGGAATTGCAGCGGGCACACAAGCCTCGGCGCTGCGCAGCTTTCTGGGCCATACGCGGGCTGAAGAAGCCTCGGCGGATCGAAGTGCTGCCAGCTATTTGCGTTGGGCGGGAGTATCTCCGCGCGGGATGGTCAACCTGCACCGTAAGTTCGCGGGGCAAGAGCTGTTGAACCCCGTCAATCAAGACCCCTACATGCGCTCACACCCTACCAGCCGCGAACGTTTGCGCGCCGCCGAGGCCTTTCTGAACGAATTCGGCGACAAGGCAGAGCAAAACGCAAATGCCGATTACTGGTTCGCGCGGATCAAAGGTAAGTTGTCAGCCTTTCTTCGATCCCCGACCTGGACCATGCGTCGCGCGGGCGAAGAAAAAGATCGTGACATACGCCTGATGCGCGAGGCATCGGCCCATCATCAAAATCGCGATCTCGCCCGTGCCCGCGCCGCAATCGATGGTGCGCTGGAGATTCGCCCTGACGATCCGTTTTTTTATGAATTGAAGGGCCAGATTCTATTGGAGAACCGGCGCGTGCCCGAAGCTGTGGATGCCTACGGTGCAGCCGTTGATATGGCGCCCAACAATGCCCTGATCCTCGCCGGTTACGGACGTGCTTTGCTGGCGGATGGCAAGACGAAGAAAGCCCTGCAAGTGCTTGAAAAGGCGCGCGCACGCGACTATCGCAATGCCCGGCTGATGCAGGATCTGGGTTCTGCCTATTCGCAGGTGGGCAACAACGGAATGGCGTCTGCGGTGACTGCAGAACGCTATGCGCTGCAGGGCCGACTTGATGATGCGGGCATACATGCTAAACGGGCTGTTGCACAGCTCCCCGAAGGCTCTCCGGGTTGGCAAAGGGCACAGGATGTGTTGATTGCCTCGGAGCGCGCAAAGAAGAAGAAAAAGAGGAAACGGAAATGATCCTGAGACATGCTGCACCGGCCCTATTGGGTCTTTCCCTGATCACTGGTCCTGCGCAGGCGCTGGAATTGAACGCGATGAGCGACGCCGAGAAGGCCGAGTTTGGCGCACAAGTGCGCGAGTACCTTCTGGAAAACCCCGAAGTGATCCTCGAGGCGATCAACATCCTTGAGGAACGCAATGCCGTTGCCGAGGCTCAGGCTGACAAGGAGCTTGTCGCGGCCAACGCTGACGAGCTTTTTAATGACGGTTACAGCTGGGTCGGTGGCAATCCGGACGGCGATATTACTCTGGTCGAGTTCATGGACTACCGTTGCGGTTACTGCCGGCGCGCCGTGCCCGAAGTGGCCACCCTGCTGGCCGAGGACGGCAATATCCGTCTTGTGATTAAGGAATTGCCGATCCTGGGCGATGCCTCTGTAGCGTCATCCCGCTTTGCCATCGCAACAAAACAGGTGGCCGGAGACGATGCCTATAAGCAGGTCCATGACGCTCTGCTAGAATTCAGCGGCGAGCCCTCCGAGGTGACCCTGCGCCGGATTTCAGATGGGCTGGGTCTGGACAGCGACGCGATCATCGCGGCAATGAACAGCGATGAGGTCACCGAAGAAATCGCAAAAACCCGCGATCTGGCGCAAAAGCTGCGGATTTCAGGCACACCATCCTTTGTTCTGGGCACCGAAATGATGCGCGGGTACCTGCCCGCAGACCAAATGCTCCAGATCGCAAATGGAGTTCGGGCAGAACAGGGTTAAGTCATCACTGTAGGTTTCCAGCATGGATCGACGGAACCTCTTACTCACTGGAGGCGCGCTGAGTTTTATGGGCCTGTCTAAGCAAACCCTCGCTCAGCGCACTTCAAACTTCTTCGTACCGGCGGAAGAAGCGCCCCACGAACGCACATTCATGCAATGGCCGGTCAGCCGCAAAGTTTACCGTGACCAGATCTTTCTGGATATGGTGCAACAAACCATCGCGGAAATCGCGAACGCCATTTCCGCCTTTGAACCCGTGACAATGCTTGCGGCGGCAAAGCACCATGCGGATGCGCGTCAAAAACTTTCCTCATCAGTCGAGCTCTGGGATGTTCCAACCGAAGATTTGTGGTGCCGCGACGCAGGTCCAATCTTCGTGATCGACAATCGAGGCGGGATTGCGGTCAGTCATATCCAGTTCAACGGCTGGGGCCGGAAACAGGTGCACAAACACGATGCGCAAATCGCCAGTAAGGTTGCCGATCACCTCGGCCTACTCCTGCTTCCGTCCGGCTTGAGGGGCGAGGCCGGTGGTGTAGAACAAGACGGGCATGGGTTGATCATGGCCCATGAAAGCTCGTGGGTGAATGAGAACCGCAATCCAGACCTGTCACGCAACGAAATTGAATCCCGATTACTGGCAGCCTATGGGGCTGACCGCATGGTCTGGTCTGATGGGGTCTGGGGCGAGGATATCACCGATTACCACATCGACAGTCTGGCGCGCTTCACCGGCCCTGGGCGCGTTTTGATCAACCTGCCAGACGAGCCGGATATGGATGATCCATTTCATGTCGCGGCCCTTGATACTCATGACCGTCTCATCGCCGAAGGATTGCAGGTTGAGGTGATCCCTGAACCCAATAGGCGCCGAGTTAACGATCCCGAATTCGTGGCGTCTTATGCGAATTACTATGTTTGTAATGGCGGCATCGTGATGGCCCAGTTCGGAGACCGCGAAACCGATGAGATTGCACAGAAGGCATTAGCTCGTCACTACCCCGGGCGCGAGATCATTGCATTGAATGTCGACGTATTGGGCGAGCTGGGCGGCGGCATTCACTGCGCAACACAGCAAATGCCTGTTGCATAGGCCTTGTTACTCAGCAGCTTCAGCTGCCGCATCCAGCTCTGCTGCCTTCTTTTCGACCTCTTCAACGATGTGATCAATCATCTGGTCGTTTGACATCTTGTGGCTGGCTTTGCCTGCCAGATAGACCATGCCCGAGCCTGCCCCGCCACCGGTGAAACCGACATCGGTCATCAGCGCCTCACCCGGACCGTTCACGACACAGCCGATGATCGACAGGCTCATGGGTGTCTTGATGTGTTCCAAGCGATGCTCCAACGCCTCAACCGTTTTGATTACGTCAAAACCCTGTCGCGCGCAGGAGGGGCATGAGATGATGTTCACGCCGCGATGGCGCAGGCCCAGAGATTTCAGGATCTCATAGCCGACCTTGACCTCTTCCACCGGATCAGCAGACAGGCTGACGCGGATCGTGTCGCCAATGCCCATCCACAGCAGATTGCCCAGACCGATGGCCGATTTGATGGTGCCGCTGACCAGCCCTCCGGCCTCGGTGATGCCCAGATGGATGGGCGCATCCGTCGCCTCGGCAATGCCCTGATAAGCCGCGGCTGACAGGAATACGTCGCTGGCTTTCACACTGATCTTGAAATTGTGAAAGTCGTTGTCTTCGAGAATACGGATATGCTCCAACCCGCTCTCGACCATCGCTTCGGGGCACGGCTCGCCGTATTTCTCAAGCAGGTGCTTTTCCAGGCTCCCTGCGTTCACCCCGATCCGGATCGAGCAATTGTGGTCTCGCGCGGCTTTGATGACCTCTTTCACCCGTTTTTCATCGCCGATATTGCCCGGATTGATCCGCAGACAGGCCGCACCGGCCTCGGCAGATTCGATTCCGCGACGGTAGTGGAAATGAATATCAGCTACGATAGGAACAGGGCTTTCGCGCACGATCTCTTTCAGCGCTTTTGACGAGGCCTCATCCGGGACCGAGACCCGCACGATATCCGCCCCCGCCTCTGCTGCCGCCTGCACCTGTGCCACGGTCGCAGCCACATCGGTGGTCAGCGTGTTGGTCATGGTCTGCACGGCAATCGGTGCGTCACCTCCGACGGGCACATTGCCAACCATGATCTGGCGGGATTTGCGGCGATAGATATTGCGCCAAGGGCGCACGTGATTGAGCGACATGAGGATCGATCCGGATCAGCCTGAATTGACCCTTAGATAGTTCGCCATCCCTTGGGGAGCAATGCCAAGATCACTCGGCGGGCGCTTCTGCCGCCTCGGTCTGCAACTCGGCCACCAGTTGCTTGAGTGCGCTGTTCTGATCGGCCTCAAGATCGGCAACTGCGAAGGTTTCTGCAACGGCATCTTTTGACAGAACAACACCTTTGGCCACCGTACCCGGCGCGCCCACAGGACCAAAATGTTCGCCATTCATCGAGAAATAGACCGACCCCGCAGCTCCTGCTCGCAGTTGCGGGGGTTCCTCGGTGAGCGGCACTTCAAACGTGCTGCCCTGCTCAACGGTGCCCAGAGTTCCTTCGAAAATCACGCTGCCATCGGCTGCCGTGACACGCATCCAAGCAGGGTTCACGGCCACGATCTTCAGCGTCGTATCCAGCTTTTCAACCACTTGAGGCAAGGCCGGGCGTTCAACCGTATGAACTTCGGTCACTTTGATTTGCGGAGGTTCAGGCGCGCGGAACGCTCCGACATTGCGCGGATCAAGGGTGGAAATCGGCGCATCCCGCGCCACCAGTACCGGCACATCAAGCGCCTGCGGACGATACAGACGATCCAGCGCTTCAGAGCTTGGCACCTCGGCGCTGGCCAGTTCGGTTCCCTCGGGCCGGGCCTGCGCGGCATCCAGCGGATCAAGGTCTGTAAGCACGACGGGGGCCTGCTCAACCGGGCTGACCTGCACCTGCTGAATGCGGTTCAGAACCGACCAGCCCCCATAACCGATGCCGCCAATGACGGCCAACAGCACCAGCGTCGATCCAATAGCACGCGGTTCAATCTGGCTGACTAAGGATTCGCGGCCCGGAATATAAGGCGTATTGGGCGAGACAAACGGATCACGTCCCATCGGCCCGCGTGAGGGCAAACCACCCTGCGCCTTTT
This sequence comes from Ruegeria sp. I3, assembly GCF_056532525.1. Lineage (NCBI taxonomy): Bacteria > Pseudomonadati > Pseudomonadota > Alphaproteobacteria > Rhodobacterales > Roseobacteraceae > Ruegeria > Ruegeria sp. I3. Next base: position 252,464 of record NZ_JBQFNI010000002.1, on the reverse strand, counting down.
TGACCACCGACGCCTCGGCCGACATGCCATGCGCAACCTCGAAACCGCTTTCCTGACAGAAGGTCGCAAAAGTCTCATCGGGGTTCATGCCCAGATAACGGGCATATGAACGCACATACCCGGCGATGAAGCCGGGTGTGTCAAAGGCATCGGGATCTGCATTTTCGATGGCGGCGATGTAGTTGGCTTTGATTCGCAGTTCACGCTGCACATCCAGAAGCGACTTGCCCATCGTTGCACGTTCGCCGCGCATGACATCGCCAAGCCGTACCTCATAGTCATCAAAACCCTTGGGTCTGACGTCCATGTCTTCTTCGGAATCGCGCTGTGATCTGCGCCCAATCATTCCTGCTGCCCCATCTTTGCCTGTCGCGTGTTACGCGCAAACGTCGAATCGCCCCTATAACGATTCGTCCGCTTCTTTTGTTAGCGTAAGCTTAACACGCAGCAAACTCGTTGCACACTTTAGCGTGAGGTTATCCAGCAAGTTCGGCGCGATTTAGCGCACAATGTGACCAAAGTTCGTCCATCGCCTGCACCAGACGGTTCATTTCGTCGGGTCCATGCACCGGAGATGGCGTAAACCGCAGACGTTCGGTGCCGCGCGGAACGGTCGGGAAATTGATTGGCTGCACATAGATACCATAGTCATCCAGCAGCATATCGCTCAACTTCTTGGTGTGGACGGGGTTGCCAACGATCACCGGCACAATGTGGCTGCCGTGATCAATCAGAGGCATGCCAAGCCCTTTCAGCCTCAGCTTAAGAATGCTGGCCTGGGTCTGGTGCTGCTCGCGCAGTTCAGGCGCGCGCTTGAGATAGGCCACCGAGGCTGCCGCCCCTGCCGCAACCGCAGGTGGCAGCGAGGTAGTGAAGATAAAGCCCGGCGCATAGGACCGGATGGCGTCACACATCTTGGCACTCGCCGCGATGTAGCCGCCCATGACACCGTAGGCTTTGGCAAGCGTTCCGTTGATGATGTCAATGCGATGCGCCAACCGATCACGCTCGGTTACGCCCCCGCCGCGGGGGCCGTACATGCCAACCGCGTGAACCTCATCAATATAGGTCAAAGCACCGAATTCATCGGCCAGATCGCAAATCTCTTCAATGGGTCCGAAATCGCCATCCATCGAATAGACCGACTCAAACGCAATCAGCTTGGGGGCTGCAGGGTCATCAGCCTCAAGCAACTCACGCAGATGTGCCACGTCATTGTGGCGGAAGATGCGTTTGGCACCCCCGTTGCGGCGCACGCCTTCGATCATCGACGCATGGTTCAGTGCATCGGAATATATAATCAGGCCGGGGAACAGTTTTGGCAGAGTGCTGAGTGTCGCGTCATTGGCGATATAGGCACTGGTGAATAGCAGTGCGGCTTCTTTGCCGTGCAAGTCCGCCAATTCAGCTTCCAGCCGTTTGTGATAGACTGTCGTGCCTGAAATGTTGCGCGTCCCGCCCGAGCCTGCGCCTGCGGCCTCCACCGCCTCGTGCATGGCCTCCAAAACAACAGGATTCTGACCCATGCCCAAATAATCATTGCCACACCACACGGTGATGTTCTGCTGCGAACCATCGGGACAAGTCCGTACCGCATGCGGAAAATGACCATTCCGGCGTTCAATATCGATAAAGGTCCGATAACGTCCTTCGTCATGCAGCCTGGCAATCGCTGTATCGAGCTGAGCAGTATAGTCCAACGGACCCTCCTTGGATGCCCGGTTATTATAGCCCCGGGCGACTTTTTTCGCCACTTCACAAGCCGGGCTGGAAGTATGGCGTCGCGTTCATCTGTCCAACTGGCCTACAGCCGAACAGCCGAACCCAACTTTGATTTGCATCAAATAACGCCAAACGCCTAAACCGACAAGCAAAGTTACGACCACAAGACGCGAGGAAACGCCGCAGGCCTTTCCCCCAGATCCAGCACAGAAACCTGCTGGACGGTACCGCCCATGCTGATAGGCTCTGCCCAATTTCAAGACCTTCCCAGGAGACCCCTATGTCGCTTGACGCTGTACTGAGCCGGATCGATACCGATCTGACCACCTCCATCGACCGCCTGATGGAGTTTCTGCGCATTCCCTCCATCTCGACTGACCCGGCCTTCAAGGACCAAGTCGACCAGGCTGCCGATTGGCTGGTGGCGGATCTGAAAAGTATCGGTATTGCAGCCGAAAAGCGCGAAACTCCGGGACATCCCATGGTCGTTGGCCATGTCGGTGAGGACAGCGGTGGGCCGCATGTTCTGTTCTATGGACACTATGATGTGCAACCTGTCGATCCGCTGGAGCTGTGGACACGCGATCCTTTCGATCCGGCTTTGGAAGACACTCCACACGGACAGGTGATACGCGGGCGCGGCGCTTCTGACGACAAAGGCCAACTGATGACCTTCGTCGAGGCCTGCCGCGCCTGGAAAGCAGTGCATGGCACCCTGCCCTGCCGCATCACGTTTTTCTTCGAAGGTGAGGAAGAATCCGGGTCGCCCTCGCTCGTGCCATTTCTTAAAGCAAACAAATCCGAGCTTCAGGCGGATCTCGCGCTGGTCTGTGATACTTCGATGGTGTCGCGGGGGGTGCCTTCGATAGCGTCGCAATTGCGCGGCATGCTCAAGGATGAATTCACAATCATCGGTCCCCGCATCGACCTGCATTCGGGCCACTATGGCGGGCCGGGTCTGAACCCGCTGCGGGAACTGTCGCGCATCGTCGCATCCTTCTATGATGAAGAAACCGGCCGCGTCGCGGTCGAAGGTTTTTACGAAGGCGTACACGAAGTCCCGGCCGAGCAGTTGCGCCAATGGGAGAATTGCGGGTTCGATGAAGCGGAATACCTGAATTCGGTTGGCTATACCGAGCCGCACGGTGAAACAGGCTATTCCACGCTGGAACAACAATGGGCGCGACCCACGCTCGAAGTGAATGGCCTTTGGGGAGGTTACAACGGCGCGGGCTCCAAAACCGTTATCCCGTCCGAGGCACATTGCAAGATCACCTGCCGCCTGGTCGGCGACATGGACCCGGACGCGCTCCGCAAAAGGATCCGCAAACATGTCGAAGAGCGCCTGTCTACGGATGCTAAAGTGGTCTGGGACAGTGATCTCGAAGGCTCGCCTGCTTCCGTGATGAACCTTAGCCGCCCAGAATTCGAAGCGGCCCGCGGAGCACTTTCGGACGAGTGGAAACGCGAGGCCGTTTTCACCGGGATGGGCGGATCAATCCCGGTGGTTGGATATTTCAATACAGTGTTGGGGCTGGATTCGATGCTGGTTGGGTATGCCAATGACGATGATGCCATCCACTCGCCGAACGAGAAATACGACGTCAAAAGCTTCCACAAAGGCATCCGCTCGTGGGCCCGTATATTGGAAGCAATAAATAAATGAGGATCCTTTGCGAGGCTCTGCCTCGCGCTCCGAGGTATTTTCGGCCAGATGAAGTACGGATCCCCTGCTTCATCTGGCTATAAATATCTCGGGGGAGTCGCGGCTTGCCGCGGCGGGGGCAGAGCCCCCTGGCCTTACATGTGGATCACGCGTCCATAGGCATCCAGCACGCTTTCATGCATCATTTCAGACAGCGTCGGATGCGGGAAGACGGTGTTCATCAGGTCTTCTTCAGTGGTTTCCAACTGGCGACCGACCACATAGCCCTGAATAAGCTCTGTGACTTCGGCACCGATCATGTGTGCTCCGAGCAATTCCCCGGTCTTGGCATCGAAGACGGTCTTGATCAGTCCCTCGGGCTCACCAAGCGCGATGGCCTTGCCGTTGCCGATGAACGGGAAGCGTCCGACCTTGATGTCATAACCCAGCTCTTTGGCCTTGGCTTCGCTATATCCAACCGAAGCGACCTGAGGCTGGCAATAGGTGCAGCCCGCGATGCTTTCAGGCTTCACCGGATGTGCGTGTTTGCCCGCGATCAGCTCAGCTACCATCACGCCTTCGTGGCTGGCTTTGTGTGCCAGCCAGGGCGCCCCGGCGATATCACCTATAGCGTAAAGCCCGTCTACCCCAGTGCGGCAGTATTCATCGGTGACCACGTGCGTGCGGTCGATCTTCACACCCAAGGCTTCAAGCCCGAGGTTTTCCACATTACCGACGATGCCCACGGCCGAGATCACCGTGTCAAAATCGTGTTTCTCAACCTTGCCTTTCACCTCGATATGCGCAGTCACCTTGCCCTTGGCGCGGTCCAATTGTTTAACCATCGCCTTTTCCATGATGGTCATGCCCTGCTTGGTGAAAGCTTTCTTGGCAAATGCACTGATCTCGGCATCTTCTACAGGCAGCACTCGATCCATCACCTCGACCACGGTCGTGTCCGCGCCCAACGTGTTATAGAAGCTGGCGAATTCGATCCCGATCGCACCCGAGCCGATGACCAGCAGTTTCTTGGGCATCCGCGGCGGTTGCAGCGCGTGTTTGTACGTCCAGACCAGATCGCCATCCGCTTCAAGGCCCGGCAGTTCGCGCGCCCGGGCACCGGTGGCCAGAACGATATTCTTCGCGGTTAGGTCTTCCGTGCCTTTGTCTGTTTTGACGCTGACCTTGCCCTTGGCGGGGATCGATGCCTCACCCATGACAACGGCGACTTTGTTCTTTTTCAGCAGATGACCTATACCGCCGGACAACTGCGCGGCAACACCGCGCGAGCGCTTCACAACCGCATCCAGATCGTAGCCGACCTTGTCTGCTTTCAAGCCAAAATCCTTGGCACGCTCCATCAGGTGGAACACTTCCGATGACCGCAGTAGTGCCTTTGTCGGGATACAGCCCCAGTTCAGGCAGATACCACCCAGATGTTCGCGCTCGACAACAGCGGTCTTCAGGCCCAGTTGCGCCGCGCGAATAGCGGCCACATAGCCACCGGGGCCAGCCCCGATTACGATCAGATCATAAGATTGTGCAGCCATGTTTCCCTCTCGGCACAGGTCAGTTCAAAACTAGTTTACCGTTAAACTATTTTTTACAACGCATCAACATCAGAGCCCGCGACATATGTGACGCGGGGTCAAATCAGGTATTTGGAGCTGAATTCAGCCTATACCCACGTTACCGCAAAGGCTAGAACTGACGAATATGCACTACCAGTTTTTGACCTTCCCGATTTTCGAAAGGCGTATCATGGCTAAAACGCTCAAAGATTTACTGCTCGCTCTTTTGAACGCGACATTGATATTGTTGGCTTTATGCCTGTTTCTGGGGTGGAAACTTGCGCAGTCTGTCGATCAGATCCGGGTCGGGTTTGCTGAGAACCTGCAGGTCGTGGCGCCGCTACGAGATCAGGCGCAGGGAATTCGTGGGGAACTGGCCGCGTTGCGCAGCGATCTTGCAACCCTTAGCAGTCAGGGCACGCAACTCGATGCGGTCACGCGCCAACAGCTGAATGCGGCATTGCGACGTTTGGGTGATCTGGAGGGGAAGCTGGAAGACACTCAGGCCCGATTGGCGGGCCTGGTCGAAAAACCGGAAGACTTGATCGACTATGCCATTACGACATCCGCCGACACTGTTACCGACCGCCTTCTGATCCTAAAAGGCTGTGAGCCCGCGACCTAGGTCGCGGCCTGCAACTCGCGCACAGTCGAACCATATCCGCCATTACTGACATATGCGGCTTCGTGTTCAGTAGTCGCGCGTTCCAGCGCATCGTTTCGATACGGGAAACGACCGAACTTGCGGATCACCTCACGATGAGCGCGCGCATGAAGCAGATTGCTCTCGCCGCCTTCCGGCATCCGTTCGATCATAAGGCGCACACAGCGCTCCTGATCGCACAGATTTTCCGAATGCATCATCGGCAAATAAAAGAACTGCCGCGCCGGTTCGTCGATCTTAAGATCCCAGCCTTTGTCGACCGCGCATTTCGCTGCAGCCAGTGCCGCCCGATCCGATGCAAAGGCCTGTTTGCTTCCCCGGAACATGTTGCGAGGCAACTGATCCATAAGAATAATATAGGCCAGCGAACCGCTGGGATAGGTCAGCCAAAGCGAGAATTTACCCTCACACGCGGCTTCCCATGTTGAAAGAAATTTATCCCGGATCCGCGCATCCAGCGCTTCATCCTGCAGGTACCACCCCTCGGGGCCAACCTCATCTAACCAAAAACTCAATACTTCTTCAGGACCTACCATTGCCCTAGACTCCGTAATTGCCCTCCCCAGGACGTAACGTCATTAAAATCACTTTTACAGATTTGTGACAGTAACATATTGCAACACAAAAGTCACATTTCCGGCGCTCAGGTGGGTTCTTGCGTATCCTGCTCGTCCTGGGCTGCTTCAATGGCGACCTCTTGCGCAACTTCCAGGGCAACGGGCGAAGATGTCGGGTAGATCGGGGCAATCGATCCGGTTTCATCCACGGGTTTGTAAACGCGCTGGGTCATACGATAGGCCGCATAGGCGGCCATGATGAACATCAGCGCCGCGATGAACAGGAAAAAGCCTTGTGGGCCGAGCACGCCAGCCCCCATTAGCCAACCGGTGATAATTGGACCTGCGATTGCGCCCAAGCCGTTAATAAAAACCAGACCGCCCGAAGCCGCCGACATATCGTCATACTCCAAGTAGTCATTGGTATACGCGATCAACAGAGAATAGAGCGGGCTTGTCATGCCGCCGATGATAAAGGCAGCTACGAGAAGCATGGTGAAAGTAACGCCCAGTATCATGCCTATCACGGCGCCTACCCCACCAACAGCGGCCACCAGCATGATCAGCAGACGGCGGTCCATTCTGTCGGACATCCAGCCCAACGGATATTGCAGGACTACGGCGCCGATGTAAAACACCGCTACGAAGGTCGAAATCTCGACCAGACTCAATCCAACCTGAGCGCCATAAACGGCGCTCATCCCGAATTGCGCTGAAAATATCCCGCCAAGCAAGAACATGCCGACGCAGCCCAGCGGCGATGTTTCCATCAGCTGGCGCAATGTCATCGGTTTGGTGGTATCGAACGCCGGGGTCGGAGAAATGGACAGCAGAATAGGCGCAAATGAGATCGAAACCAGTATAGAAGCGATGACAAAGGTCTCATATCCTGCCGGGTCGCCGACCAGCAATAAGGCTTGGGCGCTCACCACACCTGTCATCTGCACCATCATATAAAGCGACAGCGCCTGCCCTCGGTTCTCGTTGTTTGCGGCATTGTTCAGCCAGCTTTCCGCGGTCACATACACGCCCGAAAAACAGAACCCGATAATCACGCGGCCAATCGACCATGCAATTGGATCGGTCAGCATCGGATACATTATCATGACAGCCGAGATGAACGAGGCCAGCGCCGCAAACACGCGCACGTGCCCCACGCGGCGGATCATTTCAGGTGCCAGACGCGAGCCGCCAAGGAACCCAAGGAAATAGGCCGACATCACGAAGGACATCTCTAAGGTCGAGAATCCCTCGATCTCCCCACGCACCCCCAGCAACGTGCCCTGCAGGCCGTTGCCGACCATCAGCAACCCCATTCCCAGAAGAAGCGCCCAAGCGCTGGAAAGAACCTGAAGCATTCTGCCTATCCAAAATTGCCGGTGTGTTTTGTCCGCTTTGCCGTCAATGACGAAGCACGTCGCGCTTGTCTACGACATTGTAAGGGCGCAGATGGCCAAGATACGACTATGGTATAAGCAGAGATCCGTCGCCGTATGAGAAAAAGCGATATTCTTCTGCGATAGCGTGGTCATAGACCGACTTGACCCGATCCTGCCCAATCAACGCCGAAACCAGCATCAGCAATGTGGATTTCGGCAGGTGGAAGTTGGTCATCAGCGCATCAGTGACGTGAAATTCAAAACCTGGGTATATGAAGATATCGGTCTCGCCTTCCCACGGCGCGATCCGGCCGCGTCGTGCTGCGCTTTCGATCAGTCGAAGGGCAGTTGTGCCCACCGGGATAACGCGCCCGCCCGCTTCTTTGGTCGCCGCAATCTCGGCAGCGGCCTGCGCGCTGACCCGTCCCCATTCGGCGTGCATCTTGTGGGTGGTCACGTCTTCCACTTTGACCGGCAGAAATGTGCCTGCCCCCACATGCAGTGTGACATGCGTGAACTCGACACCGCGCTCCGATAGCGCCTGCAAAAGCGCATCATCAAAATGCAAGGACGCGGTTGGGGCCGCTACGGCTCCGGAGTTTCGCGCCCACACAGTTTGGTAGTCGGTCTTGTCCTGTTCATCCGCCGCACGTTTCGCTGCGATGTAGGGAGGCAACGGCATCGCGCCGGCCTGCTCCAACGCTTGATCGAAATCCTCTCCGGTCAGGTTGAAGCGCAGATAGGCTTGGCCATCGGCAACTCGGTCCAGGGTTGCGCTCAGATCGTCTGAGAATACGATCTCTTCGCCCGGTTTGATCTTCTTAAGCGGCTTGATCAGCGCGGCCCAACAACCATCAGATTGCGGGTCCAGCAATGTCGCCTCAATCGCGGCAGATACCGGCCCTTGCGCGCTGTCACGGTGGCGGCGACCGCTGAGGCGAGCGGGAATGACGCGGGTGTCGTTCAGCACCAGACGGTCCCCGGGCTGCAATATGTCCGGCAGATCGAACACGCGCCGGTCCTGAACAGCATCACCCTGCGCAAGCAGCAGTCGCGCGGACGAGCGCGGGCTGGCGGGACGCGTGGCAATCAGGTGTTCGGGCAGGTGGAAGTCAAAGTCGCTGAGTTTCATGGCCGCGCCATACATCGGCCCGACAGATTCGGCCACAGCTCAGATCAGCGATCCTCACCACGTGTCTGGAAGGCGGGATTGGGTTCGCCAGATCGATCCGGTGTGGCATTCGGGCCATCCGAGACCGTTGGCGCAGGCTCGCGCAACAGGTTGCGCAGAAACAGAGGTGCGAGACCAGACAGAGGATTGACCGAAACTTGCGGGTCGGACAGCGGTCCGGACAAAGTGTAGTTGAAGGCAAAGATACCTTCCCCCTTTTTGGTCAGAACGCTGCCAATTGCATTGACCAGATAGATCGGTGAAATCGCGCCGCGCAGGTTCAGCATCCCGGCTACAGTGTCGACCGTACCATCAAAGGACAGCCCCATTGATGGCCCCACGGCACTACCGCTCAGCACTTTCACCTCGGTCGGAGTGATACGCATTTTGCTGTCGATGGCTGCGAAGAAAATACCTTGCCCCGCCATTTCATCCAGCAACCCCACCAGACTGATCGCGTTCAATATCGCTGCCATGGCCGGGGCGTCCGTGATCCGCGTATTTTTGATTTTCAGGTCGACGTCATAGTTTCCAGGCTCTGCGATCGGATCCAGCTGCAATTGCATTGTTCCACCGCGTGCCTGCGTCAGAACCCCCGCTGATCGCAGAACTGCCCCCGCATCGTCCGAGGTTAGACCAACCGCAGATCGGGACGCGCGCGGGGTGACCTGACCGCGGATCGCTGCACCGCCATTGACTTGCGACGCAAAGCTGCCGGTCAGTCCGCCAGTGGTTTGAAACGAGCCAGTCAACCCGGTCAACGCAACGGATTCAGTGACTTGTAGTCGGTCCAGCTTCACATCCAGCTTTGGCCCGGGCCCGGCAGCACCACCGCTGCTACCTCCCTCACCGATGGTGGATTTTCCCAGATCAAGCACGCCGCCCAACACACGGATATCTGGCAGCGCGGCACCACGCCCAATCAATTCCGCCGGAACTGCAAGCCAGTCGCCCAGTTCGAACGTGCTGAACCGTACCCTTTCGAACCCGCCATCCCGGAACGAGATCGCTGCAGTTGTCCGCAGACCAGCAGCGTTGATCCGAAGGGAATCGACACTTAGCTGAGCGCCCAGCGTGGCCTCGGCAGTCAGAGAGCCGCCAGTGCTGGCTGATTTGCGCCATCCAAGCTCAGGGATCGCCAACGCCACGCCAACCAAATCGGACTGTGCCGACAAGCGCGGGGGCTCACCCGCACCAAGGCTCAGGTTGAAATCGGCGATCCCCTCACCGGTCAACATGCCGCGCGGCAGCCCGGCATTGATTTGTTCCATCAAACGCGGGGAGAGTTCGATTTGACCTGTCAGTTCGCTTTGCTGCGGGGTTTCGCCTCCGATCGGCTGCCGCCAAAGCGCTTCAACCGGTACAACACCAAACAGCCCCTCGCCCTGGATGGCTACTTGCGTCTGGTCGCCGCTCAGGTCCAATCGGTCTGCGCTGACTTCAAATCCGGGTACCAGCTTGCTGCTGTCCAAATTCGACAACTCGCCAACGAAATGGAACCTGGTATCTTCCAGCTTCAGGCCCTTGATCAGCGGCAAGGAAAGCGTTCCACTCAGACTGACCTGACCGTCGGCCAGATCCACCGGCAGATTGGCCTTGGTCAACAGTTGCAGCGGCGGGCGGTCCAGCAATGACATGGCTGCGGTTACACTGCCGCTGGCCTTAATCCGCGCAATGGCCGGGGTGGTTTTTTTGATGCCGGTATCGGGGATGATGAACGAGGTGCCCGAGGCATCAACGGTACCTCCTTCATCCGCGATCACAATCCCCTTTTGCGCCGAGACGGTAAAGCGCCGGTTGAGCAGGCTGGCCTGTCCCTGCGCGTCTTGGATGGTTGGCAACGTCTTGGCGAACCGAATCTCGGTCTCGTCGAATTCGAAATCCGCATAGATGTCCGGCTTTTCGCCGGGCCGTAGACGCAGGGCGAAATCCAGATCGGACATTTCTCCGTGATAGAGGTTATCGGTGACCCAAAGGCGCGGTTTCGGCGCAAGTCGTTCGGGCCAGTAGTTCAACAGCTGATCAGAGCTCATCCGATCAATCTGTGCATCAATGGCTGCGACCCAGCCGTCGGTCAAACCAGCCAGAGACCCGCTGAGCCGTGCGCGATGTGCACCGTCTTCAACCGTCATTTGCCCCAGCTGTATACGGAACGGCGCAAGTTTCATCTGGAAATCAACATCGGCCCGCGTCAGATTCAGTGCTTCGGGGAACAGATTGGCCGGGTTGATCTCAATCCCGCTGAGGCGGAACTGCCCCGACATACTGTCCAACCCGCCAGCTTTGACCCCATGTAGAAAGGCCTTGCCATCTGCCTGCACCGTACCCCAGGCAGACTGGATCGAGACTTCATTGAAATCCAGCGCCTGTTGTTTCGGGTCGTAGGTAAAATACGTCCGCGCCGCGTCGAATTTGATCGGTGTTGTTTCAGGCGTGGGCTGCACGGCGCCTGCACCCAGATTCAACGTGGCAAAGACTGGCCCCAGCGCGCCCTCAGTATCAATGCCACCCCTCAAAGCACCTGAGATCGGTGTGCGAAGTACCTGCATCCATGCCAGCGCCGGGCTGTGGCCTGCGATATCCTCGGCGGGAAGATCGGTGATTGAGATGCCGAACTGCGCAGCGGGACTGCCCAGCAAACTGGTATAGTTGGCCTCGATCGTGCTGACATAATCGCGACCGGCCAGCACCGAGAAATTGGTGGCCAGACGAATCTCACCCGCGCTGCGGTTGGCCTGAATACGCCCGCCGTCCAGCACCCAGGACCGGCCCAACCGCAGGTCCTGATAGTCCAGCGTAATTGCATCCAGTTCGACCGAGGTCAGGGCTGACAAAATAGGTGCCTGGAACACCTCGTCCGATGATTCAATCAGCTGCGCCAGGTTCCGGGCCTGACCGACCGGCGCACTTCCGGCACCGACCGTCAGCGACAGCGCTCCATCGACACCCCGTGTCAGTGCAATCTGCGCGCCTTGCAATATGATCCGCTTCGGGCGCACATGCCCGCGCAACAGTGGGCGCATCGACAGGCTGGCCCGCAGGTCGGACACTTCGGCAATCTGCCGTCCGTCCGCATCGCTGATACGAACATCGGTCAGTCGCAATCGCGGACGCCAGCCTTCATGAATGATGAAACTGACATCGCCGAACCGAACTTTGACGCCACCCAATGTCTGATCAAGGCGCGCCTCGACCCGGTCGCGCAACCAATCCGGCGCGTGCATGCGCTGGCCGACAACCATAAAGCCGGTGACCAGTGCCAGAAATCCAAGGATGAAGACACCGCGCAATGTCCACAGCCCTGCGGTCCGACGCCGCGACCGACGGCGGGGTTTCTTATCCGCCTTCGTGTCATCCTGCTGTTCTTGCTGGACCAATTTGCGTCTCACGCCTTTCAACCTGTCAACGGAGCCCTATGATATGCGGCAACCGTTAATTTCTCAGCCGGAGTTTGAATATGCCCGAAGTCTCAGACATCGCACCCGACTTTACACTGCCTCGCGACGGCGGCGGCGAGGTGACCCTGTCGGAACAGCGTGGCCGCGCGGTCGTTCTGTTTTTCTATCCCCGCGATGATACGCCGGGCTGCACCAAGGAATCCATCGGTTTCTCGGAACAACTACAAGCCTTTGCGGATGCGGGTGCTAACGTTTTCGGCATCTCGCGCGATACCGTGGCAAAGCATGACAAATTTGTCGCCAAGCACGGCCTGACGACGCCGCTTTTGTCCGATGAGGGTCAGAGCGTGTGCGAAGATTATGGCGTCTGGGTCGAAAAGAACATGTACGGACGCAAATCCATGGGGATCGAACGCTCGACCTTTCTGATTGATGCGGATGGAAAAATCGCCCGCGTCTGGCGCAAGGTGAAAGTGCCGGGTCATGTGGACGAAGTGTTGGAGGCCGCACGCGCGCTCTAGCCCTCTCGACCCGCGCGGGCATCAAGGGTATGACCCGCGCGGAGTGAAGCGTAAGGGGGCAAGCGTGTCAAAAACACTGACCGAAATGGCGACCGAGGTTTTGACCACATCAGTCGGTCGCGAGAAAACCGCCCTGTCCAAACGATACGCCGCTGCCTGGTTCGCAGCCCGGCAAGGCGACGCGCCCAAGATCGAAGTGGGCACCGCAAAGCCACCGCTATACCCTGCGCGACCTGAAAAGCCCGAACTGTTGTCGCCTCGTGATGTACCGCGCCGAAGGGCGGGGTCCGAGGCCGGCCGCATCGCACTGTTGCACGCTGTCGCTCATATAGAGTTGAACGCCGTGGATCTGCATTGGGATATCATTGCCCGGTTTGGCCATGTGCCCATGCCCATCGGCTTCTATGACGATTGGGTGAAATGCGCCGAAGAAGAATCGCGCCATTTTGAGATGGTCTGCGACTGCCTCGAACAGATGGGCAGCCACTATGGCGCCCTGCCCGCCCATGCAGGCATGTGGCGCGCCGCCGAGGACACCGCACAGGATCTTATGGGTCGTCTTGCCGTCGTCCCAATGGTGCTTGAGGCACGTGGGTTGGACGTGACCCCCGGAATGATCGACATCTTCCGCAAGGCCAAGGCTGACGACGCAGTCGCTGCACTGGAAGTGATTTATGCCGAGGAAGTTGGTCACGTCGCCTATGGCTCGAAATGGTTCCACTTCTTGTGCGGGCGCGAGAATGCCGACCCCAAGGATGTATTCCACGCCCTCGTCCGCCGCTACTTCCACGGCGCGCTGAAACCACCATTTAACGAAGAGAAACGGGCCGAGGCCGGACTGCCGCCAGATTTCTATTGGCCCCTGACCGAAGACCTGCCACCACCCGGAGTTGTGTCGGACTGACAGCAAATGCTCGCTATCGGCAAGTTCTCGCCGATCACGTGCGGTAATTCTCCGTTCATAGCTCTTGATTGGTTAACAAACTTGCCCGAATGCCTCGACCGCTTTATGCAATCGCGTCAAGGAGCGGCTACTCACTCACGACCGGCTCCGAGATATGGGGACAATTGAGGTAGGACGCGTGCGGACACGTCTGGCAATTAAACTACACTCACTGCTCGAGCGGCACTTTCCAGAGCGCCGTGTTTTTCTGAAATCTGACAACGACACGCGGTTCATCCGACTGAGTTCTGAAACTCAGATCGCTGCAGTCGCCGGTGTGTCGGTGATGGTCGCCTGGACCGCGATTGCCACGTCAGTTCTGTTGATGGACAGCATCGGATCGGGCAATTTCCGGGAACAGGCCAAGCGCGATCAGGCTACGTATCAAGAACGTCTGAACATCCTGTCGGAAGAGCGCGATGCGCGTGCGGCCGAAGCGCTGGCTGCACATGACAGGTTTAACGCAGCTCTGGAACAGATTTCGGTCATGCAGTCCGAATTGCTGGAATCCGAGAACCGCCGGCGCGAGTTGGAAACCGGCATCGAGGTGATCCAAACCACGCTGCGTGCCACTATGAAGCAGCGCGAAGACGCGCGGACCAAACTGGCCGAACTGCAACCCAGCACTGATGCGGACGCGGCTTATGCGATGGCATCGGCAAACCCGGAACAGATGGCATTTATGACCGATGCCCTGGCCCGGACCGCGGCGCAGCGCGACCAGATCGCTGCCGATGCGCAAGGCGCGTTGGACCAGCGTGACGAGCTCGAGCTTGAAATCCGCCTAATGCAGGAGCGCAGCGACGAGATTTTCCGCCAGTTGGAAGAGGCGATGCTGATCTCGGTCGAACCTCTCGACAAGATGTTCCGCAGCGCGGGCATGCCAACAGATCGTATCCTCGACGAAGTTCGGCGCGGATATAGCGGTATGGGCGGTCCGCTGACCCCTTTATCCTTCAGCACCCGCGGTGAGGAACTGAGCCCCGACCAGATCCGCGCCAATATCCTGCTGGAACAGATGGACCAGCTGAACCTCTATCGCATCGCTGCAGAAAAGGCCCCCTTCGCCAGCCCGGTGCGCGCCGCTGTCCGTTATACCAGTGGCTACGGAACCCGCCGCGACCCCAAGACCGGTGGACGCCGCATGCATAACGGCGCAGATTTCGCTGGTCCCTCGGGCACCGATATCTTCGCCACGGCCGATGGCGTGGTCACCCATGCAGGCTGGCAATCGGGTTTCGGTCGGCTGGTCAAGATCAAGCACGCGTTCGGGATTGAGACACTTTACGCTCATAATACCAAGATACGTGTAAAGGTTGGTCAAAGGGTCTCGCGCGGTGATCATATTGCTGATATGGGTAGCACCGGACGGTCGACCGGCACCCACCTGCACTATGAGGTGCGCGTGAACGGAAAACCTGTAAACCCAATGACTTACATCAAGGCTGCGAGAAATGTTTTCTAAGAGCAAAATCAACGAACCCGGATCGAAAGAGACTGAGGCAGCGAAACCGGCCGCTCCGGCCACTCCGGCGGCCCCTGCACCGGCTGAAACCAAGGCAAGCACCCCGCCCAAGCCAAAGCCGCCCGCGTCGGTCCTATCCTCGGATCTGCACATCACCGGCAATCTGAAAACCTCAGGCGATATCCAGGTTGAGGGCACCGTCGAAGGCGACATCCGCGCCCATCTGCTGACCATCGGCGAGACTGCCACCATCAAGGGCGAAGTCACTGCAGATGACGTAGTGGTCAACGGCCGTATCGTGGGCCGCGTCCGCGGCCTGAAGGTCCGCCTGACCTCAACCGCCCGCGTCGAAGGTGACATCATCCACAAGACCATCGCCATTGAAAGCGGTGCGCATTTCGAAGGTTCGGTGCAGCGTCAGGACGACCCGCTGAACCCGGGCCGCAGCGGCAAATCGGGTGCCAACCCGGCGGCGGAAGTGAAGCAGTAAACACTTATCGGCAAGACCAATCAGCAACGCCGCAGGATTCTCTGCGGCGTTTTTTCTTGTTTTGGGGTGTTCGTCTAAATCTAACAATGACCTCAATGCGGGACGAAGCGGACTTACACCGCGCAAGTGCCGCAATGCGCTTGGTTGATCAGGAGGGCTTGGTCTGCGCTGCCCCCGCTACTCGTACTGCACGATCACCGAAAGAAAATCATCATCGCTTGTGACAACTGTGTGGTGGCCTTTGCCGTGTTTGTCTTCCATATGCCAGACGTCACCCGGACCAATATCTCTGAATTCCCCGTCGCTCGCGGTCACGCGCACTGAGCCAGAAAGACAAATGAGCTTTTGAGCGACAGGTGTGGGATGAATTGGCTCATCCCAACCCTTCTTGAGTCTCAAGAACATGGTTTGCTTGACAGCTTCTGGCTTTGAAATCTCGATTGCTTTCGCAGGTGGTGCAAAGCTTTGCTCTTCAAGTTCGACTTCGATGTCTTTCCAATGGCTTTCGCCTTGAGCATCCGAATACAGTTTTTTGAACTTCACTTTGATACCCCCGCCACATCGCAAGCCCACAACCGATACCGGACATTGGGGCGCACAGGAGAAAAACGCAAGTTGGGCCGAGTGTGTCGTTCTCAATCGCCAGCACACCGGAATAAGCATATTCCCTGACAGCCCCCCCTATCTGACGTGTCTTGAAGGAAAATTCCCCGCATTCTCACAGTTTCACAAAAAGCGTTTTTTGAATTAACCTTAAAGTCATTGATTTCTGGAGGGCTTTTCATGTCATCAAAACTCATGGCCGAATTCTTCGGTACATTCTGGCTGGTTCTGGGCGGCTGTGGCAGCGCGGTGCTGGCTGCAGGTGTTGCTGATGTCGGCATCGGCTGGCTGGGCGTTTCTTTTGCTTTCGGCCTGACGGTGCTGACCATGGCTTATGCGGTCGGTCATATATCGGGCGGGCACTTTAACCCGGCGGTCAGTCTTGGGCTCTTGATCGGAGGGCGGTTCGATGCCAAAGATCTGATCCCCTACTGGATCGCGCAGGTGATCGGAGCGATCGCCGCAGCAGCCGTGCTCTATCTGGTCGTCAGCGGAGCACCGGGCTTTGAAGGCGTCGGGGGGTTTGCCTCAAACGGGTATGGCGAGGCATCACCCGAAGGCTATTCGATGATGTCGGCCTTAGTGATCGAAATCGTCATGACGGCGTTCTTCATCGTGATCATTCTCGGTGCGACCTCCAGCGGCGCGCCTGCCGGTTTCGCCCCGATTGCGATTGGATTGGGGCTGACGCTGATCCACCTGATCTCGATCCCGGTGACCAACACCTCGGTGAACCCTGCCCGGTCAACCGGCGTGGCGTTGTTTGCCGATGGTCCGGCACTGGCGCAGCTCTGGCTGTTCTGGGTGGCACCTTTGATCGGCGGTGCGATTGGCGCACTGATCTGGCGGGCGATGTCGGACGACGATTGACCCGGTCGCACCAAGACCCCCGGCCCGCAGAAGCGCGCCGGGGTTTTCTTTTATTCGGTCACAGTGACCTTTTTCATCGCATCCGGTTGTCCGATCACTGCGCCATTAGGGCCATCGCCCCGCTTGATCGCATCGACCACGTCCATCCCTTCTGTCACCTGACCGACAACCGTGTACTGACCATTCAGGAACGGGCCGGGCTCGAACATAATGAAGAATTGCGAGTTCGCGCTGTCTGGGTCCTGCGCCCGCGCCATACCCACGACGCCCCGGTCATAATTGAAATCCGAGAATTCGGCAGGCAGATCAGGGCGATCCGATCCACCCGTACCCGCACGACGCATGTCGCCACCGACACGGCCAAACTCAACATCGCCGGTCTGCGCCATGAACCCATCGATCACACGGTGGAACACAACCCCATCGTACTGACCAGCAGCGGCCAGAGCGGTGATCTGCTCTACATGCTTGGGTGCAATATCCTCGAATAGATCAACGGTGACGGTGCCATTGGCGCCCTCGCCCTCGATCTCAATCTCAAGCCCGGTTGCCAGCGCAGGGCTGGCCAGCAAGGCAAAAACTGCAGCCAGCTTATGCATCGGCAGCCACCTTAACACTGATCATGCGGTCGGGGCTTGCAGGCGGCTCACCACGCACAATCGCGTCCACATGCTCCATCCCGTCGATGACGCGGCCATACACGGTATATTGACCGTTCAGGAAATGGTTGTCCTTGAAGTTGATGAAGAACTGCGAGTTTGCCGAATCCGGGTTGGCCGAGCGTGCCGCACCCAACGTGCCGCGATCATGGGGCAGTTTCGAAAACTCTGCCGGAACGTTCGGCAGCGACGATCCACCGGTGCCCGCCATACGAATGTTGAACCCGTCTTCCATGTCGCCATGCTGCACGTCGCCGGTTTGCGCCATGAACCCGTCGATCACGCGGTGAAATGCGACGTTGTCATATTCGCCACCACGCGCCAGCTCTTTCATGCGGGCCGAGTGCTGAGGGGCCACATCAGGCAGCAATTCGATGACGACATTGCCGTCTTTCAGCTCAATGATGATCGTGTTTTCGGGGTCTTTGATCTCGGCCATCTGGCCCTCCTGTCTTTGAAACTTGCGCAAATACCTATGACGCGGGCGCGCGAATGCCAAGTGACGCATTGACCTGAACGCAAAATGCAGGAAAAGAACCGCTGAAACTGGATGCAATGGGCAAGGATGAGCGCGATGGGCTGGAAATCTCTGGACGATATGGATCTTGGCGGTAAGCGGGTTCTGGTGCGCGTGGATATCAACGTACCGGTCGCGGATGGCGTGGTGACCGACGACACCCGCATTCAACGGATCGTGCCAACCGTGCGCGATATCCTCGCCGCAGGCGGTAAACCTATCCTGCTGGCCCATTTCGGACGCCCCGGTGGTCGGCATGTACCCGAGCTGTCATTGAAGCAGCTTGTGCCAGCACTTGAATCCGCTTTTGGGGCTCCCGTGCGCTTTGCCGATGATTGCGTGGGCTATGAGGCTGAAACCGCCGCCTCCGCCCTGACGGAAGGTGAGGTTCTGCTGCTGGAAAACACCCGCTTCCATGCCGAGGAGACCAAGAACAGCCTCCCACTTGCCCAAGGCATGGCAAAGCTGGGCGACATCTATTGCAACGATGCCTTCTCGGCCGCGCACCGCGCCCACAGCTCGACCGAGGCGCTGGCCCGTCTGCTGCCCGCCTGTGCCGGGCGCTTGATGCAGCAGGAACTGAGCGCGCTTGAAGCCGCCTTGGGCGCACCCAAGCGGCCTGTCACAGCGGTTGTCGGGGGCGCCAAAGTGTCGACCAAGCTGGACCTGCTGGGCAACCTGATCGAGAAGGTTGACTATCTGGTCATCGGTGGCGGGATGGCGAATACATTCCTACTGGCGCAGGGGATCGATGTCGGCAAATCGCTGGCCGAGCACGCCATGACCGATACCGCCGCCGAAATCCTCGGCAAGGCCGAATCCGCAGGCTGTACGATCGTCCTGCCGCGCGACATCGTCGTGGCCGAAGTGTTCGAGGCCAACGCGCCGCATCAGGTTCTGCCCGCTGATCAGTGCCCTTCGGACGCGATGATCCTGGACGCCGGTCCCGAAAGCGTCGCAGCCGTGTCCGAAGTGCTGGAAAAAAGCCAGACCCTGATTTGGAACGGCCCACTGGGGGCGTTTGAGCTGACCCCGTTCGATGCCGCAACCAATGCGGCGGCGCTGAAGGCGGCTGCACTAACCCGCGATGGCAAGCTGACCTCGGTCGCGGGTGGGGGTGACACGGTCGCCGCGCTGAACGCCTCGGGCGCGGCAACGGATTTCTCATATATCTCTACTGCTGGTGGTGCCTTCCTTGAATGGATGGAAGGCAAGACCTTGCCGGGTGTGGCCGCGCTGGACCCGTAAGCGCTCAAACCTCAGGTCTCAGCTTTTTCTACACAGGGGATTCACAACCCGAATCACCTGTGACATAGTGCGTCGAGACATCCAAAAAGGGTGCGTTTCTGAGGCAGTATTTCACACGGCGGTTATCACAGTGTCCCGTTCCAATCGGCCCGGTTTAGGGGCTTTCATTTTCTTCTCAATCGCCTTCATGCTGGGGGTGTATTTCACCTTTGCCGCCGTTCAAGGGGATTACGGTCTGTTTCGCCGGGTCGAGATTGCCGCCGAGCGCGATGTTTTGTCTCGCGATCTGGCGCAGCTAAACGCCGAGATCGAGCAGATGGAGAACCTGACCCGCCGACTGTCAGACACCTATCTGGATCTCGATCTGCTGGATCAACAGGCCCGCTCAGTGCTCGGCATGATCCGCGCGGATGAGATCGTCATCCGCTGACGAAATTTTTGACTAAGAATCTCTGTACTTTAACGCCCGGAAGATAAGCTGTGGCAGGCCGCAACTCGCGTATCCTGCCCTCGCGTAACATTAGTACTCGCCAGAACGTGTGAAATGCTCTATGAGATAGTTTAACGCTAAACTATCTTGCCGAAAGGGGGAGATCGCCACTATGGCTGCGCGAAAAACCACAAAGAAACCAAATGTTTCTGCGGAAGAACTGACCACATATTACCGCGAGATGCTGCTGATCCGCCGATTCGAGGAAAAGGCAGGTCAACTCTACGGCATGGGTCTGATCGGGGGTTTCTGCCACCTCTACATCGGTCAGGAAGCGGTTGTTGTCGGCCTTGAGGCCGCGGCCAAAGAAGGCGACAAGCGCATCACGTCCTATCGCGATCACGGCCACATGCTGGCCTGTGGAATGGACCCGGGCGGCGTAATGGCCGAATTGACCGGTCGCGAAGGCGGGCTGTCCAAAGGCAAAGGCGGCTCGATGCACATGTTCTCGAAAGAGAAGAATTTCTATGGCGGCCATGGCATCGTCGGCGCACAGGTTCCGCTGGGTGCGGGTTTGGCCTTTGCTGACAAGTATAAAGAGAACGGCGGCGTCACCTTCACCTATTTCGGTGACGGCGCGGCCAACCAGGGTCAGGTCTATGAGACCTTCAATATGGCGGCTCTTTGGGAACTGCCGGTGGTATTCGTGATCGAGAACAACCAGTATGCCATGGGCACCGCGCAAGCACGCTCGACCTCTTCGGCCGACATCTACCACCGCGGTCAAGCCTTCGGAATACCGGGTGAAATGGTGAACGGCATGGATGTGCTGGCCGTCAAAGCCGCAGGTGAAAAAGCGGTCGCCCACTGCCGTGCGGGCAAAGGTCCCTACATCCTCGAGGTGAAAACCTACCGCTATCGCGGCCACTCGATGTCTGACCCGGCCAAGTACCGTACACGCGAAGAGGTTCAGAAGGTCCGCGAACAAAGCGATCCGATCGAACATGTACGCGAGCTGCTGCTAACCGGCAAACACGCGACCGAGGATGACCTGAAGGCGATCGACAAAGAGATCAAAGAGGTCGTCAATCAGGCCGCCGAATTCTCGAAAGAAAGCCCTGAGCCGTCGCTGGACGAGCTCTGGACTGATATCTACGCCTGAGAGGACGAATAAGACATGGCAACCGAAATTCTCATGCCCGCCCTTTCGCCCACGATGGAAGAGGGCACATTGGCCAAGTGGCTGGTCAAGGAAGGCGACACCGTATCCTCGGGCGACATCATGGCCGAGATCGAAACCGACAAGGCTACGATGGAGTTCGAAGCCGTCGATGAAGGCATCGTCGGTAAGATTCTGATCAGCGAGGGCACCGAAGGGGTCAAAGTAAACACCCCTATCGCGATCCTGGTCGAAGATGGTGAAGACGCCTCCGCCCTGCCCGTGGCTGCGCCCGCAGCCGCAGCGGAGGCCGAAGCCGCCCCTGCGGCGGTTGAGGCCCCCGCTCCTGCCGCAGCAGCCCCCGCTGCTCCGGTTGTGGACCAGTCGCCCGATTGGCCTGCCGACGCCGAGATGGCGCAGCAAACCGTCCGCGAAGCCTTGCGCGACGCGATGGCCGAAGAAATGCGCGGCGACGAAGATGTCTATCTGATGGGCGAAGAAGTCGCTGAATATCAGGGCGCCTATAAAATCTCTCAAGGCCTGCTCGATGAATTCGGTGCCAAACGTGTCATCGACACCCCGATCACTGAACACGGCTTCACCGGCATCGCCGTCGGCTCGGCCTTTGGCGGGCTGAAACCGATTGTCGAGTTCATGACCTTCAACTTCGCCATGCAGGCGATTGATCAGATCATCAACTCTGCCGCCAAAACGCTTTATATGTCTGGCGGTCAGATGGGCTGTCCGATTGTATTCCGTGGCCCTAACGGTGCCGCTGCCCGCGTGGCCGCGCAACACTCGCAGGACTACGCCGCATGGTACATGCAGGTGCCAGGTCTCAAAGTGGTGATGCCCTATTCCGCAGCCGATGCCAAAGGTTTGCTGAAATCGGCCATCCGCGACCCGAACCCCGTGGTCTTCCTGGAAAACGAAATCCTCTACG
The DNA here is from genome assembly GCF_056532525.1 of Ruegeria sp. I3. Lineage (NCBI taxonomy): Bacteria > Pseudomonadati > Pseudomonadota > Alphaproteobacteria > Rhodobacterales > Roseobacteraceae > Ruegeria > Ruegeria sp. I3. The sequence continues at coordinate 230,509 of NZ_JBQFNI010000002.1, read as the reverse complement.
GCCGGTCCTTCGACGTGCCGCAAGTGGATGACCTGACCATCCCGCTGGGCAAGGCCCGCATCTGGCGCGAAGGCTCGGATGTGACCATCGTCAGCTTCGGCATCGGCATGCAATATGCGCTGGAAGCCGCCGACAAGCTGGCCGAAGACGGCATCAGCGCCGAGGTGATCGACCTGCGCACTATCCGCCCGATGGACACCGGCGCGATCATCAACTCGGTGATGAAAACCAACCGTCTTGTGACCGTCGAAGAAGGCTGGCCGCAAGGTTCCGTTGGTAGCTACATCAGCTCGGTGGTCATGCAGGAAGCGTTCGATTATCTCGACGCCCCGGTCATCACCCTCACCGGCAAAGATGTTCCGATGCCATATGCGGCGAACCTCGAAAAGCTGGCGCTGATCACCACCGATGAGGTGATCGCTGCGGTGAAACAGGTGACCTACCGGTAATGGAGATCAGGGGCCGCGATCCAGCAACCGAATGCTACCGTGTCGAGATTGACATCGACAACCGCATCGTGCGGGCGCTTGTACCCGAGCGACTGGCGGCGGATATGCGGTTGATCGGCGCGCGCCCCTCACACCAGACCGCCTATGTCTGGATGGCGGAGAACAAAGACAAAATTGAGGCTGCGATTGCGACACTCGCACGCGGCACCGGGCGCCCCAAGGCGCCCTTTGACCAAATTACTCTGATTGAGGAGCGCTGAAATGCCCACCGAAATCCTGATGCCTGCCCTGTCCCCGACGATGGAGGAAGGCACACTTGCAAAATGGCTCGTCAAGGAAGGCGACACCGTCTCCTCGGGCGATCTGCTGGCCGAAATTGAAACCGACAAGGCAACAATGGAGTTCGAGGCCGTTGACGAAGGCACCGTCGGCAAGATCCTTATTCCTGAGGGAACCGAAGGCGTTAAAGTCAACACCGCCATCGCAGTCCTGCTGGAAGATGGGGAAAGCGCTGATGATATCGGTGCAACGCCAACCGCTGCTCCCGCGGCTGCGCCAGCTGCCGCAGCGGGCAACGAGGCTGCCGCACCGGCGGCACCCGAGGCGCCCGCCCCTGCCCCAGCGGCACCGGCCAAAGCGGATGGCGGTCGTATTTTTGCCTCCCCCCTTGCTCGTCGGATTGCCGCGCAAAAGGGTCTAGATCTGGCTCAAATCTCAGGTTCTGGCCCTCATGGCCGTATCGTCAAAGCCGATGTGGAAAGCGCCACAGCCGCACCTGCAGCGGCACCTGCGCCTGCTGCTGCAGCCGCCCCAACCGCCGCCGCTCCCGCAGGTCCATCGGCGGACGCCGTGGCCAAGATGTACGAAGGCCGCGAATACGAAGAGATCAAACTCGATGGCATGCGCAAGACCATCGCCGCGCGTCTGTCTGAGGCCAAACAGACCATCCCGCATTTCTACCTGCGTCGCGACATTAAGCTGGATGCGCTACTCAAGTTCCGCAGCCAGTTGAACAAGCAGCTCGAAGGCCGGGGTGTGAAGCTCAGCGTCAACGACTTCATCATCAAGGCCGTCGCCAACGCGCTGCAACAGGTGCCCGAGTGCAATGCCGTCTGGGCGGGTGACCGGGTTCTGCAACTGAAACCTTCGGATGTAGCTGTTGCCGTCGCCATCGAGGGCGGTCTGTTCACTCCGGTCCTGCAAGATGCCGACACCAAATCGCTGTCGGCGCTGTCGACCGAGATGAAAGACCTCGCCGGACGCGCCCGCGAGCGCAAGCTGGCCCCGCACGAGTACCAAGGCGGTACTTTCGCAGTCTCAAACCTCGGAATGTTCGGCATCGACAATTTCGATGCCATCGTGAACCCGCCGCACGCAGGCATCCTCGCAGTCGGCACCGGCCTCAAGAAACCAATCGTGGGTGACGACGGAGAATTGACAGTCGCCACCGTCATGTCCGTCACCATGTCGGTCGATCACCGGGTCATCGACGGCGCGCTTGGCGCTCAGCTGCTGCAAGCCATCGTCGACAACCTGGAAAATCCGATGGTCATGTTGGCCTAAGCTCAGAAGATCATGCACAAAAAAGGCCGCCTCGAACCCCAAGGCGGCCTTTTTCGTCTATTCACTCCGAATTACTGGTCTTTCCCCAGCATATGATCCATCGAGATTGACGGCTGATCGCACCCGGCCTCGCCCACGATCTTGGCGGGAATGCCAGCGACCGTCGTGCACGGTGGCACTTCCTGCAGCACCACTGATCCGGCTGCGATACGGCTGCAATGGCCAACCTCAATATTGCCCAGAACCTTAGCACCCGCGCCGATCAGAACGCCGTCACCAATGGTTGGATGGCGCTGTTCTTCTTCCTTGCCGGTTCCGCCCAGCGTCACCGAATGCAGCATCGAAACATTGTCCCCAACCACAGCGGTTTCACCGATCACGATAGAATGGGCATGGTCGATCATGATGCCTTTACCGATGCGGGCAGCTGGATGGATATCAATGCCGAATATCTCGGAAGATCGCATCTGGAAGAAATACGCCAGATCATGGCGCCCCTTGTTCCAAAGCCAGTGGGCCACGCGATAAGCCTGCATCGCCTGATACCCTTTGAAATAAAGGATCGGTTGCAGCAGGCGGTGGCAGGCCGGATCGCGTTCATAAACAGCCATCAGGTCCGCGCGCGCGGCTTCAATCAACGCTTTGTCGTCAGCATAGGCCTCATCCACGATCTCACGCAGTACCATCATCGACATCTCATTCGAGCATAGCTTGGCCGAGATGCGATAGGACAATGCCCTCTCAAGACTGCGGTGATGTAAGATACAGGCGTGTACCAACCCGCCCATCAGCGGCTCTTTCTCAACGGCTGCATGGGCTTCCGAGGTGATGCGGTCCCAAACCGGGTCCACAGGTGTCACTTGGCTGCGCGTTTCGAACATGGCTTTTCATCCTTTGCTGCGCTTAGAATAGCCATCTAGTCGTAAAATTACCAAACGCAAACCCTTGATATGCACTACAACAAAAAATGAACTCAGCCGATCTGGACCATTTTCGGAAGCTTATTCACCAGCGCCTTCGCGATCTGGCCGCGCAATCCGCCGCCGGTCAGGATGCGCAATCAGTTGTGGAGCTGGATCAACAGGCAGTGGGTCGGCTCAGCCGGATGGATGCGTTGCAAAATCAAGCAATGGCCAAGGCGCAACAGGCCCGGCGCGATACCGAAACGCATCGGCTTCGGGCCGCGCTGAACCGGATGGACGAAGACGAATTCGGCTATTGCGAAGATTGCGGCGAGGAAATAGCGCACGGAAGGCTAGAGCTGGACCTTGCCGCCTCAAAATGTGTCAGCTGCGCATCTGGCTGATTTGGAACCGGATCAGTTTTCGCAGAACCATCTCGAAACATTGGCAATATTGCAGATCGTCGAAATTTGGCTCGTCTGCCAAGGGCCGGCAGCGCGCGGCTGCCATCAACGAGCCATTTCCATAAACAGGATGCAACCGCCCTGTTCTGGCGACATGTCGATCCGCCAGTTCGGCCTCAGCAATCAGGAGGGTGCTTATCCTATCGCGGTCGGTTCGCGGCGCGGCCAGCAAAGCCCGCGCCGCCGCGCTGAGATCTCCGTGCAGGACTGGCCGCACGGCTAGCCGACCGAAAGGCGCGCAAACGCCCCGGGTCCGTAGGTAGCCGAAACCTGCGCGACTGCGATATCGTAGGGTCCGGCCAGCCCGTCATCGGCTTTCATCGCGGCAGAATACTGCCAAACCGGATCACTGGTGACAGTTTCGCGCAACAAAGCACCCTCAGTGAAGACGCGGATCAGATAGGATTCGCTTTCTTCGCCCAGAGGCACATCCAATGCGCTCCAGTCATCGCCATCAATCCGGGTGCGGCGCACCCACGAGATCTTGTCCCCGGTAGCCGACGCAGAAGCCTGCAAATGCACTGGCGCATAAGGTCTCAGCCCATTGCCATCGAACGCTTCAACCAGATGCACATATGCCGGGTCCTCGTAGCCGCGCGTTGCAGGGCCGATACGGTAATGCTTGGCCACGCGGCGTTCGGTGCGCAGCAACCCGGTCTGATAAACACGTTCATCCAGTAGGACAAAGGTAGACGCTTCAGGCCAGACATCCGGCATCAGGGCATCCGTACCCAGCTGACCACGCAAGCGGCCTGACAAATTGTAAACGCCAGTCTCCTGCAAGACCGCATCCGAGAACTGGAACACTTCCCAATTGCCCGGTGTTCCGTCACCGATGGCAGCCAGATTGGCACCACTCAGCAACGCCGAGCGTGGACGCGACTCCAAAACGCCATCGATCAGGTTGACACGCAACGCGGCCCCTTCGTCCCAGATCCCAGCGCGTGCGCGTCGCAGGGGTGTTTCGGTGAAGCCAATCACCGCCTGCCCCGCGATCACTTGATGCAAGGTATAGTCCTCATCCTGTGCAGCCGAATAGACAGCCACGTTACTGGGCCAGGGCTCGGCCGATATCGCCAGATACGGCGCATGGGGCGCCTCGGATCCAGTGATCAGCGGCAGGTCCATGAACACCGGCAGAACTGGCACCGGAGCAATGAATGGCTTGGCTGCCGCCACATCATCCAAAACATCGGACGGGGTATAAACTCCGGGTTCAATCCGCACCGCATCCGCCAATTGCATCTCGGCCTGTTCCAGCCGGTCGATCCGATATAGCGTTCCGTCCCCGCCATCCGGCAAACGCACCACATCGCCGGCCCCGACATGCAGCAGCGAGGGCGGCAGAGCAAATCGCACAGTCTCGCGCGAGATGCGGGACTCGCTTAGCCAGCGCTCGACCGTCTGACGCCCTTCGGCGCGAGTCATCGACAATGGCATTTCGTTGACGGCGACCGAATGGGTTCTGTCATCAGGCAAGACGGCCTCTTCCGCGACAACATCATGGTCCGCATCCGACTGGACGAACCGCAGACGCACACGCCCGGTCATCTCGGCCTCAGCCTCGCGGCGATGTTCCACTGGCCCGTCGATATCCGCGCTGATGGCGATCTGCTCGGGGTCAATGTCAACGGCCCGACGCCCGTCGCGGGTTCTGAACTTCAGCACCCCGTCCCGCTCGATCGCGTCGAACCCATAGCGCAGCATCAGCGGCTGCAAGGCCTGCCGAGCATTCATTACGTCCTCAACCGCGTAACCGCGTACCACGCCGTAGAGCTCGGACACATCAATCGCCGTCACCCCTGCCTCATGGCAGATTTCTGTCACGACCGAGGCCAGAGTCCGCGACCCGGATCGCCCGTTCAGCCAATGCCCACGTGCATAGTTATCGCCGTCCGACCACTGCGACCGCAGGTTCGGGAAAGTCGGGAACGGACGCGCATCCCAAGCCCAGACAAAGGCGTTCGACAGGTCCACCATCGGGCCGTCATAGATATCTGAAACCGGGTTGATCTCAGCATCACCCCAATAGCCAAGGACGGCCCGAAGGTACTGAACCATGATAAAATCATCCCGTACCCCGTTGGAATACCGCGGCAAATTTGATTCAGACGACTTTGGGTCCAAGAATTTGTTCGGCTGGTTCGTGCCCTTGTCGATAGCCGCGCAGCCCAGTTCGGTGAACCAGATTGGCTTGGACCCCGGAACCCAACCCGTGGGTGTTTGCTGCCGCACGCCCCCGATCCGCTCATGATGTCGGTTCGCCCACCAGTTGCGCAGGTCCTTGTACCGCCAGACCCACGGCTCGCCATGATCGTCATCAGTGATCGGGCTTCGGATCTGCGCTTCGGCTTCCTCGGGTGACGCATAGTACCAATCATACCCCTCGCCACCTTCGATATTGCCGCGCAGATAGTCCAGATCGTAGATCGACCCATTCGACACCTCAGCGTCCAGATGCGAGCCCCCATCCCGCCAGTCGGACAGCGGCATATAGTTGTCGATGCCGACAAAATCTATGTTCTCATCGGCCCAAAGCGGGTCGAGGTGGAAATACCGGTCTCCGGTGCCGTCTTGCGGCTGATACCCGAAATACTCGGTCCAGTCTGCGGCATAGCCGACCTTAGTTTCCGGCCCCAATATCGCGCGCACTTCCGCGGCCAGAGACCGCAGCTCCGCAACTGCAGCGAAGCCAGACGCGCCGCGGATTTGCGTTAGCCCGCGCATCTCGGACCCGATGCAGAAGGACTCCACGCCGCCCGCCGCCTTGCAAAGGGCCGCATAGTGCAGAATGAACCGCCGTAATCCCCATTCACTTGGGCCGCGATAGGTCACTTTGCTGCCGCTGGTCGAGAAATGTGACGCGCGCGCCGTACCAAAGAACGCCGCCACCTGCGCATCCGCATAGGCAGTTTGATCCGGCGAGCCTGGCCGCCCCGGAGCAACATCCAAAGTGATCCGCCCACGCCAAGGCAAATGCGGCTGATCCGGCGCATCGGACCACGGATCAGGCAGGCCGTTGCCCTCTGATTGCTCCATCAAAATAAACGGATAAAACATAACCCGTTTGCCCGAGTTCTTCAGGTGCCGGATCGCCTGCACTACGGCCGCATCGGCCGGTGTGCCGCCATAAACCGGACGCCCATCCTGCCATTTCACCTGCCCCGCCGCAGTTCGGGACAGACCTGAAACACTCCAGGGCATGTTTGCGCCCTCGATATTCTTGCGTTCAACCTTGGGGCGGATCTGGCATTCTCCGCAGCGCAAATCATCGCCGAACCACGACACGATCAACGAAGCCGCCTCGCAGCCCGGCAATTCCTGGCTGAGCGCCCGCGTCGAGGTCACCAGATCGGACTTGCCCGATGGTGAATTGACATTCGCCGCCCAACTGCGCCCCCGGCCCTTGGTGTAATTAACCTGAGATGAAGCCAGTGCGTATTCACCCGTACCCGGCATCAAGGCCACCCCCTTGATGATCCGTGACAGCCCGTCCTCGGCATCCGGCATCTCGTCTTGTTCCTGCCGCACCACCTCGAACGAGAATTGCGGCACGCGGTTGCCAAAGGGGCCCAGCGCCAGATCTTCGATCACCACATAAGCCGTGCCGCGATAGGCGGGCACCGTGCCTGCCCCTTCCACCGCTTCAATCAGCGGGTCGGGCAATTGCTCGTGATCGCCGCGATATATCCGCATGTTCAGCGTTCGGCGCTCGACCTCTTCACCATCGGCCCAGACACGCGTGATATCCGCAACCTGTCCCGCGCCCACCGCAATCGCCAGAGACACCGAATAGCTGTAGCTATGCGTGGTTGTTGTTGTCGTCACTTCAACGGGCTTGGGTTTCCCCTTGCCTCCACCGCCACCGCCTGATGTTTGCGTCGTCGTCGAGGTCGATCGGGTTTCCAGAAAGTCCGAGGCCCAGATGACCTGTCCTCCAACTCGCATCCGGCCGTAGACCGTCGCGACGGTCGCACCCTCACCGGTTTCGGTGAGACGGAAACGATCCAGACGCCCGGTCTCGACCACCTCGCTGCCGCCGCCCATTACGGATTGGCTGGCCATCAACCGGTTGTCGATCACCCGCCCCAGCGTCGCCCCGACCGCGCGGCCAATCACCGCCGTTGACAGGCCCGCAACCGAGCCCCCGATCGAACCACCTATTGCCGCACCTGCAGCAGACAGAACTATTGTGGCCATCAGAAATCCTCCAGCGGGAATTCGAAACAAGCGACCACGCGGCGACGCCAAGGCTCGCTCAGCGTGTTTTCAACAACACCATGCCCGGAATAGGCGTGGATGAATCGCATCGGGTCTTGGGCGCTGACGATGCCCAGATGCTTTGCCACTGCCGCATCCCGCATCCGAAACAGCAATACATCCCCCGGGGCCAAATCATCGGGCGATTTCTCGACTAGATGGCGACGGGCTGCGGCCCACATGCGTTCCTCACCCTGCGGCTCGGACCAATCCATGCTGTAGACCGGCACCGCCTCGGGCTCATGCCCCATCACCGCGCGCCAAACGCCCCGCAGTAAGCCGAGACAATCGGCGCCTGCACCCCGAACAGAGGCCTGATGAACATAAGGTGTGCCCAGCCATCCGCGCGCTTCGTCCACGATATCTTGTTTTGTCCGCATCACCGCCTGCTTCCCCCTTTGTGTTGACTACTGCGCTTGGGTACGGCCATGACCCAATCCTCGTGCGGCAGGTCAGGGAAGCCCTGAAAATTCAGCATGTTGTTGAACTTCAGTCGGCAAGTGGTCATACGCTTGTCACACCCGGCGGTCAGCTGGACCCGATCCCCAACCGCCAGCCCGCCGCCAATCGCCGACCACAGCGTGACATCGCGGCCATCTCTGACCTGTTCATCCAGCTTGATCGAGGCCCACAGGCCCTGCGTAGCCCCGTCCAGCACATCCAGCCTGCCGCGTTCAAACCAACCCGCATCAGAACTCTCCGCGCCCTGCAAACGCAAAGCCGCGCCGTCCAGCGCTACAATTTCAGCCTCAGCGCGATAACCCGGCGTCTCCAGGGCAAAGCGGCACGCCTTATCCCCCAACACTGCCGTACAGGGCTTCTGATAAATCCGCCCTAAAGGCCGGTTCAGCAGATCTGTCAACCCGCGCAATTCCGCATGAAACGCCCCGCCAGCGCGACGCAACTCACCAATCGAACCACGAAACTGCAGCATCCGCTGCTCAGGATCAGCCCAATTGACCAGCCAGGCCCGCACCTCGGCCCCATCAAAGCGCCCCGCCTCAATATCCTCTTCCCGGACCGAGGCATCAGACAGCGCGCCCATCGCCTCGGTATTATCGATCGATAGGCCGGTTGCCTGCTCGATGGCCGCAGCGGTCAGACCGGTGCTGGCTTTGAACACCAGCCCGTCAAAGCGCAACTCCATATCGTGATCCGTGAAGCCATAGACCTGCCCGTCGCTGCGCGTGATTGCCCAGCAACGACAGGTGGTGGTCAGTCCGCTTTGCAAATGCGCCTGCAGCGCCTGTTTGTCCCCGCTCATCAGACCCGCACCTCGACCACCGGTACGTTCGGGACGTCACCGGCCTGAAAGCTGGCCACGCTGGTCTGGATCTTGTCGGCGTCGAACCGTACCGGAACGTCGAACTCAAACCCGGCTGTAATCTCGACCTGCTCAGGCGGCGGGGCCGAGAACATCACGCGCCCGGTCGCAAGATCAACCTCGAAATCCACGCCCTCACGCTGCGCGTCCTGATCCAGCCCCAGTGTCACAGTGCCCAGTACCGGCTTCAGGATTGGTCGCACATAGCTGAACCCGCCCGAGCTGTAGGTCTTGACCAGTTGAAACCCGGTCGTCTCACCATCTCCGCGCGCAATCACCTGATCGCCCTTGTCGACCTCTGCCGTTGCCGCGCCCGACTTGAAATCCGACCAGTCCTTCCAGCGGAACCCGAACATCTGCCCCTGCCGCGCCTCAAAAAACGAGATCAGCGTCTCGATATCGTCCAGCGACCGCATCCCCAGACCCGCATCATAGCGCCTGCGCGAATGCGCCCAGGGCGTGTTGCGTTCCTCAAACCCGTTGGCCAGCGTCACGATATCCGTGCGCCGTTCCGGCCCACCGACCGAGCCGAAGCTCAGGCTGGCCGGAAATCTCACCTCGTGGAAATTCATCGCCTGCTCCCCTTATCTGTTGCGATTGCCACGGCCCAAGGCGCGGCTCATCTGCGCCGCGATCTGACCCTGCGAGCGGCGGAATCCCTGCACATCGGGTGTGGAGATATTCATCACCACATTCACCGCCCGGCCCCCGCCTTGTGTCCGCACGCCCAGCTTGCCATCGGCGCCGCGCGCCAGCGGCATGATCGCCTCAGGCCCCGCCTCACCCATCAGCCCGGTGCCACCGCGCATCGGGAACATAGTCGGGCTGCTGACAATGCCACCATTGGCAAACGGCATCACCCTGCCTTGGGAAAAACTGCCGCCATCGGCAAACGGCAAAATACCCTGCACCAAACCGCCCACCCCATTGGCAAGCATCCCGCCAAAGTGATCCGTTACCGGCTTGATCGCCGCCGAATAGGCCGTGCGGATCATCGAATTCTTCAGCACATCCAGCGCGCCCGACAGGTTCATCCCATCCAGCACCACGCCATCAAAAGCTTTACGCAAACCGCCGGACATACCGCGCTCCAGCGTGGCCACATCTTTGCTGGTCTCTTCAAACGCTGCCTTGATCCGCCGCATCTGACCATCAAAGGCCGAAGCCATCGTGGCGGCATCCCCAAGCGCGTCGCCCAGCGCCTCCCCCCGCTCCTGCAGGTCGTCAAAACCTTCACGATCCGTCATCACGCTCTCCTTGTGTCTTGTCCGGATAGGCCGCCAGCAAGGCATCCAGGCCCGCCCGGTTCATCGCAGGCATCCCCGCTCCCTGCCCCAGCATCAGCCGCAGCTCGGCCGGGGTCAGACGCCAGAACTGATCCGGCGTCAGGCGCAGGCCGAGAAACCCGGCCCGCATCAACACGGGCCAGTCGAACCCGCTCACTCAGGCACCATGAAGGCGCGCGCCAGCAGTTCTGCCGCTGCCTTGGCCCCCGCCATCGGCCCGCCCGCGATCTCGGCGTGCAGCAGATCATCGCGGGTGACCTCGGCCCCACCGCCGCGCAGCCCGGCAACAAGCAAGGCCAGCACATCGCTGCTGGAATAGGCCCCGCCCTCAAACCGCTGCACCAATTCCACCAGAGACCCGGCCTGCAGCTCTTGTTCCAATTCCGCCAAAGCACCCAATGTCAGCTTGAGCACCCGCTGCTCCCCATCGATGGTCAGCGCCACCTCGCCCGTCCACGGATTGGCCATCAGAGCGCCGTAAAGCTCAGCGCACCGGCGCTTGCCATGCTCATCTCATAGGTCGCCTCACCGTTATGCGAACCCGCATATTCGATGCTGCTGACCTGAAACGGGCCTTCGACGATGCCGAAATCGGGGATGATCACCTGAAAACCAGGCGTCTCGCCGTCAAAGAACAGCTGACGCGCGCGCTCATCTGTGCCTTCATCCTTGAACACGCCCGAGCCCGAAATCGCGGCCGATTTGACCCCGGCCCCCGACAGCAACTCGCGCCACCCGCCCTGACTTTCCAGGCTGGTCACATCCACACTTTCCGCGTTGAAACTGATCCGCGTGGCGCGCAGGCCCGCGATGGTCTCGAACAGGCCGGTGCCGTTCATATCCACTTTGACCAAAAGGTCTTTTCCGTTCTGGGCAGCCATATGCTCTCTCCGTTGATTGCTTAGTCGTCTTCCACGCGGGCGCGGAATCTCAGATCGATCTGGCGGATCGCGCCGCCAGTTCCCGTGCGCCGGGCGCTAGCGCGTTCGAACCACAGCCCCACCAGATGGCCCCGGTCCAAGCTCAGCGCCGCACCTTCCAGCGCGTCACACACCGCGCCCGCCAATGTCTTGGCCGCACTGAAGCCCGCCGCCTCGGACACCACCGAAACCGTGAACCGGTGCAATGCGCCCGCCCCGGATCGGTCCGAGGCGTCCCGCACCTCCTCCGGTCCCAGCGTCACATAGGTCTGAGGCAGCACTCCCGATGGCACCGCGTCATAGATCGCACCGCCTGACAGGGTGCTTACCTGCGCATCCCCCAAAAGCTGTTGAAACACGGCCGCCTGCAACGCGGCTGCAACGCCATAGCTCATGCCGCCACCTCTTCATCTGCGAAACAGGTCAGGTACTGGCCGCGTCCATCACGCTCGGCCACCGCGCGGATGACAAACCGGCGCGCTCCTTCTGCAAACCGCTGATCCGGCGCAGGCCGCAACGAGGACCCCTCGGGCGCGCCGCGCACCACGATCCGATACCCAACCCGCGACACCGAGGCGCCACCGACCGCGCGTTCCGCACCGCTGCGTGCCGTCACCTCGGCCCAAAGCAAACCCAGCGCAGCCCATGTCTCGGTATAGCCGCCCGCACCATCGGCACTACGGATCGGAGCCTCCAGCACCAGCTTGCGGTTCAGTCGCGGCGCGCTCATTGCGTCACCCCTGCACCGAAGCGCACCGTGCGATAACGTTGGATCAGGCTGGTCACGCCAAAGGGCATGCACCCCGCGCCCAGCGCCGTCTCATCGCGATACTCGTAGTAATGCGCCGCCAGCAGCAGCACCGCTTGCCCCAGATCAGCGGGCAGCCCGCCCCAATCCGCAGCCATTCCAGCCGTGAAAACAATCTTAGCCGAACCACCGATCTGCACCTTGGGCAAACAAGACCCCGCCGGACGCAACCGAGGGCGCTGCGCATCGCGCTCCAGCCGGAAGGTCGCCGAATCCAACGCGGTCTCGGCCCCAGCCGCATCCGTCAGCGTCACAGCGCCAATTGCACCCACAGGTGCCACTGGCAGCACCTCGCCCGCCGTGTCGCGCCAACCGTTCAGGCTCCACGAGAAATCCCGTTCGATCAGCACCTTACCGGTGCGCGCCTCAATCGCTGCAATGGCCGCACGCAGAAAGCCATTCAACACCTCGTCTTGCACATTGCCCTCGGCAAAGCCCGTGCCCAGCCGCAGATGCGCCTTGAACTGATCCACCGGCAGCGCCGCATCCGCGATGGCGGTTTCTTCGATCAACATCATCCATTCACTCCGCAATCTCGGACCCCTCCGGGGCCGTATCCTTGGAAAATGACGGGCACGCGCCGCCCCACGTTGCTCGGACGGAGGGGAGCAGCTAGACAACGCGGGGGATCTCACCCCGGCCCGCGCCCGCCGCCCGAGGGGCCTTGCAGCCCCCCGGATCCGCCACCGCTTAGGCGATGCCGAATTTCAGCAGTTTGATTGCAGCAAAATCGCTCACATCACCGCCCACGCGCTTGGTCGCGTAGAACAGGACATGCGGCTTGGCGCTGAACGGATCGCGCAGCACCCGCAGATCGGGACGTTCGGCTATGGTGTAGCCCGACTGGAAGTCACCGAAGGCGATCGAGTAGCTGTCGGTTGCCGCATCCGGCATGTCCTCGGCAATCAGCACCGGATAGCCCATCAGACGCGCAGGCTCACCAGCGGCTAGGCCATCCGACCAAAGGAAGCGGCCATCGCTGTCCTTCAGCTTGCGGATCAGACCCGCGGTTTTCGAGTTCATCACGAAAGTGCCGTTCACCCGGTACTGCGCGCCCAGCGCATAGACCACGTCCACAATCGCATCCGCATCGACGCCACCATCAATGCCCGACGCGACATAACCCAGGCTATCCCAGCCCCAACTGCCGTTTTCCATCGTGCGGTGGGTCAGGATACCCTTGGGCTTGTCCACACCATCACCGTTGATGAACGCAGCCGCCTCGGCGCGCGCAAACTTGTCAGCGATGCGACCGGCCAGCCAGCCTTCGACGTCAAACGCACTGTCATCCAACAGACGCTGCGACGCCTTGGGCAGCGCGCTCAGCTCGTGCAGCGGGATCGAAATCCGATCAATCGATGGGGCCGAGGTCTCAGCCGTGGCCGAGTTCTCATCCGCCCAACCCGCGCCCACATCGGTGTGGTCGATCAGCACATCGAACGAGTTCGCCTCGACATTCACAACTGACGCAATCGAACGGATCGAAGCGGTCGAATTCAACACCGACTTGATCATCTCAGCCGTCTGCGGATCGACCAGATAGCCACCGTCGCTGTTCACCGCCGTCGAAAGCGACTTGGCCTCGATCTCCAGCCCGCGCAGCCCATCATCTTCGCCCGAACGCACATAGGCATCGAATGCCTTCTGATGCGGGGCGCCTTCTTCGATCGATGCCGCAAGGTGCGGACGCGCCGCGATGGTTGATTTACGATCCAGCATGGTCAGTCGCTCTTCTGTCTGTTGCAGTTTGATTTTAACTTCAGCCTTCAGGCCCTTGAATTCATTCACGAAGCCAGCCATCGCCTGCTTCACCTCCTGAACCAGGGGCGCACCCTCTCCGGTCAAGGCCGGGGTCTCGGTCTTGCTCATCAGCACTTCCTTTTTGGGTGGGTATTGAGGCGCGCTAGGTCCGCGCCAGCTCCTGCCGGGCGTCGTTGAACACCTCGGCAATACTGCGCCAGGTGTTTTCAACGTCGGGCTCAACGCCCTTCGCCGCCACCCGCGCACTGGGCAGCATCGGGAAGGTCACCAGCGACACCTCCCATAGCTCCAGTTCCGTCAGGACCCGCTGGCCCTTGTCATTCTTCACGGCCCGCTTGGTGCGATAGCCTATCGACAGGCCATCCATAGCGCCCGCCCGGATCAACTCGGCCGCCTCACGGCCCTTTTGCGTGCTCTCCAGCAGACGCCCCTTGACCCACAGGCCCTTGTCGTCCTCGCGCACCTCGTCCCAGACGCCGATTGGCTGCGCCGGATCGTGCTGCCACAGCATCTTGACCCGCTGACCCGCCTTGGACAGCCCGTCAAGCGAGCCCCTATACGCCCCGCGCTGCACCACATCGCTGCCCTGATCGACCTGCCCGAACAGGCTGGCATACCCTTCGATCACCGCATCGTCGGTCACCGACAAGCTGTCTCCGAACTGTGCGAATTTATGCTCCAAATCCATGAACTTCTCCATGTAACCCACTGACATTACGGCGCTACCACCAGTAACGACTGAAACGCCTGCGCCAAAATCACCGCCGCCACGCCGTAAACCGTCAGCCACAACCGCTTCTCCAGTCGCTCCATCATCTCTTCGATCTGATCCAGCCGCCGACACAGGTGGGCGTGCTGGATCTCGGCCACCCGCTCATGCGCGGCCAGACGCAGGCCCGGCGCGCAGTCGAACGGAGGATACCCGTCACCCATCGCCACGCTCCGGCAGCCCCAGCAACGCACGTTTTTCCGCATCCGTCAGGAAATCGGCACCGTTGACCCGCGCCCATTGCGCATCGCGTTCCGCCGACAGCGCGGGCACCTGATCCAGATCCGGCTTCAGCACCAAATCCTCACCCGAAAAGCCCGCCAGCCACTCGGACATCGCCGCCGCCACCCGCGTCACCAGAGGCAATACGGTCAGGCGATAAAACGCCCGGTTGGCCTCCTGATAGTTCGAATAGGTCGCGTCGCCTTGTATCCCCAGCAGCATCGGCGGGACCCCAAATGCCAGCGCGATCTCGCGGGCGGCGGCTTCCTTGGTCTTTTGAAACTCCATATCGGACGGAGAGAACCCCATCGGCTTCCAATCCAAGCCCCCTTCCAGAACCATCGGACGGCCCGCATTCCGCGCCCCGCGATAGTTCTGCTCGATCTCATCCGACAGTCGCCGGAACTGATCTTCGGCCATCACCCCATGACCATCACCCTTCCACACCAACGCCCCCGAAGGCCGCGCCGCATTGTCCAACAGCGATTTCGACCAGCGAGACGCGCTGTTATGCACATCAATCGCCATCGCCGCCGCTTGCATGGGCGAAAATCCGTAATGGTCATCCTGCGGATGGAACGACTTGATATGGCAGATATTTTCCGCCTCAAACCGGTGCTTCTTGCCGCCCACCGCATAGTCATAGGCCTTGGGCCACCCATCAGCCCCCGGCACCACGCTCATCCGGTCCGAGCGCAAGACATGCAGCTCAACCGGCAGCCCTTCCTCGGCCTGCACCGCCTCAACATAAGCATTGCCCGACAGCAACAACTGCCCAAACAGAGCTTCCATCAACTCCGCCCGCCCCTGCGCCGCATTCGGACGGCGCATCAGAGACAGGATCGGATGGGTATCATAGCGCTGCGCCTGATCCTGCAGCACCAGTGGCAAGGCCGCCGCCGCCTCGGCAATCAGTTTTACCGAGCGAAACCCCACCGGGTTCCCCGAAAATCCCGTCCGCGTCAGCGACACCGCATCCCGAGGGCTCCACGCCACGCGCCCGCCCGTCTGCCACGCCACCACAGGCCCCGCCGCGCTTGCCTTCGCCTCAGGTGCCTCGCCAGCCGATCCACGACGCAAGAAATCGAATACCATCTGTGCTCCTTTCTGCCGCCGCACTGCCCGGCTTGTTGAAAGGAGTTATGGCGGAAAGAAGTTTAGGGCTTGGGAACAGGGCGTACGGGAGTTGGGCAACGCGAGGGCGTCACCAACAACTCAGGACTTCCTGCCACTCACAATATAGGCTGATGCCTGAAATACGACCTCACCAGCGGCAGTGCGGAACGTTTCTAGCGCGTCGTCAGCACAGGCTAAGACACTCGCGATTTTCTCTTCGCTCAAGTGAATATCAAAGAGTGGAAGCCAGCCGCGCAAATCAGCCTCAACCATCGTCCGGGCATTTGGAAAGCGTGCCGGTTCAGTGTCGGTCACCACCTCAATGTCCAAAAATCCAGCCTTTTCGTAGATTGAAACAACCTCAGCAGGATTCCCAAGTGAATATGGCAATCTCAGTGCATTCCCCGCCGCGGTGCTGATCTCGGTCTCCAAGAGCTTGATAATGGCGTGATAGGCCGGATTGTGATCCAGATCGTTCCAGACCGCTACGGCCAGCGCGCCGCCCGGCCTGAGGACGCGATGCATTTCCTGCGCTGCCGCATCACGGTCCCGAAAAAACATCATCCCGAACTGTGAAAGCACGGCATCATAAGCCTCGTTTTCTAAACCAGTATCCTCCGCGCCGGCCAAAACCCAGTCAATGCGTGGCTCAACCTCACGCGCAGCCGCGATCATTCCGGGAGCGGGGTCAAGCCCGGTTACATGGCCTGAATCGCCGACCACCGATAGGATATGACGTGCCAAAACGCCGCTGCCGCAAGCAACATCCAGAACTGATTGTCCAGTTTGAACTTTGGCGCACTTCACCAAATGTGGGGGCCATGGCGCAAACAGCGCTGGAACAAAAAGGTTCTCATAGCCGCGCCCCGCGTCCAATTCCTCTTGCGAAACTGAATAATCCATAGTGTCACTCCGGGTCAGTTCTCAAAAATCCCCGACAGCTGCGAGCTTACACTTTCTCTCGATTCGAAACGAGGTCATCGACCTTTTGGCCCTTCGTTGCTCAGATCGCTCTACAAACTCTGCGCCCTCGGCGGCCGATACGCCCCGCAGACGCGCCATACCTCACGCACCGACCAGACCATCGCGTCGAGCCGGTCGGGCAAGCCCCATCCAGCATGTTCTATTGCAAGAGTGGCGGCACACTCGACGTATAACCCAATTCCTTCGCAATCGCCGCCAAGTTCTTGTGATTTTGTGCCACGGCAATTGTCTGCGTTTCACATGCCCCCACGTGTGCTTCAAATAGAAGAGGCCACCCGATGACTGAAAACGAACCTGCGCCGACCGGACACCCCGATGCGCACAATAGTGAACCTACTGCTGCCGACAAACACGTCTACGAGGTGTTTGCCTCCAGTGTAGTCGTTCTTGTACAGCTGCTTGATGACTACAAAACAATGATGTCACCGGATGTCTACGAAAGACTGTTTTCGTCTCTTCTGGCCCTGTCTCGTTTGCTCGGCGAATTCGAGGATAGTTGGAGTCAAAACCAACCAACATCCAGAACCTGATTGCGCCAGCGATCTATCAACCCTCATGGTCGTCACAAACTCCGCACCCTAGGCCTTCTAAACGCCCCCGCAGGCCCCACAACCAACTCATGCAGCGCCCAGACCAGCGCATCAACCCGGTCGGGCGAGCCCTGCCCCTCGAACCCGCGTGCGGTCATCTGGCACATCTGCTCCTCCAGCGCATCCAACCCGGCCACATGGGCCACCCGCCCCTGTTCGTACAACGCCGCCACAGGCTCGGCCCGCGCGACCTTGCCGCGTGACGCCCGCACCGCGCGATAAGGCACCAGAGGGTCCACCTGCCGCACGACCTCTTCCACCAGTTGCCCGCCCTGATTGACCTCGGCCACCAGTCGTTCGGCCCCAAACTCGTCCATCGCGTCAATCGCCGCCTGCGCCCAGCCCGCCGGGCCAACGCCCTGAACCGTCCGGTCGGCCAGCACATAGGCGCGCCACTCCTCGGGCGGCCCCTGTAGCTGGGCCCCCGCGACCACGATCCCGCAAGCATCTGCATCCGCCCCCGCCGTTACTGCCGGGTCCAGTGCCACGACGATGCGGTCCAGCGTAGGCACCCGCGTACAGCGCGCCGCCTCCAGCATCGAACCCGTCCACAACGCGCCTTCGGCATCCGACAGCAACACCCCGTCTAATTCCTGTCGCCCCAGCCGCGTGCCTGCATAGCGCGCGCGTACTTCTTCCAAAAAGGAACCCGCCAGATTGGCCCGGTTCGCCTCGGTCGGTGCATGGGTCTGCACCGTAGACGGTGACGCCAGCAAATCCTTCAAAACCTTCACATTGCGCGGCGTCGTCGTCACACAGACCCGGGGTTGATCCCCCAAACGCAGTGCAAACTGCAGCATATCCCAGGTCTCTCCAGCCTTCTTCCACTTGGCCAGCTCATCCACCCAGGCCGCATCGAATTGCGGCCCGCGCAACCCCTCCGGATCATGCGCCGAAAACGCCTGCGCCTCGGCCCCGTTGGGCCAGATCAGTTTGCGTTCCGATGCCTTCCACACAGGCCGACGGTCCGGCGGCGAGCACTGCAATATCCCACTATCCCCGAAAATCATCACATCGCGCACCTGATCAAAGGTCTCGCCGACCAAAGCCACGCGACTGGCCTCACCCTTATCCAAAGGCAAAGACCCCTCGACCACCGACCGCACCCATTCAGCCCCGGCCCGCGTTTTGCCAGCCCCGCGCCCGCCCATGATCACCCATGACCGCCAGTCGCCCTCGGGCGGCAACTGATGCGGCAGCGCCCAGAACTCGAACAGGAAAGGGAGGGCACACAGCCCCCCCTCCCCGATCTCACTCAGAAATCTGTCCTGCACCGCAGCAGGCGCGGAGGCGAGCCAGCCTGCACCCGATCTCAGATCGTGCCCGATCAAGGTCGAGCGCATAGCCCCCTTGGGCAATTCCGGCTTGTCTGTGATGTTGTTCGACAAAGCTTGTCTCCACTTTCTGGCAACTTCGGATCAGCCCCTCTAGCTGACCCAGTTGCTTGCCTGTTCCGGCAAGGTCTGCATCCTCCCCGGCACCGATCTGTTTTCGCAGTTCTTCCGCTGCTTGGCGCAGATCGCGAATGGACCTTTCGAGCGACTGCAACAAATCAGCCGTCTGAGAAATCCGCTCTTCCGGGGTAATCAAAGTCATGTTTGCCTGTGACCTCATGCGTGAGTTTTTCCGCACGAGAGAAACGAAAAACGGCCACCGGGTCGCCCCGGGGCCGTTGCCCACTTCTTCTAGCATGACACAATGCGTACCAATAATAGCGCGCAAAGTCAATATGTTACGCAACATTCCCGCAACGCCCAGCGTTCGGTTCGTTAACGATCAGCCCCGCATGACCTCCAAAAACGCTGCACTCACGATCAGCGTTGCACCCAGTGCCTCCCGCACCCCAAACGGCTCGCCCGAGAAGAGCGCAGCCGAGATCAGGCCAACCACAACTTCGCTCATCAGCAGCAGACCCACGCGTGCGGGCGTCAGCTTGGTTGCGGGCCAAATCGTCAGAAAGAACATCGGCAATGTGTACAGAACAGACAGCAAAGCCAACGGACCGATGCGCACCACCATATCGCCGACCATCTCCGAAGTTGCCAATCCCCCGCCGAAAGGAAGGCTCAGCAAAGACAGCACCAGTGCGCCCGATATAAAGGCAAAGACCTGCCCTGAAACAGAAATGCCGGACGCCCGATAAAGCCCCAGCGAGCCCATTGCCCATGTGATCCCCGAGATCAAAGCCAGCCAATCGCCAGTATTGCGAGGCCAGGGAATCCCCTGCTCTCCGCCAAGCACAATGAACATGCCACCCAAACCGCACAGCAAGCCCAACAGGCGCGCAGGGCTCAGGCGCTCACCCAGAAACACCATCCCAAGGATCGTTCCCCAGACCGGTGTCAGATAAAACAACAGGATTGATCGGACGACATCCGTGTAAACTAGGCTGATGGTAAACAGGCTGAACGCGGCTCCGGTGAACATCCCGCTCAGGATGAGCCCGCGCCAGTCTTTCAAAAGCGCGTGCCGTTCGCGCATCAGAAACGGCGTCAGCACGATCAGCGCGGCGGTATACATCACGATCCCCGGCCAGGGACCGTCCAGCCCCTGATCGACGAAATACCGAACCGGAATCCAGTACAGCCCCCACATCATCCCGCCGATGACAAGGGCGATGCTGGCGGTCTTTAAATCCGCCCCATGTAATGCTCTGAATGTCATGGTCCGACTCATAAAACCTTCCGAACCGTATCTGGCAATCGCGCAACCTCCGCAAGCTCTTGCCCGACACGGCGCTTGACAATCGCGACCACAAGGCGCATGTGCCGCTCAAACACAGCGCTGACGCGTGAGCATTGGCGGGTCCACCCCGCCCCCACAGCGCCCGATTCACCCATAGTTCCCCATCACGCAGGGTTCTTAAAGCGACGACCGGATGATGCAGGAAACGCCTGCGCTTCCCGAGGTCTCGCATAACCCTGTTGGTCGCGGATGCGGCCTATCACGACTTGCCCGTGGGCCATTGCCCCGGGCTGCAAAGGATAGTTATTTGTTCGACTTCGATATGCTGGGCCTTGCGCCTGCCCTCAACGATGCGCTGCAACGCGCCAATTTCACCCAACCGACCCCGATCCAGAACCAGGCCATCCCGCTGGCCCTGAACGGCCACGACATTCTTGGCCTCGCGCAAACCGGCACCGGCAAAACGCTGGCTTTCGGTCTGCCGCTGATCGACCACCTGTTGGCCCAACCTGGCAAGCCTGCGCCAAAAACGGCCAAGGCCCTGATCCTTGCGCCCACGCGTGAGCTGGTGAACCAGATCGCGGACAGCCTGCGCAACCTGACCAAAAAGACCAAGATCCGTGTCGCTACTGTGGTCGGCGGGCAGTCGATCAACAAGCAGGTCATGTTCCTGTCGCGCGGGACCGACATTCTTGTTGCTACACCGGGCCGCCTGATCGACCTGATGGAGCGTGGCGCGGTTAATCTGGGTTCGGTCAAGCACCTCGTGCTGGATGAAGCCGACCAGATGCTCGACATGGGCTTCATCCACGCTCTACGCCGCATCGCACCAGAACTTGGCACACCACGCCAGACCATGCTGTTCTCGGCCACCATGCCGAAGCAAATGGAAGAGCTCAGCCGCGCTTACCTCACCAACCCGCAACGGGTGCAGGTCTCGCCCCCCGGCAAAGCAGCCGACAAGATTACCCAATCGATCCACTTCGTTGAAAAACCTGCAAAGCCTGCCAAGCTGCGCGAGATTCTCACGGCAGATATGGACGCGCTGACGTTGGTCTTTTCGCGCACCAAACACGGGGCCGAAAAGCTGATGAAGGGGCTGGTCGCGGATGGGTTCAACGCTGCTTCGATCCACGGCAACAAAAGCCAGGGCCAGCGTGACCGCGCCATCAAGGCCTTCCGCGCCGGTGAGGTGAACGTCCTCGTCGCTACCGACGTCGCCGCGCGCGGCATCGATATTCCGGGCGTGGCCTATGTGATCAACTACGACCTGCCCGAGGTACCGGACAACTATGTCCACCGCATCGGCCGCACCGCTCGTGCAGGCCGCGAGGGCGAGGCCATTGCCTTCTGCTCGGCGGAAGAGGTCGACCTGCTGCGTCAGATTCAGAAACTGATGAAGATCGAAATCCCGGTCGCCAGCGGTGAGATGCCTGAAGCAATCTCACCAAAGAAAACCCCGCGCCGCCCAAGCAACCGCCGTCGCGGCCCGAAACCTCAGCACTCTGGTGCGCCCAAACCGGGCGGTCAGAAACGCCGCCGACCGCGTCGCGCGAAAGCGGCCTGAATAAGAAACGGCCCGGTCGATTGACCGGGCCGTTGCTTTATCGGGGTCAGAGGTTCGTGTTGTACAAGTCGGACAAAGGGCCGTTTCAAACCTGTACAACACGGACGATTGAATCAGTTCCCGGAATTCCGCTCAGCCTCGATCTCACGCCACTTTGCGACGTTGCGATTGTGCTCTTGCAGGGTCTCGGCAAAGGCATGACCACCGGTTCCGTCCGCAACAAAGAAGATGAAATCCGTGTTGTCAGGTGCCACCGCAGCCTCAAGGCTCGCAAGACCCGGATTAGCAATCGGGGTCGGCGGCAGCCCTTCGATGACATAGGTGTTCCAAGGCGTCGCACGGCGCAGTTCGCTTTGCCGCAAGCCCCGACCCAAAGTACCCTGCCCTTTGGTTACACCATAGATCACCGTCGGGTCTGTCTGCAGCCTCATACCTTGGTTCAAACGGTTAACGAAAACGCTGGCTACCTGGCCACGCTCTTCCGGCTGACCCGTTTCTTTTTCGATGATCGACGCCAGGATCAGCATCTCTTCGGCGCTGTTCAGAGGCAAACCGTCCTGTCGCCCCTCCCACGCCGCATTGATTCTAAGCTGCTGTTTTTCCTGCATTTCAGCAAGTATTGCATTCCGATCTTCACCGGGTCTGACCTCATAACTGTCAGGGGCCAACATCCCTTCAGCTGGCAATTCGGCTACTTCGCCGGTTAGCAAATCCATCGCTTTCAGCGACTCGACAATCTGCCAACTGGTGACGCCTTCAGCTAACGAGATGCGATAACGCGTATCCGCCTCACCGCGTTTTTCTGCATAAACTTCCGGGGCGTCCTCTTCGCCGATCACAAAGGAAGCCACCTCATCAAAATCCAGCGTCGCCGGGTTCAGTTCGCGCACGCGCGTCTGCATACGTGTCACGCCGATACGGTATTCGATCTCGGTCCCGCAGGTGCTGGCGCCGCTACGGGTAATGTCGTCGACGATTTGCTCCATCGACGTGCCTTCACGCACCAAGAAGCTGCCCGCTTTCAATTGCTGAGATTTGTCTGCGTAATCAGCAGCTAAGCGGAAAATCAACCCACTGCTGATCGCACCCTGATCCTCGAGGTCACGGCTGACCCGTGTCATGTTGGAGCCTGGCTTTACCTGCAGGCAGATCGCGGTTTCCAGCGGTCCTTCGGACTTGTATTGCGACTGCCCCCACAGGACGACACCGCCCATCAGGAACAGCCCAACGATCAGTATTGTCAACGCGTTCGAAGCGAGCGCTCGCCACATTTAGTTGACCTTTCCGAAGATCACACTTGCATTGGTGCCGCCGAAGCCGAACGAATTTGACAAGGCCACGTTGATCTCACGCTCGCGCTTGGCATTCGGGGCCAAATCGATCGGAGTTTCAACTGCTGGATTGTCCAGATTGATCGTCGGTGGTGCAACCTGATCGCGGATCGCAAGGATTGAGAAAATCGCCTCAATCGCGCCAGCGGCGCCCAGCAGGTGACCAGTGGCCGATTTGGTCGAAGTCATCGTCGCGTTGCTGGCGTGATCCCCCAGCAGGCGTTCTACCGCGCCCAGCTCAATCGTATCCGCCATGGTCGAGGTCCCATGCGCGTTAATGTAATCCAGATCCTTCGGCTCAAGCCCCGCACTACGCAGCGCTGCTTTCATCGAGCGTTCGGCCCCGTCGCCATCCTCGGACGGCGCGGTTATGTGATAAGCGTCACCCGACATCCCATAGCCCAGAACCTCGGCATAAATCTTGGCACCGCGCGATTTGGCGTGTTCGTAATCCTCAAGAACTACAATGCCTGCACCTTCGCCCATGACGAAACCGTCGCGGTCGATGTCATAGGGGCGGCTCGCTTTCTTTGGATCATCGGCGTATTTGGTCGACAGCGCCTTGCAGGCGTTGAAGCCGGCGATACCGATTTCGCAAATACAGCCCTCGCCGCCACCTGCGATCATCACGTCTGCATCCCCGGCGCGGATGATGCGGCTGGCATCACCGATCGCATGGGCACCGGTCGAGCAAGCAGTCACGACCGAGTGGTTCGGCCCCTTGAACCCATGACGGATCGAAACCTGCCCCGAGGCCAGATTGATTAGCGCGCCCGGGATAAAGAACGGAGAAACCCTACGGGGACCTTTGTCGCGGATCAGGTTGGCCGTGTTGGCAATTGATCCCAGCCCACCGATACCGGACCCAATCAGAACGCCAGTGCGCAGGCGGTCTTCTTCGTCTTCGGGCAGCCAATTGGCATCCTTGCAAGCCATCTCGGCTGCAGCGATGGAATATAGGATGAAATCCTCGATCTTGCGCTGTTCTTTCGGCGGCATCCAGTCGTCGGGGTTGAATGTCCCGTTGGTGCCATCTCCGCGCGGCACTTCGCAGGCATAGGTCGTGGTGACCCCGCTTGCCTCGGCATCAAACTGCGTGATTGGTCCTGCGCCGGATTCTCCATCCAGCAGCCGTGACCATGTTTCCTCGACCCCACTGGCCAAAGGAGTGACCAATCCAAGACCGGTTACAACGACTCTGCGCATGAAGTGCCTCTTGCCTGCTTCCTGTTATGAGAACCGCTCATACCCCGGCCCGGGGTGCGGGGGCAAGAGCAACGGCATATTCTGAACCGGCATCCTTGTGCCGTAACCTGTTCAAATCCTCTGTCAATTGAGTTGAACGATGCCTGAAAGGCAAAAACCCGCCCTTCCTTCAACGGGAAAGGCGGGTGGTCTGGTACCGAAGTTTACTGGAACTCGGCGACTGGCTCGTGTGCCGATTGGGCGACCTCCAATGCTTCGGACAGATCGACGGACTTGCGGAACAGTG
Organism: Ruegeria sp. I3; assembly: GCF_056532525.1. Classification (NCBI taxonomy): domain Bacteria; kingdom Pseudomonadati; phylum Pseudomonadota; class Alphaproteobacteria; order Rhodobacterales; family Roseobacteraceae; genus Ruegeria; species Ruegeria sp. I3. Next base: position 206,016 of record NZ_JBQFNI010000002.1, on the reverse strand, counting down.
CCCGGCCAACGATCGCACCCGAAATATTCGAGATATAGGCGAGACGAGAGATATCGTCGCTGGTACGCACGACACCACTGGCTATGATCGGTGTACGCGATTTTTCGGCCAGTCCTGAAATCAGACCCAGCTGCGCCTCGACATCTTCCATATCGCTATCGATATCGGTCACCAGAATGGCTGCAAGAGGCGTATCCGCGAAAGCTTCGATGAAGGCTTCCGGGGTAAACGCACTTTGGCTGCGCCAACCTTCGGTCATCACTTGCCCTTGCCAAACATCGACCGCCAACACGATCTGATCGGGATAAAGCTTAGCCAATTCCTTAACCAACTGCGGGTCCCAAGCCGCAAGTGTGCCAATCACGATTCGGCCAGCCCCTTTGTTGATCCAATGTTCAACATGCTCGCGGGTCCGCATCCCCCCTGCCAACTGTACTGACATTTCAGAGGAGCGAATGATTTCTTCGATCAGCTCGGAATTGGTATCCCGGCCTTCGATCGCGTCAAAATCCGTAAGCTGCATCCATTCCGCTCCAGCCGCAGACCAGCCGCGCGCGGTCTCGACCGGATCTACATGCCAGATCATCGCTTCATCCAGACGCCCCTTGTCCAGCGTAACGCACCGACCGTTCTGCAACTCCATCGTGGGGTAAATCATCATGATTCATATCCTCCGCTGAATCATTCCGTAATTCCACGATAGCATAGAGTCTCAGTTTGCCGCTTTATTTCACAAGATCGGCAAAGCTCGTCCATTTTGCGGCATCGCACTGCCTAATGCGTTTCACACCCGTGTAGGAGGTCCATCACGGCGAAACAGATGAACGGGGGTGTCGCGGTATTCAGCTTCGCGCAACAGCTTATAGCCCAGCTTTTCAGCCAATCGCTGTGAGGCTGCATGGTCCGCGTCGATCAGCGCAACCAACGGGCCCGGAATGATCCGGTCGAACCAGTCGTGCGCCGCCTGTGCGGCCTCACACCCGTATCCTTGCCCCTGCATGTCCGGGGCCAGAACCCACCCGGCTTCGGGAAAACCATCGAAATCATCGCCCAGAGACCGGTTGCCATAGAAGAACCCGGCTTGCCCGATCAGAGTACGATTCGACTGCAGCATCACACCCCATTGACCGAACCCGGTCATCTGCCAATGTCCAGCGTTGCGCAGGAAAGAATCCCACGCCTCGCCGCGCGTTTTTGGGGTGCCTCCGATATGGCGTACAACTTCGGGGTCGCGCCAGATTTCGGCGAACCGGTTGAAATCCTCGGGGCGCATTGCACACAAGGTCAGACGCGCCGTGTTGATCATCGGGGTGGATCTTATCATGCCCTTGCCCGCTCAGAAACTTGCCTCAGGTGTCACAGTGCGGAGCCTCAACGCCTCAAAGCAAGCGCGAAATGTGGCAGAGCAAAAAAAACGGCGCTTCCGTTGCCCGGAAGCGCCGTTTTTGTCTCAGTCAGGTCAGCTTAGGAAGCTTCGCTGATGAATTTGACCGCGTCGCCAAAGGTCTGGATGGTCTCGGCTGCGTCGTCCGGAATCTCGATGCCGAACTCTTCTTCGAACGCCATTACCAGCTCAACGGTGTCCAGGCTGTCTGCGCCCAGATCGTCGATGAACGAGGCGTTTTCGGCAACCTTGTCCTCTTCAACACCCAGGTGCTCAACAACGATCTTCTTTACGCGATCTGCGACGTCGCTCATGTCTATTCCTCATTTCAATTTCAGGGCTGTCCGCCCGGTTCTGCCCTTGCCCGTTCGGGGTGGACTTGTTTTGCCCTTTCCGGGCGGTTTGGGTCCCGGGTCCCCGGGAAATCAGAGAACCGGCCCTTGGACCGGTTCCTGCGCATATGCGCCGCCTATAGCACAGACAACGCACAAGGCAAACGCTTTCGCGCCCACCCTGAATTGCGATTACAACATGGCCATACCGCCATTCACATGCAAGGTGCTTCCGGTAACATAACCTGCTTCAGGGCTTGCCAGATACAGCACAGCGGCTGCGATTTCCTGCGGATCACCCATACGACCGGCCGGAACCTTGAGCAGCAGACCCTTCTTTTGCTCATCCGTCAGCTTCTCGGTCATCGCGGTGGTGATAAAGCCCGGCGCAACCGCATTAACGGTAATGCCACGGGTCGCAACCTCATGCGCCAGCGCCTTGGAAAAGCCGATCATGCCGGCCTTGGAGGCAGCATAGTTCGCCTGCCCTGGGTTTCCGATCGCGGCCACAACGGACGAGACATTGACGATCCGACCCCAGCGCGCCTTCATCATGCCCCTGATCACGCCTTTGCACAGCTTCATCGTTGCGGTCATGTTCACGTCGATCACGCTATGCCATTCTTCATCCGACATGCGCATGAACAGGTTGTCGCGTGTGATGCCTGCGTTGTTCACCAGAATATCAACCGAGCCCATCGCCTCAGCCGCTTGTTTCGGCAGGGCCTCGACGGCTTCGGGATCGCTCAGGTTACACGGCAAGACATGCGCACGATCGCCAAGGCTGTCGGCCAGAGCTTGCAGAGGCTCCACGCGCGTTCCGGAAAGGCCAACAGTTGCACCAGCGTCGTAAAGCGCGCGGGCGATATCGCCGCCAATACCACCCGAAGCACCGGTGATTAACGCATTCTTACCTGTCAAATCAAACATCTATGTTTCCTCTCTGGCCGCCGAATCCGGCGGCTGTCCCTTGTTCATGCGCCGGGGTTAACGGCTTTTTGTACATCTTCAGGCGTCCCGACCGCTGTGCACGCCAATGCTCGGTCGATCTTGCGGATCATGCCCGACAAAGCTTTGCCCGCGCCGATCTCCCACGCTTCGGTCACACCCTGCGCGACCATGTACTGTACACTTTCGCGCCACCGGACCGATCCGGTTACCTGTTCCACAAGCAACTGACGGATCATATCTGGGTCAGCCGCAGCTTCGGCGCGAACATTCGCAACCAAAGGCACGGCAGGCGCTTTGATTTCAACCGAAGCCAATGCCTCTGCCATTACATCTGCCGCAGGCTGCATCAGCGCACAGTGAAATGGAGCACTTACCGGCAACATAATTGCACGCTTGGCACCTTTTTCCTTGGCGATCTCGGCTGCGCGCTCAACAGCGGCTTTTGAACCAGAAACGACTACCTGGGTTGGGTCATTGTCATTGGCAGCCTGACAGACCTCATCTTGCGCGGCCTCTTCCGCAACGGCGCGCACCGCTTCAAGATCGAGCCCCAGAATGGCAGCCATTGCGCCCTCGCCCACCGGCACTGCACTTTGCATCGCCTGCCCGCGCGTCCGCAGCAGGCGGGCAGTATCGGTAACCGTCAAGGCTCCGGCCGCAGCCAGCGCCGAGTATTCACCCAGCGAGTGACCCGCCACATAAGATGCCATTGAAATCGAAACGCCTTCGGCTTCAAGTGCGCGCATTGCGGCCATCGAGGTTGCCATCAGCGCGGGCTGTGCATTCTGAGTCAGGGTCAGCTCTGCGATATCGCCGTCCCAGATCAGATCGCTCAGTTTTTCGCCCAAGGCCTCATCGACCTCATCGAAAACGGCGCGGGCGGCTGGATATGTCTCAGCCAAGGCCTTGCCCATTCCGATGGTCTGGGCGCCCTGCCCGGGGAAAACAAACGCGCGTGTCATTGGTGCCTCTTGCGTGACGTCAGATTTCGGCGGGGTTTAAACTGACAATCGGCGCGGCACAAGCATTGCCTGCGTTCTGCATCAGGACACCTTTACTGTGCATTTCTCTGTCTTGTGTCCACACGGCATCCATTTAACTTACCCTCAATTCAGAAACTCGGAGAGCCAATCGATGCCCCTTACCAACACCCGGTCCAGCTATGGTGGTGTAACCAAAGCATTTCACTGGCTGACCGCGCTATTGATCCTGACGGCTCTGCCGCTGGGCTGGTTCGCGAACCAATTGGCCCATGCGATTTACGATCCGAGCATTCCCACGACCGAGGATGACATCGCCCGCGCCGCCCAGCTGTTTTCACTGCACAAAACCATTGGTGTTACCGTGTTCTTCGTCGCACTGGCCCGAATCCTTTGGGCTGTTACCCAGACGAAGCCGGGCTTGCTGAACGCTGAAAACAAACCCGAGGCCTTCGCCGCCGAAACTGTGCACTGGCTGCTGTACGGCTCGCTTGTACTGGCTCCGCTCAGCGGCTGGATCCACCACGCCGCCACCGACGGCTTCGCGCCGATCCTATGGCCCCTTGGTCAGAACCTGCCGCTTATTCCGAAGTCAGCTTTCCTTGCCGACATCAGCGCCAGCCTGCATTGGCTTTTCGTCTGGGCCCTGGGTGTGGCGCTCGTGCTGCACATAGCGGGCGCGCTGAAACACCATGTCGTGGACAAAGACAGTACCCTGCGCCGTATGCTGCCCGGCCAATCGGACGCGCCGGAACCCCCGGCGCAGCACCATTCCATTGTTCCCGCCTTCGCCGCCTTGGCAATCTGGGGCGCGGTGCTGGTCGGAGGTTGGTCCACCGGTGTCTTTGACGACCAGTCCAAAGCAACCGAAGACACGGCCGAACTTGCGCAAGTTCAATCGGAATGGGAGGTCGAAGACGGATCCCTGTCGATTACTATCTCGCAATTGGGCAGTCCCGTAAGCGGCGAGTTTGCAGACTGGACTGCAGCGATAGCGTTTGAGGATCCCGCCGAGCCGGGGTTGGCCGGTTCCGTCGATGTAACGATTGCCATTGGTTCACTCAGCCTCGGCACAGTCACCGACCAAGCGATGGGTGCGGATTTCTTTGACAGTGCGCAGTTTCCTACGGCTCAATTTAAGGCCGACCTGTTCAAAACGGATGCGGGTTATGAGGCGCGAGGACCTCTGACAATCCGGGACAAATCTATCGATGTCGTCCTGCCATTTACGCTGGAACTGGCCGACGATGCAGCGACGATGTCGGGGAATCTGGAACTCAACCGAATGGATTTCGACGTTGGAACATCGCAACCCACCGAAGACTCGTTGGGGTTCACGGTTATCGTGGCAGTCGAATTGACGGCAGAACGCGACAACAAATAAAAAACCGCCGGGGCGCATAACCCCGACGGTTTCTTTTTGGGATCATGAAGGGATTAGTCGGCCTTCTGTGCCTCGATCGAAATCTTGACCTCGACCTCATCACCCACGAATGGAGCGAATTGGCCCAAATCAAAATCGCTGCGCACCAGCGTTGTGGTGGCGTCAAATCCGGCCCATGGCTTGCCCGCCATCGGGTGTTCACCCACTTGGTTCAGCTTGGCATCCAGAACCACGGATTTGGTGACACCATTCATGGTCAGATCACCGGTGATGTTGGCTGTGTTCTCGCCAGTGACCTCAATACCAGTTGAAGTGAAGGTCACCAGATCACCTTCGGCTGCGCCAAAGAAATCTTCGGTCATGAAGTGATCTTCGCGCGGCTTCCAACCGGTGATCATCTCAACGACCGGCATCGAAACAGTCACGCTTGATGCTGCCGGGTCTTCCTGATCAAACATGATTTCGCCCTCAAAGCCCGAAAACATGCCCGTGGTGGTCGAAAAGCCAAGGTGGTTCCAACTGAAGATGACCTGGCTATGGCTGGAGTCCAAAACGTATTTTTCAGCACTGGCGAATGCTGTGGTCGCCGATACGGCCAAAGCAGCAGCAATAAGGGTGGATTTCATAACAATCTCCGCAATGGTGTTGTTGCAAACCGGGTGGGTTGCTCACCTACGAAAATGTGCCGCCCAAGGGCGGCACACAAGTTTTTTTGATTCACAACTTCTGTTCCTTTTTGAACAGAATAAAAATCAGGCGAAAATTGTTACGTTTTGGCTGAGTTGACCTTTGAGCGCTGAGCCAACATCCGCCGATTCCAGTGGCAGCTTCATCAGCAGGCTTCCGTCTACATCGTACAGTTCGACCTGGTCGTCAGCGAAACGCGCGCCTCCCAGCGAGTCGTAGCTGCGGCGCAATACCGTTTGCGGCCGACCGTTTTCGTTTTTCTGAAGAATGCGAACCTCGCGGCGGATTGGGTCAAAATAGGCGTCTGGGCGCGCATCCATCACCTCGATGGTCAGCAGGCTGACGCCAACAATCAGGAACATCAGCGAAGCGACCAACTTGATAGGCCAAACCTCGGCTCCCATAACCGAACCCGGCATCAACCACATCGAAAAGGCCGACACGATCAGAAAGACACCAACGGCACGCAGAAGAAACATCCGAGCCCGCCAATTCGGCGCAAACGTAATCAGAACGGGGACGGATTTATCAAATACCGCAGCAGGCGTCGATTGTTCAAAAGTGTTTGTGTTCATGACGGCCATTGTCTTGCCCTGTCTATGTTTTCCAATCTACCGGGTTCTCCCGGCTTCATGAACAACCTCGGGGCGAAAAGCGTCAGGAATTGGGCGCACCAGTGGAAATAGGGCGACTTCACAAAGGCATATGTGGCAGGGCTTGCCCCGCCCGCTCAAACGTGTATACGGGGCCATCCTTCGCAGGAGTTATGAATCGCGCAGCCTCTCGTGGCAGGGTCGCGAAGGACCATATGGCCCCGCCTTTGAAATGCGCCTTGATATAAACAGGAGTGCACATGCCACTGTATGAGCATGTAATGATCGCGCGTCAGGATTTGTCCAACGCGCAGGCAGAAAGCCTTGTCGAACATTTCGGCACCGTTCTGGCTGACAACGGCGGCAACGTCGTCGAAAGCGAGTACTGGGGCGTCAAGACGATGGCTTACAAGATCAACAAGAACCGCAAAGGCCACTATGCCTTCCTGAAAACCGATGCCCCTTCGGGTGCGGTTCAGGAAATGGAACGCCTGATGCGCCTGCATGATGACGTGATGCGCGTTCTGACCATCAAGGTCGACGAGCATGCCGAGGGCCCCTCGGTCCAGATGCAGAAGCGCGATGAGCGCGAAGGCCGCCGCGAGCGCCGCTGATCAACGCCTGACGAAAGGACATAAACCATGGCCGCAAAACCATTTTTCCGCCGCCGCAAGGTCTGCCCGTTCTCGGGTGAGAACGCGCCGAAAATCGACTACAAAGACACTCGTCTGCTGCAGCGCTACATCTCTGAGCGTGGCAAGATCGTACCTTCGCGCATCACCGCCGTTTCGGCGAAAAAGCAGCGTGAACTGGCCCGTGCTATCAAGCGCGCCCGCTTCCTCGCCCTGCTGCCCTACGCCGTGAAGTAAGGAGAGACTGACATGCAAGTTATCCTTCTGGAACGCGTTGCGAAACTGGGTCAGATGGGCGACGTCGTTGACGTCAAGCCCGGCTACGCCCGCAACTTCCTGCTGCCCCAAGGCAAAGCGCTGAGCGCATCGAACGCCAACATCGCGTCATTCGAAGCCCAGAAAGCCCAGCTTGAGGCACGCAACCTGGAAACCAAGAAAGAAGCTGAAGCGCTGGCTGAAAAGCTGGACGGTCAGCAGTTCATCGTGATTCGTTCGGCATCGGATGCCGGCGCTCTGTACGGTTCGGTCACCCCGCGTGATGCCGCAGACGCCGCAACCGAAGCTGGCTTCACCGTCGACAAGAAACAGATTGCCCTGATCGCTCCGATTAAGGAACTGGGTCTGCACTCGGTCGCAGTCAACCTGCACCCCGAGGTAGAAGTCGAGATCAAGATGAACGTCGCACGTTCGGAAGAAGAAGCCGAACTGCAGGCATCGGGCAAATCGATCCAGGAACTGGCTGCTGAAGAAGAAGCCGCTGCCGAATTCGAAATCGCCGAACTGTTCGACGACATAGGCTCTGCCGCTTCGGAAGACGAAGATCTGGTTGCCGAAGAAGCTCCGGTCGAAGAAGACGAAGCAAAAGCCTGATCTGGCTGCATATCCAATTTCAAAGGGCCGCGCTTTTATGCGGCCCTTTTTCTTTTTGTTACATCGCAAGCAAAATTCGGCCCGATTGTTCGCCTGGCCTTGCAGACCGGCGAGGGTTTCATATCATCGCCATTCGCAATCAGGAGTATTTTGATGACCCCCCTCCTTCGTCGCCGCGTCTTAACCTTGTTGCTTATGGCACCGCTTGCAGCTTGTGGCAGTCCTGGCAGCTCGGGTTCCGGCGATACGTTCGATCCCCCCCTCTACCCCAATGAAACACCCGAGCTTCGCGCCTCGATCAATAAATGGGCTGACCACTACGAGCTCCCGCGGGAGTTGGTGCACAAGCTGGCCATCCGTGAAAGCACACATCGACCGTGGGCGGTGAACCGGCCCTATTATGGGCTTCTGCAAATCCTCCCGGCCACTGCGCGATCAATGGGTTACACTGGAAACGCCGAAGGCCTGCTGGACGCCGATACCAATCTGGAGTTTGCCGGAAAATACCTGCGAGGCGCCTGGCTTTTGTCTGATGGAGATCAACAACGTGCCATCTTTCTTTATGCCAAAGGATATTGGCCCGAAGCAAAGGCCAGGGGCATGCTCGTCGAGACGGGTCTGGTTTCTGCCACAGAATAGGCATGTTTAATTCGCATTTCGATTGTAATGCACATACATAACCTTCGAAATGCCACGGCGAATCCCATGACCTACTGCACAACTCTGACGTTAAATCTTTTAAAGGTGCGTAATTGTGTGCCCGAAAGGCACATTTACCTCTAAAAGGCAGACATTTCCCACATCTTCTTGTCTTGACAAGCGAAATGTGGTGTCCTGCTTGACGTCAGGGAAGACAGTATCATTTTCCTGGCCAAGGGGATCCGCCCGCTCACTCGGGTCTAACTGGTCGTTACCGTATGGATATTGTTGATCTCAGCACTCTTCCCGAACAGGATACTCGGTATGACGAGTTCCTGCGTCAGGTCTGTGACAAATATGAAATGGACCACGCAGCCTATGCGGGTATGAATCCTGCTGCAGGTACGATTCACGGCCATGTGACCTATGGGGACGACTGGAAAACCCACTATCAAGAGCAAGGCCTGCACCTGATCGATCCGACGCTGCACATGAGCCAGCGCAGTATCGCTCCGGTCGACTGGAGCCGTCTGGAACGCGGTAAAGATTTCCAGCGCGTTTTTCGCGATGCACATGATTTTGGCATTCCAGATCAAGGCATTACGATTCCGGTTCGCGGGCCGTACGGAGATATCGGCTTGCTTAGCGCAGTGCGCGAGTGCAGCCGGGATGAGTGGAAGAAACTGGTGCCCAACGTGATAAGTGACCTGCAATCATTGGCCGTACACATCCATGACAATGTCATGACATCGGATACGATCAGCCGGATGCTGTACCACCCGACCCTCTCCAGCCGAGAATTGGAGATTTTGCAATGGGCCGCAGCGGGTAAATCGCAACAAGATATCGGCGATATACTGTCGATTTCGCACCGCACGGTTGAGGTGCACTTGCGCTCTTCTCGCGAAAAGCTTAATGCACTGACGACTCCGCAGGCTGTCGGCCGGGCCATCGGAATCGGCTTAATCTACCCAGGATAAAGCCAAATTTTGCCGAAATTGGGCTAAAAAAAGCCAATATTACGGGAAACCCCCAATAGATTCGCTGTGGAAACCGGGTAACGTCTTATCCACAGACAGATCACTCGAAGGGGGTTAACATGATTTTGGTAGTTGATGGGCTGAACAGACATCTGTTCACCGAAGTTCTTGACGATATGTTCGAACTGCGCGCTCGGGTTTTTGGCGGGCGACTTGGATGGGACGTCCACATCGAAGACGGCAAAGAAATCGATCAGTTCGATCATCTGGATCCTGCATACGTAATTGGTCTCGACGATGAGGGGAACGTCGTAGCCGCAGTACGTGCACTCCAGACAACCGGCCCGCACATGCTTTCAGATGTGTTCTCGGATATCTTATGCGGCGAAGCGCCAATGCGCAGCGCGACCATGTGGGAATCCACCCGCTTCTGCGTCGACACGCAGCGACTGACCCGAGGGAAAGAGAAGAACTCGGTTTCTTACGCGACCTGTGAGCTGATGATCGGATCTCTGGAATACTGCCGCAGCGCGGGTATCCAGGACATCATCACCGTGATTGACCCGGTTATGAACCGCGTTCTCAAACGCTCGAACTGTGCGCCTTACGACTATGTGGGCGAAACCGTTCCGATGGGCAAGGTACCGGCCATGGCGGCGTTGCTGGATTGCACAGAAGAGAGGATTTCGGGTCTTCGCGAATTCGCAGACATTCACCACGATGTCTTTATCGAAGAAGAAAAGGCGCTGGAGTTCTTCGAGGCCAAAAAGGCCTCCAAACTCAGCCCGGCAAATCGTGACCACAAGCCGCTCACCGATCTTGAGAAGTACTTTGTCGAACAGATGAGTGCGGCCAAGACGGAAGAAGAAAGGCAGGCAGTGCTGAAACTGATCGAAGCGCTGTCCGACACATTCACTCCAGAGCAGAAGACCGCTCTGTTACAGACCCCCCGTGCTTTTGCTCATGAGGCCTGACCCCCTCACCTCATAGTACAAAGCCACCCATGCGGAGCCGTCTAATTCGAGACGGCTCCGCTTTTTTTGACCCCTAAAGGGGGAAGGAAGAGGATTATTCCTCTTCCAGTGCCTCAACGGCTTTTTGCAGATCGTCCTTGCTGACTTCTTTGTCCGCAACCTGAGCCAGTTCGAAGACGTAGTCGACAACCTTGTCTTCAAAGATAGGCGCACGCAGCTGCTGCTGCATTTGGGCGTTCTGCTGCACAAATTCAAAGAACTGGCGCTCCTGGCCCGGGTACTGACGCGCCTGGTTCATGATCGCCTGTGTCATTTCCGAGTCGGTCACTTCAACCTCGGCCTTCTGGCCCAGTTCGGCAAGCAGCAGGCCCAGACGCACGCGGCGTTCGGCAAGCTTGTTATGCTCGTCGGTTGGTTCGATCGGATCGTGATCGTGACCTTCAACGTCAGGGTTTTCCTCGTGCCACAGCTGGTGTGCGATCTGCTTGGCTTCGGCTTCTACCAGTGACGGCGGCAGGTCGAACGAGACTTTCTCGTCCAGCACGTCCAACAAAGCGCGCTTCATAACTGCACGGGACGCACCAGCATATTCGGCTTCCAGACGCTCAGCGATCTGTGCCTTCAACCCAGCCAGATCTTCGGCACCAAATTTCTTGGCCAACTCGTCGTCGACCTCAGCCGCGACCGGCTCTTTCACCTCTTTGATGGTGCAGGTGAAAACGGCGTCTTTGCCGGCCAGATGCTCAGCACCGTATTCTTCGGGGAAGGTGACGTTGACGTCTTTTTCTTCCTCGGCCTTCACACCAACCAACTGCTCTTCAAAGCCGGGGATGAAGCTGTTCGAGCCCAGAACCAGCGGGTAATCTTCAGCCGAACCGCCTTCGAACTCTTCGCCGTCAACCTTACCAACAAAGTCGAACACGATCTGGTCACCGTCTTTGGCTTTCGAACCTTTGCGACGCGCTTTGAAGTTCTGCGCGGTCTCAGCCAGGTTGTTCAGCGCTTCTTCCACGGCTGCGTCGTCCGCTTTGACAACCAGCTTCTCCAGTTCGACCGATTTCAGGTCAACTTCCGGAATCTCGGGCAGCGCTTCGTAGGACATCGCAACTTCTACGTCGTCGCCTTCTTTCCAGTCCTCGTTGGTCATCTTGACCTCGGGCTGCAATGCAGGACGTTCGCCGCTGTCCTCAAAGTGCTTGTTCATCGCACCGTCGATGGTTTCTTGCATCGCTTCGCCAAGCAGGCGCTGGCCGAACTGCTTTTTCAGCAGAGCCATCGGCACCTTGCCTTTGCGGAAACCCTTCATTTCAACCTCGGGCTGCGCTTCGGTCAGTTTCTCGTTGACCTTGTCGTCCAGCTCGGCTGCGGTCACAACGATGTTGTAGCCGCGCTTCAGACCTTCGTTCAGCGTCTCGGTAACCTGCATTTTGGTAGTCCCCATAGGATTCGGGGCGCGCAAAACGGGCGCGCCGGGCAAATTTGACGCCTTCTATTTGCACAGCCGCCTGCGTGCAAGAGGCAAAGGCCCTTTCAGGCTGGTTTTACCCCTATTAAAGACGAAAAAACGCCCCGGCACAGGCCGGAGCGTTCGATCATCGAAAGCTGAGAAATCAGAACCTCCAGCGGGCCCCCAGCACCCACGCCTCGTTGTTGTCGAACGAAGCGCCATCTTCGAAATCGTGATTGCGGTATTTCAGATATGCATCTGTATTGATGCTGTCGATACGCTGAACAACAGCGATGCCCCAAGCATCGGTGCTGGAGCCGTCATTTACGAAGTCCGAGCCCGAGTAATAGTCGATCCCGATACCGGTTTTACCCCAGGATACCCACTGATCCTCATAGGCAATCTTGCCGTAGAAGTAGTTCGGGTCAGACGCACCATCCGCGTCATTGTCCCGCGTACCGGCGGCTACGGTGAAGCTCAGGCCGTTTTGCAGCATAACCGAGGCCGACCCGATCGTATCCTTGCGGTCCCCCGATCCATCGTCAGCCGAGCGCACCGAGTATGCAACCGCCGCTGCAAATTCAACCCCGCCGCCGAAGGTGTTGTTATAGCGAAGGCCGATATCGTAATAGTCATCGTCATCGCTGCTGGACAGAATGTTCTGACCATAGGCGATGCCGGCCTTAAAACCGCTGAACTCCGGCGTGTCATACCGAACGCGGCCACGGCGCGCACCGTCAAAGTTGCTGCTGGAATCGCCAACGGTGATGTCGCTCAGAAAACCGTCAGTACCGCGATAGAAGAACCCGCCATTCTCATCGTTGGTAAAGGAATACAGCGCGGTTCCAACGTAAGACAGATCCACTTCGGCAGCGCCATCGGCCACCATGCTGCCCTGACCGGCCGAGAATTTACCCCAGTCACCGGCAAGTGCGAAATCCGCGTGACGGATATCTTCACGCGTCCAGCCGCTGAAATCTGTGCCCAGCTGGTTCCACTCGCTCGAGCTTGGCAGACCAAGCCCGGTTTCAAAACGGAAGGTGAAATCGTTGTTGCCGAAGGGCTGCAACAGTTCCAAACCGACGCGGCTGTTTGACAGGTCATTGTCCAGAACGCGCGTTTCGGTCTCTTCACCGTCGTCAACCGAGATTAAGGCCGGGTGCAACTGACCATAAAGCAGGACATAACCGCCCGTGTTGTTTTCGTATTTCAGTTCGGCGGCGGCGGGGATTGCCGTTGTTGCGACAAGCGCCGCTGCTATCGAAGTCAGCTTAAAATTCACTGTCATGTCATTCACCATAGATGGGTCAGTTTTTTTGATATTGCCGATATGCGCACCTGGATTAACGGTTCCAATGATTGCTAAAGCTTATTAGCCCGGCATTGCATTTCTGCAACAGGCGGAAGCGGGGACCTTCAGGGAAAGCGTTTTATAATCAATATTTTGACCTAGTTCGAAAGCAGCACCCAGCTAACCTGCAAGACAATTCTTGCGCTGCGTGTTGCAGCTTGCAAACACCCGTTATGCGCACAGGTAAATCATAAGGCGAAACATTGCCGCTTTGACCCGCGATCGGCCAATATTTGCCTATGACCCATTGATTTCAAGCCGTGCGAATACCGCTGGCACTTGTTCCGGCAGATCTTCAGCAATCAACCCCGGCCCAAATTGCCTGGCGCATTCCACATGTAACCAAGCTGCGGTCTTGGCTGCAGCCATCGGGTTGAAGCTCCGCGCCAGTAGTCCCGTTATGAACCCGGCAAGCACATCGCCCGACCCTGCTGTCGCCAGCCAGGGCGCGGCCCGGTCAAACAGCGCCGCATTGATCGCACATTGCCCATCCGGTGCAGCAATCACCGTGTCAGGGCCCTTGTATAGTACCACACAGCCAGCCTGCTTGGCCGCCTCACGCACGGCATCCACTTTGGAATAAGCCGGCCCTTTGCCCGGCTTGATCGAGAGCTTTTCGGAGATCTCCGGGAACAATCGCGCAAACTCGCCCCCGTGCGGTGTCAGAACACATCTGTCATGGAGCATGTCCAACAGCACCTCTGGCGCATCAGCAAACGCCGTCAAAGCATCCGCGTCCAGCACTGCGGGACGCCCCGAGGCCAGCGCCGCAGGAACCAGCTCCTGCGCACGCGCCAGCCCCAAACCAGGACCGAGGCATAGTGCATTCAACCGCGCATCCATCAGGACTTCCATCAGATCATCGCCGCTCTGGACCCGCTGCAGCATCAGCGCAGTGATGTGACTGGCAACCTCCATCTGAGCCGAGGGTGGAACACCCAGCGTCACCAATCCGGCCCCGATGCGTAATGCACCACGTGCCGCCAGCCTTGCCGCGCCGGTTGCCCCCGCACCTCCGCTAATAATCAAGGCATGCCCATGCGCATATTTGTGTAAGGCAGTTGCCTTCGAAAAATCAGCATCAGGGGTGGTCACCAGTTTGACCGCGCCCTGAACTCCCTCCTCCAAACCAATGTCCTTGACGACCAATCGGCCACTTCTGACCGGCCCCAGCCCCAGATAATGCCCCAGCTTTGCAGTATGAAACGATACCGTGAGCCTGGCCTGAACCGTCGCGGTCCCCGGGGCCAGCTCACGCCCACTATCGGAACACAGGCCAGACGGCATATCAACGGATACTGTCTTTTCGGCGATGGCTGGATCCGAGGCAGTCATTTCTGCCCATTTTAGAACATCACCCTCAAGCGGTCGCTGTAAGCCCGTCCCGAATAACGCATCGACATAAAGGTCAGCCCCTTGATGCGCGGCAAACACTTCGGAAAATGGGTGAACCTCCCCCAATTCGCCCCATCTGTCATGATTCACACGCGCATCTGGTGGCAGCTTCGTCGGTTCACCAAGAAGAAATGCCGCCACCTCCCATCCGCGCTCCCGCAGCAAGCGTGCAACAACAAATCCATCCCCCCCGTTATTTCCTGGCCCGCAAAGAATTACCGCACGCGGCGGATCCTCTTCATCTGGCCCCAAATACCTCGGGGGTGCGGGGGCTGGCCCCCGCTGCAGCTCTGGCCATTCTTCAAATACGGCTTGAAGAACACCGCGCCCCGCCCGCTCCATCAGCTCCAGTCCGCTCACATCACCGGACTCAATCGCGGACTTTTCGATCGTCCGCATCTGTGCCGCTGTCAGCAACTCTGCCATATTGCGCCCTCACGCGATTCAATTCTGATTACATTTTGTGCACATCGATCAAAATTTAACCCGTTGCACGATTTTGCAGCACCACAAGGCGACCAAATTCGCGGTTCCATTGCCGCCCGATCTTAGACGTGATCATTGCCATCAAGACAACCATACAAGGTGAGCCGGAATGAAAAAGATCGAAGCGATCATCAAGCCGTTCAAACTGGACGAAGTGAAAGAGGCGCTGCAGGACGTGGGAGTCCAGGGCCTCAGCGTGGTCGAGGTGAAAGGCTTTGGTCGCCAGAAAGGTCACACCGAACTTTATCGCGGCGCAGAATATGTTGTCGACTTTCTACCCAAGGTAAAGGTCGAGGTCGTCCTGGATGATGATCAGGTTGACGCTGCGATCGAAGCCATCGTTGGCGCCGCAAAGACCGACAAGATCGGGGACGGAAAAATCTTTGTTTCACCTATCGAACAAGCCATTCGTATCCGCACCGGCGAAACCGGTTCGGAAGCCCTGTAACACAGCAATCTTCAAATCAGAGGAACAAATAGTATGAGCAAGGACGCAGTTCTTCAGCTGATCCGTGATGAAGACGCCGAATACGTCGACATCCGCTTTACCGACCCGCGCGGCAAACTTCAGCACGTCACCATCATGTCCGATCAGGTCGATGAGGACTTCCTGGAAGAGGGCTTTATGTTCGACGGTTCGTCCATCGCGGGCTGGAAGTCGATTGAAGCTTCCGACATGAAATTGATGCCCGACACCGACAGCGCCTATGTCGATCCGTTCTATGCGGAAAAGACCATCTGCCTGCACTGCTCGGTTGTGGAGCCTGACACTGGTGAAGCCTATGAACGTGACCCGCGAGGCACCGCTCAGAAAGCCGAAGCGTACCTGAAGGCTTCCGGTATTGGTGATGTGGCCTACATGGGTCCTGAGGCCGAATTTTTCCTCTTTGATGACGTTCGTTTCTCGAACAGTATCAACAAGGTATCCTACGAAGTTGATGCGACTGATGCATCGTGGAACACCGACACCGAATACGAGATGGGCAACATGGGCCATCGTCCGGGCGTCAAAGGTGGTTACTTCCCCGTAAACCCCGTTGACGAAGCGCAGGACCTGCGCTCGGAAATGCTGTCGACCATGAAGCGTCTGGGCATGAAGGTCGACAAGCACCACCATGAAGTTGCATCGTGTCAGCACGAACTGGGCCTGATATTCGACAGCCTGACCAAGCAGGCCGATGAGCTGCAGAAATACAAGTACGTGATCCACAACGTTGCACATGCCTATGGCAAATCGGCGACCTTTATGCCGAAGCCAATCGCAGGTGACAACGGCACCGGCATGCACGTGAACATGTCGATCTGGAAAGACGGCAAGCCGCTGTTCGCCGGCGACAAATACGCCGACCTGTCTGATGAGGCGCTGTACTTCATCGGCGGCATCCTGAAGCACGCCAAAACGCTGAACGCCTTCACCAACCCGGCGACCAACAGCTACAAGCGTCTGATCCCAGGTTTCGAAGCCCCCGTCTTGCGCGCCTATTCGGCCCGCAACCGTTCAGGCTGCGTGCGTATTCCGTGGACCGAAAGCCCGAAAGCCAAGCGCGTCGAGGCCCGCTTCCCCGATCCGGCCGCAAACCCCTATCTGGCGTTCGCCGCGCTGCTGATGGCCGGTCTGGACGGCATCAAGAACAAGATCGATCCGGGCGAAGCCATGGACAAGAACCTGTACGATCTTCCTGCCGAAGAACTGGCCGACATCCCGACCGTCTGCGGCAGCCTGCGCGAAGCTCTGGAAGCGCTGGCATCTGATCACGACTTCCTGCTGCAAGGCGACGTGTTCACCAAAGACCAGATCGACGGCTACATCGCGCTGAAAATGGAAGAGGTAGAAACCTACGAGCACACACCTCACCCGGTTGAGTACGGCATGTACTACAGCTGCTGATTAAGAATTTTCGACGAAAATTCTCAGGGGGCGCCCATCGGGCGCCCCTTTTTCTGTATCTCTGCGAGATTTGACGGATCGATGATGATCTTTCAAAATTTGAGCTCAACATCAGGCGGAGAGAGCACATGCCCGCAAGCGACAAACCCTTTTCTGAGTATTCAGGACTTGTAACCTCGGAGAAAGATCTGGAACGCATTTGCGGGCAACCCTTGCCGCAGATCATTGCAAAGGAATTGCCTGCACTTGATGAGATGTGTCGAGACTTCATCGGCATGTCCTCGTTCTGCCTGATCGCTTCGGCCAATCCCGATGGGTATCTTGATATTTCGCCTCGTGGCGATCCTGCGGGGTTTGTGCAGGTGCTCTCGAACTTGATGATTGCGATCCCGGACCGGCCTGGGAACAAGCGCGTGGATACGTTTCATAATTTGCTGAAAGATCAGCGCGTCAGCGTGATATTCTTTGTCCCCGGAAAATTGGAAACTCTGCGCCTGCGGGGATCCGCGAGAATTAGCGCAGATCCCGAACTTCTTTCAAACATGGCCGTCGGTGGACGCGTGCCCAAGCTGGCCCTGTTAATCCATGTCGAAACCGTCTTTGCGCACTGTCCCAAATGCATCATTCGATCAAACCTGTGGCACCCCGATGAATGGCCGGACTCATCCAGTCTGCCAAATATGAACGCGATGATGGTCAAACATGCCAAGATCGACAAAACCCCGGATGAATGGTTCGAATCCCTGAAAGGCACAGACGAGCTTGATCTCTATTAAACCACTTTGCGGTAGGTCGAACTCGGCTTAGGCTAAGCGTAGATTTTTTTTGCACTCGGATTTCCTCTATGCCTCGTCTTCGCCTTTACGCTGCACTCGCGTTCCTTCTGCCCTCAGTGGCACTGTCCGCCCCTTGTGGGAATACCAGCAGCGGGTTTGAGGCCTGGAAAGCCGACTTTGCCAAAACCGCCAAACGGGCGGGTGTGAAAAAGAAGGGTCTGCAAGCGCTCGCGCAGACGCAATATGCAACACGTACGATTGCCGCGGATCGCAATCAGAAGAGCTTTAAATACTCATTAGACAAATTCATGCAGGTGCGCGGGGCAAACACCATCGTTGCGCAAGGGCGCAAGCGCAAAGCTCGCAATCCGCAGTTTTACGCCGCGCTCGAGCGTCAATATGGCGTACCGGCGGGTGTGCTGATTGCCATTCACGGCATGGAAACCGGCTTTGGAGGTTTCATGGGAGATAGTCAGGTTGTTTCCGCAATCACGACATTAGCCTATGATTGTCGCCGATCCGAATTCTTCATCCCGCACGCTATCGGCGCCTTAAAACTGGTTGACCAAGGTACCCTTACGATGGCGACAAAAGGGGCAAAACATGGCGAGCTGGGGCATACACAGTTCCTGCCCGGCAACGCCCTGACCTATGGTGTGGACGCCACCGGTGACGGTCGGGTCGATTTTTATAACATGACCGACGCGCTCGCCTCGACCGCGAGTTTTCTACGTAAGAAAGGGTGGAAGCCCGGTCGCGGCTATCAACCCGGAGAGCCGAATTTTGCGGTCATACAGCAATGGAATGCGGCCTCGGTCTACCAGCAATCCATTGCAATCATGGCGGCGCGAATCGACAACTAGGGCAGTCATAGGCTTGACGTCAGAGCACCTGAATTCGGCCACATTGTTGCCACATAGATTTAAGGAAACCCCGATTTTCTTGGTTTCCAAAGCGTAATCAATCTTGGAATATTTCGACTTTTTTCCATTTTGGTCAAAATTTGCGCCATTTCGCCTGTTAATTTGTTGTGAAGATTATGACAGCAAAGGAACATGCTGTGACTGCAAAGCATAGTTACCACGGTGGCCTCCAGTTTGACGGGTCGGCAGATGGCGCGCTTGAGCGTCTGTGCGAGGTCGTCTCAACGACGCTGGGTGACTATGGCCATCTGGTCGAGCGCAAGACGCTTCTTAGCGCATCGGAGGCCAGTATCGTCAGCAGCCAATATCTCGTGCGTCTGACATTGGACTCGGAACCAACCCAAGTAGATCACAATCACCATGAGCGGATGGATCGAACCGCTGGTCTCAAAACTATGCCGCGTGCTGCGGTTACGCTGCCGGGAAACCGGCTGACGATCTCGATTTGTCCGGTGTCAAAACTGCTCGATGACAGTGAAATATCCGAGTTGATGCTTGTGGTGATCCTGTACCGAATGGTCGACATCTGCACGACCCGTCGTGTCGAATGGTTGTCGCCCAAAACGGTTCTGACCATCGAACAATTCATGAGTGCCTTTGATTCAATTGCGCCGCGCAACGCCCGGAACCGAAAGCAGATATTCGAAGCAGTCAGCGGCCCATTTGCGGGGCTTGATCTGCCCGATCCTGATGCGGAAGATACACAGACCAAACACGCCAAGCCGCGTCCGATCAAGCTAAGTGACGACCAACTGCTCAGTATCGCCTTCCGGACCGAGGCTGATGCTCCCCTGCCCGCCGGCAACATTCACCAGTCCGAGGACGAAACGGAACGCCCAAGCGATATTCTGCGACTGACCAGCTGGGGCATGACTGGTGCTGTGGCAAGCATATCGACACCGATTGCCATATCCCTGGCAGCAGTCAATTTGATCCGGGGTGAGGATTTCCGCCTCAACACTCAGGTTCTGGCTTTTACCACAGCGATTTTTGGCCTGAACGCTACGAATGCTTTTGCCGAGGTCGCCAGCGCGATTGGCATGTAATCAAATTACCCAAGACCCTCCTTGGAGGCCCCGCCGTCAGGCGGGGTTTTCCATTTTAAGGACCTGATCAGCGGCCATTACATAAGTGTGGATCGCGAACACCACTGCGTTTGTCTCAGGTAAACGCAAGAGAGTCTGACGTTCACTACGCAGATATCGGGCCGAATTTTCGTCCCGCGGTGTGCGTCGCTGCATGAGACTGCGCGGTTGGAACAATTCGGCGTCATTGTACCAAAGCGCATTGAACCGCCAGAGTGGCCGGTTGGGTTGAATGCCGTCAAACAAACGTTGAACTCTGCGGGCAATATTGGCGTCGTAGGCGTCAACCGGCTCATGGATCCCAATCAACGGGCGCATGAACTTTTCCGACAGCATCCAGCTTGCGGGAAAGCACAGGATCGCGCCAGTCAAAACATGCTCGTCATCGTGTTTCTGCAGAATGCAGAAATCCTCTTGCACCAAATGGCATAGCGTTTCCAACGGGCGTTCCCGGTCAACCTCAACCCGCACACCGTCGGGCCGCACAACGTGATCGGAGACATTCGGATAAACTTGCTGAATGACCAGTTCCAGCAACTCCTGCGCGGGTGCCAACGCCTCGGGGCTTTGCGCCAAGACGTCCAGTTTTTGCTGCGCCAACAGCGCGGCGCGTCGTTGCATCTGGGCAGAAAACGCATCGTCGCGATGCAACCAGGCCCTGGGGTCCGCAGGCTTAATGCCAGGCAGCGGGTTTTGGGCGAGTGGATCATAGGGAATGGCTTGCTGTAATATCACGGTCATAGTCGAGGCATAACACCCTGCTCTGGCGCTGTCGGTCAAAAAGCGACCAGAAGACGGTCGCAAACCTAGAAGACGCAGCGCATCTGGATTTGCAGGTTGGGCAGGCAAGCAGAAAGGTCCAACCGTGAACACACCATATCGTGACACCCGTAAGATTGACCCGACCCGGGGCGCCACCCTCGGGGACGGGACACCGAACGACAATGACAGGATCGAGATCGGACCGACACAGCTTGCCTTCGACGAATGGGCCGCTGCCGGGCTTAGCCTGCCCAATCTAGAACAGATGCGTAAATACCGCTGGAAACGCCTCACTCAGGCCATCGTGCAACGCGATTGGGGCGGGATCCTGCTGTTTGACCCCCTGAATATCCGCTACGCGACTGACAGCACCAACATGCAGCTCTGGAATACCCATAACCCGTTCCGGGCCGTTTTGGTTTGCGCTGACGGGTATATGGTGATCTGGGACTACAAGAACTCTCCGTTCTTGTCGAAATTCAACCCGCTGGTGCGCGAGCAGCGCTCGGGCGCCGATCTGTTCTATTTCGACCGGGGCGACAAGATTGACGTTGCCGCAGATGTGTTCTCAAACGAGGTGCGCGCCCTGATCGAAGAACACGGCGGCGGCAACATGCGGCTGGGTGTCGACAAGATCATGCTGCACGGCCTGCGCGCGCTTGAGGCTCAGGGGTTCGAGGTGATGGAGGGCGAAGAGCTTACCGAGAAAACCCGTGCCATCAAAGGCCCAGACGAAATCCTCGCCATGCGCTGCGCCAGCCACGCCTGCGAGACCGCAGTGGCCGAAATGGAGCGCTTCGCACGTGTCAATGTCGGAGACGGGAAGACATCCGAGGATGACATTTGGGCAGTGCTACATGCTGAAAACATCCGGCGCGGTGGTGAATGGATCGAGACCCGCTTGCTTGCCTCGGGCCAGCGCACCAATCCCTGGTTTCAGGAATGCGGCCCGCGCATCACGCGGCAAAATGAAATCATCGCGTTCGATACCGACCTGATCGGGTCTTACGGCATTTGCGTCGACATCTCACGAACCTGGTGGATCGGCGATCAAAAACCGCGCCCCGACATGATCTATGCCATGCAGCACGCGCATGAACATATCATGACCAATATGGAAATGCTGAAGCCCGGCGTCATGATCCCGGAACTAACTGCGAATGCCCATCGGCTGGATGACAAGTTTCAGGCACAGAAATACGGCTGCCTGATGCATGGAGTTGGATTGTGCGATGAATGGCCCTTGGTAGCCTATCCCGACAAGGCGGTCGAGGGATCCTATGATTATCCACTTGAACCCGGAATGGTGTTGTGCGTCGAAGCGGCAGTTGGCGAGGTTGGCGGCGATTTCTCGATCAAGCTGGAAGATCAGGTTCTGATCACTGAAGACGGCTATGAAAACCTAACGAAGTATCCGTTCGACGCACAGTTGATGGGGTCTGGCTAAGCGCTATGGCCTAGTTCGACCAGTGGGACCGTCTGACATTACCGTGCCAATCTTCAGGCGCGGTGAGAGTTGGCGTGTCCTCAGACGTATTGGTCAGCGGCCAGCTTTGTCCCAGTGCAAAACCAATTGCGCCAGTCACGAGAATTGCCAACAGAACTCCGGCGTGGAGTGTCGGGCTTAGCGGTGCAGATGTTGTATGTGCCATTTTGACCTCTGCTTTGGATAAGAAGGATGATTGCAAGTTGGGGTCCAAGTATAAATAAGTAAAATGAATGTTTATCCGAATTATCATCACATTTTTTGATTGTTCAAATACCAACCCCAACAATGCATTGATGCGACGCGCCAAGGGCTACGTGGTCCCACCCTCTCACCTTCCTGTTACGCCACTGACACAGGGGTTGAGAGAACCGCACACAGCACACAGTATTGTCGAAACCTGGACCACCAAGGATTCATCATGCCCACCGAACGCATTACTTTCGCCGGTCACGACGGCAGCCAATTGGCCGCGCGCCTTGATCTGCCGGACGGGCCGGTACTGGCAACGGCTTTGTTTGCGCATTGCTTTACCTGCTCTAAGGACATACCTGCCGCACGGCGCATTTCGGCGCGTTTGGCGGCGATGGGCATCGCCGTGCTCAGGTTTGATTTTACAGGCCTTGGCCACTCGGATGGAGAGTTTGCGAATACGACATTCACCTCAAATGTCGAAGATCTGATCGCTGCAGCGCACTACCTGTCCGGCCGCAACATGGCCCCCGCCCTGCTGATTGGCCATTCACTTGGCGGCGCTGCGGTACTGCGCGCACGCGCTGGCATACCGTCGGTCAAGGCGGTCGTCACATTGGGTGCGCCTGCTGACCCGGGCCACGTATCACACCATTTCGAGGCCGCCCTGCCCCAGATTCAGGCGCAAGGCAGCGCAGAGGTTTCGCTTGGCGGTCGCCCGTTCCGCATTGGCAAAGCTTTTGTTGATGACATTTCAGAGGCCGCGCTTAGCCCTGCCGTTTCAGATTTGAAAGCAGCGCTTCTGATCCTGCACGCACCGCGCGATGACACGGTCAGCATTGACAACGCCAGCACCATCTTTCTGGCTGCGAAGCATCCAAAAAGTTTTGTCACGCTGGACGATGCCGACCATCTGATCACACGCGCCGCTGATGCGGATTACGCGGCGGATGTCATTGCGGCTTGGGTGTCGCGATACGTCAAACTGTGCCCGCCCGCCCCACCACCCGGCGCCCCGGAAGGTGTTGTTCGCGTAACCGAGGCAGACCCGGCAGGGTTCCTGCAAGACATCCAGTCCGGCCCGCGCCACCATGCGGTCGCTGACGAGCCCGCCTCGTACGGAGGAACGGACCGAGGCATGTCCCCTTATGGATTTGTGTCCTCGGGATTGGGCGCCTGTACCTCGATGACCATTCGCATGTATGCGCGGCGCAAGAAATGGCCGCTGACAGGTATCACCGTCGATGTCTGCCACGACAAGGTACACGCCCAGGACGCTGGACTGGCCAGCGATGGTAAGGTCGATCAGTTCCGCCGCAAGATACGGCTACAAGGGCCGCTGGATGCCGCGCAACGTGCTAAGCTATTGGAGATCGCAGATAAATGTCCCGTGCACCGAACCCTTGAAGGCTCGGCCCATATCACGACTGAGCTGCTGGACTGAAAACCACCTTTGTCAGCTTATGATAATGATTGAAGGGGGCTTTTGCCCCCTTTTTCTAACGGCGCCTCGGTGAGGGTCGGTGAATTGGTGGCCGTGCCGTCGGAGGACGCGCCACCGGGGGATGCGGGCGCGATGGCGGTTTGGCGATCGGTGGCTTTGGCCGCGGTGGAGGGGTCGGACGAACCGGTCGATCGGGGCGGTCGGGCCGGTCTGGGCGGTTTATGTCAACATCTACATTCACGTTACGGTCGTGGTAGTAATCATTCCACAGCATCGAGTCGTAGAACGGGTCATACCCAACGCCATACCCTACCCCGACGGACACGCCATCGCAGGCGGACAATGTAAACGTTGCAGTACCCAACCCCAGCGCCAGAACAGACCGTTTTAACAGTTTGCGAGTCATCCGAGCCTCCTTACTGCAAAGACCGGAACGACGCGAAAACGGCGTTCAAGGCATCAACATAAGACGGGTCGGCCCCGTCACGCAGGATCGCAACCCCTATCGCAACACGGTCACGCGGCAGGTCAATCACGGTGGCGGTAAAGTTTACGCCTCGCCCATCCCGATTGCCGGTGCCTCGAATAACGTGGGCTGGCCGCCCACCAATCCTTGTATTGCTGGTGCTGGTCACGGTCGGGTCTTTGACGAGGAATTTGTCGATATCCTCAAGATAGCTCAGCCCGCCCTGAATGCTGGAAACCCGAGATGGTGAGACGAAGCCCATCCAGACATTATCGTCGGTCACCGGTCTGATCCCCATGACGCGCGAAACCGCACGGGCATCGCCCAGATTGGTATCCTCGATTTCACGCGGGCCACCGGTACGCAATGCCCAAAAGTCGGGAACCTCAAAGCGGAACAGGGCGCGCCCTTCATCGGTGTAGGTCACCGGTGTGTCAGCTTGCACAGGCGTTACAGCCAACCAAGTCACGGCACTTGCAGCAAGCGCCAAGCTTAACAAAATACGCATATCTCAATAACCTGATCAGTTTTCTGATGTCAGGTTGCCCATGCAGTTTGACTTTGTCCAGTATCCTGTTCTGCAGACAATAAAAAACCCGCGTCCGGAAAGCTCCGAACGCGGGTGTGTCTTGCGCAAGAGCGCGCTATCAGGTGCGTGCGTCGCCCAGCAGCTTCCACAGGCCAGGGATCAGCAGAGCGGCCAGCGCCAGCTTGATTGCGTCACCCAGCAGGAACGGTGTCAGACCCCATTCCAGGATCGGCTTGTCCCAGCCATACAGCTGACCCAGCCACAGCAGGCCCGGCACATAGATCAGGACATTGGCCAGCACC
This sequence comes from Ruegeria sp. I3, assembly GCF_056532525.1. NCBI lineage: Bacteria > Pseudomonadati > Pseudomonadota > Alphaproteobacteria > Rhodobacterales > Roseobacteraceae > Ruegeria > Ruegeria sp. I3. The sequence goes on along the minus strand of NZ_JBQFNI010000002.1, from coordinate 181,078 downwards.
AGCGCCAGCGCCAGCTTGCCGACCGAACGATCCCAGCCGCGCGCGGCCAGTGCGCCCAGCAGAATGGTCGCCATCAGGTAACCGACCAGATAGCCACCGGTGCCACCCATCATGTAGGTCAGGCCGAATTTTTCGGCCGAGGAACCCGCAAACACGTCAAAGCCCAGAGCACCAACCAGCAGGTAACCCAGCATCGTGATCAGGCCAAGGCGCGCGCCATAGGCGGTGCCGATGGTCAGAACGGCGAATGTGCCCATGGTGATCGGAACCGGCCACATCGGCACTTTGATTTTGGCTGCAACAGCCAGAGCAACGATACCCAGGGCAACCAGAGCCACCTGCTTGACGCGCAGCGCCGTCCCCTCACGCGGGCCAAAAGCATTGGCCAGTACGTTTGCGTTCATCTCATTTCTCCACATTCGGACTTATTTGCACATGCAGCAATGCCCGTTCCGGGCCGTTGCTGCAAGATGATTACGCTATCGCAGCGCGTATTTGGTCTCCATTTCATAGGATTTTCGCGGTCCTGATACAGTCCAGCGGACTGTCCAGCGCGGCCATCCCGAGAAATCATAGTCTGCATCATAGCTGTCCGGCGGGCAATCGTGATGATCCTTGACGCGGGTTTGGCCAAGTTTAAGTGCGTGAAAAAACCGATCATCATCAAAGTGAATGGCGATCCGATCACCGGCGTCGCGCCAAAGGTATCGACGCGTTCCCGTCATTGCAGGCTGCCCCGGAACACGCAGCGTGACCGTCTCATCATAGACCAACCCTTGGGTATCTTGCCGTAGCTCTGCCTTACCCTCGGCCTGAATGATCTGGCCTGCACGCTCGTCCCGGATGAGGCGGCTCAGGTCCCAAACCCCCTGGAAATCATAAATATTTCTGGGCAGGCTCACTTCAAATAGATTCCGTCAGTTGTATTACCTGAATCATCCACAAACCGGATGGTTTCACCGCTTTGCTCAACATCATAACAAGCCCAGAAATCCGAAGGCGGCCAGACCGAGCAATAGCGATCATCACGAACGGCCCATCGTCCCGAACTTGGGCGGCCTGAAAAGTACTGCGTTTGCATATTGCTATCGAAGGTCTGGGTGATCCCCTCGCCATAGTCGAGCTTCTTGCCAGCAAGCGCCATCAGAATCTCATCACCCGTCAGTTGCTGAAACTCGTCGGCGGCCACAAATCCGGGCCAAAGCAATAAAATCAGGGCAAACCGTCTCATCCCAGCACTCGCGCCTTGTTCCTTGGTCAATGCGCGGCTAAACCCCGCGCCAACGCCTCATCCCAATCATAAAAAGGTGCTGCCGCCAATGATTCCCCGCTATTCACGCCCCGACATGGTCGCCATCTGGTCACCCGAGAGCAAGTTCCGCATTTGGTACGAGATCGAGGCGCACGCCTGCGACGCCATGGCCGATCTAGGCGTGATCCCGCGTGAAAACGCCGAGGCCGTGTGGAAAGCCAAGGATGTGGAGTTTGATGTCGCCCGTATCGACGAGATCGAAGCCGTCACCAAACACGACGTCATCGCCTTCCTGACCCATCTGGCCGAACATGTGGGTAGCGAGGAAGCTCGTTTCGTGCATCAGGGCATGACCTCCTCGGACGTGCTGGACACTTGCTTCAATGTGCAACTGACCCGCGCCGCCGACCTGCTGATTGCAGACCTCGAAGGTCTGTTGGCTGCCCTGAAACGCCGCGCGATCGAGCATAAAGACACCGTTCGCATCGGTCGCAGCCACGGTATCCATGCCGAACCCACCACGATGGGCCTGACCTTTGCCCGCTTCTATGCCGAGATGGACCGCAACTTGTCCCGGATGCGCGATGCCCGCGCGGAAATCGCCACCGGAGCGATCAGCGGCGCGGTCGGGACGTTTGCGAATATCGACCCGCAGGTTGAAGAGCATGTCTGCGACAAGCTGGGTCTGGTGCCTGAACCGATCAGCACGCAGGTCATTCCCCGCGACCGTCACGCCGCATTCTTCGCCACACTGGGTGTTATCGCCAGCAGCATCGAAAACATCGCTATCGAAATCCGCCATATGCAGCGGACAGAGGTGTTGGAAGGTGCCGAGTTCTTCTCGATGGGACAGAAAGGTTCCTCGGCGATGCCGCACAAGAAGAACCCGGTCCTGACCGAGAACCTGACCGGTCTTGCGCGCATGGTGCGTGCGGCCGTGATCCCGGCGATGGAGAACGTGGCGCTGTGGCACGAGCGCGATATCTCGCATTCCTCGGTCGAACGCATGATCGGGCCGGATGCCACTATCACGCTGGACTTTGCACTCGCGCGATTGACCGGTGTAATCGACAAGATGCTGATCTTCCCCGAGAACATGATCGAGAACATGAACAAGTTCCCCGGTCTTGTCATGAGCCAACGAGTGCTGTTGGCGTTGACCCAAGCCGGTGTAAGCCGCGAGGATGCCTATGCCATGGTTCAGCGCAACGCGCTGAAAGTCTGGGAGCATCGCACCGACTTCAAAGAGGAACTGTTGGCCGACGCCGATGTCACCGCCGCGCTGAGCCCGAAAGAAATCGAAGAGAAATTCGATCTCGGCTACCATACCAAACATGTAGATACGATTTTCGCCCGCGTATTCGGCGAATAATTCAAACTCAAACAGTGCTAAAAACTTGGCCCGGCTTGCTCAATGCAGCCGGGCCTTGTGTCTTTGCCAGATTGGCAAAAATCGGTTAATCTGTTGGCACAGTTTCCGCGAAAGGAAAACTCGATGCTACGAACTGCTCTATGCGCAATTGCTCTTATCTGTGCGGGCACCGCCGGATTTGCCTGTAACGGTAACACCAAGCAAACCCAGTCCTGTGCTGAAGGCACAATTTGGGACAGCGAAAGCCAAAGCTGCATGAAAATCGTCAATAGCTGACATTTTTATTTCCTGCTTGTGAATAAAAGCGATCAGTCAATCGTTAGCTTTTTTGAAGATCAAGCTATGATTGTAACAAGTCTCTTTGACAACGGAGTAGGAAAATGCGTCTTGTACTAGCCTCGGCCATCGCTCTTCAGGCCTTTACCTTCGCGCCCATGGCCATCGCTGCGGGTGGTGGGGACAGCAGCCCGCCCAAGCCCACCAACACCACCAAGAAATGCCTGTTTGGCCGCGTTTATGACGAGGCAGCCGGGCGCTGCGTCAAACCCAACAAGACAAATTTCACCGAAGACCAACTGTATGATGCCGTGCGCGAGTTGGCTTACGACGGGCAGTACGAAAATGCTCAGGGCATTCTGCGTATCATGGATCAAGATGATGATCGGGTGCAGACCTATTGGGGATTCACCTATCGCAAGATGGGTGAGCTGAAACTGGCTGACGCATTTTACCAGAAAGCAATTGAATCCAACCCCGACAACATCCTCGCCCGCAGCTATATGGGTCAGGGATTTGTTACCCAGGGCAAGACCGAGTTGGCCATCGCACAATGGCGCGAGATCAAGGCGCGTGGTGGCGAAGGCACATGGGCTGAGACATCGCTGCGCGAAGCGATCAGAACAGGGCTGACATATAGCTACTGAGTTTCAGGGTTTCTTTACCCGACTCTCTATATTCTGCCTGCAACGCGAATGAGGCATTGCAGGCAGATGCAGGACACGAAACTAATGGTGCAGATGACGCCGGGCGCGCAACCCCCGGTCGTTGAACAGGACGATGATGCGCCACGTGTTGTGCCGCGCGCCCTCAGCAACCGAGAGAAAGCCGCAGTTGTGGTTCGGCTGCTGCTGAACGAGGGGGCGGATATCCCGTTGGAAGAGCTTCCCGATTCACTGCAGGAACAACTTACCCACCAACTTGGACAGATGGGGTTGGTTGACCGGGTAACGCTGGCCGCCGTCGCGCAGGAATTTGCCGATGCGCTGGATGGCGTAGGGCTTGCATTTCCCCATGGGCTAGCCGGTGCTCTGGACGCGGTGAACGGCAAGATCGCCCCAGCCACCGCCGCCCGGCTGCGCAAGGTAGCTGGCGTGAGGCAGATCGGTGACCCATGGCAGCGTTTGCGCGAAGTACCCTCAGAAGATCTGGCCGAGATGGCCAAAGCTGAAAGCACCGAAGTCGCCGCCGTTATGCTGTCGAAACTCGAAACCGCCAAGGCTGCCCAGTTGTTGGGCCACCTGCCCGGCCCCACAGCGCGACGGATAACCTATGCTGTATCGAAAACGGCCAACGTGACGCCCGAGGCGGTAGAGCGGATCGGATGGTCCTTGGCCGCTCAGCTGGATCAACGCCCCGAGCCCGCCTTTCGGGATGGGCCGGGTGAGCGTGTGGGCGCGATCCTCAACCAGTCGGCCGCGGCGACGCGTGATGGTTTGCTGACCGCGCTGGACGAAGAAGACTCCGATTTTGCCGATACCGTCCGGCAATCGATCTTCATCTTTTCGCATGTGCCCTCGCGCATCGAACCCCGCGATGTTCCAGCGATTCTGCGCGGTGTGGATCAACCCGTTCTCATCACGGCGTTGGCCGGAGCCAATAGCGACGAAGACCTCGCCACGGTCGAGTTCTTCCTAGCCAACATGTCCTCTCGCATGGCGGAAAACTTACGGGAAGAAATGGCCGAACGTGGCAAGGTCAAACAATCAGACAGTGAAGATGCGATGTCGCAGATCGTTGCAGCCATCCGCGCGCTTTTGGACGAGGGCGCGATCGCATTGGTCGAGGCGGAGGAGAATGCAGAATAGTCCGGCAAGGCGCGACCACTTGTGATCGCACGATGGGGCCTGTATGTCTCGTCGCGCAGTTCACAACGCTCAGGTGTCTCTCCCCATGCCCGTCGAAAAGTCGGAACTAAGCCGATTTGAGCTTGGAAAATACTACGTCGCCAACCTGTTTCTGACCGGCGTAATCCGCGGCATGCGCCTGCTGCCATATGAGCGCCGCATCGGAGCGATGGGCGCGATTGTGCGCTGGCTTGCCCCCATTGTCGGCTTTCGAACCCGCGTGCGCCGCAACCTGAAACTCACCTGCCCAGACCTGCCCGAGGCCGAGGTCAAACGCATCTGCCGCGCCGTGCCTGACAATGCCGGGCGCGCGATCATGGAGCATTTTTCAGCCGACGGTTTCATCGAGCGACAAAGCAAGGCCAAAGTATCGGGCTCGGGTGTCGAAGCATTTGATGCCGCCGTGGCGGAAGGGCGTCCAGTGATGATGATCACTGCGCATTTCGGGCACTATCTGGCCGCGCGGGTCGCGCTGCAGGCGCGTAGCGGTAAACCCATCGGCAGCCTCTATCGCCGCATGGCAAATCCATATTTCAACGACATGTATGTCGAGGCATTCTATCAGACCGGGTCGCCCATGTTCGAACAGGGCCGCCGAGGTATGGTCGAAATGGTCCGTTCACTGAAAAGCGGAGGCATCATTGCCATTGTATCCGACCTGCATGCGCATGGTGGTGAGGAGCTGACCTTTTTCGGCAAACCCGCCGTCACCTCGGTGCTGAACGCGGAACTTGCGATCAAATACAAGGCTGTGCTGATCCCCTGCTATGCAGTGCGCCAACCCAACGGGATCGATTTTGAGATCGTCCTACACGACCCGGTCCCGCATACTGATGCCAAAACCATGACCCAGTTCACCAATGACGACCTGGAAGCGATGGTGCGTCAGCACATGGGACAATGGTTCTGGATTCATCGGCGCTGGAAGTCCTGGAGGGGACTGGGGGTCCAGCCAAAGGATATGCCCTGATCACTTAACCCGCGCTGCGGCCACGATCGGACCATGGCCACTGCGCTGGATCAGAACAACGGCAGGCAATTCCGATGACAATGTTGCGGTGAAACTCTGCGGTGTTTGGCCATCCCAGCGACCGGCAATCTGCCAATTCTCGACCACGTTTGCATAATCCAGATCATGTCCGGCCAATTCGCCACGCCGGATCGAGGTGCGACGCATCGGCGAATACTGCACAATCCGAACATCATAGGTTTCGTCGTCTGGTAACTCGATCGGAACGACATTCATGGATACTTCGTTCGCGGTACGCGTGGCACTGACCTCGGCCTCCGGCGGCGCAGTCAGGTGTGCATCGATTAGCCGGTTCAGTTCAATTGACTTGGCCCCAACCACATCCTGCTGCCCATTCACAACCATCTGCGGCGTATAGATCATCGTCCGCCCGCCTTCACGTGCATAGGCGCGCTGACGATCGGTGTGGTCGGGATTGGCGTATTCATCTTTCCAGCCAATGTAGTCCCAATAATCCACATGCAACGCCAGACCGATTACATCATCCCGCTTGGCCAATTCATGCATGATCCGGTCTGCTGGCGGGCAGGACGAGCACCCCTGCGAGGTGAACAGTTCGACCACCACCGGATCATCCTGCGCCTGAGCCGGGGCAGCAAGAAAGAGTGAAACAAACGCGGTCGCAGCGACTGATCTGAGCATGTTTTCTCTCGATAGAGGATGATTGCCTGAAAGGTTTAAGTCGGAACCGAATAAACTGCCAATCAAGGTTTCTTGAGACCTCAGACACAAGCTTTCGACAAAATGTGTGCAATGGTATACAAAAAACCACCCAAACTGCCCGTTGCACCTTGAAACAACTGGTGCGGTAATGCAGATAACCCTTAGCGAAGCCCGTATTCCAAGTCATTTGAGAGGGAGGCCACAGATGCCCATCAAGGTCGGACAGGACACCGCCAAGACACGCCGCAGCCTGAACGTGAATGGCAAATCCATTTCCTATTATTCGATTCCAGCCGCGCAAGAAGCAGGCTTAGGCGATTTTTCGAATCTGCCTGCCGCGTTGAAAGTGGTTCTGGAAAACATGCTGCGGTTCGAAGATGACGGGTTCTCGGTTTCCGTCGATGACATCAAAGCCTTTGCCGAATGGGGTGCCAACGGTGGCAAGAACCCACGTGAGATCGCCTATCGCCCTGCCCGGGTTCTGATGCAAGACTTTACCGGAGTTCCGGCCGTGGTGGATCTGGCAGCGATGCGCGACGGCATCAAGGGCCTTGGTGGGGACGCGCAAAAGATTAACCCGCTGAACCCGGTCGATCTGGTCATCGACCACTCGGTCATGATTGATGAGTTCGGCAACCCACGCGCGTTTCAGATGAACGTGGACCGCGAATATGAGCGCAACATGGAACGCTATCAGTTCCTGAAATGGGGTCAGAACGCGTTCAACAATTTCCGCGTCGTGCCTCCCGGCACCGGAATCTGCCACCAAGTAAACCTGGAATACCTGGCGCAGACCGTCTGGACGGACACGGACCAAAGCGGCGAAGAAGTCGCTTATCCCGATACACTTGTTGGTACTGACAGCCACACCACCATGGTCAACGGCATGGCCGTTCTGGGTTGGGGCGTTGGTGGGATCGAGGCCGAGGCAGCGATGCTGGGTCAACCGATCTCGATGCTGATCCCCGAGGTTGTGGGCTTTGAACTGACCGGTTCGATGGTCGAAGGCACAACGGGAACTGACCTTGTCCTGAAAGTCGTCGAGATGCTGCGCGAGAAAGGCGTGGTTGGTAAATTCGTTGAATTCTACGGCGAAGGTCTGGACCGCTTGCCCTTGGCCGATCGCGCAACCATCGCCAACATGGCCCCCGAATACGGCGCGACCTGTGGTTTCTTCCCGATTGACGGCGAGACCTTGCGCTATATGCGCAATACTGGACGCGACGAAGACCGCATCGCATTGGTCGAGGCCTACGCCAAGGAAAACGGCTTCTGGCGCGATGCCGATTACGCGCCGATCTACACCGACACTCTGTCGCTGGATATGGGCACAATTGTTCCTGCGATCTCGGGCCCGAAACGGCCGCAGGATTACGTCGCACTAACCGACGCCAAGGCCGCATTCACCAAGGAAATGGCCGAGACCTTCAAACGCCCGATGGGCAAACAAGTAGAGGTCAAAGGCGAAAACTACGGCATGGAATCGGGCAAAGTCGTGATCGCCTCGATCACCTCCTGCACCAACACGTCGAACCCGTATGTGATGATCGGCGCGGGCCTCGTTGCACGTAAAGCCGCCGCGCTGGGATTGGATCGCAAACCGTGGGTAAAGACCTCATTGGCGCCCGGCTCGCAGGTTGTGTCCGCCTACTTGGAGGCTGCAGGTCTTCAGGAAGATCTGGACAAGATCGGCTTCAACCTTGTTGGCTATGGCTGCACCACCTGTATTGGCAACTCGGGTCCGATCCAAAGAGAAATCAGCGAAGCGATTGCCGAAGGCGATCTTGTTGCCACTTCGGTGCTGTCAGGCAACCGCAACTTTGAAGGCCGCATCTCGCCCGACGTGCGCGCCAACTATCTGGCTTCACCGCCGCTGGTGGTGGTTTATGCTTTGGCTGGTACGTTGGACATCGACCTGACCTCGGAACCGATTGGACAGGATCAGGCCGGCAACGATGTCTACATGAAAGACATCTGGCCGACCCAAAGCGAAATCGCCGAATTGGTTGAGGCAACCGTGACCCGCGAGGCGTTCCAGTCGAAATATGCCGATGTCTTCAAAGGCGACGAGAAATGGCAGGAGGTCGAGGTTCCACAACAGGAAACCTATGATTGGCCACCGACGTCAACCTACATTCAAAACCCTCCCTATTTCCAAGGCATGGGGCCTGAGCCGGGCACAATCTCGAATATCGATGGTGCAAAGGTTCTGCTGATCCTGGGTGACATGATCACCACCGACCATATCTCGCCCGCCGGTTCGTTTGCGACAACGACACCTGCCGGGAAGTATCTGACCGATCGTCAGGTTCAGCCGCGCGAATTCAACTCGTATGGCTCACGCCGTGGCAACCACGAGATCATGATGCGCGGCACCTTCGCCAATATCCGCGTCAAGAACGAGATGCTGGATGGCGTCGAAGGCGGTTATACAAAAGGCCCGGATGGTGAACAAACCTCGGTCTACGAAGCATCGATGGCCTATCAGGAGCAAGGCACCCCGCTGGTCGTCTTTGGCGGCGAACAGTACGGTGCAGGTTCGTCGCGCGACTGGGCGGCCAAGGGCACAGCTCTGCTTGGCGTCAAGGCAGTGATCGCCGAGAGTTTTGAGCGCATCCACCGTTCAAACTTGGTGGGCATGGGCGTCATACCGTTCGAATTCACCGATGGTGATACCCGCAAGACACTGGGTCTGAAAGGTGATGAGACCGTTTCGATCCACGGGTTGGATTCAGTTGAGCCCCTGCAGGAAGTGCCCTGCACCATCATTTACGGAGATGGTACCGAAAAGACGATCACCCTGAAGTGCCGCATCGATACCGCGCCCGAGATCGAATACATCGAAAACGGCGGTGTGCTGCAATACGTGCTGCGCAATCTCGCAAAAGCGTCATAAATCAGCAGGTTGATATCCAACCTCAGCCCCCGGCCCTGCGCCGGGGGTTTTGTTTTCTGGCCATTTATTCAAAAATCTGAAACTGTTGGGCAAGACAGTCTTCGGAATTCCGTCACCATGAAAAAGCCCAACGCCCTACTGGTTTGCTCGCTTAGCGTCATCGCCGTGATCGGGATCTGGGGCGTCATCGATATCGAAAGCTTGGTGACTTGGGCCAATAGCATCGTGCAACAAACCTTCCACAGTCGCGGTTGGTTCGTGATGCTCGCGGCCTCGGGCATGTTGATCGGGTGTTTGGTTCTGGCATTTTCGCCCTATGGCAACATTCGTTTGGGCCGGGATGATGAAGAGCCGGAGTTCTCGACCGCAACTTGGATCTCAATGCTGTTCTCCGCAGGAATGGGCGTTGGACTGCTGTTCTGGGCGGTCGCCGAGCCCCTGACCCATTTCAACTTCATCTCGGGCATGGCACCCGACTATGTCGCCGCGCAGCAGGCCATGCTGGCAACAAACTTCCATTGGGGCCTGCACGCATGGGCGATTTACGGTTCGACCGCGCTGACCATCGCTTATTTCAGCTTTCGGCGCGGGACAGGCATGATGGTCAGTGCACCGATCAAAAGCCTGTTCCCAGGAGAACGCTGGGCCGAGCGGGTCGGGTGGCTGTCGGATTTCATGGCCATTGTTGCAATCTCTATCGGTGTTGGCGGTTCAATGGCCATGGGCGTGTTCCAGGTTGCGGACGGGATTGCGGTTCTGGGTGGCCGGGAAACGGTTGGTGCCCTTCTGATCGGCGTTGTTTTCCTGGCGATGGTCGCAGCCTACATCCCTGCTCTGTTGATCGACCTTGGCCAAGGCATGGCGCGCTTGTCAAATGCGGCAATGCTGATCGCGATCTGCCTTGTGGCCTATACAGTGGTCCTCGGCCCCACCGAGTATCTATTGAATACCGTGGTTCAAGGGTTCGGCGATTACGTCACCAATGTCATCCCTCGGGGCTTTCAGACCTTCACCTTCTTCGGCGATGACGTCACCAAATGGTTCAGCGACTGGACCCTCACCTATATGGTCTGGTGGATCGCCTGGGGACCTTTTGTTGGTGTGTTTGTCGCGCGTATCTCTCGCGGTCGCACGATCCGGGAATTCGTGATCGGAGTACTCTTTGCGCCCACGCTGTTCTCGATCCTTTGGTTCGGTGCCTTTGGCGGCATCGGTCTGTTCGAGGCGCTCAACGGTGCCGGTGAACTGCTGGCCTATACGCAAACAAACATCGAGCGTGTGACCTTCGCCCTGCTCGACCGTTTGCCCTTATCGCAGATCACAATACTTGCAACCGTAGCAGCGGCGTTTCTGTTCATCGTAACCAGCGTTGTAAGCGCGGCCTTTGTGCTGGGTACATTCTCATCCCAGGGGGATGAAAACCCGCCCCCGCGCGTGCGGCTGATCTGGGGTGCATTGCTGGGCTTGTTGAGTGTCGCGATGATCCTGTCGGGCTCGGTGGAATCGGTCAAAGTCCTGATCTCACTCGGGGCGCTGCCCTTTGTGTTCATCTCGGTTCTGCTGATGGTCTGCCTGTTCCGAGGGCTACGAGAAGAGGGGCTGAGCCATGCTGATCGGTGATCTGACGGATACGCTTATGAATCTGACCACCTTTGCATTCATCGGCGCGATGATCTGGATTTTGGTCCGTAAGTAACGGCTTGAATCCCGGCCATTTTACCGATTTCCTACGATTATGGACAAAGTCGCATTGATAACCGGCGGTGCACGCGGAATTGGGCGTGCAATCGTCGAAGACCTCAGCCGTGATCACCGCGTCGCGTTTACTTGGTTGTCGAGCAAACCCACGCCCGAGCTACTGGGTGGGGATGTTCTGGCCATACGCTCTGATCTATCTGCGCCCGACCAGCCGGCTAGCGTGATTTCGCAGGTGATCGAGAGGTTTGGACGGCTGGATGTGATCGTCAACAATGCCGGCCTTGTGAAATCTACCCCCAAAGAGGAATTTCGAGCCGAGGACCACCGCGCCATTCTGGATTTGAACCTGCTGGCCCCCGCCGCATTGTTGGCTGCTGCGCTACCACATTTGAAACGCGACGCCTCAATCGTCAGTATCTCATCTATGAACGCGGTCTTGCCGCCTCGGGATGCGGTGACCTATGGGGCCAGCAAAGCCGCCCTGAATCTATGGACCCACGCCATGGCAAAGGAGCTTGGGCCAAAGGGGATACGCGTTAATGCAGTCGCGCCGGGTGCGATCAACATCCCCGAAGCGCCCCGGTCCGAGGAGTTGACCGCGCTGTTTGTCAAAGAAACCGCTTTAGGTCGCGCGGGAAAGCCCGAGGATATCGCCAAAGTCGTCAGGTTTCTGGCGTCCGATGCCGCATCCTTCATCACTGGTGAGGTTCTGGGCGTCACCGGTGGCTATCGCTTATGAGCCACCTGCGGCTTTCTCAAGCGCTGGGCGGATCGTGCTTTCGATCACCCGCTGAGTGACCGGACCAGCCCAGCGCAGGATGATCGTGCCCTCACCGTCGATCACATAGGTTTCGGGCACACCGTAGACGCCCCAGTCCAGCCCCATTCGGCCCTGTTCATCCCGACCGATACCGGCATAGGGATCGCCCAGTTCAGCAAGAAATCCTTCGGCGTTGTCCAGTTGATCTTTGTAGTTGATACCATAGACGGGGATACCCTCGTCAGACAGAGCCTGCAGATTGGGGTGTTCGACGCGGCATGGTGCACACCAACTGGCCCAGTAGTTGACCAGCTTGACCTCGCCATCACGCAATGTGGCATCATCGAAGCCCGGTTTGCCCGCGAACTCGGTCAGTACAACCGGCGGCGCTGGCTGACCCTCGCGCGCCGAGGGCAAGGCGTTGGGATCGTCACGGAACATGCCGATGCCCGCGAGCACAGCGAAGGCGCCGAAAATCAGCGGAGGCGCGATCATCAGGGGCGAAATCTTAGCCATTGCGTGACATCCTTTGTTCAACCTTCTCCATCTCGGCCCGTACTTTACGGCCCCGGATCACGCTGAAACCCACCAATGCGATCAGAAGTCCGATTGACACGACATAGGACCACAAGACGGTATCGGCATATTTTCCAAGATCAGGCATCATCCGCTCACCCTTTCACGCGCCATAAGCGCCTTGGTCCGGCGGGCGCGAATTTCTGTGCCCGTACGATAGAAGACCAGCGCAATGAACAGCAGTACAAAGCCGATGATGCAAAGCAGCAGTGGATAGAAGTAGATATTGCTTACCTTCTCTTCAGTATCCGTGCCTGTGATCGCCCCGGCGCGCATCACCGAAGCCCCCTGATGCAGCCCCTGATTCCAGAAGTTCACCGCATACCGGCTGAGGAACGCAAAGACAGAACCCACGAGGCAAAGGACCGAGGTCAGGTCCGCCGCTGTATCCGGATCTTCGATCGCTTCCCAAAGCGCGACATAACCTAGATAGAACAGGAACAGGATCAGGAACGATGTCAGGCGCGGGTCCCAGGCCCACCATGTCCCCCACATAGGCTGCCCCCAGATCGCTCCGGTGGCCAATGCGATCAGCGTCATCACGATGCCAATGGGCGCAGCGGCGCGAGCAGCCAGCGCACTGACATGGTGGCGACGCACCAACCAGACCAGCGAAGTTGCCAGCATCATCAGCCAGCAATTGATCGCCATCAACGCGGCAGGTACATGCAGGTAGATGATCTTTACGGTCGAGCCTTGCTTGTAGTCATCCGGGGTGAAGAAAAAGCCCCAGATCAATCCGACGACCAGACAAAGACCTGAGCTGATCCAGAAGAACGGAAGGACCCGTTCGCTGGTCGCGAGGAACTTACGCGGGTTGGCGTATTCCCAAAGGGCATTGGCTTTGGCTGCGATTGTCATGGGCTCTATCTAGTCCGAGTCGGCGTGGTTCTCAATTGACCTCAGTCAAGCTTTGTGGCCATCACCTAAGATTGATGCGCAGTACCGCTGCGCTGGCAAAGGGTAAAAGTGCGACCGTTGCGGCGGTAATCCCTGCCAGCATTAGCAGGGGCGTTTGCGTCTCCATGCCTGTAGCACCGCGTCGGGCGACCTCGGCTCCGAAAATCAAAGTCGGCACGTAGAGCGGCAAAACCAGAAGCGACAGTAGCAGACCGCCCCGTTTTAGACCAACAGTAAGGGCCGCGCCAAAGGTGCCGATAACGCTCATCGCCGGAGTACCGAGGAGCAGTGAGATCACTAGCCACGAAAACCCGGGTACAGGCAGGTTTAGCAACACGCCTAGGAACGGCGCGGCCAGAACCAGCGGCAATCCGGTGGTTAGCCAATGGGCTAGCGCTTTGACGGTAACAACTGATTCCAACGGAAGTGGCGCGGTCGCGAGCAGATCAAGCGAGCCGTCTTCCCAATCCAGCGCCAGAAGGCGATCAAGTGACAGCAGACACGCCAAAAGCGCGCCCAGCCAAAGAACGCCCGGTGCGATGGTCGAAAGCAGCGAAGATTGCGGGCCAACCGAGAATGGCACCAGAACGGTGACGATCAGGAAGAAAGCAAGACCGAGACCAAAGCCACCCCCCGCACGGAAAGCCAATTTCAGATCACGCAGCAATAAGGCGATCACAAGAAACCTCCGTCGAAATCGTCGATGGGCTTGGGCTTGGCCTTGTTGGGGCCAACGTCCAGAACCTCTCCGTCCAAGCCAAGATCAATATGGGTCGCGATCAGGGCCGAACCACCCTTCCCCAGATGCGCGCGCACCGCATCCGCAAACATCTGCACGGCGTGACGATCCAGCGAGACCGTCGGCTCGTCCAGCATCCAGATCGGGCGGCCAGTAACCAACATACGCGCCAATCCCAGACGCCGTTTCTGCCCCGCCGAAAGGTTGCCCGCATGGCGGTCAGCCAACTCGTTCAGCTCAAACGCATCAAGGGCGTGCTGGATATCACGGGTGCCAAAGACCGACGCCCAGAAGTTGAGGTTTTCGACAACGGTCAGGGTCGGTTTTAACCCGTCGGAATGAGACGCGTATGCGATCTGGTCTTCTGCCCCGACGATTTGCCCTGCCAGCGGCGGTTGCAGGCCCGCAAGCGTACGCAGTAATGTTGTCTTTCCGATCCCATTCGGTCCCCGCAGAATCAGCGCCCTTCCTGCCTCAAGCGAGAAGCTCAGCCCTTCGAGCACGGGAACTCCGCCGCGTGCGATGGCCAGATCGGTTACCTTTAAAGTCATGAAGCCCGCTTAGCGGATTGTGCGTGTGGGCAAAAGGTCGGAATTGCCGCAGAGCGGCTGGTTGGATCGCAGTGAGGGGCCAGCCCCTCACACTCCCCGGGATATTTTTAGCCAGTGGAAGAACAGATCCTCAGACCGGGATCAGCGCAAGCGCAATGCGGCGGCCTTCGGAAAGCAGCACGTTGTAGGTGCGGCAGGCCGCCGGAGAGTTCATGATTTCGACACCCAGACCTGCCTCTTCCAAGGTGGTGCGCAAGTCGGCTGGGATGTGGGTCAGTTCTTTGCCCGTACCGATGAACAGAACATCGACATGTTCGGACAAGGCCAGCAGGGTCTGGGCGTCGGAGTAACCCGCCCAAGCCGATGTACCGGTGGGGCCGGTCAGGACTGCCCCATCATGAACTTCCCCGCCTATCCGAAAGAACCCGGGGCCATAGCCATCAACCGGCTGAGCGTTTGTATATGTGATCTCGTTCAGGCGCATGTGCAGGGTTCTAGCCCCAAAGCGGCAGGCCGGACAAGGCCGCTGTTGCAATCACCAGATAGGCTGCGGCGCGGTAGAGGTTCTCGTACTCGGGTCGGAACATCCAGCCCCCCAGCCAGTTGCCCGCGATGTTGGGAACCGCAAGCGCAAGGCCCAATCCGATGCTCGCGATCGAGAGACGCCCCATCCCGCCAAGATATCCGAGGATCAGCAAATCGAAAGCAAACAGGAACAGCAGGATCGTCGCGCGGATGATCTCAACCGGTAAGGGCCGTGACATATAAAACAGGATGACAGCAGGCCCCGGTATCCCGGCTACCCCGCCAAGTAGCCCTGCAGCCCCGCCGATCGCAGCAACCATGCCACGCGATACCGCTCCCCGGTAGCGCAGACCAAAAACCAGAACGGCCAGCATCGACAATGAAATCAGGCTGACGATATAGCGGAACACTTCGGGATCGGTCCGGGTCAGCAGCCATAAGCCAACCGGTAGAAGTAGCGCGCACCCGACCAAAAGGCGCATCAGATCTGCCTTGTCAACAACCGTCCATGCGCGGCGCAGGTTCGGAATCGGGCCAAATATGTCCATGACCGTCAGCGCGATGATGGCACCGAAGGGGCCAAGATACGGGCTGGCGATGGGCAGGAAGATCAGGGCCGTCCCAAAGCCGGAGAACCCGCGCACGATGCCCCCAACAAAGGCGGCGAAAATAATAACGGCCAGACCGGTTGGGGTCTGGCCGAAATACTCAGGCATCAATGTTGGCAAACTGGTTGCCCGCCGTATTCGACGGCTTCGACCAGTCGCGCTTGACCCCCAGCCACAGCAGGATGGTCGAGGCCACGAAGACCGACGAATAGGTCCCGACGATCACGCCCCAGATCATCGCGAAGACAAAGCCTCGGATCACGTCTCCGCCCAGTACATAGAGCGAGATCAGCGCCAGCAGCGTGGTCACAGAGGTCATCACCGTCCGGCTGAGCGTTTCGTTGATCGAGATGTTCAGCACCTCTTTGAGGTCTTTCTTCTTGTACTTCCGCAGGTTTTCGCGAACCCGGTCGAAGACGACCACGGTGTCGTTCAGCGAATAGCCGACGATAGTCAGAAGAGCGGCGATGATCGCCAGGTCAAAACGGATTTGTAGTTCCGAGAAGATGCCGATGGTCAGGATCACGTCATGCACCAACGCGGCGACCGCCCCGAGTGCGAACTGCCATTCGAACCTAAGCCAGATATAGACAAGCACTGCGCCAATCGCCAAGGCGACCGCAATGACCGCGGTCTGGATCAACTCACCCGAAACCTTGGGGCCAACCGATTCGACTGAGACGAACTGGATATCCGGCGCGGCGACGGTCAGCGCTTCTTCGACGGCTGTGACGGTTGCGGCCGCCACAGCTTCGGCCCCGTCCTGTGCCTGAATGCGGATCATCGCGACGTTTTCATCCTCGCCAAAGGTGGGATCAAAAATCTCGGTGATGGTCACATCGCCAAGCTCAAGCGGCGCGATGGCGTCGCGATAGGCGCCGACGTCGATCTCTTGCGCGCTTTGGGTCCGGATCGTGGTGCCGCCGCGAAAGTCGATGCCGAAGTTCAGCCCTTGCAGCAGGAATGACGTGAATGCGATCACCATCATCAAACCCGAGATGCCCAGCCAGACCTTCCAACGGCTAAAGAAATCGAACGAGGTGTTTTGGGGTACGAGTTTCAGTCTCATGTCAAACCTCGATCGTTTTCGGACGGCGGCGTTCGAACCACATCACGATCATCAGACGCGTCACAAAGATCGCGGTGAAGACCGAGGTCAGAATACCCAGACCAAGCGTAATGGAGAAGCCGCGCACGGGACCACTGCCCATGGCAAACAGGATGGTTGCGGTAATGAATGTGGTCACGTTTGCGTCCAGAATGGCCGAAAGCGCTTTTTCGTATCCCAGCTCGATGGCACGCGCCGGACCTTTGGCAGATTTCAGCTCTTCGCGGATACGCTCGAAGATCAGCACGTTGGCGTCAACTGCCATGCCGACGGTCAGCACGATACCCGCGATCCCGGGCAAGGTCAGCGTGGCGCCGATCAGTGAGAGCAGGCCAAACAAAAGCCCCACGTTCAGGATCAGCGCAATATTGGCGAAGATGCCGAACAGGCCGTAGCTTAGAGCCATGAATACCAACACGGCGACAAAGGCCACGATTGTCGCGACTTTACCTGCGTCGATACTGTCCTGACCCAGCTCAGGGCCGATGGTGCGCTCTTCCAGGAAATCCAGACCTGCAGGCAAGGCACCTGCGCGCAGCAGAACGGCCAAATTGGTGCTTTCTTCAACTGTGAAGTTGCCAGTGATGATGCCCGAACCACCTGGGATATGGCTTTGGATTACAGGGGCCGAGATCACCTCGTCATCCAGGACGATAGCAAAGGGTGCGCCAATGTTTTCCAGCGTGTAATCGCCGAATTTGCGCGCGCCAGAGGTGTTGAACCGGAAGCTGACCGCAGGGCGGCCGTTCTGGTCGAAGGATGGCTGCGCGTCGACCAATTCTTCACCGGTCACGACGGGTGCGGCGTCCAGAGTGTAATACACACCATCTTCATCGATCGATGGCACAAGCTTCTCGCCAACTCCCGGAATGGCATCCGGGTCAGTCCCGCGTCCAACGACAGGATTGAACGTCAACTGTGCCGTCGTGCCGATAATCTCTTTGAGCTCCCCGGCGCTGCCGATGCCGGGCACCTGAATCAGGATACGATCAGCGCCCTGACGCTGGATCGTTGGTTCGCGTGTGCCAACCTCGTCGATCCGACGGCGGATGATCTCAAGGGACTGGCGCACAGTACGATCATCCGAAGCAAGCTTTTCGGCCTCGGACAGTTGGACAACGATAGTGTCCCCCTCAGCGCGAGCCTCTATATCAGTTGCCCCTGCCCCGGTCAGCGTCTGCACCTGTCGGGCCAGACCGCGCACAACCTCTAATGCGCGGGACATGCCCTCGGGTTGGCTGATGCGCACGCGAATCTCGTCAGGCGCCGAATCCTGACGACGGATCGTGCCGACCGTCGCGCGTTCATCACGCAGCGCGTCGCGGATTTCGGGCCACATCGCCTCCATCCGGGATTCGTAGACATCATCAACCTTGACCTCGGCAAGCAAATGCGCGCCGCCGCGCAAGTCGAGCCCGAGATTGACCAGAGACGACGGCAGCCAGTTCGGCCATTGCGCGGCCTCGGCCTGCATTTCAGGTGTATCAATGCCCAGCTCAATCGCAGCCTTGGCATCGTTAGATTGTTCTACGCGCGTATAAAACGCATTCGGCAGGGCAAGGAACAGACCGATCACACAGACCGACCAGATCAGAACCCGCTTCCAGGAATCAATTTGCAGCATTACCCTGCCTTTTCAAGGAATTGTCGCGCGAAGTTACTTCGCAGGTTCGGTCTTGTTCAGAACCTGAGCGATGGTCGATTTCACCACGCGAACCTTAACGCCCTCGGCGATCTCGACTTCGATCTCGTTGTCGCCTTCCTTGACCTTCGACACCTTGCCGATCAGCCCGCCTTGGGTGACAACCTGATCGCCCCGGCGCACGGCTTCGACCATGGCCTGATGTTCCTTCATCTTTTTCTGCTGTGGACGGATCAGCAGGAAATACATAATCGCGAAGATCAGGATCAACGGGAGAAACTGGGCGATTGCGCCACCTTCCATGGGATATTCCTTTGTTCTGATGATGCAGAGAGCTCTCTGCAAAGTTTGCGGGAACCTATGCTTTGAAACATGGGTTTGCAAGCAAACCTGGCCCCATTTCGACCATCGGGTTCAAAGGTTTGCTGCCGGACGTTGCAGATATGTTCTAGGCAGACCCTTCCAGTCAGATATAGTCCTGTGGCAGGAGGCCTAATGATTCAATCAATCCAGACCCTTGGCGCGTTTGTTCGCCTGATGCTCGTGACAACCTGTATAGGTCTTCTGGCGTCGCCCGTATGGGCACAGAACGCCACTAGCGAAGAGCCTGCGATAGAAGACACTGAATCAGAGATTTTTCAGGCCCCGGTTATCGTTGACGGCGACACCTTGTTTCACCTGCGCGGCTCCAGCGCGCTGCCCGCTCCGGAACGTGCCGCGAGTGTACAGAACAAGATCATCGAAATCGCCGAGGCCTCAGACGCCGAGCAGGTCTCTATAACCTTCGAGGACTCAGAGTTCGGCATTCGAATCTTTGCTGATGGTGTTCAAGTTTCGATCGTGACCGATGCCGATTCCGAGCTTGAGCAGATGGACTTGAACGTTCTCAGTTTGTTGCACGGCGACGCTATTAAACAATCCATTGAAAGCTATCGCGCAAACCGCACCGAACAGGCGCGTGTTTCGGGTGCCATCGAAGCCTTGGCATGGACAGCTGGATTCGCGCTTTTTGTCGTCGTTATCCTGTGGCTGCACCGGCGCATTCGCCGCCGTACGCTGAAACTGGTCAAGCGTTACCTCAAGGATGTCGAAACCGCGACCGCAAAAAGCGTTCAGGCCGAGGCCATCGCCGCGTTGATCCGGTATGCTCTGAATTTTGTCCTGCTGGTGATCTTTTTCCTCGGCTTCTACTACTACCTTTCCTTCGTTCTGCTTGCCTTTGCCGAGACGCGCTATTTCGCGCAACTCCTGCTGACCTACTTGACCGAGCCGGTCCTGCTAATCTTCAAAGGCATCCTCAGCTACATCCCAAACCTGATCATGTTGATACTGATCGCATGGATAACGCTGTATATTATCCGGGGCATGCGTGTGTTCTTTGACGCCGTCGAGGCGGGAACCTTTGACATGGGCGATTTTGAAAGCCACTGGGTGAACCCGACCTTCAACATCGCCCGCGTCGTCGTTATCCTGATCGCTCTGGTCTTTGCTGTCCCTTACATCCCCGGGTCAGACTCGGCGGCGTTTCAGGGGCTGACGATTCTGGTTGGTGCCATGCTGTCGCTGGGCGCAAACTCGGTCGTGTCGAACATGCTGGCGGGGCTCTTCGTGATCTATCGCCGCTCAACCTCGATTGGGGATCGGATCCAGATCGGAGACCATATTGGCGATGTGGTGCAGATCAAGTTGATGGAGACGCATCTGAAGTCCATCAAGAATGAACTGATCTCGATCCCGAACGCCCAATTGATGAATTCGGACGTGGTGAATTTCTCGAAGAGAACCGACGGTAGCGGGTTGCTGCTGCATACGACCGTCGGGATTGGCTATGAAGAGCCGCCCGAAAAGATCGAAGCGATGCTGATCGAGGCCGCCCATCGCACCAAGGGAATCAAGGCCAAGCCCGAACCTTTTGTTTTGTGGACAGCCCTGGCCGATTACGCGATAAACTATCAGATCAACGGATACACCACGCGGGGCAGCATCATTCCGAAGATTCGCTCGGACCTGCATCGCAACATTGTGGCCGTGTTCAATGAGAATAACGTGCAGATCATGACACCTTCGTACATGGCCGACCCGCCCGAGCCGAAAATCCCAACCGAAGAGTGGGATGGCCATTTGGCGCATGAATCCCACGAGGAATCGGATAAGTCGTAACCGGTGCTACACCCTGCCATTCAGATGGTGCATAAGCGGATTCAGTGATTCACGCAGTTAAGGATCTGAACCATGCACGACATCCGCGCCATACGCGAAAACCCAGCCGCCTTCGACGCCGCCCTTGCGCGCCGCGGGGACGCGCCGGTGTCGTCAGACCTGCTGAGGCTGGACGAAAGCCGCCGCGCCAAGATTCTGGCTGCTGAGACAGCTCAGGCCGAGCAGAACAAGGCCTCCAAAGAGGTTGGCGCTGCCAAAGGGCGCGGGGATGAAGCTGAATTCGAACGCCTGCGCGCTCTGGTCGCCGAGAAAAAGGCCGAAGTGGCCCGGATGCAGACCGAAGCCAAGGATCTGGACGCTCTGCTGGCCGACCAGCTGATCCGCATCGCGAACCTGCCCGCCGAGGATGTGCCCGAAGGCGCGGATGAGAACGACAATGTCGAGATCAACCGCTGGGGCACACCACGCGAATTGGATTTCGCGCCGAAAGAGCATTTTGAAATCGATGCCGTTCAGAATGGCATGGATTTTGAGACGGCTGCCAAACTCTCCGGCTCGCGCTTTGTGCTGCTTTCGGGCGGCGTCGCGCGCATCCACCGCGCTTTGGCGCAGTTCATGCTGGACACCCATATCAACGAGAATGATCTGACCGAGGTCAACGGCCCGGTTCTGGTTCTATCGGAAATGATGCAGGGCACCGGCCAGTTGCCGAAGTTTGGAGAAGACAGCTATCAAACCCGCGAAGGCTGGTGGTTGATTCCAACCTCCGAAGTGTCGCTGACCAACATCGTCAACGACACGATGATCGAGGAGAGTTACCTGCCTCGCCGCTATACCGCGCATTCGCTGTGCTTCCGGTCCGAGGCTGGCAGTGCGGGCAAGGACACACGCGGGATGCTGCGGCAGCACCAGTTCGAAAAGGTCGAGATGGTCTCGGTCACCCATCCGGACAAGTCGGATGATGAACAGAAACGTATGCTGCGCTGCGCCGAAGGCATTCTCGAAAAGCTGGGCATCCCCTATCGCACCGTGATCTTGTGCACCGGCGACATGGGCTTTGGTGCACGGCGCACTTACGACATCGAGGCGTGGCTGCCGGGCCAGAATACTTATCGCGAGATCAGCTCGGTCTCGACATGCGGGGATTTTCAGGCGCGCCGCATGAATGCGCGCTTCCGGCCAGAGGCCGGGGGCAAGCCAGAATATGTCCATACCTTGAATGGTTCGGGCCTGGCCGTGGGGCGCTGCCTGATAGCTGTGTTGGAAAATGGTCAGAACACGGATGGGACGGTCACCCTGCCCGAGGTTCTGGCACCCTATCTGGGCGGCAAGCTAACCCTTCAAACCAACGGCACGCTGACTTAAAAAAACCGGCGCATTCAGGCGCCGGTTCCCGATCGGATAAGGCGGAGAAGTATCACTTCTTCGCCTTTTTCTTATCTTTCTTCTTTCCGGGCTTCTTGTCGGACTTCTTCTTGTCGTCCCTCTTTTTGGCGTCCTTTTTCTTAACGTCTTTTTTGGGCCTCTTGTTTTTCTTACCCTTCTTGGTCTTTTCCTTGACCTTTTCCTTGGCTTTGGAAAACACCGCCTCCATTTCAGACTTCTTCTTGGCCGCCTTTTCAGCCTTGGCCTTGGCTTTCGCCTTTTTCTTTGCCTTGGCCTCGGCAGCGGCCTGTTCTGCCGCCGCGCGCTCCTTTGCCGCCTTACGCTCGGCCTCGGCCTTGTTCGCAGCCGCATTGCTTTTGGCTGTCGCGCGCTGCACAGCCGATTTCCGCTCGGCAGGCTTACGGGTGGCAGCGCTGCGCGCGGGCTTGGGCTTGGCACCGACGACTTCTTTCGCAGCCGCGATCAGCTTAGCTGCGCGGGTGGAACCGACGCGAGGGGTGCCGGACAAATCTTCCGGTTTGGCCTTGGCAATGGCTTCTGCTGTTTTGTAGCCCTTTGCATTCAAGGCCTTAGCCAGCGCTGGCCCTACGCCACGCACCTCGGTAACTGCGGTCATTTCGTTTCCTTTCGTTAACTCCCCCAGATTGTAAATGCACAGCACATACGTTCCTGAGAGAGCGCCAATTCAAGAATTAGATAGGAGGTTACCCGCTTTCGGCCAGGCGATGGCGTGCAGTTCGGCTGGGAAATGGGACAAGTCTTTTGGCGTCTTCATCCCATAGTTTCAGATTCAGCGCCGCCACTGCCTCGGGAAACTTAATCCGTCGCGGTGTGTATTCTGGCGGCAGGTTATAGTGGCACGCGCGCAGCCGGTAAGATGGGATGCGGGCATTGAAATGGTGGATGTCATGCAATGTGATGCAGGCCACCGCATTATCGAACCACCAGCCGAAATCCAGCGCCGAGGACCCCTCCAACGCAGCCAGCTTTGGATCCAGCTCGGGGCGGCGATCCCAGTAGGTGTCTTCGAAATTGTGCTGCAAATACACCAGGAACACCCCAAGCATCCCGCCCAGGAGCGAAAACACCAGCCAGACCAGAATGCCGGTGGCACCGGCGATCAAATACAGCAGTCCCAAAAACACAACAATCGAGAGGTTGTGCAGCACCACGCCCATCACACCGAACCGCACGGTGTTCTTGGGCCAGCGATAGCGGATGAAGTATGTGAATAGCGCGCCAACCGGCACCAGAATGAAGGGATTCCGATACAGTCGGTAAAACAAACGCTTTTTCCAATCCGCCTCGTTCCATTCGCGCAGCGTCATGGTGTGGATTTCACCGGTCTCGCGATGCTCGAGGTTGCCGATTCCGGCGTGATGCAGATTGTGGTTCTGCTTCATCACCTCGAACGGGGCAAATGTGAAGGGCGACAACCCATGGCCAGCCCATTCGTTCTGCTCGCGCGTTTCAAACAACGAATGGTGCCCGCAATCATGCTGCAGGACATAGAGACGCACGGCAGAGAAGGCAAAAACGATCCCGGCCGGGATCATGATGTACCAGCGGTCGACATAGGTGATCGCCAATGTAAGCGATGCGAAATACACCGCGAATGTTCCGAAATAACTTAGCGCGGCAAGCTTGTTGTCCTGTACCGCGTATTGTCTTGTATATTCTCTCAGATCCATCACGCCCGCTCCCCACGGAGGTCCGACCAATCACAAATTCAAAATTAAGTGCGGAGATCCCGCAAACAAGCAGCACGTGCAAAACAAATGCACGTGCTTGAATGCTAACGCGCAGAAACGGGGCTGTCACGCCCCCTCTCTGAAAATGCTTGAAATTAGCGCAGTTACGCTCGTCCCTTGAGATGCTTGGCCAGTGCGCCTGCGTTTTTCTTGCGCCGCCCTTTGTAGGGGTTCTTGTCCCCTTGCCCGCGCAAAGTCAGGCGGATCGGAGTGCCCGGCATATCAAAATCCTCGCGCAGGCCATTGACCAGATAACGCGAATAGCTGTCAGGCATCTTGTCAGGGTGCGAGCACATGACCACAAACCCCGGCGGACGGGTCTTGGCCTGCGTCATGTAACGCAGCTTGATCCGGCGCCCCTGCGGCGCGGGCGGCGGGTGCTGTTCCAGCATGGCGGTCAGCCAACGGTTCAGCGCTGCGGTCGGCACCCGGCGGTTCCAAACATCATGGGCACGCAGGATCGCGGCGCGCAGACGTTCCAGACCGCGGCCTGTTTTTGCCGACACGGTGATCAAAGGAGCACCACGCAACTGCGGCAGCAGACGTTCGAAGGATTCTTTTAGGTCGCGCAGCTTTTCCTGTTTGTCTTCTTCGATGTCCCATTTGTTGACGGCGACGACCACAGCACGACCCTCACGTTCGGCCAGATCGGCAATGCGCAGGTCCTGTTGCTCGAATGGGATAGCCGCATCCAGCAACACGACGACGACCTCGGCAAACTTGACTGCGCGCAGCCCGTCAGAAACCGAGAGTCTCTCAAGCTTCTCCTGCACCTTGGCCTTCTTCCGCATACCGGCGGTATCAAATATCCGCATTGGGGTGCTGTCCCCATCAGGGTCGGCCCAGTCGATCCGCAAGCTGATCGCGTCGCGCGTGATCCCGGCCTCGGGGCCGGTCAGCAATCGATCCTCGCCGATGATCTTGTTGATCAGGGTGGATTTACCGGCATTCGGACGGCCAACTACAGCGACTTGCAGGGGTTTGTCAGCGGTGATCAGCGGGGCTTCGCCTTCCCCGTCTTCGTCCAGCTCGATATCGGTTTGCGGTGTCTCTTCTACGCGCGCCTCTTCAGCCGCGTCAGCCAGTGGCATCAACTGCGCATAGAGGTCCGTCATCCCCTCGCCATGTTCGCCCGACAGACGCACCGGCTCGCCAAGGCCTAGGTTGTATGCTTCAAGCACGCCCGCATCAGCCGCGTTCCCTTCGGCCTTGTTCGCTGCCAGGATCACGTGTTTGGAGCGCTTACGCAGAATCTCGGCGAACATTTCGTCCGTGGGCGTCAAGCCCACCCGCGCGTCAATCATGAACAGGCAGACATCGGCCATGTCCACTGCACGCTCGGTCAGGCGGCGCATCCGACCTTGCAAGCTGTCATCGGTTGCGTCCTCAAGACCCGCCGTGTCGATCACGGTAAAACGCAAGTCGCCCAGCCGCCCTTCACCTTCGCGCAGGTCACGCGTTACGCCGGGCTGGTCGTCGACCAATGCCAGGCGTTTGCCCACAAGGCGATTGAACAGAGTGGATTTGCCCACATTCGGGCGCCCCACGATGGCGAGGGTCAGCGACATGATATTCAACTTTCAAGACTCAAGATGCGCCCTTTAACGCATCTTGTCGTCAACGGAAAGCGTGCAGTTCGCCCTTGGTCGACACAACATACAGCGTCTGACCCGCCACAACCGGTGCCGTGGTCGCGCCACCCGGCACTTCGACCTGATGCACCAGCGCTCCGTCGACGGGATTGAAGAAGCGCAGATAGCCGTCGTTCGAAGCCACGACAAGGCGTCCACCGGCCATGATCGGGCCGTAATGGGCAAAGATCGGACCCCGGCGGCCCGGCTTGTTCTTGACGAAGCCCGGCAGATCGATTGCCCAGACAGTCGAGCCATCGGCGGCATCCAACCGTACCAATTGACTGCGATCACTGATCAGAAAAACACTGTTCCCCGCCGGCCAGACTGTATCAACGGCGCCTTCCGGTGCGGTCCAGTTCCGCTCACCCGAATTCCCGTCGAACGAGACCGTGCGCCCCGAATGGTTGCCGATTATGACCGAACTACCCGACACCATGGGCCCGGCGGTCACATCCACGATCTGAGCTGCCGCTCGACCCCGACGCCCGCCTGCAACGGACGCGTTCCAGCGTAAAATACCGCCCCGGCGGAATGTTGCCGCGACATCACCCGATCCAAAGGCAAAGACTGACAGGTCCGAGGCAATCACGGGAGCAGGTGCACCCAGAACGTTGCCGACGCTCGGCGTGCCTTCGATTTGCCAGATGATCCGCCCATCCTTGGTATTCACCGCCCAACCGGTTTCGTCCCCGGCCACCAGATAGAGTATGCCGCCGCTAACCAAAGGAGCACCGCTGCCAGTTGCATTCAGACGTTTCTGCCACCTTTGCGCCCCGGATTTCGCATCGAGCGCGGTCAACCTACCGAAACCCGACGAGACATAAAGCACACCGTCGGCATAGGCGAGCCCTCCGCCTGTGGCATCCCCGTCCTTTTCATTCGGCGGGATAAGGTTTGTACTCCAGGCGACCTGCCCTTGGGGCGTAACAGCCGAGACATTTGCCCCGGAATCGAGCGTATATATCAGGCCACCAGCAACAACAGGGTCTGCGGTGATCCGCTGTTTTCGGCTATCGCCGGACCCAATGTTAGCAGACCAAATACGCTGCGGTGTGGCACTCAGCGCTGCGTTGGTAGTGCGGAAGGCGGGTGTACCCGCGCTTTGCGACCAGTTGGCGTTGCGGCTTTGAGCCGGAATACTGATCGGTTTGGCGCCACGGGTTTCAACGGTTTCGTTGTCGATGGAGGCACGAATATCCTCACGCTCACCCGGCAGAATGACTTCGGGTTCCTGACAGGCGCTGAGAACGGTGAGCGCGGCTGCCGCAACCGGCAATCCGAAGCCTGAGAAATAACGTGATAGCATAATCTACAAACTCGCCTGTGATGTTCCGTTTCGCTGCCGGTTAACCCTGCTGGTTCGCCACGGGCTCGGGTTCGCCCCCAAGCGCGACGATCAGTTGAGCCGCGCGCTGTTGCAGATCGACGCTGGCCTCGGCGTCCTGGCGCAACGCCTGCAAACGGTCCAAAGCGGCTTGTGTATTGCCCTCGGCCACATCGATCAGGGCCAATTGTTCTTCGGCGAGCAGACGCAAAGGAGCACCAGGTATGGCCAGCGCTTCGAACTGTTGACGACGATCCGCCACTGGCATCGTGTCAGTTTGCAGTAGCAATGCCTTGAAACTTGCAATCGCGCGATAGATTTCGGGCAAATCCCCCTGCGTGGCGATCGCGTTCAGACTGTTCACCGCATCTTGCGCCGATCCGGCCTCGGCCTGAGAGGCGGACAGCAACATGTTCAAAACCGCGTCACCGCCGACAGATGCAGCATCGATCGCCTGCAGGCTTTGTGCCCGCTCGGCAGATCCGTTTTCAGCCAGCGCCGACAGAATCGCATCACCCAGAGCCTCGGCCTGGTTGGTATCACGTGCTTTTCGGTATTCGTTGAACGCAGCGCCCCCGACAATGGCCACGACAGCCAGCACACCAACCCAGCCCCAACGGCGCAAAAGAAGGTACATGCGATCGCGGCGCACCTCTTCGGTGACCTCTTCAATAAAACTGTCGGCGTCGCTCATCCCTGCCCCCAGGCTTAAGTGTCCGGTTTTCTAGCGCCATGTCATACCCCGGCGATCAGGCCAAGCCAAGTGCCCGAATTCATACATTTGCCACCATGTGGGTGACCCTTGCGTAAAAAACTAAACCGAACTATTCAGTTCAGTATGGAAAAGACATGGCCACAGCCCCATTTTAAGGGATAGCGGCTAAAGCCGACCGCGCGAACAGATCTGGAGATTCTACCGCATGCGATTGATTTCATTCGTTAACGCCATTTTGGTTATTGTTGCGTTGTATTTTCTTGTTTTCGAGCGCGACGCGCTGTTTGCTTTTGCAGGACGCGGAGACGAGCCATCCGAGACCGCGACCGAGGCCTCGGAATCGGTGCAATCACCGGACTCGATCGGCGTTGTTGTGCTGCGCTCAACCGCACGCGAGATCGGCAGCGCCGTTCAATTACGGGGTCAGACCAAGGCAAACCGCCAGGTCGAAGTCCTTGCCGAAACCATTTCGACAGTCCTGTCCGAGCCCAAGCGCAAAGGAGCATTTGTCGAAGCAGGAGATCTGCTGTGCGAGCTTGACCCCGGAACCCGGCCCGCGAGCCTGGCCGAAGCCATGGCAGCCAAGCTTGAGGCCGAAAGCCGCGTTCCCGAGGCCGAAGCGCGCCTGGAAGAAGCTCACGCCCGTTTGGCTGAAGCCGAAATCAATCTGAAAGCAGCCCGCAAGCTGTCGGAAACCGGGTTTGGATCAGAAACGCGCCGTATCTCAAGCGAAGCCGAAATGAGCACTGCCGAGGCCGGAATCAAATCCGCCGAGGCCGGTCTGGAAGCTACGCAAGCCGGGATTGAAGCCGCCACCGCAGCAGTAGCAGCCGCCCAGCGCGAGATTGATCGCCTGACCATCAGCGCACCGTTCAAGGGTCTGCTTGAAAGTGATACTGCGGAATTGGGCAGCCTGATGCAGCCCGGCTCGCTCTGCGCAACCGTCATCCAGCTCGATCCGATCAAGCTGGTGGGCTTTGTGCCTGAATCCGAAGTGAATCGGATCATTGTCGGATCGATGGCAACTGCGCAGTTGGTTACGGGGCTGCAGGTCGAGGGGCGCGTGACCTTCCTCAGCCGTTCGGCTGATGAAACCACGCGGACATTCGAGGTCGAGATCACAGTGCCAAACCCGGAACTGCTGATCCGTGACGGCCAAACCGCCAACATTCAGATCGCGGCCGAAGGGGTCAAGGCGCATCTGCTGCCCCAATCCGCACTGACCTTGAACAATGAAGGTGAGCTTGGTGTTCGCACCGTGGTAGCCGACAATGTCGTTGATTTTGTTCCGATCCGCCTTCTGCGTGACACCGCTGATGGTGTATGGGTTGGTGGCCTGCCGGAAACTGCTGATATCATCGTGATCGGGCAGGAATTCGTCACACGTGGTGTGACGGTCGCGCCGACATACAAGGAAGCATCGCAATGACGGGTATCGTCAGTTGGGCCGCAAGCCGTGCCAGAATGGTGCTGGCTTTCATCGCGATTTCGCTGGTCATCGGCGGGTATGCTTATGTCGGGCTCCCAAAAGAGGGTGAACCCGACATCGATATCCCGATGCTCTTTGTGTCGGTGCAGTTTCCAGGGATTTCAGCCGAGGACAGCGAAAGCCTGCTGATCAGGCCGATGGAAACCGAGATGGCCGATCTCGACGGGTTGGACACGATGACAGCCACCGCCGCCGAGGGCTATGCAGGTATTCTGCTGGAGTTCGAGTTCGGTTGGGACAAATCCGCCACCATCGCGGATGTTCGCGATGCCATGAACACCGCGCAAGCTGATTTCCCTGATGGGGCTGAGCAATACACGATTACCGAGGTCAACTTCTCCGAGTTTCCCATCGTCATTGTTAACCTGACCGGCCCGGTACCAGAGCGTACGATGGCACGCGTTGCCAAAGATCTGCAGGACGAACTTGAGGCGTTGGACGCAGTGCTGGAAGCTGGCATTGCCGGAAACCGCGATGAAATGCTTGAGGTCGTGATCGATCCGCTGCGGCTCGAAGCCTACAACGTCACGGCCGCCGAACTGATCAACGTTGTGCAAAACAACAACCAACTGATCGCTGCAGGTGAGGTCGAGACCGAACAGGGCACGTTCTCGGTCAAGATCCCGTCGTCATTTAAGACTGCTCAGGACGTCTATGGCCTGCCCGTAAAGGTCAACGGAGACCGCGTGGTCACCTTAGGCGAACTGGCCGAAATCAACTATACGTTTGAAGACCGCGCGGGCACGGCCCGGTTCAACGGCGAACCCACCGTCGCGCTGCAGGTCGTCAAGCGCAAGGGCTTCAATTTGATCGACACCGTTGCGCTGATCAAAGCCACTGTCGCCGAAGAACAAATCAAGTGGCCAGCCGAACTGCAGGCCGCTGTTGATGTGGGCACCTCAAACGACCAAAGCCGCATCGTCGATTCAATGGTGCGCCAGCTTGAAGGATCGGTTCTGACCGCTGTCGCGCTGGTGATGATCGTGGTGCTGGCTTCGTTGGGAACACGCGCCGCGTTGTTGGTGGGTTTTGCCATTCCAACCTCGTTTCTGTTGTGCTTCGCCTTCCTCGCGATGATCGGGGTCACCATCTCGAATATGGTGATGTTTGGCCTGATCCTTGCCGTAGGCATGCTGGTCGATGGCGCCATCGTTGTTGTGGAATATGCCGACAAGCGCATTAAAGAAGGCGTTGGTCCGATGCACGCCTATGTCGAGGCGGCGCAACGGATGTTCTGGCCGATTGTTTCGTCGACGGCCACTACACTGTGTGCATTTCTTCCGATGTTGTTCTGGCCCGGTATTCCCGGCGAGTTCATGAAGATGCTGCCCATCACGCTGATCTTCGTTCTGTCGGCCTCGCTGATCGTGGCACTGATCTACCTGCCGGTCGTGGGCGGTGTCTCGGGCCGTATGAGCCGCAGTTTCGAGCGCAGCTCGAACTGGCTGCGGGCCCACACGCCTTGGTGGCTGCGAGTGCTTCTGGTACCGCCTTCACTGTATATGATCTTCCTCGGCGCAATGCAGGTCTTGAACCCCAACTATCTGCTGCCCGGCGGTTCACTTTCTGGCGTGCTACTGTTTCTGTTCGGCGCCTTTGCTGGGTCGGTCACGCTGAGTGCTGCCAAGATCGAACGCGCCCCGGATGAACATGTTCATACCGCTAAAGAGCACACGCCCTTCGGTTATGTGATCAAGTTCCTGGTCGGCAATCCGGTCATGCCGGTGGTGTCCATCGCAGTCGTCTTTGCGGCGGTGTTTTGGGTCGCATTCATCATATTCCCGCAAAACTCTCGCGGCGTTGAATTCTTCGTGGAAAGCGAACCAGAACAGGCCACGGCCTATGTCCGGGCGCGCGGCAACCTGTCTCTGGCTGAAAAGGACGAAATGGTTCTTGAGGCCGAGCGCGTAATCAGCGAACACCCGGCGGTGATCAACGTATTTGCCTTTGCGGGCGAAGGTGGGCTCAATCAGAACAATGGCGGTGCAGAAGCCCCTGCCGACACAATTGGTCGCGTCCAGTTCGAGCTCATTCCTTGGGAAGATCGCCCAATCAGCTCTGAACAGATTACCGGTTGGTTCTGGGGACCGATTGCAGGTCTACTTGGCTTTGCAAAGGAAGAAGTCGCGGCGGAATATGACGGTAATTTTGTTCTGGACGAACTAACCGCAGAGCTGGCAACCCTTCCTGGCTTTATCGTTGATCTTCAGGCGCTGGAACAAGGTCCCGCTTCCGCCAAGCCCGTTCATCTGCGCATCAAAGGCGATAGCTGGGAGGATCTGACGGCCGCGACCGTCACAGCACGAGAAGCCTTTGACACCACACCCGGCTTGATCAAGATCGAGGACACCCTGCCCCTGCCCGGCATCGACTGGCAGATCGACGTGGACGTGGCCAAGGCGGGTCGATTCGGCGCGGACGTCGCAACCGTTGGCGCGATGGTACAGCTTGTGACGCGTGGCATCTTGCTGGGTGAAATGCGGCCGGATTCAACCGATGAAGAGGTAGAAATCCGCGTCCGCCTACCTGATCAGGATCGCGTCCTGTCAACGCTGGATACGCTGAAAGTTCGCACACCGGACGGGTTGGTCCCCCTGTCGAACTTCGTCACCCGCAAACCCGTGGCGAAGCTCGCCGAGATCAATCGCGCGGATCAACAGCGCTACTATGACGTTAAAGCGGATGTCGAGCCTGGGCTGAGCAAGATCGTGACCACCGGTCCTGACGGTGCAGAGCTGCGTTTGGCAACCGTGCGCGCGATTGGCGAAGGTGCCACACCAACTGGCACCACGATTACCAGCGCGGACGGAGCAGAGTTCGAACTCGTTCAACTAACGGGTGCCGAGAATGTGGGTGAAGTGCGGTCCGCCATCGAAAGTGGTGACGCTCGGTTTGCCCTGATAAATCCGAACGAACGGATTGCCGTGCTGACCGAGTGGCTGGAAACCGATCCTTTTGGTCGCACCATCACTTGGGAATGGACCGGCGATCAGGAGGATCAGGCTGAAAGCCAGGCGTTCCTGTCCAGCGCATTCCTGGCAGCACTGGGTCTGATGTTCGTGATCCTGCTGGCGCAGTTCAACTCGTTCTACAACTCGGTGCTGGTGCTGCTGGCCGTGGTTCTGTCTACGACCGGCGTGTTGCTGGGCATGATGGTAATGCAACAACCGTTCTCGATCATCATGACCGGGACCGGGATCGTGGCGTTGGCCGGTATCGTGGTGAACAACAACATTGTTCTGATCGACACCTATCAGGAATATAGCGGCTACATGTCTCGCATTGATGCAATTGTCCGCACGGCTGAGGCGCGCATCCGTCCGGTTCTGCTGACTACGCTGACAACAATGGCGGGTCTGACCCCGATGATGTTCGGCCTGTCGCTGGATTTCATCGGCGGAGGGTATTCGATCGACAGCCCCACGGCACTGTGGTGGAAACAGCTGGCCACGGCGGTGGTCTTTGGCTTGGGTACCGCCACGGTGTTGACACTGATCGTCACGCCTTCATTCCTGGCGCTGCGAGTGTGGGTCACAACCTACGCGGTATGGCTGGGTAAGGCGCTGGCACGCGCCACGGCGGGTCGATCCAGCCAAATCGCGCAGGACATGGCAATCGGCCAAAGCGCGCGAGATGTGCAAGCAGCCGAAATGATCTGGACCGATGAACAGGACAAAGCTGCCCCTGATCAGAGCGCTCAGGACGACCGCCCCGATCATCCCCCGACAACACCGCTGAAGGCGGCGGAATAAAAAAAGGCGAGCCTTCGGGCTCGCCTTTTCAATTCTGGCAGACGCGTTACTCGACGAACGCGTATTCGCCCAGATCACACAGGTTCAGACCATAGTCTTCAATCGATTCTCCGTCGCTGAAAATACCACGGATGTCATAGACACAGGTGGTCAGCCCGTCCGCAATAAGGACGTCTACTTCGTAATCCGCGCCCAGATAACCACCCTCAAGCAGGTTGCCTTCCCAGCTGCCGGATGAGGCCGGAGACACGTTGAACTCGACCAGATCATAGCTGGTTTCATTGATAATCAAGAATTCCAGATCCTCGGCTGCCGCCGAAGTCGCCATCAACAGTGTTGCAGTCAACGCTGCTGCTGCTCGCATTTTCATGAAGTTTTTCCTTGTCTGTATTTCGGTCTGCAAAGTGTCGCGGCGGCGGGTCCGCGTCAAATGGAAACCGTACCACAGCAGTCGATTTTCTTTTCGAACCGATCCGCACAATCATAGGCAATCAAGGCTGTCAGGCCTAGGCCGCTTCGCTGTCGGCCTGTTGACGGTTCCATAGCTGGGCATATCGCCCTTCGCGGCTGAGCAGCTCATCATGCGTTCCCTGCTCGATGATCTCACCACGTTCCAGAACGACGATCCGATCGGCCTCGGCAATGGTGCTAAGGCGGTGTGCGATGGTGATCACCGTCCGCCCCTCACCCGCTCGGGCCAAAGCATCTTTGATGTCCTGCTCGGTATCCGTATCCAAGGCTGACGTCGCTTCGTCCAACAACAGGATCGGCGGGTTTTTTAGCAAGGTTCGGGCGATGCCGACGCGTTGCTTTTCACCGCCTGATAGTTTCAGGCCGCGTTCGCCGACCTTGGTATCGTATCCTTCTGGCAGGCTGACGATGAAATCATGAATCTGCGCGGATTTGGCGGCGGTCTCTACATCCTGCTGGGTCGCGCCTTCGCGCCCATAAGCGATATTGTATCGAATCGTGTCATTGAACAGGACCGTATCCTGCGGAACGACACCGATCGAGGCATGCAGGCTTGACTGGCTAACATCGCGCACATCCTGCCCGTCGATTTTCAGCGACCCGCCGGTGACATCGTAGAACCGAAACAGGAGCCGCCCGATTGTGGATTTCCCAGACCCGGTGGCGCCGACAATCGCAACGGTCTGACCGGCTGGTACGGCCAAGGAAACGCCCTTGAGGATTTCGCGATCAGGCTCGTATCCAAAGCGGACATCTTCAAGCGTGACCTCCCCACCATTTACCTTCAGGTTCGGGGCGCAGGGTTTGTCCATCACTTCTGCTGGCTGTTCCAACAGATCAAACATCTGCCCCATATCCACCAGTGATTGACGAATTTCGCGGTACACCGTGCCAAGAAAATTCAGCGGTACGGTTATCTGGATCATGTAAGCATTAACCATCACGAAATCGCCGACGGTCAGCGCCCCCTTCTGCACGCCCATTGCAGCCAGAACCATCACGCCAATCAGGCCACATGTGATCAGGAACGACTGACCAAAATTCAGGAATGCCAGCGAATAGGCCGTCTTCAGCGCGGCCTTCGCGTAACCTTTCATCGAAACATCATACCGTTCGGCTTCGCGGGTTTCGGCATTGAAATACTTGACTGTTTCGAAGTTCAGCAGGCTGTCGATGGCGCGCTGGTTGGCCTCGGTATCCTGATCGTTCATCTCGCGCCGCAGCTTCACGCGCCACTCGGTCACCGCAAAGGTGAACCATATGTAAAGCGCAATCGTCACCGCAACGACGACCAGATACCAGACGTCGAATAACCATAGCAGGATGATCGACACCAGAAGCAATTCCAGAATCAGCGGCCCGATTGAAAACAGCAGAAACCGCAACAGAAACTCTACGCCTTTCACGCCCCGCTCGATAATCCGGCTGAGACCACCCGTGCGCCGGGTCACGTGATAGCGCATCGAGAGCTGGTGAATGTGCTGGAACGTCTCAAGCGCCAGCGCTCGCAGCGCGCGTTGCC
This sequence comes from Ruegeria sp. I3, assembly GCF_056532525.1. NCBI lineage: Bacteria > Pseudomonadati > Pseudomonadota > Alphaproteobacteria > Rhodobacterales > Roseobacteraceae > Ruegeria > Ruegeria sp. I3. The sequence goes on along the minus strand of NZ_JBQFNI010000002.1, from coordinate 146,431 downwards.
CAACCGGTGCAAAGAACGCATCCCGCAATTGCTGGAAGCCAACAGTCATCATGCGGGCCACACCATAGGCAACGGTCAATCCGATCGCACCCAACGCAAGCGGCGGTACACCTTCGCCCGCCAAACCATCCACGGCACCTTTGTACAGGATGGGAGTATACACAGCGATCAGCTTGGCCAGCACCAGCATCGCCATCGCCAAAATGACACGCCGTTTCACCCATGGCTCGTCCTCGGGCCAAAGATAGGGCGAAACCTTGCGGATGGTTCGCCAGCCCGAACGATGCTCGTCCGTGTCGGTTTTGATCGCGGATGGTTGTCTCATCACGTACCTTAACTGCGGTCAGAGAAAAGCCCTGGCCCGGGTTGGGCCAGTGGTCATGTTTATTCAGGAATGGTGAAAATCTGCCCTGGATAGATCAGGTCAGGATCACGGATCGAATCTTTGTTAGCCTCGAATAGTTTGACATACAGCACACCGTCACCAAACCGGTCGCGCGAGATCGCCCAAAGCGTATCACCCTTTTGAACCGTGACCGAGCGGATGGCCGGAACGTCGGTTGAATTCTCACCCGGTTCCGTGGCTTCGGTCGCGCGCAGGACCTCAACAGGTTCGCGTTTGAACGGTGTCTCAAGCCTGCTGACCACAGTGCCATCAGGGGCAACTTCATCCACCCTCAGAGTGTACACTCCGGGGTCAATGCCCTCGACCTCGCCGCGCCATTGCCCGTCAGTCGCTGGTGCAATGTCGGCCACAAGCTGGTTGTCCAGATACAAGCGTACGGCCGATCCATCCTGCGCCCGCCCGGTCAATTCCACATCACCCGCGTCCGAATAGCCAATCGTGTCCAGGGCAATCTGCTCTGGCGGCGTATCCTGAACAGTGGGTGCTTGCAAAAGTTCAACCCCTTCTTCGCCCGAGCGCAGGATCGCAACCTGCTGGTCAGGCGCGTCGCCTGATTCCGGCTGAGTTTCAGTCGCAGGCGCGGTCTCATTCACAGGTGGCGTTGCGGCACCTGCAACTTCTGGTTCATTCTCTTCGGTTTCAGCTTGGTTGGCTGCTTGCTGATCGGTTGTTTCCGTATCCGTCGTCTGTGCCTCGGCAACCTCTTCGACCGGCTCATCGGCAGCGGGCTCCGACACGGCCGGTGGGGCCGGTTCGGGCAGCGCCGCGATCAGATAATCATCTGAACGGCTGGTGTCTTCGCCTTTTCGGGTCTCAAGAACAAGCCCGCGAGCGTCGTCTGCAAACGGGATCGATACAAACTCGGCGAACTGGCCGCTGTCATCGACGGTGAAGCTGTGAACAGTCTCACCGTCCAGCAGAACACTGACCTCGGACCCCGGTTCGGCATTGCCGGACAGTACCGCGTTTCCATCGGACTCAACGAATATCTGATCCAGAACCGGCGCGGCCACAACCGGAACATCCGCTTCTTCGCTATCCGGAGTTTGATCGGAAATCTCGGGCGGTGTGTCTTCAGCAACAGATTCGCCGGCTTCCGCCGCCTGGCTTTCGGGCTGCGCCTCCGCTGGCTGGGTTTCCGGCTCGGCGACCTCCGCAATCGGCTCGGATGTTTCGGTTGCTTCCTGCTCAGCCTGCTGTTCCGGCTCGCCGAACAGACCGGACAGGTACAACCCGCCCGCAACGAGCACCACAACGATCCCGGCAACCAGCCCCCATATGAAGGTACCAGAACCTCCGCTTCCCGATTTGGCGTTCATTCTTTTCCTTTCACTCCGCCCGGGAAATGCCCAGTTTGGCGCGCATTTCATGGAGCGGTTGAGCCAACCTATCAATCCCGCTATCAGGGGTCAAAACCCCTAACACAAGAGCAGAAAGCCCTACCTATGTCCCAGAAATCCGTCTGTGTGTATTGCGGGTCACGCAATGGTGTGAATCCTGCCTACTCCGCCGCTGCCCACAGCTTTGGAACCTTGTTGGCCAACGAAGGCTGGCGGCTGGTTTACGGGGCCGGAGATGTGGGTCTTATGGGCGAGGTCGCGCGTGCAGCGCAATCGTCCGGCGGCGATACATTTGGGGTGATCCCGGTGCACTTGCTTCAGCGCGAGGTCGGCAAGACCGACCTTACCCGGTTCATCGTGACCGAGACGATGCACGAGCGTAAAAAAGTGATGATCATGAACGCGGATGCCGTAGTTGTCCTGCCCGGCGGCCCCGGATCATTGGACGAACTTTTCGAAGCACTGACATGGCGGCAACTGGGGCTTCATAACAAACCCATTCTGGTGATGAATGTTGACGGGTACTGGGACACGCTGCACACGCTGCTGAATCAACTGATCGGTCAGGGGTTTGCAGATGGTTCTCTGGCAGAATTCATCACCTGGGTCGACACACCGGATGCGACCATGTCCGCGCTTCGCAAATTACTGAACTAAGAAAAACTGGCAATCGGGCGGCGCAAACCGCCCGAGTCTCAGTATTCGTTTAGGCAGGTTTCGCCAACCGAGTCTTCAGTATCCGTTCGACCTTGTGCAACGGGTGGTTTGTGAGTGTTTTGTCGACTTCGGCCACAACCTTTGCCAGCACTTCACTGTGCAGCCGACGGCGCAACAGGCCCAGAACATGCGGACTGGCAACCAACACCAATCGTTTATAGGCCCCTTTCAGCCCCTTGCGATTCAGAAGGTTCGCCACATCCTGAACGAACAGAGATTTTGCGTGGGACTTCCATGTCTCCTCTTCAACTGCAGATTTCTGGTTCGGTCCCGTATCGGGTCGCCGCCCTGCCCTGTCACTTGGCTTGGTCGGTGCTGCGTCCTGTTCTTCGACCGACACGACGACCAAGTTGGGGTCCTGTGCGTCCGTGATATTCTCCATCACCAGCGCTTTTTCCCCATCGGCGATGATAACCCATGTTCCCTGTTCAAGTGCAGCCATTCGTGATCTCCTGTATCGCTTAGGTTGGCCTTCGCCTGTCCCTTAGACACACCTGTTTAACGATGCGGCGTTGGTGTTTCGCTCGCATTTTGATAGGTTTTTGGTTGATTGGCGGTACTCTCCCTCCGCCTACTTTACGTAGGTGCTGAAAGGCCGTGCACAATAGGTGGAATAATGAAAGTTGACGTACCGGCAGGTTTTTACCGGCCACCCATCAATTCATAACAAAAAGCCCGCCAGCATCACTGCCAGCGGGCCATTCATTAAGTTCTACCAAGTGGAAATCACATCCGCGAGGCGACGTTTTCCCAATTTACAAGATTGTCGAGGAAGTTCGACAGATACGCCGGACGCTTGTTGCGGAAATCGATGTAATACGAGTGCTCCCACACATCACAGCCAAGCAGTGCGGTTTGACCGAAGCACAGCGGGTTCACGCCGTTTTCAGTTTTCGTCACTGCCAACGAACCGTCGGCATTCTTGACCAGCCACGCCCAGCCGGAACCGAACTGACCGGCACCGGCAGCGCTGAACTGCGACTTGAATTCGTCAACCGAACCGAAGCTTTCGGTCAGAGCCTTCTCCAGCTCACCGGGCATCGCGTTGCCACCGGGGCCCATCATCTCCCAGAACTGGTTGTGGTTCCACAGCTGGCTGATGTTGTTGAAGATACCGTTCTGCGCGACGGCATTTGCGTCGTATGTGCCAACGATGATCTCTTCCAGTGACTTGCCGTCCCACTCGGTGCCGGCGATCAGCTTGTTGCCGTTGTCGACATAGGCCTTGTGGTGCAGGTCATGGTGATATTCCAGCGTTTCCGCGGACATACCCTTGGCTGCCAGCGCGTCATGTGCATAAGGAAGATCAGGAAGTTCAAAAGCCATCTCGGCCCCCTGTTGAAAATGAATGTTGCGGTTCCAAAGGTTAAATGCTTTGACAGCCGCCGCAGGTCAAGGGCCGCAACACAAAAACCCGGAGGTCCGCGATGCTGACACAGGCGCGCAAAATGTTCTATCGCGCCCGCGGATACTATGCGGGCAACTTGAACGGTGAACCCTTTCGCCTGGACCCCTATCACTCGAAATTCTGGCGCAAGGTATCAGCCGGGGAGTGGGAACCTGAGACATTTTCGGTGCTGGACCACTATCTGTCGCCCGAAAAGGACTATCTTGATATCGGTGCATGGATCGGCCCCACGGTCCTCTATGCCGCGCGCCGCGCTCGCCATGTGTGGTGTTTTGAGCCTGACCCAGTGGCTTACCGCCATTTGGTCTGGAACCTAGAGCTGAACGACATCCGAAACGTATCAGCCTTCAGCATCGCCTTGTCAGATGGGTTTGGAGTGACACGAATGGCTTCAGCGCACGGAGAGGCAGGCGATTCAACGTCATCATTGCTCCACGAAGGAAGCCATGGCACCGACGCACTTACCATCGGTTGGGATCAATTTTCTGAATCCGTCGACCTGACTGATGTCTCTTTGGTCAAAATGGATATCGAAGGCGCTGAATTTTCGGTCCTGCCTTCTATGCTGCCTTGGTTAGAAAAAGATAACCCTGCGCTGTTTCTCTCAACGCACGCACCTTATCTGAGCGCAGACAACCGCAGCGCGGCCATGAAAAAACTATCAGAAGACCTGGCTTTCTATAGCCATTGCCACGACCCACACGCAGGCGAAACCGGCAAGTCAGCCCTCACGGGCAAGCGTGCACTCACTCAATTCCCGACATTCCTGTTCAGCGCGAACCCCTGACACCCGAACCAGAGATCCGGCCTTCATCTCGACAGAAATACCTTGGGAGTGAGGCCGCAGGCCGAGGGGGCAAAGCCCCCTCACCCACATATCATCAGGCGATCAGGGCTTAATAAACCCCGACCTCGCTGCCGGGCTGCGCCGCAACCTTCAGCAATTTGAACGCATAGTCCGCCGCAGAGCGGAAGCAGACGATGCGGAAAGTCTCAGCGTCGTCCATCCAGAAGGCACCTGCCACCTGCGCCAAACGCGAACGGCGGATCTGGCCGGGTTGGAATGCCTCGGCCGACAGCTCAACCGGAGCCAGCTTGCCCAATACCTCGCGTGCGTTCGCGCCCGAAACGCGGAATACGGCCCGCGCGTCGGAGACGTTGACCGCCAGCGCGTGCGTACCACTTAGCGCGTTGGTCATCGCGGCCAGTTTGGCCTCGACCTCGGCATAAGGCACAAGCACCAGCAATTCGTCGGTGGACATCCAGCAAACACCGGTGTCGCCATTCACAAACGCTTCACGCTGACCGGGCACTTTCTGCCCGGTGGCGTCTTTGACAGCCTTAGCCAGTACCTTATCCGACAGATCACCGCGCAGTGTGATCATGCCCTGTAGGCCGCATTCCTCGATCTTGGCGATGCCATCATATGAGGCGTGGTTCAGTGCGCTGATGGGTTCAGACATTCTGCTTCTCCCCGTCCTTGTCATAGAAGATCGGGTCCACGATCTTGGCCTTGTAGGTTTTGCCGTCAGTGCCCGGGAACTCGACCACTTCGCCCATCCGGTCGGGGCCGTGTTTGATCAGGCCCATGGCGATGCCTTTGCCCAGATTGGCCGAGTAGTAGGTCGAAGTTACGCGCCCGATCATGTTGCGCTGACCGTTCGCATTCACGCCCTCGCCCACCGCATAGGCACCGTCCGGCAGAACCGATCCATCCACAGTCTCAAGACCAACCAGTTTCCAGCGCTCAGGATCGGCCATATAGGTCCGCGAATGGGCGCGTTTTCCGAGGTAATCCTCTTTCTTTTTGGACAGCGCCCAGTGCAGCCCCAGATCCTGCGGGATCACGGTGCCGTCGGTCTCATCGCCGATCATGATAAAGCCCTTCTCGGCTCGCAGGATGTGCAGACATTCAGTGCCGTAAGGCATCACCCCGAACTCCTGCCCTGCGTCAATCAGAGCGTCCCAGAACGCCTGACCTTGGCTTGCAGGGACCGCGATCTCATAGGACAGCTCACCCGAGAACGAAATACGGTAGGCCCGCGCGTCAAACGCGCCGATCTTGCCATCGCGCCATTCCATGAAGGGCAGCGCCTCTTTCGACAGATCCATGCCGCCTAGCTTCTCAAGTACCTTGCGGGCGTTCGGACCTACCACGGCGACCTGCGCATATTGCTCGGTGACGTTCGCGACGTAGACTTTCCAGTCCCACCACTCGGTCTGCAGCCATTCTTCCATGTGGCCATGGATACGCTCGGCCCCGCCGGTGGTGGTGTGGCACAGCCACGTGTCCTCATCGATGCGGGCAACAACGCCGTCGTCGATCAGGAAGCCATTCTCGGAACACATCAGGCCATAGCGGCATTTGCCGACCTTCAGCGTGGACATCATGTTGGTGTACATCATGTCCAGGAACTTGCCTGCGTCGGGGCCTTTGACGATCAGCTTGCCGAGCGTCGAAGCGTCCAACAGCCCGAGGTTTTCGCGGGTGTTTTTAACCTCGCGATTCACCGCATCATGCACGGATTCTCCGGGTCGCACATAGGCATAGGTTCGACGCCAATGGCCGACCGGCTCCCAATCGGCCCCGTTCTTATCGTGCCAGTTATGCATCGGCGTTTGACGGATCGGCTGGAACACCTCACCACGCGCTTCACCACCAATCGAAGCCATCGAGATTGGAGTATATGGCGGGCGGAAGGTGGTGGTACCGACCTTCGGGATCTCTGAATCCAGCGCATCAGCAAGGATTGCCAGACCGTTGATATTACTCAACTTACCCTGATCCGTTGCCATGCCCAGCGTGGTGTAACGCTTGGTGTGCTCGACACTTTCATAGCCCTCGCGCGCAGCCAGTTGCACGTCCGAGACCTTGACGTCGTTCTGGAAGTCCAGCCACGATTTCATGCGCAGATCAATCTCGGCATTAGAAGGCATCAGCCAGACAGCGGCCATTGGGGCCTCGGCCGTAGTCTCACCAACTGGCGCTTTGGTGCGCTTCGCGGCGAACCCGGCCGCCTTCGCTGCCGCTTTGCCGGCAGTATCTGCATCCTTCAGGACATCCCCTAGCGCCAGCGGGCCGTTCGAAGCCCCTGCCGCTAGAACAAAACCTGCACCGTCGGCCCCCAGCGGAGGACGCGAAGGATCGGGGCGGAAATGCGCGTTCGCCTCGTCCCAGATCAGCTTACCGCCGCAATGCGACCACATATGCACGACCGGAGACCAGCCACCTGACATGGCAATCGCATCGCATTCGACCTCTTCCCGGGCGCCTCCGATCCCCTCTTGATTGCAGATCGCAACTTTCTTGACCCGCTTGCCGCCTTTGACCTTTGCGATCGCCTTGCCCGGATCGACGCGGATACCCAGCTGACGCGCCTCTTCGGCCAGAGGTCCGGCGGTGTCGCGCGCATCAACCACGCGCAGGACATCGACACCGGCCTGCTTCAAGGTAATTGCAGTCCGGTAGGCGTCATCATTGTTGGTGGCGACAATCACACGCTCGCCCGGCGTCACGCCCCAGTTGACCACATAGTCGCGCATGGCAGAGGCCAGCATGACGCCAGGCACATCATTGCCTGCGAATGACAGCGGACGCTCAATCGCACCAGTCGCGGTCACGACCTGCTTCGCACGAATGCGCCACAGGCGGTGACGCGGCCCCTGAACACCCGGTTTGTGGTCTGTCAGACGCTCATAACCCAGTACATAACCATGGTCATAGACCCCCGCACCCATGCAGCGATTGCGCATGGTGACGTTGTCCATTGTTTCGATTTCGGAAACCAATTGTTCCACGAACTTATCCACAGGCTCACCATTGATGGTTCCGCCATCAACCGGAGCACGACCACCCCAGTGCGCAGTCTGCTCGATCAGCATCACCTTGGCACCGGTTTGGGCTGCCACCTTGGCGGCCTGCAAACCCGCGATACCACCACCAATCACCAAGACATCAGTGAAGGCGTAAAAATGCTCGTATGTGTCCGCGTCACGGTTGTCCTTGTCGGGCGCTTTGCCCAAACCCGCCGACTGGCGAATAAACGGCTCGTAAACATGTTTCCAGAACGGTTTCGGATGGATGAACATCTTGTAATAGAATCCGGCTGGCAGAAACCGCGACAGATGCGTATTGATCGCGCCGATGTCGAACTCGAGGTTCGGCCAGTGGTTCTGTGATGCGGATGTCAGACCATTGAACAGCTCTGTCGTGGTGGCGCGCTGGTTCGGCTCGAACCGGTTGCCCTCACCCAGACCGACCAGAGCGTTTGGCTCTTCCGCGCCACTGGCGACCACGCCGCGCGGGCGGTGATACTTGAACGACCGGCCCATCATCATCTGATCATTGGCCAGCAAGGCAGACGCGAGCGTATCGCCCTCGTAGCCCTGCATCGAGGTGCCGTTGAAGGTGAAGTTGACCTTTTTCGACCGATCAATCAAACGGCCATGTTTTGCGAGACGGGTGCTCATGATGCGGACCTTTCGCAGGCGGTATTTTGGATGGCTGTACAGATCATTTGTACTCTCTCCACGTCCAGCCGGGACGCTTGGCGGTGATGGCGTCCTTGATCTCTTGGGGCGGCTCGGTTGTCTGCGCCGGATAGGTGCCAAAGACCTCAAGCGTGTTCGTACAGCGCGCGGCGTGGAACCACTTGCCGCACCCATTGGCATGGCGCCAGCGTTCGAAATGAACGCCTTTGGGGTTTTCGCGCATGAACAGGTAGTCGTGGAACTCATCATCTGACGAGCCCGGGCCATAACGCTTCAAATGCGCCTCGCCACCTGCAGCCAGTTCAGTTTCTTCGGCTTCGACGCCGCAATAGGGGCATTTCAAGATCAGCATGTGATCATCCTCTTGGCAGCAGGCGAGACGTATCTGCCTGCAGATTCTGCGTGACGGGCGTGCGAGATTTTTCGACGAAAAATCTTCATCAGTGCGCCACCCCGGCCGCGACGCTTTCGTCGATGAAGCGGCCTTCTTTGAAACGATCCAGCGAGAAGGCTTCGGTCAGTGGTGAATGCCCCGTGGCCATCAGCTGTGCCATGCCCCAGCCCGATCCCGGAATGGCCTTGAAGCCGCCGGTGCCCCAGCCTGCGTTGATAAAGCAGCCACTAAGCGGTGTTTTCGACAGGATGGGTGAACGGTCGCCGGTCATATCCACAATACCGCCCCACTGGCGCAGCATTTTCAGGCGCGAGATCATCGGGAAAGTTTCGACCAATGCGCGTACCGTTTCCTCGATATGATGGAAGCTGCCGCGCTGGGTATAGTTGTTGAACCCGTCCGTGCCACCACCAATCACCATCTCGCCCTTGTCGGACTGAGACATATAGCCGTGTACGGTGTTCGCCATCACAACGACATCCATGCAGGGTTTGATCGGCTCGGACACCAGCGCCTGCAGCGCGACGGCCTCAAGCGGCAGACGGAAGCCCGCCATCTCAGCCAACTGGCCGGAATGCCCCGCAACCACGATGCCCAGCTTGTCACAATCGATGGCCCCTTTTGTGGTATCGACCCCGACAACACGACCGTTTTCAGACCGGACGCCGGTAACTTCGCATCTCTGGATAATGTCCATACCCATGGCCGAGCACGCGCGGGCATAGCCCCATGCCACCGCATCATGGCGCGCGGTCCCACCACGTTCCTGCCAAAGCCCGCCCAGAACCGGATAGCGCGGACCTTCCAGATTAATGATCGGCACCAGTTCTTTCACACGCTCGGGCCCAATCCATTCGGTCTGAACACCCTGCAGCGCATTCGCATGCGCAGTACGCTGATAGCCGCGAATCTCGTGCTGGGTCTGCGCCAGCATGATTACGCCACGCGGGCTGAACATGATGTTATAGTTCAGCTCCTGGCTCAGATCTTCGTAGAGACCGCGCGCCTTTTCGTAAATCGCCGCTGACGGATCCTGCAGATAGTTCGATCGGATGATGGTCGTGTTCCGACCGGTGTTGCCACCGCCCAACCAGCCTTTTTCTATTACGGCAACGTTCTGGATGCCGTAGTTCTTGCCAAGATAGTAAGCTGTTGCCAGGCCGTGACCGCCGGCCCCGACGATAATGACGTCATAGCGCTTCTTAGGCTCCGGCGAACGCCATGCGCGCTCCCATCCGGTGTGATAGCGCAGCGCTTCGCGCGCTACAGCAAAGGCTGAGTAGTGTTTCATGTGCGAATCCGTCCGGTCTTCGATGATTGGGCGCAGGTATGCCGTGCCCATGCATTTTAACCCTGCCGCGCAACGCCGCAATAATGCACTATTGCGACATGAGCGCCCTTCGCGGCTATTTGTCCCTTTTTTCCATGCGCCGACAGGTCTAAGTCAGGGCAACCATTTTGGAGGGACCATGACGTTCTGGGTTCTCATCTTTTTGATCGCGCTGCTGATCGCGATTTTCCTGGGTTACACGATGCTGCGCGGTCGTCGCGGCACCGGCCCGACAGCTGCTTATGATCTGCGAGTCTATCGTGAACAGCTAGCAGGCGTCGACAAAGACTTGGCGCGCGGCGTGATCGCGAAAGCTGATGCCGAGCGTGTACGCACGGAAATCTCGCGCCGTATCCTGGCCGCAGACGCGCAGATGCGCAATGAAGACAAAGGCGCCGGGCCATCACGCTTGGTTACCATAATAGCGTTCCTCGCCATGGCCGCCGTTCTGGTTGGTGGCGGGTTGGCGATGTATCGTCAGTTGGGTGCCGCCGGTTTCCCTGACATGCCCCTTTCAGTTCGTCTGGAAATGGCAGAAGACCTGCGCGAAAATCGACCCAGCCAGGCTGAGGCCGAGGGCATTGCCACACCGCTCCAGACGCCTCCGCTGGACGAAAGCTATGCAACTTTGCTGAACCGGCTGCGCGAAACTGTGGCCGAACGCCCCGATGATCTGCAAGGCCATACCCTGCTGGCACAGCATGAAACCAACGCGGGGAACTTCAAAGCAGGGTATGAGGCACAAACCCGTGTGATCGAACTGTCGGGTGACAATGCCTCGGCTCAGGCCTATTCGGATCAGGCAGAGATGATGATTTTGGCCGCTGGCGGCTACGTCTCACCAGAAGCGGAAGCCGCCTTGCGACAGGCGCTTGAGCGCAATCAGCGCTTGGGTCCTGCCCGGTATTATTGGGGGCAGATGCTGGCACAGACCGGGCGGCCTGATATGGCTTATCGCGTTTGGGTCGAAACCCTGAATGACGCCCCGGCCGGCGCGCCATGGGCGAATGCCATCCGGTCACAGATCGATGAATTGGCATTCCGCGCAGGCGTGTTCAACACACCCGACTTTTCTGCTGCATCCGGCCCCAGCCAAGACGATGTAAATGCCGCTGCCGAGATGTCGCCAGAAGAACGACAAGAAATGATCCGCGGTATGGTCGATGGCCTTTCGGACCGCCTTGCGACCGAGGGCGGGACACCCGAGGAGTGGGCACGCCTGATTGCCGCCTTGGGCGTGCTGGGCGAAGGCCAACGCGCCATCAAAATCAGGAACGAAGCCAAGGAAGTATTTGCGGGTAACGCCGAAGCGTTGGAGATGATCGACGCTGCCGCGCTGCAGGCCGGAATCGCTCAATGATCCACGACGCGTTCGAAGACTTCGCAGCATCCCTGCCCCCAATGTCAGCCCTGATGGGGCTGGATCTGGGAGAAAAGACCATCGGCGTTTCCGTCTCGGACCGGATGCGCGGCGTGGCCACCCCGCTTGAGACGGTGCGACGCAAGAAATTCACACTGGATTCCGCGCGTTTGATTGAGATTGTGACCGAACGTGAGATCGGCGGAATCATCCTCGGACTGCCGCGCAACATGGATGGCAGCGAAGGGCCGCGCTGCCAGTCAACCCGCGCCTTCGCACGAAACATGACCCGTTTGACCGATCTGCCCATCGGTTTCTGGGACGAACGACTAAGCACCGTTGCGGCAGAAAAGGCACTGCTTGAGGCGGATACGACACGAAAACGTCGCGGACAGGTTATTGATCACGTCGCAGCAGGTTATATTCTGCAAGGCGCACTGGATAGACTGCGCTTTCTTTGACGGATCGGAAAACGCCCATGACGAATATGGTTTGGAAACGGGACGAGGTCGAAAGCCCTTGCATCCAAATCTGCGTCGTTCATCCGACCGAACGTATCTGCACCGGCTGCTACCGCACCATTGACGAGATCACGCGCTGGTCAAAGATGGACAGCACCGAACGGGCCGAAATCATGCAGGATCTGCCGGAACGCAAACCCCGTCTGGCAAAGCGCCGTGGTGGCCGTGCCGCCCGGCTGCATGGGTCCTGATCCGCAAGCCTAGTATTTTGGTCTCCGCGTAGGCTTAAGATCACTCAGAGATTCGTGATCCCGCAATTCAGAACCGAACAGTTTAACCAGCTCGTTCTGGGTTGTCGTCTTGGCAGGTCGCGGGCGCAACTCAGCTTCCAACTCGTGGCTTTCAGCCTGTTCCGGAATGTCCTTCGAAAGAATGCGCTTTAGTGCTGAGCGAAAAATCATTGCTCTTCCAATATGTAATAAACGACGCGCCACTGCGGGACCGTTCCGAACACCGAGGGGGAAGAGTCCGGAAGCTGTGTTTGAGTGAGTGGTGGCCCACAGCGACGCGAAACAGCTTGTTGCCTCTCCCTCTAAATCCGGGACAGGTAAGGACTTTTTAAGTTATTTGACCAACCAGTCAATAATAGCGCTAACTTAAAGTTGCATTCCGTAACGTCAACGCAAAAAAGAACAATACCTATGATTACAAGGCATTGTTTCTGAAACATTTTTAGAGCATTTAGCCAGTCGCAAGCCAGGTTATTGCATTCTCGTATTCCTCCGCCGGGAAATACTGGGTCCGCGTTCCCAGAACATGACTGGCCATGCGTTGCGCCATTTTTTTACCATGTCTTGTCACCGACAATCGCTGCACGATCCAGCATCCCAATATGACCAGCCGCCAGTCTGAAATGGGCTGCCATTGCAGTCAGACCCTGCCAACCATCGAACTCGCGCAGATCGATCAACAGGCGAAACCCGTCACGTTCGCGCAACAGCGCATCAAGATCGGATTGAGCCTGACCGTATTCCTGTGAATCCAGTTTGCCCATCAGGCGGATCTGCACGCAAGGTCCGCCCAGATCCGTCACGTGGATCGCCCCGAGAGATTCGCGCATCCAGCGACGCGCTTCCTCCACCTCATCCATTCCAAAAACGTGCACCGGGCAAGGCAGGATCGGGGCAGCCAGGCGGACGCTTGTTTGCACCCATCCCTGGTCCGCCACAACGCCAATCCGGTCGAATCCGCGCCAATGGCTGAGCCCCAGCTTGGTATCGGACCATGCGGCACCCAGATCATATCCCTTGAACTCGGACCCAACGATCGCCAGCAGACGTATGGCGTCGTGCTCTTCCAATGCGGCCTCAATAGCGGGAACAAGCGTGCTCGCGTAATCTGCGCTAGTGACCTCGCCCGAAAGCTCGACCTCAATAAGGGCACCATCTGCATTCGTGTGAACCGTAATCATCGAACCAACTCTCCAAAGCCAAACAATGGCAGGAGGTTACGGGGATTCGAGCCATTGCGCTACACCACCAGGCAACTGAGGGCGGAAATAGGCGATCATCCGTCCATCCGGTCCAGCGCTGGCATTCGGATCCCATGGTGCAACACCATGCAGACAGTGGCGGTGCAACAGATAGGCTTCGCCCGGGCGCGCCGGTAGCTCGAGGCGCGGACAGGTCTCGAACACTTCGCGACGCGCAGCCTGATAGACATCTGTGATATCGGCCTCGCTCAATTCATGCCGCGGCACCTTCTTCATCGCGGCCCGAAAAGCATCGCCGAGGATTTTGTGGCTTCCCTCCCACAGCACCATTGGTGCTGCGTCCACACTGGCCTCGGTAAGTGGGATACCCAATATCCAGGCATGAGGTTCATCCACCCGCCGTCGTCGATCAGGGCCAGCTGGCTTGAGCCCGTCCACATGCGCCGCATCTCGCCGCGCACGATACCGCGCCGCAGCCTCGCTTTCGCCACGCCGGGGTTGAGGGTAGCCCGGATATATTACCGACACCTGCCCTTTGTGCAGATCAATCGATCCAAACTGCTGGTGTGCCAGTTCGATGGCCGCGCCCGCCAGTGCAGGCGAACCCGCGACCCTGCCCTGCGCATCATTGTCCAGTGCATCAACGCCAATGAACCACGTGCCATCGCAATCGTGCCAAGCTGCATGAGCCGGATCGCTGACGGACGCACGCGCAGTGGGAAGAGCGTGCGCCACCCAATCCGCCAACGCTCCATCATAAGGAAACTTTACCCAACCTAGCTCATAAAACGACGCTACCACCCCAACGCCTTTCTCAGCATATTCAGAGCAACCAGGGTAAGGAATACCGCGAAGACCCGCCTGAGCGGCTTCGGATCCATCGCATGCGCCAGCTTAACGCCCCACGGGGCGGTGATCATAGTCATCGCAACGACGATACCGAAAGCCACCAGATTGACCGCGCCAATGGTCAGCGGCGGGCGATGCTCCGGAGCGATGTTGAGAAATAAAAAACCCAGCACCGACGGTACAGCGATGATCACGCCAAAGCCCGCTGCGGTCGCAACCGCCCGGTGGATCGGAGTGTTATAAAGGCTCATGAGCGGAACACCGAAACTGCCCCCGCCAATTCCCATCAGTACCGACAGAAACCCGACCGAAGGCGAAAGCACAGCGCGGCGCAATCCCTTGGGCATTGCATCCCCCAACCGCCACTCGGATTTACCCAATCCAAGATAGATGCCGATAATCATGCCAAGCATGCCGAACAGTGCCTGCAAAAACTCTGTCCTCAGAGCTGAAGCCACCAGAACACCGATCACCGCACCCACCGCTATGCCTGGCCCCCAGCCGCGCAGGATGCCCCAATCCACCGCGCCTTTCTTGTTATGGCTAAGAACCGATCGGATCGACGTTACAATGATCGTCGCCAGCGAAGTTGCTAGGCATAGCTGCATCAGCTGAGGCCCGCCATATCCAAGTGTCTGAAACGCATAGAAAAACGCGGGCACCAGAACGATTCCACCACCAACGCCCAAAAGCCCAGCCAACACCCCGGCCAAAGCGCCGATCACAAGCAAAAGGCCCAGCATCTGGGCCAGCAACATCGTCTCGGGCATCATTCCCCCATAGCGGCTCGAAGCCGTCTTAGCCTACCTGTTCCACCTGCGATAGCGCAGCGACAGAGTCCAGAGCCTGCAGGATCACTTCTGGGCCGGCATTCTCGCGCACAGCACCTTCGGAGAGCATCCGCCGCCATCCCCGCGCACCGGGACGCCCCGCGAACAGGCCCAGCATGTGCCGCGTGATCTGGTGCAATCGACCACCGTCGACAAGATGCGCCTCGACATAGGGCAGCATATTTTGCACCACTTCAATGGGATCCGCGACACTGCCCGTTCCAAAGATCAACGGGTCCGCAGCCGCCAGAATATCTGTCGGTTGGTGATAGGCGGCACGACCGATCATGACACCATCAAGCCCAGCCTCCAGATGCTGTTGCGCCTGAGCAAGCGACGTAATGCCACCATTGATCGAGATGTGCATGTCCGAAAAATCAGCCTTCATCCGGTGCACAAGACCATAGTCCAACGGTGGAATATCCCTGTTTTCCTTCGGGCTTAACCCCTGCAACCAAGCTTTGCGCGCATGGATCGTGACACGTTGGCATCCGGCCTCGCGAATTTGGTCGAGGAAAGCAGGTAGCACTTCTGAAGGTTCCTGTTCGTCAACACCGATACGGCATTTCACCGTGACTTCGACCTTCACTGCCTCGCGCATCGCCGCAACGCATTCCGCGACCTTTTCGGGTGCGCGCATCAATATCGCACCAAATGTCCCTGATTGCACCCGGTCAGACGGACACCCACAGTTCAAGTTGATCTCGTCATATCCGGCTTCAGCGCCCAGCATGGCCGCCTGCGCCAATTCCTGCGGGTCAGAACCCCCTAGCTGCAACGCAACCGGGTGCTCCTGAGGATTAAAGTCCAGCAGATGCAGCGCGCCGCCGCGCACCAAAGCAGGCGCTGTGACCATTTCAGTATAAAGCAAGGTCTCAGAACTCAGCAAACGATGCAGAAACCGGCAATTCTTGTCGGTCCAATCCATCATCGGCGCGACAGACAGTCTCGCACTTCTACGGATGTCTACAGGTTTCTTATCCGGCATATCTTGCTCATGTCATCGGAACGCAGCTTTCGCCAAGTACCGGGTATACAGAAAGACCTGCAACCGGCAAACCGTTCTTGGGTTTTGGGAGATGGTACCGCCTCCCTGGCTTGAACAGGGGACCTCTGGATCCACAATCCAGCGCTCTAACCAACTGAGCTAAGGCGGCACTTGTGAGGGGCGATTTAGCGAAGGCGTACGGGGATTGCAAGGGGATTAAAGCTGAATTCGCCAGCTTTGTTCGACCAGATCGACACCGAAGGAATGCACCGGCTTGCTGTCGACAAGCTCCCACCCAAACGCACGATACAGCCCGCAAGCGGCGGCGTGACTCTCATGGGTCCACAGCACCATCTGGCGATATCCTGCGTCGCGGGCGAAACCCATGCAGGCGGTCAGTAGCCGCTTGCCCAGCCCCTGTCCACGAGCCTCGGGCAGCAGCAGAAACAACCGCAGCTTGGCGGTTTGATCATCCAGCCTGACACAGAAAATACTACCCAAACGATCCCCGTCGCACTCGGCGATCCAGCCTTGTTCACAAGTTGGATCATGATCCGCGATGAATTCCGTCAGAATGCGGGCAACCAGCGGGCCGAAACTGTCATCAAACCCCTCGTCGCGGGAATAAAGCACTCCATGCTGTTCTACCAGCCACGGCGCATCCTCGGCGCGGAAAGGTCTGAGCGTTGCCGTCTCCATGCCCTATCTGAACCCATAGTCGGCTTGATTCTCAACCCATCGCGCGTTAGCACCAAAGCGCATTTCCCGGAGGCGAACATGAGCATCAATACCGAACGCGATATCGAAGCGAACCTGCAGATCGGCCCCACCGATCATGGTATGGTGCGGCTGTTCATTGAAGGTGCCGGTATTGAGATTCCAATGGATTTCGACCCCGAAGAGGCCGAAGAAATCGCCGAGGAAATCCGCGCCGCAGCCCAAGCCGCGCGCGCCATCAAAAGCTAAACCCTGGGGTCGCGCAAGGCCTGCAACCGACGTGCAGAATCCATCGCGAATTTCTGAACCATCTTTTTGCGCCGCGCCGGGGCCAGCTTGCTTTCTGGCCCCATACGGATGATTTCGGCATCATAGGCATCAGCGATGATCAAGCCTGTTTCCGCAGGTAGAAGCTCGGTCGGGAAATCCGTATCAACCGCCCAAAAGAATCGGTCACACCAGTCAAGATAGCCCTGCCATTTGGAATCCGACTGATAATCGGCACGGCTGGATTTACACTCGACCACCCATATCTCACCCTTAGGGCCCAGCCCCATCACATCGACACGCAACCCTCGGGTGGGGACAAATTCTTCAATCGAAACATAGCCGTGGGTCAACAAGTGACGCGAAACACCACGGGCCAGCTTCTGTCCAGGCTGCATAGTTAGTGTCATTCCGAGAATGTGAACAATTCATGAACAAAAATCAAGCAGCTTGACATAGTACCATTTGGTATCGCAATAATATGAAACCAAATGGTATCCAATAAGAGGTGCCCGATGAATACACAGACCCAAAACGCATTTCGCGCCCTGGCGGACCCGACCCGCCGCGACATCGTTCAGATGCTGGCAGCACAGGATATGACGATCGCTCAACTAACCGAACGTTTCGACATGAGCCGCGCGGCCGTCAAAAAGCATCTGACCGTTTTGTCCGACGGAGGATTGATCACGGTCGAAGCTCGTGGACGCGAACGCATCAATCGCCTTGAACCCAAAGGAATGGCTCCGGTTCTGGACTGGCTCAGCTACTTCGACCGGTTCTGGGATGATCGCCTCGCAAATCTGAAGAAAGCTATCGAAGGGAATAAGAAATGACAGACGCAGTTTTGCAGAAAACAATCTTTCTCCGCGCTACGCCAGAAATCGTTTGGGACTATTTGACTGATCCCGACCGGTTGGCCGAGTGGTTTCACAAACCCGAACGTCCCCTGGCCGCTGGACAAAAGCTTGAGATGTTCGGGACGACCAGCGGCGACCTTCTGATTTGGGGTGAAGTGCGTGAAGCGAGACGTCCAGAGTATCTTGAATATACATTCACCATTAAACCGATGGGCGGCGCCGAAAGTGTGGTCAAGTGGACGCTGGAACCCGTCGCCGGCGGCACACGCCTTGGACTGCTGCACGAGGGCTTACCTCAAGGGGCTGACGCCTTTGGCCTGATCCTTTCGCTGGATGACGGATGGGATGAACATTTCGGCAAGATGCGCACCGCATTGCACGAAACTGTTGATGCTTAACCCCTTGTGCGAACCTGCTTCAGGCCCTACTTAGGCCCGTGGCGGGTTCTGCCCTTCTTGTGACAGGTAGCATTCTGGTGGCCTTAAGCAATTCCGAGGGGGCTGGCTCTGTTCAGGTCCTGGCCTGATTACCTGGCGCCCACCTGTACATACAGGTCCTCGGGAATCAAACCGCACGGTTGACTGGTGGTCCCGCCACATATTTACCTAATAAATCAGCGCCCTACGCGCACTTCCTGTTTGATCGGTGCAGGCTTCAAACCATGAGCAATCGGTGTTCCACCACGTGGTTTGTTCGGCTTCTCAGCCATGCTCATGATCGCATAGGCGAACTGCACACCCGCAAAGACGATCCCGTTCATGAACCAGATCATGGCCAACGCGATCAGACCAATTTCCGAACTGGTGATTAGATGCCGTAGATTGGCCACGTTGAGCGCCAGCAGCACCCCGACAAAGACGGCCGAGATCACAAAGCCCCAGATGACTTGCGTAATGTAGAGACGGACCAGTTTGGGCATGGCGAACCTCCTTGCGCTGTGATGGTGAGTCTAGCGCATGCAGGGTCGCGGTAAAGGCGTCAGAACGCCTCGGGCTGGGCTTCGCGCGCCATGTGATCCAACACAGCGTTCACGAATTTTGGCTCTTTGCCTTCCGGGAAGAACGCACGTGCGACATCGACGAATTCGGTGATCACGACCTTTGGCGGCGTGTCGCTCTGGGTCAACTCAGCCCCGGCCGCGCGAAACACAGCGCGCAGGGTCGGATCGATGCGCGCAATGGGCCATTTGGCGACCAATGCACGATCGGTCATCTGGTCGATGGTGGCCTGATAGTTCACGGCGTCATCCACCAACTTACGGAAGACACTAATATCGCCATCCAGCATCTCATCCCCCTCGTAGACCGCGCCAAACCGATGATCCAGAAACTCATTCACAACCTGTTCAGTCGTCTGGCCCGACTGCTCCATCTGGAACAGCGCCTGCACGGCATAAAGCCGGGCGGCGGATTTCATCAGGCGTTTCTGGTTGGCCGGTTTCGGCGCGTCTGTCTGGGTCATGCTGTCGTGGGTCCGTTGCTGTCGCCCGCCACAAGGATGGACTCGGACGGTGGCTTGAAGCCCACGCCCTTTTTGGAAGAGCCCCACTTACGGCTGAGCGCGATCAGATGCAAGGCCGCAGCCGCCGCTCCACCGCCTTTATTCATCTTTTCGGGGTTTGCACGTACCTCGGCCTGTTCGTCGTTTTCGACAGTCAGGATGCCATTGCCGATCAGCAGGCCCTGCAGGCCCATCAACTGGATTGCACGGCTAGAGTCGTTGCAGACGGTTTCATAATGCGTCGTCTCGCCCCGAATGACACAGCCCAACGCGACATAGCCGTCGTAGTTGCACTGGCGGTCGGCCATGGCGATTGTGGTCGGGATTTCCAGCGCACCGGGCACTTCGACCACGTCGCAGGTTCCGCCTGCGGCCTCGATCTCGGCCTTGGCACCAGCGACCATGTTGTCAGCGATGGCACGGTAGAACGGAGCCACCACCAGCAGCAGTTTCACCGGCTTGTCGAAGCTGGGAGTCGGCAGAATGCCATGTTTGTCTTTTTCAGCCATTATCAGTCTTCCTTGAGGATCGAGCGTGTGCCGACGATTGACAGTCCAAACGCGTCGAGCCCCAGATACACGGTTTCAGGCGAGTCTGTCAGCAGCACCAGTTCCTGAATACCCATCTTGGACAGGATCTGCGCACCCAGACCGGTTTGCTTGATCGTGCGCGGGCCTTCGTCGTCTGCGGCATACAGCGAATTTCGCGGCTGACGGAAAAGGCAAACGACGCCGCGCCCCTCTTCGGCGATCTTTTCCATCGCGCGGGGCAGCTCTCGTGACGATTTCGGGCCGAGACCCAGAATATCGGGCGCTTCATGCAGGGCGTGGGTCCGCGTCAGGACTGGTTCGGGTGTAGTGATGTCGCCCTTGATCATGACAACGTGTTCGATACCGTGGGTCTGATCGGTGAAAATCCGCATCTCCCACGCGCCACCATATTCTGATGTCACCATCTCGCGCGAAGTTTCCACAACCAGATTGTCATTGCGTGAGCGATAGGCGATCAGATCACTGATCGTGCCGATCTTCATGTCATGCTCTTTGGCGAAGGCGACCAGATCAGGCAGGCGCGCCATTGTGCCATCGGGCTTCATGATCTCGCAGATCACGCCCGAGGGGTTCAGCCCGGCAAGACGCGAGATATCAACGGCGGCTTCGGTATGCCCTGCACGCACCAATACACCGCCCCTTTTGGCGCGCAGAGGGAAGATATGGCCAGGTGTCGCGATATGCGCCATTGTGTTCTGCTCATTGATTGCCGTCGCCACAGTCAGCGCGCGATCAGCGGCCGATATTCCCGTCGAAACTCCCTCGCGGGCTTCTATCGACACGGTGAAGGCTGTCTCATGACGCGACGAGTTGTTCACCGCCATCATCGGCAGGCCCAGACTGTCGATCCGTTCCGCCGTCATTGGCAGGCAGATCAACCCGCGCCCATGGGTCGCCATGAAATTGATCGCCTCCGCGTCAGCGAACTCAGCCGCGATCACCAGATCACCCTCATTCTCGCGGTCCTCGTGATCCACAAGAATGTACATCCGGCCCTTACGGGCCTCTTCGATGATCTCTTCAATCGGACTGATCGCCTCGCGCAATTGGGCCTCTACCGGTCCGGGGGTTTCAAAACTCATAGGGCAGCCTTTCGCACAACGGGTTTGAATGGCGGGATAGACCAGAGTGGACGCAAAGACCAGACCTCTGAGCCAACTGAGCGTGGGGCGATCTGATATTATTGCAAGTCTTGTTGTGTTGAAATGTTGCGATGGATTGGCTCATGATGTGACCCAAAGTTTTGCTCCAAAACTCAGCGCGTGTGCATCTCTTTTATTGTCTGCAATTCTCGAACGTTCGGATCATTTCTGGGCACTTTGTCTACAAATTGCCTCATTCAGGCCTCGGGATCGCCCAAGCTTTATCTCAGTGAGAATGCAGCATTGCATTGAACGCATGAGATACAATGGCCTTGTTATACTCGACTGATTTACCCCAACAAACTTCCTTTTTTACAGGTGTTCTGCGACGGAATAGGCTGCTTCTTTCTATCGTGGCACTACACGTCGCTGCTGGGTTCGCCGTAAGCTTCTACACTGGAAATTCTTTCTGGGCTTCCACAGCACCAAGAATCCTAAGTGTGTTCACCACGTTGTCGGCATTTATTGCGGCAAACTACTTTTTGTGGCGATTGTCCGTGGCAATTTTCAAGGTCAAGCCCGATAAGCCAATTCACTGGATGCTTTCAGACATGCGCTCGACACTTTCAGATCGGATCAAAACCTCTGATGCGATCGTTGGTTTTCTTAGCATCATGCCCCTGATTGTCACATTTACATATCTTAAAGGCGAAATACCGAACGTTGCCTCCTACTCGTGGGATCCGATTTTTGTCGAGTTAGACAGAGCGCTCCATGGCGGCCAAGATGTATGGACGCTGCTCTGGCCAGTATTGGGATCGCCCTATGTCACCACTGCAATCAATGCGGCATACAATGCATGGTTTGTCTTTATCTATATGGCAGTTTGCCTTGCCTGTATCGACCGCCGAGACCCGGTTCGCAGCACCGTTTTTTTGGTAGCCTTCGCGCTATGCTGGGCAATTGGCGGCAATCTCCTTGCGATGGCATTCGCTTCGGTAGGGCCAGTCTATTACGAAGTGTTCGGATTCGGGGACACATTTACCGAGCAGGTCGCGCTCCTTAATCAATCACATCAAATTAGTCCTGTCTGGGCGCTGGAATGGCATCAACTCTTGCTCGACGGTCATTTCAATAATGGACCCGTTCGTGGTATATCGGCGATGCCCAGCATGCATGTCGGCACCAGCGTATTGCTGGCGTTGTATGGTTTCACCTACTCACGCTGGCTGGGTTGGGCCATGACGGCCTTTACCGCGATCATCATGCTTGGGTCGATCCATCTTGCCTGGCATTATGCGATCGACGGCTATGCTTCGATCATACTTGCGCTTGCCCTGTGGTGGCTGTCCAAGAGGCTGACGGCCAAATTTGGACCTTCCACCTGAAGGTCAGGACATCTCGGCCAGTCGCGCGACGTATCGGGCCAGAGTATCGATCTCAAGGTTCACGCGATCACCAACCGAGACGTCACCCCATGTGGTGACCTCTTTGGTGTGAGGAATGAAGTTGATACCAAAGTCACACCCGTCCACATCATTAACCGTCAGCGATGTGCCGTTCAGTGCAACGGACCCTTTCGGAGCGATAAACCGGGCCAGATTGGCAGGCGCCCGCAATGTCACCCGCGTGCTGTCACCCTCGTCTATCACAGAGACCACCTCTGCCACGCCATCCACGTGGCCCGAGACGATGTGCCCTCCCAATTCATCCCCGACTTTCAAGGCACGTTCCAGATTGACGCGCTTGCCCACCTGCCAACTGTCCAGATTGGTTTTCGAAACCGTCTCAGCGCTGATCTGCACATCATACCAATCATCGCCCAACGCGATGACGGTTAGGCAGACGCCGTCACTTGCGATTGAAGCGCCAATATCAATGCCCGCCGTTTCATAGCTTGTCTTGATCCGTGCCCGCAGGTCTCCCTGCTGGTCCAGTTCGGCAACGGTGCCAATATCGGTGACGATCCCTGTGAACATGTCATTAACCCTCTGAACCTAGCTTCAATAGCCGAGGTAAAGGCACGCAGCTCTACCGGCAAGCCCTGCCTTGCCGTGAAAACGACAAAGAGGCATAATTTTATACAAACGCACCACAAGGCCACTAGACGAGCAGATAGCATGGCACCCTTGACCGCTTGCCCCGACCGGCGTGTGTTCCTGTTTCTGCAGGGACCGCATGGTCCGTTCTTTAACGCGCTTGGTCGGATGCTGCGGGCTGCGGGTGCTCAGGTCTGGCGAGTCGGCTTCAACGCGGGCGATCAGGCTTTCTGGGGCGACAAATCCAGTTACATTCCATATCGCGGAGCGCCAGATGATTGGCCGGAGACCTTAAGCGAATTGCTCGCCCACAATGGTGTGACCGATATCGTGCTCTATGGCGACACCCGGCCCATCCATGCACGGGCAGTTGAGATTGCCAAAGCACGCGGGATCACGGTTCATGTGTTTGAAGAAGGTTACCTGCGCCCATGGTGGGTGACCTATGAACGAAACGGATCGAACGGAAACTCACGCCTGATGGAACTGGATGTGGCGCAGATGCAGACGGCGCTGGAACAGTCCGAAGGGCATGCGCCCCCACCGCCTTCCCATTGGGGGGATATGCGCCAGCACATCTTTTACGGTGCGCTCTATCACTGGTTTGTGCTGTTTCTGAACCGCAGATATCAGAAATTCCGACCACATCGAGAGCTGCCGGTTTCGAAAGAGTTTCGTTTGTACTTCAAACGTCTGAGTCTGATGCCCATTCACAGGCTACAGCGGGGTTGGGCCACAGCACAGGTCAGGTGGAGCGGTTTTCCATACCATCTTGTGCTGTTGCAATTGGGGCATGACAGCTCGGTCCAATATCACTCGGATTTTTCCGGTATGTCCGATTTTCTCGAACAAGTGATCGCCGGATTCGCCAAAGGCGCCCCTGCGCATCACCACCTTGTCATCAAGGAACATCCGCTTGAGAACCACCGCGAACCGCTGCGGCTGCGGGCGCGCCAGCTTGCAGCACAGCACGGCATCACAAACCGAATTCACTATGTGCCCGGTGGTAAGCTGGCCAGGTTGCTAGACGATGCAAAATCCGCCGTGACGGTGAATTCCACGGCAGGCCAGCAGGTTCTGTGGCGTGGCATTCCTTTGCGGATTTTTGGGCAGTCGGTTTATGACAAGCCCGAATTCGTATCTCGGCAATCGATTGAGGCATTCTTTGCCCAGCCAGATGCCCCGGGCGGCAAGGCCTATCGGGCTTATCGCCAATTTCTTCTGGAAACCTGCCAAGTCCCCGGGGGGTTCTATTCTCGCCAAGGGCGTCGTCAATTGCTGCGGCGAGCGGCTGATATGATGCTATCGGCTCAGGACCCCTATCAAGGGTTGCTCTCCGATAAAGAGGCCACAGCGCCACAGTTGCGCGTTGTTGAATGATCGCGGGCAACCTGCTGCTGGATGTTTCGAAGCGATGCGGGTAACCTTCCCAAAACAAAGACGATTGAGGTAAATCGGCAGTGCAGCGCTTTCCTACCCGATGGATCCGGGGGGTTTCCCTTGTGGCGGCCCTTGGCCTGCTGGCAGCATGCCAGCTTCCCAAATCCGGACCGAACAAAAACGAAATTCTAGCCGGGTCGGTCGAAAACGGGGGTAACGCCTTTGTGGTTGAGGTCGACGACCGTGTTGCGCGGGCCACATCGGTGATTCCGCAATACGGGTTTTCGAAATCCTTCCGCAGCGCGCAAAGCGTCGCATCCGATACCGTACGCCCCGGCGATATTCTGAGTCTCAGCATCTGGGAAAATGTCGAGGATGGGTTGCTAAGTTCCGCAGCCGGTGGCGCAACCGTTCTGGATCAGGTGCAGGTCGACAGCGAAGGTTACATATTTGTTCCTTATGCAGGGCGGCTGCGTGCAGCGGGCAATACGCCCGAACAGCTCCGCACGTTGATTTCCTCGAAGCTGGAAGAACAGACTCCGGATCCGCAGGTCCAAGTGTCGCGTACTCCGGGCGATGGGTCGACCGTTTCTCTGACCGGAACTATCGGCGCGCCGGGAATCTATCCGATTGAGCGACCAACTGGCTCGTTGTCGACCATGCTCGCGCAAGCAGGCGGGGTGGCAGTTGCATCCGATATCGCATTGGTCACTGTGATCAGGGGCAAGCAAAGAGGAACCATCTGGTACGACGATCTGTTCCGCAACCCGGAAACCGATATCGCCCTGCGCGGCGGCGATCGCATTCTGGTCGAACAGGACAGCCGCTCATACATCGCGCTGGGCTCGACCGGCGGGCAATCCCGCGTGGCCTTTGAAAGTCAGGACTTATCTGCCCTTGAGGCGCTGGCTCAGGTCGGAGGCCTACAGCCGCTATCTTCAGACCCGACCGGTATTTTTGTTCTGCGTGAGGAACGGCAGGATGTGGCGCGCAATGTCATGGGACGTCCCGAGCTACAGGGTGATCAGCGCATGATCTATTTGCTGAACCTGACCGCGCCCAATGGCCTGTTCATCGCCCGCGATTTCGTGATCCGAGACGATGACACGATATACGTCACCGAGGCCCCATATGCACAGTGGAGCAAATCTGTCTCGCTGATTGCTGGAGGTCTGACGCCATTTGCGAATGTGGCGACGCTTACGGGTAACTGATGAATGCTCTCTGAATCGGAGAACACGGCCGGGGGCGAACGCTCCCGGCTTTTTGTTTACAACGGTGGGTTCCTGTCACAGTCGCGGCTGCGTCGTATATTGTCTCTGGCCGGGTATGACATCCGGCTTGGTCTGCCACAGCCAGACGATCTGGTCGGGGTCTGGGGCAACAGCCCGACAGCCCATCGGGGCATGGGTATCGCGCAGAAACGCGATGTGCCCGTCCTGAGGGTCGAAGACGCGTTCCTGCGGTCTCTGCACCCTGGACGAAGCGGTGAGGCACCCATGGGTCTGTTGTTGGATCGATCGGGTCTGCATTTTGATCCGAGTGTGCCTTCGGATCTGGAAACTCTGTTAGCCACGCATCCGCTGGATGACACCGCCCTGCTGGATCGCGCGCGAGGCGCAATCGCGCGCATCCGAGAGCTGCATCTGAGCAAATACTCGGCCTTTGACCTTGATCTGACGCCTCCCGATCCTGGCTACGTTCTAGTGATCGACCAGACGCAGGGAGATGCTGCCGTCACCGCAAGCAACGGCGACTATGCACGGTTCCGCGAGATGCTGGTAATCGCGCAAGAGGAAAACCCCGGCGCACGCATCCTCATCAAAAGCCACCCCGAAACCACGGCAGGCCACCGCAAGGGATACTTTTCCGATCAGGATCTGAGTCACAGAATATCGATCCTCGACAGCCCGATAAGTCCATGGTCGCTGCTTGAAGGGGCCATCGGGGTTTACACGCTGTCCTCGCAGATGGGATTTGAGGCGATATTGGCCGGGCACAAACCTCGCGTGTTCGGGCAACCATTCTACGCTGGGTGGGGGCTGACGCAAGATGATGCACCCCTGCTCCGTCGCCAACGGAATCTTACGCGGGCGCAGCTTTTTGCAGCTGCGATGATCTTGTATCCGCGTTGGTACGATCCCTACCATGATCGCCTGTGCGAATTGGAATGCGTGCTCGATACGCTTGAGGCGCAAACCCGGGCCTGGCGGCAGGACCACAAAGGCTGGACCGCCTCCGGGATGCGGGTATGGAAACGCCGCCACCTGCAACGCATTTTCGGCCAGCACCATAAGGTGCGTTTCGTGGCCGAGCAGCCAGAGAACACCAAACAACCCCATATGGTCTGGGCCAGCCGAGCCGGTGAGACGCTGAATGCAACCCGGATTGAGGATGGCTTTTTACGATCCCGCGGGTTGGGCGCGGAGCTGGTTCCACCGCTGTCGCTGGTGACCGATGATATCGGCATCTACTACGATCCAACGCATCCCAGCCGCCTGGAAGAATGGATCACCACGCGCGAAACCTTGCGCCCTGATCAGAGGCTCCGCGCCGAGCGGCTGACAGCCCGGCTGCTGACCGAGGGCCTAAGCAAGTACAACATCGGCCACCCCGCCCCGGACCTACCGACGGGGCATCGTATTCTGGTGCCAGGTCAGGTAGAAGATGACGCCTCAATCCGGCTGGGAACAAGCAATAACCGCACCAATCTCGATCTGCTGCGCGCGGCGCGCGAGGCCAATCCCGACGCTGTGTTGATCTATAAACCGCACCCGGATGTCGAAGCAGGTCTGCGCGACGGCAAGATCGAAACCGATCTGGCCGATGTCATCGTAGAAGGCACCGATCCTGCCACCCTGCTTGGACAGGTGGATGAGGTCTGGACTATGACCTCTCTGCTGGGGTTCGAGGCTTTGCTGCGTGGCGTCCGGGTCACCACTCTCGGTGCGCCTTTCTATGCCGGTTGGGGGCTGACGAGTGATCTGGGGGCAGTGCCTGCGCGACGTGGCGCGCGGCCTTCGCTGATGGGATTGGTGCACGCAACGCTGATTGACTACCCCCGCTATCTCGATCCGGTGACGGGACAGACCTGCCCCGTCGAAATCGCGGTCGAACGGCTTGCGCAGGGTACGCCATCCCTTACCGGACCCGTAAATCGCATCTTGTCCAAATTTCAGGGCGCACTGGCGACGCATGCGCATTGGTGGCGCTGAAGGCTAGTGCGTCACGCGCGCCCAGCGATGTAGGATATCGCCGCCTACGACCCGTGTTTCGATCAGATCAAATCGGGGGGCAGTATCCAGAGTATCAAGCCTCAGTGCCCCGATCGCGGACAGACCTTCGGCCCCGATGGTCAGCCCCGCTGTAAAACCGACCAACTCATCGACCAGATCGCCCTTTAGCAAAGATGCAGCCAATGCTGATCCGCCTTCGCAAAAGACACGCGTCAATCCGGCCTGCCCAAGCTGCTGCAACAGATCAGCCGCATCCACGTGATGACCATCCAGCGCACAAGGGATCAGACGGGCATCCAACCCCTCCCATGCGCGCGCACGCTCGGGGTCTGGGTGGGGGCCGTGACAGAGCCAGACAGGGATATCGGACGCGGTTCGCGCAAGTTGCCCCATCAAGGGCAGATCTAGATGGCGCGAGACCACCACGCGCACCGGCTGATGCTGCACGCCCAGATCACGAACTGTCAGCGACGGGTCATCGGCGCGCGCTGTCCCTGCCCCAACCATCACCGCATCGTGGCGCGCACGCATCGCATGCACTGCGCGGCGAGCATTTGGACCTGTGATCCACTGACTGTGCCCGGTTTCCGTAGCAATCCGTCCATCAAAGCTGCTGGCCAGTTTCAAAGTCACAAACGGGCGGCCCTGCTCGGTTTTCAGGAAAAACCCTGCGTGGTCGCGTGCCGCCTGTTCCGCCAGAATACCGGTGGTGACCTCAATCCCGGCCTCGCGCAACATGGCAAACCCTTGCCCAGCGACCCGAGGATCGCTGTCTTCGATCGCCGAAACCACACGGGCAACACCGGCCTCAATCAATGCCTCGGCACAGGGCGGCGTCTTTCCGTAGTGTGAACAGGGTTCAAGCGAGACATAAGCGGTGGCACCTCGCGCGGCCTCACCCGCCTGCGTCAGAGCCATAGGTTCTGCATGCGGACGACCCCCGGGCTGCGTCCAGCCGCGACCAAC
This sequence comes from Ruegeria sp. I3, assembly GCF_056532525.1. Taxonomy (NCBI): domain Bacteria; kingdom Pseudomonadati; phylum Pseudomonadota; class Alphaproteobacteria; order Rhodobacterales; family Roseobacteraceae; genus Ruegeria; species Ruegeria sp. I3. Next base: position 117,767 of record NZ_JBQFNI010000002.1, on the reverse strand, counting down.
GATGCGTCCATCGCGCACGACGACACACCCGACGGACGGGTTCGGCCAGCAGGTGCCTTGGCCGCGCCGCCCCAATGATAGGGCCAGCGCCATATATCGCTTATCTGTATCGCTCACTCATCCGTCGAAGGTTGCGGCGGGCGCAACTCGTGGACAAACTCCTCGAAATCATCGGCCGCCTGGAAATTCTTGTACACACTCGCAAAGCGAACATATGCGACCGTATCAATCCGGGCCAGCGCTTCCATTACAATTTCACCGATTTTATTCGAAGGGATATCGGTTTCCCCCATGCTTTCAAGACGGCGCACGATACCGGAGATCATCTGATCAATCCGATCGGGATCAATGGGCCGCTTCTGCATCGAAATACGGATCGAGCGTTCCAGCTTGTCGCGGTCGAAGTCTTCGCGCTTACCGTTGGTTTTGATGACGACCAGATCACGCAGTTGCACGCGTTCATAGGTGGTGAACCGTCCGCCGCAGGCCGGGCAGAACCGTCGTCTACGGATCGCGACGTGATCCTCTGCCGGGCGTGAATCTTTGACCTGAGTATCGATATTTCCGCAAAACGGGCAGCGCATCCGCCGTCTCCTCGTCCCTAGCTGGCCACTTTTTGTAAGCGCTGCGGCTTACTTATCCACAACTATAGGACAGCCTCTAGAGTTTGGGTAGTCGGAATTTTCCACCCCAATATAAAGCGTCACCCAAAATGCGCAGCGACCTTTCTTTCATGCGGCGCGTTGCGGTGTTCAAACAGATATATCCCCTGCCATGTGCCCAGCGCAGGTACCCCATCTGACACCGGTATCGACAGCGAAACAGGCATCATCGCGGCCTTGATATGGGCTGGCATGTCGTCCGGCCCCTCATAGGTGTGGCGCAGATAAGCCATCGACGGATGATCCGATTGCGGCACCAGCCGATCAAAGAATGCGCGCAGATCAGTCTGCACCTCGGGGTCGGCGTTTTCCTGAATAAGCAGCGAACAAGAAGTGTGGCGCACAAAGAGCGTCAGCAAACCGTCCGAAACCGGCCTCAGCCAACTGCGCACAGAGGCGGTAATCTCATAGAGCCCCACGCCCTGTGTCTGGATCGAGAATTCTGTCTGCATCGCAGGTCAATTGATAAACGGACGGACGCCGCACCGTGCATTTGCGCCCTGTACCGACATGCTGTCACCCGGCTGGAACCCGGCTGTGACCGAAAAGCTGCCTTTCTGCGGGACATTGGCGGGTTGTTTCAGTGTGAACTGTACCGCCGTCCGGCGTCCCGTTGTCACGCTGGGGCCGTAGCCGCGCAGAACGTAGATTTGTTGCTGCCACCCAGCACCCAATTTCCGGCGGGCAAAATCAGCAGCGGCGCACCAATATCCATCAGTATCCTGACGTGTCCTTGGAATGACCTCGAAGTCTGTGCCGCTCATCGGTTCTGTTCGATAACCGTTCGGCGCTGCATCGACAACGCCCGCAGAGCTGGTCATAAGCAGTGCTGCAAATGCGCAAAGTATTGTCTGTTTCATCGTGACCATCTTCCTGTTTCCATGTGAAATATAGACTAGTGCGTCGCCATCGTCAGCACAGCGAACTAACGATCATGTCAGCTTGACCCACGTGGTTCGTGAACAGGCTCTAACCATCCCTGATAGCGGATCAGGTGTCCCAATCCCGGTGCTTTCGCCGAAATGTCAAAGCGAAACCTCAATTGTACGTCCTCAGCCTCGGTCGATCCGGAACGTGGCAAAAGAAACCCCGGACACGGAATGCCAAATAAAGCGAGGCGGCGGATCTCAATGGTCAGCCCCTTATCAGTTCTCACCGGCTGCAACCATATTGTCAGCCCGCCGATCTGTTCCCGCACCATGCCACACAGCGGATCAAAAGTGATCCGTGAACGCGTTTTGTGGCCTGCGAAATCCCGTTCCCATTGCCAATATGCGCCGGACTTTCGGATCGTAAGGGTGACCGGCAAATCTTCGCCCGCAGGTGGAAATCGCCCGATGCGAAGTGCCAGAGCGACCAAAACGCCTCGGCCACGCTGAATGCTGCATCGACCAGAGTAGCGACCTTCCCCGCTGTGCAAATCCCTGACCAATCCAGGCACAGCTTCATCTATACCCAGCGCCTGCAGGAATGGATCACGATCAGAATCCATCTTGGGCAAACCGCGATCTGAGAGAAGGATCAGGAACTAGGCACTCATCCCGCCGCCCAAATAGCGCATATCTGTTACGGGCAATCATCCGGTACAGCGGGTTCTTCAGAAACCTCGGCAGGTATCGACACAAGGACAATACCCGCCACGGAACATATAATGCACGCATCGCAGCGGCAAATGCGTCGAGATTTTGGTGCACCTTTCCTTTGACGATCACCAAATTGGTTTCAAATTCGTCTGTCGGCAGGTTCAGGAGAGTATAAAGCTGCTGCCCAAGCGGTGACTGCGCAGTTGCAAATAGAAATTTCTGATCTCGATCATGGCGCAACATGAAGTGAAAAAACCCTGAACACAGCACGCATTCACCGTCGAAGACGATCAAATCTGTATCGATGGAAAGATCATCAGCCACGAGAGATCAAGAAATAACAAAAGGTTCCCCGTGATGCTGTCACGTCGAATGCGCCGCAGCAATGCGACATGACTGACCAGAAGAATGAGAGGGGCGTGCCGGGGAACCCGTTGAAACGGCTTGGTGGACCGCTCGCTCAGGCTCTGACCTTTTCCCCAAAAGGCGCTGACCCGACAACACCGGTCATGTAGCTATTGGCCAAGGCTACGGACATGGCCATTTCTGCCATATCTTTGTGAGTTGCGGTCAATTCCTGGGTATCAGCACCGAGGCTGGCGCATTGCCACGGTTTGCCGCTAGGGTAACGGTATTACAGTAACGCGTTTTTTGGGCTGGGTGATGGACGTCGACATTTCACGCATTCAATTGCTGACACGGACCCTTGAGGATCACGCAAGCGCGACCGTGGTGGAACAGGTCCTGAGTGACTGCGCATTGACCCGCAGCGATATTGAACCGCCTGCCAAAAGGTACAGCGCCCACAAAGAAGCGCTGTTTGTCCGGCACGCCTGCGATGCACTTGGCGATATCAGCTTTGGTGCGCGCGCAGGTCTGGAATACAGTTCTTCTTCCAGTATCACGGCCTATATCAGCAAATACTCTCGTGATCTGAAGCAGGTGATCGAGAATACGGCGCGGTTTCATGGCATCATCGACCCTGCCCTGGCCTTCAGTCTGCGCGTTTCAGGTAACGCCGCCTCGCTTGAGGCCGATTGGAAAGACCCGAGCTTTTCCCGCTATCATCGGCGGACCGAGTTTCTCCTGTTTGGCGCGGTCGCCCGGATGCGGGCGTTGACTCAACTCAATCTGAATCCGATTGAGATGCGGTTTCAACACACGGTAGGGCAACATGAAGCCACATACCAGAAGATTGGAGGTTTCCCGGTGACCTTCGGGGCCGAGCGTCTGGAAATCATCCTGTCGCTGCCCTCGCTGGAAACACCGATCCCAACCTACGATCCAAGCCTGCGCGCGCATCTGGTTGAATATGGCGAACGTTTGCTGGCCGAAAGACAATCCCCAAAACAGAAAACCCGGTCACAGATCGAAGGACTGATCACAGGTGCGATGCCGGGGGGCATTGTTCAGGTGGAAGACGCCGCCTCACAGCTCGGCCTCAGCCCCCGCACGCTGGCCCGCCGTTTGGCAGACGAAGGCACCTCATATCGTGAAGTTGTCGAAGATTTGCGATGTGATCTGGCGCAGACCTTCATCAAGAACGGCATGCATCTATCTGAAATCTCGTACTCATTGGGCTATTCCGATCAGGCCGCGTTTTCCACTGCCTTCAAACGCTGGACAGGTCAGGCCCCGACTGCGTTCCGCAAACGGGTCTCGCATCCACTTTCATGAATCTGAAAAGTAGCCGGGGGTCATCAGCCCCATAGCCTCGCCCCGGCCTGCCCATGAGTGGACAGCGGCGATATAAAGATGACACCGCCGGAAACCTTGTGATATCTCGCCAAATTGAATTGAAGATCGGCCATTGTGAGCGGGCCAAAGAAAAAGGCGCCCCGGGGCGCCTTTGACTTACTGATCCAGGAAGGATCGCAATTTTCGTGACCGACTGGGGTGTTTCAGTTTCCGCAGGGCTTTCGCCTCAATCTGACGGATACGTTCGCGGGTCACGCTGAACTGCTGGCCCACCTCCTCCAGCGTGTGGTCAGTGTTCATGCCGATGCCGAAACGCATCCGCAGTACCCGTTCCTCACGCGGCGTGAGCGAGGCCAGAACCCGTGTGGTGGTTTCCTTGAGGTTTTCCTGAATGGCGCTGTCCAGTGGCAGCACGGCGTTCTTGTCCTCGATGAAATCGCCCAACTGGCTGTCTTCCTCGTCGCCAATGGGCGTTTCGAGGCTGATCGGTTCCTTGGCGATTTTCATCACCTTGCGAACCTTCTCAAGCGGCATCTGCAGCTTTTCGGCCAATTCTTCGGGCGTCGGCTCGCGGCCGATCTCATGCAGCATCTGACGACCTGTCCGGACCAGCTTGTTGATCGTTTCGATCATGTGAACCGGAATACGAATCGTGCGGGCCTGATCCGCGATCGAACGCGTGATCGCCTGACGGATCCACCAGGTCGCATAGGTCGAGAACTTGTAGCCGCGGCGGTATTCGAACTTGTCCACCGCCTTCATCAGGCCGATGTTACCTTCCTGAATAAGATCAAGGAATTGCAGGCCGCGGTTCGTGTACTTTTTGGCAATCGAGATCACCAGACGCAGGTTGGCCTCGACCATTTCTTTCTTGGCTTGCCGCGCCTCTTTCTCACCCTTTTGAACCTGTTGCACGATGCGGCGGAATTCAGGGATATCCAGACCGACATACTGACCGACTTGGGCCATGTCGTTGCGCAGTTCCTCGACCTTCTCGGTCGAGCGTTCGATGAACATCTGCCAACCCCGACCCGGCTTTTCAGCCATTTCAGCCAACCAGTTCGGATCCAGCTCGCGCCCACGATAAGCATCAATGAACTCGCGACGGTTGATGCGAGCCTGGTCAGCCAGCTTCACCATCGAGCTGTCCAGTGACATAATCCGGCGATTGATGCCATAAAGCTGGTCGATCAGAGCTTCGATCCGGTTGTTGTGCAGGTGAAGACCATTCACCAGTTCAACAATCTCAGCGCGCAGCTTCTGATAGGTTTCTTCGTCCTTCGCGCTGAAAGTGCCATCCTCATTCAGCGTCGCAGAAATCCGGCTGTCCTGCATTTCGGACAGCATAGCGAAGTCGGTCGAGATGCGTTCCAGCGTGGTAAGAACCTGATCCTTCAGCGCTGCTTCCATCGCGGCCAGGGACATGTTGGCCTGATCGTCGTCATCATCGTCATCATCATTGGCAATCGGGTTGCCGTCAGCGTCAAGCTCCGGCCCCTCATCCTTGGCAGGCTTGGCCGCCTGCACCGATGAGGTATCGACAACCGGCTCTTCAACCTCGCCGTCTTCATCCATCTGGTTGCCGAAAGTGGTTTCCAGATCGATGACGTCCCGCAGCAGAATGTCTTCGGACAAAAGTTCGTCATGCCAGATGGTGATCGCTTGGAAGGTCAGCGGGCTTTCGCACAGACCAGCGATCATGGTGTTCCGACCGGCTTCGATCCGCTTGGCGATAGCAATCTCGCCCTCGCGGCTCAGCAGTTCGACTGAACCCATCTCGCGCAGATACATGCGTACGGGGTCATCGGTGCGATCCAGCTTTTCGGTTGCGGCACCAGCCAGCGCAACCTCGCGCGGGCCTTCGGTGGTGACCAGTTCGGTCGAACCTTTGTTTTCTTCTTCTTCGGCTTCTTCATCTTCGATGATGTTGATGCCCATCTCGGACAGCATCGACATAACATCTTCGATCTGTTCCGAGCTGACCTGATCAGGCGGCAGAACCTGATTGAGCTGGTCGTAGGTGATGTAACCTTTCTCGCGAGCCTCGGCGATCATCTTCTTGACCTGGGCCTGGCTCATGTCCAGCGAGATTTCCTGTTCCTGCTCGTCGGATTTGCGGTCTTCGTTCGTATCCTTGGCGGCCATTCAATGCTCCTGCAGGGATGGGTGATTCGTTTGAACCGAATCATTAGCGCGTAGAAGTGATTCGGCCACCCGTTTACCCGTTTTTCTTTTCCAGTGCCTTACGAAAACACCACTTCATCGATGTTTCCGTTCGAATTTGATGCCAGACGTGATGGCCTCAAACGCGTCTTTCTCATCGCGGTTGATTCGCGCACCATTGTCGGCGATGTCGAAAACGGCCCTGTCTTCGTTCTGGCTGCGGCTTGTACGGTTGCGCTCTTCGGCGGCTTGCGCCAGCCGATATGTCAGCGCCTCATCGGCCAGATCAGACAATTCCTCTGCCGCTTCGGCAATCTCAGCATCCAACCCCTGGAGCGCTTTGATCTTTGCGAGTTCCTCGGCCAGCGTCATCTCGGCCTTTTCAACGTCGCCCGGTTTGTACACACAGGGGATCACTGCGACATGGCGAAGGGCCAGCAGGTTTTCAAGGGGTTCCGGTCCCAAAGTTTGCATGATGTGATCCTGCAGATTGTCCGGATCGTCGATGGCATGGCGCAGGATTGCTCCCCGCAAGGCCGCATGATCAGGGTCGTGGCAAACCATTTCTTCCAGCTGAGTTTCGAATTGCACGACAACTTGTGGATTCAGGATGGCAATCGCGAGAATTGCCGCTTCGCGCAGTTGAATATCCGCATTCTCAGCCGAGGCCAGAAATGACGCCCGTGCGCCTGGCGTGGCAGGCTGTGCCTGCGGCTGCCATTTTCCGCGCGGTTGCCACGGGCGATTTTGCGATTGTCGCTGTGGGCGAAACAATTGCCAGCGCAGGTCCTTAATTTCCTGCCCGTAGTGCGATCGGATCGAGGGGTCGCGGATCAGCTTGATCTTCTCTCGCAGGGATTTATCCAGCGCCGCTTTGCGTTCGGGGCTGTCAAAGACCTTGCCTTCCGTCTCGCGTTGCCAGAGCAGTTTGACCATCGGGATTGCAGCATCCAGCACACCCTGCACCGCCCCCGAACCTTCGGCGCGCAGCAAATCGTCGGGATCTTTGCCTTCGGGCATCAAGGCAAAACGCAAGGATTTGCCCGCTTCCAGCAACGGCAGTGCCAAATCGACCGCTCGCATCGCCGCACGCAGCCCTGCCGTATCGCCATCCAAAGCGATGATCGGCTCGTCAGAGATGCGCCAAAGTAGTTGCAACTGATGCTCGGTAATCGCAGTCCCCAATGGCGCAACCGACGCGCCAAACCCGGCCTCAGCCAAAGCGATCACGTCCATATAGCCCTCGGCCACAACCAAAGGCTGCCCCTTGCCTGCCGCCTGTCGTGCGGGGCCATGGTTGTAGAGGCTGCGGCCTTTGTCGAACAGATCGGTCTCGGGCGAGTTCAGGTATTTGGCGTTGTCATTGGGATCCATCGCCCGGCCACCAAACGCAATGCACCGCCCGCGCGGGTCGCGGATCGGGTACATGATGCGGTTGCGGAACGTATCATAGGGTTTCTTACCTTTGTTCGACGGCTTGGCCAGCCCGGCCCCAAGGATCAGGTCCTCGGAGACATTCTTACCGGTTAGATGATCCCACAGAGCCTGCCAGCCCTCGGGTGCGAAACCGATTTCCCAACGGTCCAGCGCCTTCGCGTCAAGACCGCGACGTGTCAAATAATCACGTGCCGCCGCCCCTGCCCCAGTCTTGAGTTGCAAACGAAAGAACTGCACAGCCTGTTCCATCACCTCGGCCAGCTGTGAACGGCGGTCATGCTTTTCCTGCGCCTTGGGATCACGCGCGGGCATCGGCATCCCGGCCTCGCGCGCCAGAATTTCCACGGCTTCTATGAAAGAGACATTCTCGGTCTCTTTCACAAAACTGATCGCGTCCCCTTTGGCGTGGCAGCCAAAGCAATAATAGAATCCCTTTTGGTCATCGACGTGGAACGAGGCGGTCTTTTCGTGATGAAAGGGACAAGGCGCCCACATATCCCCCTTGCCCTGATTGGATTTGCGCTGGTCCCACATGACCTTACGCCCAACAACCTGAGACAGGCTGAGGCGCGTTCGCAGTTCATCCAGAAATCCGGGGGGCAAAGACATGGGTCAAACCTGCCAGAAATGAAAACGCGCGCCAAGGGGATGGCGCGCGGTTGTCCACAGAGAAATGATCTGACTGTGGATTATTGTTGTAAACACAACTCCAGCCACGCAGCTCCGAGATCCTTCTTACGCACGTCGCGCATCTTCTGCTCATATACCCAAGGCGTGATCAGCGGAACAGCGGCATTGTAGTTCTCGGGCCAGGTAGGACCACTGTCGGCCACCGCCTGCGCCACATCGCGTTCCTTGACCCGGTCAAGTCGTGCTTTCTGTATCGCTGCAACAACGTCGGCCTGATACTTGCAGCTCTGTTCCTTGGTTTCCTGTGCAACCACTGGCGTGGCCAGCACGGCCGCAACGATAGCGATACGCAACATGGGGATCTCCGAAGATTCGTTTCTTTCAGCGCAGCTTACCCGCGCGCGGCGATGCCTTCCATCGCCCTTTTCAAATCGTGAACCAGTGTCTCAGCCATGGATCGGAAGACCATGATCTGAAACGTGTTCTCCCCAACGCGCGTGATCGAAGCGGTCATGTGGCACAGCAGGGTCCGGGCGGAGTGGCCGCGCTTGAAGTTCGCCTTACGCAGATCAATAGGCACTACGCGCGCCAGTACGTCTTCGACATCAGCACCCTCTAACCGGACCACAGCCCAGGCATCTGATTGGTCCACAATGGCCGCATTCTTGGTCAGGGTCGCATCAGGAGACGGCCCGATCAGCATCGCATGCGCCGGGCCGAACCAGATCGCCCGCGCGCCAGCCTTACCCGTTGCGCGATTGGCCGATGGATAGGCCATCCCGTGCGCTGCTTTCAAAGCTTCGGATAGCGCCTTTTGCTTACCCTTGAAAGGTGAGATCGAATGGATCGCGCCCGCATCCTCTTCGCTGAGCGTTACAGAGCCGAAGGTCAAAGGCAGCAACCCGTCGCAGGGTGTTTTGGCGGTCAGATTATCCACGGACGCGCCCTCCTTCGGGGTCAAAGAAAACCGGGTTCACCACTTCACACAGGGTTGTCACGCCGCGCAGATGATCGACCATTTTCACGATTTCTCCATACCTCTCAGGCCCGTCCGCCAGGAAGCCCAAGCCCAACATCGTTTCCAGCGTCGGGGAATAACACACGGAGGTCAGATAGCCCTGATCATTGATGCGCACCGGCTCGGCCTCTTCCCGGTAAAGATGCGCACCCGCCAGCAATTCCTTGCTTTCGCCAATGGGTTTGAGCCCGACCAACCGCTCGCGCCCCGGCTCTTCAAGCCCTGGACGTTGCGACATGGTTTTGCCGATGCAATCCTTCTTCTGCGACACCATCCGACCCATGCCGATATCATAGGCAGTTGTCCGTCCGTGGATCTCGGAATGCGTAATAAAGCCCTTTTCGATGCGAAGAACGTTCAGCGCTTCCATCCCATAAAGACCACCGCCCAGTGTCTCAGCCCGCTCGGTCAAAATATCGAACAGGGTCGCGCCATAGCGCGCAGGCACAGCGATTTCATATGCATGCTCGCCCGAGAACGAGATCCGGAACAAACGCCCCTGCACACCCAGCACCGAGATCGATCCGCAAGCCATGAAGGGCCAGCTTTCTTCATCAAGAGGTGTGTCCAGCAGATCGTTCAACAATTCACGCGATTTTGGTCCGGCCACGGCAAACTGTGCCCACTGTTCAGTGACCGAGATGCACGAGACATCCAGATCAGGGCGCAGTCCCTGATGAACGAACTCCAGATGCTTCATTACATCGCCAGCACCTGCTGTGGTGGTGGTCATCAGGTAATGCGTCTCTCCCAGCCGCGCGGTGGTGCCATCATCCATGACGAATCCATCCTCACGCAACATCAGGCCATATCGCGTTCGGCCAACTTTGAGGGTCGAGAACATGTTCGAATAAACGAAGTCCAGAAACGCCCCCGCATCCGGCCCCTGTATGTCAATCTTGCCAAGCGTCGAGACATCGCACACCCCGACGGCCTGACGCACCATATTGACCTCACGGTCACAGGATTGCCGCCACGTGGTTTCTTCATCCTTTGGGAAATAGCTGGGGCGATACCACAGCCCGGCCTCAACCAACGGAGCTTTCCGCGCTACGGTCGCTTTGTGCGAAGTGATAAAGCGTTGCGGTTTGAAACCCTTGCCTTCAGCCCCAGCGCCCAGCGCGGCAATGGCGATAGGAGAATACGGAGGGCGGAACGTCGTGGTTCCGGTTTCGGGTATCGCGCGCCCGGTGACGTCCGCTAGAATGGCCAACGCCGCCACGTTCGAATTCTTGCCCTGATCCGTCGCCATACCTTGCGTCGTATAGCGCTTCATGTGCTCGACTGACCGGAAGTTCTCAGTCGCGGCCTGTTTGACGTCTTTTACTGTAACATCGTTCTGGAAATCCAGCCACGCGCGCCCTTTGCCGGGAACGGCCCAAAGCTGCGTGATCTCGTATGGCGTATCCTCGGCCTGCGGTGGCACAGTCTTCGAGGCCTTGTAGCCAAGATCGCCGAGCACGCCTTTGGCTGCCTCAATCCCTTCACGAAGGCAGGCTGTAATTGAGAAAGATCCGTTGCACGCACCCGCTGTCACCATGCCCGGCACGGCCCCCGGCGTTGGCACAAAGGCCTCGATCTCACGCTTCCAGATCGGGCGGCTATTCATGTGACACGTTAGATGAACCGAAGGATTCCAGCCCCCTGTCATGGCAAGGCAATCCGTGTGTATCCGTTCTTCTCCACTGGCGCGGCGCACTGTAATCGCCTCCAGCCCCTTACGGCCCGAACTGTTACAAACTTGCGCCCCGCGTAGAACCTCGTAGTCGTCAGACAAGGGCGCGTCATGGCGGCTATCGATCACAGCCGCCACATGGACACCAGCATCCAACAAATCACGAGCAGTGCGATGGATATCGTCAGTATTTCCGAAGATCGTCACATTGCGGCCCGGGCTGACACCCCATCGGTTTAGATACGCCCGCACCGCGCCAGCGGTCATGATCCCCGGGCGATCATTGTTGCGGAATGCGACCGGGCGCTCCAGCGCGCCTGCCGCCAGAACTGACCGCTTGGCCACGATCCGCCAATAGGTTTCCAACGGCGCCCCGTTGGGGCGGTGATCCGTATGGTGAAAAACGCGTTCCAACGCCGCAAAGGTACCTTGGTCATAGGCACCTGCGATAGTGGTCCGGGTCATGATGCGGACATTGTCCATCGCGGCTAATTCGGCCAGCATTTCGTCAACCCAAACGGGACCCGGTTTTCCGTCGACCTCATAGGTCTCGGCCAGCAGACGCCCACCCACGCGACTGTTTTCGTCGGCCAGAATGACGTCCGCGCCGGCACGACCAGCGACCAGTGCGGCCATCAGCCCCGCAGGCCCTGCCCCGATAATCAGCAGATCGCAAAAGGCATAAGCGCTTTCGTACTTGTCGGCATTGTCTTCGCCCGACAGCGCGCCCAACCCGGCGGCACGCCGAATGATCGGCTCGTATAGCTTTTCCCAAAAGCTTTTTGGCCACATGAAGGTTTTGTAGTAAAAACCCGCGCCCAAAAACGGCGAAGCCAGATCGTTGATCCCCATCAAATCGAAACTCAGGCTGGGCCAGCGATTCTGGCTGCGCGCTTCAAGTCCCGGATAGATCTCTTGCATCGTGGCGCGAATATTTGGTTCTTGACCTGCGCCTGCCCCCAAGGTCATCAGCGCATTCGGCTCTTCGCTGCCTGCGCTCAGCACACCCCTAGGCCGGTGGTACTTGAACGAACGCCCCATCAGTCGCACGCCATTCGCCAAAAGCGCTGAAGTCAGGGTGTCGCCCGCATAGCCGCTATAGCTGGCACCATCGAAAACAAACGGAATCGACTGCGTACGATCGATAAGACCCTTTCCATCGATCCTCATGCCCGCTCCTCCGATGCCGGCTGCGCGTCGATCATCTCATGCGTGACCGTGTTTCGTGTGACCACGATCCATGCACCGCACCCGCCTTCGTGATACCAAAGCTCTCGTGTCGGCCCTGCCGGGTTTTCCCGTTGGTAGACAAAATCATCCCAAGCCGCCTCACCGGCATCCGGGGCCGGTCGGTCCAGATCCACTGCCGCCCCGCGATAGTAGAATTCGCGCCGATCCCGCTCGCCGCAATATGGACAGGTGATCCTCATAGCCGCGCGCCCTTCTTGATCTTTTCAATAATACCCAAATCCAACATCGCGCCCCTCAATGCAGATTGTGCTGAGAGCCCTTGCCCTCTTCATCGATAATCCCGCGCCCGGTGCGGAAACGATCCAGTCGGAAGCCGGTGGCATTCTCGTGATACCGATCCGTCGCAATCAGATGCGCAAACACATTCCCCGAACCCGGAACCGCCTTGAACCCGCCATAGTTCCAGCCGGAATTCAGATAGAGCCCGTCGATATCCGTCCGGTCTATGATCGGAGAGCCATCGGGCGACATATCCATGATCCCGCCCCAGGATCGCAGCACCCGCGCCTTGCCGATCATCGGCATCAGCGCCATCCCGGCCTCCATCACGCTTTCGACGGTGGGCAAGTTACCTCGCGCCGCATAGGAGGCGTAAAAATCCAGATCACCGCCAAAGACCAGACCGCCCTTATCTGACTGGCTGATATAGAAATGCCCCATGCCAAACGTCACCACATGATCGATGCAGGGCTTCAGACCTTCGGTCACGAAGGCCTGCAAGACATGGCTTTCAATCGGCAGCCTCATTCCAGCCATCGCCGCCACCTGACCTGAACGCCCGGCAGCAACCATCGCCACCTTCTTGGCCCGGATCGGCCCACGCGAGGTCTGAACACCGCGCACCACGCCATTCTCGATATCAATACCAGTCACTTCGCAGTTCTGGATCAGATCCACGCCGCGCTGGTCCGCTCCGCGCGCATAGCCCCAGGCCACTGCATCGTGTCGCGCTGTACCTCCGCGCGGGTGGTAGAGACCGCCATACAGAGGGAACCTAAGGTCATCGAAATTCAGATAGGGCACCATCCGCCTCAATTCATCGCGATTGAGCAGGATAGCATCGTCACCCTGACTGATCATCATGTTGCCCCGGCGCGCAGCGGCATCACGCTGCCCGTCCGAATGGAACAGGTTGATGATCCCGCGTTGCGAATGCATGACATTGTAGTTCAGATCTTGCTCAAGACCTTCCCACAGCTTCAATGAGTGCGAGTAGAACTCGGAATTGCCCTGCAAAAAGTAGTTCGCGCGCACAATGGTGGTGTTGCGCCCGACATTGCCCCCACCGATATAGCCCTTTTCCAGAACAGCGATATTGGTCAGACCATGTTCCTTGGCCAGATAATAGGCCGTGCTCAACCCATGACCTCCGCCGCCGATAATGACGATGTCATATTCGGATTTCGGTTCAGGCTCGCGCCAGTGCGGCGTCCAGCCTTTGTTGCCGGTCAGGCCCTCTTTCAGGACACGTAAGCCGGAGAAACGCATTCAGAACTCCCTACAGGTGTGTCGGCATCAAACCAACTTCACCCAGCAGTAACAACGCCGGAATCCGGTTCCACTCCTGTTTTCGACGAAAACTTGTCGCTGGGCGACCAATCCACACACTCTGACGACTTCGACCTAAATGAAAAATGGCCAACCCGATGGTTGGCCACTCAAGAATCTTCTGTTGTCTGTGCGCTCAGAGGCCCTTGGCGCGATAGCTTTTTGAGACGCGGTCGATCGCAACGATATAGGCCGCCGTGCGCAGATCGTCGACATCTGCGCGATCATGCCAGACTTCGCTCATCGACTGATAGGCAATGCGCATCGTGTCATCGAGACCAGAACGCACCAGCTCCAACTCGCCAGCGCCCTTTAGGTACTTGGCCTTGAAATCCGGAGACATCGACCAAGCGTCACCCAGATACCGATCCAACCGTTCCAGTTCGCTGACGATCAACTCATGCCGAGCTTCTTCCTGACGCCGCTGCATCCGGCCAAAACGGATGTGGCTGAGGTTTTTGACCCATTCAAAATAGGACACGGTCACACCACCCGCGTTTGCATACATGTCAGGAATGATCACCGTGCCTTTCTTGCGCATGATCTCATCAGCACCCGCCGTGACAGGCCCGTTGGCGGCCTCGATGATCAGTGGTGCCTTAATACGTTCGGCGTTGGATAGGTTTATTACCCCCTCCAGCGCCGCCGGGATCAGGATGTCACACTCTGCCTCAAGCACAGCGCCACCCTCGGCGGAATGCGTGGCGTCAGGATAGTCTTTCACGCCGCCATGCTTGACGATCCACTGCCGCACGGCTTCTACGTCAATGCCGTCGGGATTGTACAGTGCGCCATCCCATTCGATGATGCCGACCACACGCGACCCGTCTTCCTCGCTGAGGAACTTGGCTGCGTGATAGCCCACGTTACCCAATCCCTGCACGACGACGCGCTTTCCGTCCAGCGTGCCTGACAAGTTCGCCTTCTTGACGTCTTCCGGGTTTCGGAAGAATTCGCGCAACGCGTATTGGATGCCGCGCCCGGTTGCTTCGACCCTGCCCGCGATGCCCCCCGCGTTCAGCGGTTTACCTGTCACACAGGCTCGCGCGTTGATATCGGTCGTATTCATCCGCGCATATTGGTCAGCCATCCACGCCATTTCGCGCTCGCCGGTTCCCATATCGGGCGCAGGGACGTTCTGAGATGGGTTGATCAGATCGCGCTTTGCCAGCTCATAGGCAAAACGACGCGTGATCTGTTCCATCTCATGTTCTTCATACTGGCGAGGATCAATGCAAAGGCCCCCTTTCGAGCCACCAAAGGGCGCTTCGACCAGTGCACACTTGTAAGTCATGAGCGCAGCGAGCGCTTCGACCTCATCCTGGTTCACCGCCAAGGCATAGCGAATGCCACCCTTTACCGGCTCCATATGTTCCGAATGAACCGAACGATATCCGGTAAAGGTGTGGATCTGCCCCCGCAGACGAACCCCGAACCGAACGGTGTAGGTGGCATTACAAACCCGTATCTTCTCTTCTAGCCCGGGCGGCAAATCCATCAGAGACGCCGCTCTGTTGAACATCAAATCAACACTCTCACGAAAGCTGGGTTCTTTAATGCCGGTCATAAAATCCTCCGTGCCGGTAGACGAGATACGTCATGACTTTTTGTCGCACTGCTTGCCAAATACCGCAATCAGTAACTGCACGTATTTTCATCAGTTTGTGAACTTTACTTTTCAGCTCCATTGGTGAGTCGGGCGTTAACGAAAGCCGCGCGATTGTCCAAAGGCGCGAAACAAAACCACCAATAACACCGGGAATAAAGCTGAATCTCGTTAAAAACGAGCAGCATAGTGTCCACTGCGCCCAAATCTCGCCACGATCCGTGGGTAAATTATTAAAGTTGCGAAGTGCTGGCATCAGTGTGTCTGATCGACCGAGGAACCAATTATGCGCAAGTTTGATTTGAAGGCCCAATTCAACCGTCTCTGCCGCGAAAACAGTTGTTCGCGGCACTTGCGGCACTTTGTTTCTTCGACAGAAGGCACGATGACGATCCTTGCGCTTTTCCTGATCATGATTGTCTTCACCGTGGCCGGGTTCGCGGTCGACGTCATGAGGTATGATCGCGAAAGGGTAAGGCTACAATACGCCCTGGACCGCGCGGTCCTTGCCGCAGCTGACCTGGACCAAGAGCTTTGCCCACGGGTCGTGGTGAATGATTACATTCGCAAAGAAGGTTTCGATACGAATATCATCAAAAATATCAAGGTCGAGCCCGAGACATGCACGACAAACGACGACGGAACCGTGACTCAGGTTGCAGAACTTGAAGGAAAACGGAAAGTCGAAGCCAGCGCCGACATGAGCATTGAGACACACTTCATGAAATGGAGTGGCGTCGATTACATTGATACAACCGCCACCAGCATCGCCGAAGAATCGATTGGTAACGTCGAAATTTCATTGGTTCTGGACGTCTCGGGTTCGATGCGCGGGACAAAGCTGACCAACCTCAAAAGTGCCGCTGAGGACTTTATCGATGAGATGATCCTGAAATCTGAGGATGGTAGATTGTCGATCTCAATCGTGCCCTACTCGGAACAGGTGTCGGTGCCTGACTATCTTATGAATGCTTTGAACACGATCGGGGCTAACGAAAGGGCCAATTGCATCGATTTCCAGGCTTCGGACTACACAACGACCGATTTCAACTATTACGACATCGTGGACGACGAAGGAAACATCATCACAAAAGGGGATTATGTCCCGCAAACTCTTCATTTCAAGGATAATGGCTCCAGCGACAAAAGGTTCAACGACACGTTGGTAACCAGCAATACGTGCCGTCTTGAAACCACCACAGATCGGCGAGAGATGACGGTAATCCAGAATGATCCTGACATTCTGAAAGGTCAGATCCAGAATCTTGTGGCAAGCGGCTGGACTTCGATCGATGTGGGCCTCAAGTGGGGTCTAACTTTGCTTGACGATAGTATCCAACCGCTGATCGCTCAGATTGCGGACAGTTCAGAAATTCCGGACTCGTTCGCAATTCGGCCAGCCCCTAACAAGACCACGGACACCCTCAAGGTTCTGGTGCTGATGACGGATGGTGAAAACACTTATCAGCACAAAGTGAATCCGCCTTATAATGACGGCCCCTCGGACATCTATTGGAATGAAGATGCCGAAACTTATTCTATCTACGATGAAGAGTATGACCGCTGGGCTTGGCCTAATGTCGCCACAACTGTACGGGACAGTTCGTACAGGCGCTGGACCCGCGACAAATACCAAGATCATGCCCATGGCAATGGGACTTATATGCGCTACCGCTGTACGGATTACTACAACGGCACCTGCTATTCGATGGATCGATCGCAAACACGCGAGGACTCCGAAGGGCTTTCAACAGATTCCGATCCGGTAGAACTGGAATGGCCCGATGTCTGGGCGCATACTGAAAAATACGCAATTCGGAATATGTTGCGTCACGCTTATGGCTGGGATCGCGGCGAAGAATTTGCAGCTGACTCCACGACCGAAATTGGTCCTTCGACCAAAAATCCAAATGTTGTAGATCTCTGCGAAGAAGCTGAAGAAGATAATGTCATCATCTTCTCGATCGCTTTTGAGGCACCCTACGGTGTTAAGCAGATGCTGAAAGACTGCGCGATCAAACCTGCCCGTTACTATGAAGCGACCGGCAATCAGATTGAACGCGTCTTCGATTCAATCAGCACCTCCATTCAAAACCTGAGGCTGACCCAATGACAAAGACACTGCGGAATCGGCTTCGGAGATTTCGAAAGAATGAGGATGGAAACTCGTCTATCGAGTTTATCTTCTGGTTTCCATTCTTCCTGTATGTCGCTTATTCAGGCATGGATCTGGGATTGCAGTCCTTCCACCATGCCGATCTTGAACGATCTCTGGATATGACAATTCGGGAAGTCCGGCTTAATCGCCTTCCTGACGGGGAAGATGAATGGGATCACGCGCTGCTGAAGAAAATGATCTGTGACGAAGCGCTGATAACCAATTGCTCGGAAAACCTTGCGCTCGAGATGAAGTCTATTGATCCGCGGGTCGGCAATCAGTTGGATCCAACCCCCTATTGCGTCGACACTCCGGAGACAATTCGTAAGCCGGACGAAGTTGTTTTTGAACAAGGGACTTCAAATGAGCTTATGATTATCCGCGCCTGTCTTGAGGTTTCACCTGTTTTTGGGCTTTCGATGCTGAGCGGCATTGCGAAGCAGGACAACGACGGCCAATGGGAATTGCAGGCGACGACCGTATTTGTTCATGAACCATTTGGTGGTTCATCAGCTGATCCTGACGATTCATCTGACACAACAGTGGATGTGGCCGATGCCTCGAATTAACAAAGAAAATCGCAACCTTCCCAATGCACTGCTGAACCGCTTTCTCAAACGAGAAGACGGCGCCTTATCGGTCGAGGCAATGCTGATATTGCCGCTGCTGTTCTGGTCAATGTTTGCGTCTTACACCTATTATGACAGCTATCGCCAAAGCGCGATCAACATCAAAGGAGCCTACGCAGTTGCGGATGTGCTCTCACGCGAAGCTGAAGATGTTAACGCCGCGTATATCAACACTATGTACGACCTTCTGGAAAACATGGTTGATACCAGGGCACCGGTCTCGATGCGTGTGACCTATCTGACCTATGATGGTGATAACGATCTCCACGATGTTCTATGGTCCTGCGTGCGGGGCACTGGATATCAGAAATGGACCGACGCAGAGATCGTGAAAATCAAACAACGGCTTCCGGTAATGCCTGATAACGGCTCAATGATACTGGTCGAAACCAACAATACATACAAAGCGCCATTCCAGATGGCATTCAAATTTGCTGACTTTGAAATGGATAATCTGGTCTTCACACACCCTCGTGTTTTCGACCAGATCGTCAATACCGACCCTGCTTGCTTGGGTGTCTAACTCTTTTCAGCAAGCATCGCCGACAGCATTTCCGACATGTATTTGGTCTCGGCGGCGGCTGTCATGCCGCCTATGCCAATCCTTCGTCCGACACGCCACCAAAGACCGGGCGCCCACTGGTTTGAGCTTCGTGCATGAGTGGTTACCAAGAAGCCATTTGATGGCTTAAATGCGAACACGCCCCGGTCTACGCCTTCGACATCCTCGATATTGCAGATCACCTGCCCCGAGCCTGTGCGCAATTGGGATTGGGTCAGCTCGATCCTGTCTTCGGTCGCGTACCACATGCGACGGGCTAACCAGAACGCGGCTGCCCCGGAAACCAGTAAGAAGACCTGCCAGCCTAACTCAGGCGGCGATGCCAACGCGACGTAAATGACCAACGCCCCGACCGTGACCAGCATCCCTACCCCAGTCCAGCGCCGCGGTGCCGAGGCCGCGACCGTAGCCAGCACTTCTTCTTGCATATTGTTCTCCTGATTGTCCGCCCGCTTTAACCGCTTTGATACGCAAAGGACAGCACCGCGTCACCTGTCTGAGCATCTTCGCACAGCTTCAGTGTTCCTGCGCAAATTGACTGCCTGAGGCCGACGCATAAGTTCCGGTCAAAGGATCAGGAGGCGTTTATGTCACTCAGACCAACTTTGGAATTCCGCAAGGCGGTCCCGACAATGGAAGGCGCGGGCGTCAAATTGCACCGGGCGTTTGGGTTTCAGGACCCGTCGGAACTGGACCCGTTTCTGCTGTTCGATGATTTCCGGAATGACAACCCATTGGACTATATGGCCGGTTTTCCGTGGCATCCGCATCGGGGCATCGAAACGATCACTTATGTCCTGTCCGGCACAGTCGAACACAGCGACTCGCTGGGCAATAGCGGCACGCTGGGTGCCGGAGATGTCCAGTGGATGACCGCCGGGTCGGGTATCCTACATCAGGAAATGCCCAATGGGTCGGCCAGCGGTCAGATGCATGGGTTCCAGCTGTGGGGCAATCTGCCATCAGATCAGAAAATGGCCGCCCCGCGCTATCAGGACGTTCAAAGCACTGATATTCCAGAAATCATCGATGATGATGGGACAAAGGTCCGTGTGATTGTCGGTACATTCTGGGGACGTACGGGCCCAGTGGACGGTATCGCTGCCGATCCGCAATACCTGGATATCAGCATACCGGCAGGGGTGAAAAAAACCATTCCGATCGACACATACCGCCGGGCCTTCGCCTATATCTTTGAAGGCAGCGCTGCCTTTGCGGATGCGTCTCGGCCAACTGGAATTCTTCTAGAGAAAGAGGTCGCCGGGCAAGAGGTCAACATCCGCGACATGTCAGGAGACAGGACGTTGGTTCGGTTCGGGACCGGAGACGAAATCACGGTTCAGGCCGGGCCCGAGGGTGTGCGGTTTCTTTTGATCTCGGGCGCTCCGATCGATGAACCCGTGGCGTGGCATGGCCCGATCGTGATGAATACGCAGGCAGAATTGCAGCAAGCGTTTCGGGAATTGCGAAACGGCACGTTCATCCGGCCAGCGCACTAGGCACGATTCAGGCGGTGACTGCTTTGCGGACCATGTCCCAATACACCTGCTCGACCTCATCCAGCGACAGGCGGCCACCGCTGCGATACCAAGTGATCACACCATTCAGCATGGCAATCACCGCTAATGTGGCGATCTTGGTATCGGTGACCGAAAATTGACCCGATTGCTGCCCGTTACGCAGAATATGCTCTAACGAGTCCTCGTAACGGCGGCGCAGGGCCTCGATTTCGGCAAAATTTTCGGGGTTCAGATTGCGCAGCTCCATATAAGCGATGAACACCTCGTCGGGACGCTGCAGGTGAAAACGGATGTGGAACCCGACAAACTGACGCAAAGCATCTTGTGGATCATCAAACCGGTCGAGATCGTCATAGGCGGCCATCAGATCCTGCATGTGATCGCGCATCAGCCGAAACAGCAGGCTCTGCTTGTCGGGCGTGTAATTATAGAGTGCCCCAGCCTGCACCCCCACCTCGCCTGCGATCTGCCTCATTGAAACCGCAGCATAGCCATGACGGGCAAACAGCCCCAGTGCGGCCTCGCGAATGCGGGGGCCGGTTATATCGGAATGAGAACCTTGTGTACGCGCCATGCTTCGATCGTATCTGAACAGACGTTCAGATAGAACCCCGCTTGAACCATTCCGACAAAACGTGCATCACGGGATACACGCTGCGACCCGAAGGACTGCGATGAAGCTTTTGCTGCCCATTCTCTTTGTGCTGGCCACCGCCGGCTGCGCAAATATCCCTGAGTTGGAAGGCAGCGAAACCGCCGCATTGCGCAAGGCACCCTACCCCAAGCTTATTGCTTTAGATCCCGCCCTCGGCCCTCCGACCGATCCAATCAGCGAAGCGGAAGAGGTAGAAGAAGACCTGACAGCACGCAGCGAAGCGTTGGCGGAAAAAGCCGAAGCGCTGCAGAATGCCGAGATTAACTAGGATTTCGGCCACGCCACTAGCTCCAAAAGATTAGACGGATTGCACCCCTGCCTCGAACCCGCTAAGGCAGCCCGCAAAGGACACTTCGCCATCGCGGGCGGTATTGCGAGCAGAAAGGACCCAAGGGAATGACACAGGCGCTGAGGCTTGGAATTGCCGGATTGGGAACCGTTGGCGTGGGTGTGGTCAAAATTGTGCGTCGTCATGCCGATTTGTTGCACGCCCGCACCGGGCGTCGCATTGAGATCACCGCAGTTTCGGCCCGTGATGCCAGCAAGGACCGTGGCGTAAACCTCTCGGATTATGCATGGGAAACCGATCCCGTTGCATTGGCCAAACGCGAAGACATCGATGTTTTTGTCGAACTGATGGGCGGCGAGAACGGCCCCGCGAAAGCTTCGGTCGAGGCGGCGCTGAACAGTGGCAAGGATGTCGTCACCGCAAACAAGGCGCTGCTGGCGATTCACGGGCAGGAATTGGCGGAATTGGCTGAGGCCGCAGGGCGTGTAATTCGCTTCGAAGCGGCTGTCGCGGGTGGTATCCCGGTAATCAAATCTCTGACCGAAGGACTGGCGGGTAACGAGATCACGCGTGTCATGGGCGTCATGAACGGTACCTGCAACTATATTCTGACCCGGATGCAATCGCAGGAGTTGGGCTATAACGCCCTGTTCGAGGAATGCGCGCAGCTTGGCTATCTTGAAGCTGATCCCAATCTGGATGTTGGCGGCATCGACGCGGCGCACAAACTGGCGCTGCTGTCTTCGATTGCCTTTGGCACCAAGCCGAATTTCGATGGGATCGAGATCGAGGGCATTCAGCATATTAGCCTCGATGACATCCATCAGGCCCACGACATGGGGTATCGCATCAAGCTGTTGGGTGTAGCACAGCGAACGGCGCGCGGACTGGAACAGCGGATGCAACCCTGTCTAGTGCCGAGCAATTCTCCGCTAGGTCAGTTGGAAGGCGGAACAAACATGGTTGTGCTGGATGGGGACGCAGTTGAACAAATCGTTCTGCGCGGCCCCGGTGCCGGTGAAGGTCCCACTGCAAGCGCGGTGATGGGCGACGTTTGCGATCTGGCGCGAGGCTTGCATATACCGACATTTGGCCGCCCCGCGACGACCCTGCAAGACGCAGCCTCCGCCGTTACTGGCTTACCTGCACCCTACTATCTGCGGCTCGGTCTTCTGGACAAACCCGGCGCTCTGGCAAAGGTCGCGGCGATTCTGGGCGATGCTGGCGTCTCGATCGACCGGATGCGGCAGTATGGGCACACAGAAAGCACAGCGCCCGTGCTGATCGTGACCCACAAAACCACGCGGGCGACGCTGGACCATGCACTGGATGGCCTGCGCGCCACCGATGTGGTGGCCGGAGAACCCGTCGCCCTGCGTATCGAACAAGTCTGACCCCTTGCGGCCTATGCTGCGCGCAGGCTATGCCGGATAAAACGCCTTAGCTGACCAAAGGATATGCGAAGATGAACGCTGCCAAGATCGATTTCAACGACCGCCTGCTGTCTCTGGGCCTTGCACGGGTGGCAGAACAGGCCGCGCTGGCGTCCGCCTCTCTGGTTGGCCGGGGTGATGAGAAAGCTGCCGATCAGGCTGCCGTCAACGCTATGCGTGAACAACTGAACCTTCTGGACATTGAGGGTGTCGTTGTCATTGGTGAGGGCGAGCGTGATGAAGCGCCAATGCTCTATATCGGCGAAGAGGTTGGCACTGGTAACGGCCCAGGCGTAGACATTGCGCTGGACCCGCTTGAAGGCACAACCCTGACCGCCAAGGATATGCCCAACGCGCTGACCGTCATTGCCATGGGCCCGCGCGGCTCAATGCTACACGCTCCGGACGTATACATGGACAAACTGGCCATTGGTCCGGGCTTTCCCGAAGGTGTCGTAAGCTTGGACATGAGCCCGCGCGAGCGAGTTGAAGCGCTGGCCAAGGCCAAAGGCTGCGAGCCTGCGGATATTACCGTATGCATATTGGAGCGTCCTCGCCACGAAGCGATGATTGCTGAAGTCCGCGATACCGGTGCGTCGATCCGCCTGATCACAGATGGCGACGTCGCAGGTGTGATGCATTGCGCCGAAAGCGAAGTGACCGGCATCGACATGTATATGGGTCAAGGTGGCGCGCCCGAGGGTGTGCTTGCCGCAGCCGCGCTGAAATGCATGGGCGGTCAGATCTTTGGCCGCCTGTTGTTCCGTAATGACGACGAACGTGGCCGGGCGGCCAAGGCGGGCATCACAGATCTGGACCGTGTTTATGCGCGCGACGAGATGGTAACGGCGGATGTAATCTTTGCTGCTACTGGGGTCACCGGAGGTTCACTGCTGCCGCGCATCAAGCGGGAACCGGGTTGGGTTGAAACAACGACGCTGCTCATGCGATCAAAAACGGGCTCGGTGCGGCGGATGTCCTACCGCACGCCGATGTGGCCACACAACGAAGCATAGCGGCTTGCGCCAGCGCCTTCAGCAAGAGTATTCATAAAAGACCAAGAGGCCGGATCCGCAGGGGTCCGGCCTTAGTGCATGAGGTGAGATGTGGCATTTCTGGGCGTAGAGCAATCTCTGACGGGGCGACGCTGGATCGGACCGGGGATTGAGGTCGAGCGGTCAGCAGAAATGATGGCGCAGCAGACAGATCTGCCTCGCGCCGTCTGTCAGGTTTTGGCACGGCGCGGTGTACCGGTGATGGAGGCCGCCGGTTTCCTGGAACCCAAGTTGAAGGAACTGCTGCCCGACCCGCGATCGATGAAAGATATGGACGTCGCTGCGGCCCGGTTTCTACAGGCTGTGCGCAAGCGCCAAAAGATCGCAGTGTTTGCTGACTATGATGTGGACGGGGGCAGTTCGGCTGCGTTGTTGTTGGTGTGGCTGCGCCAGATGGGGCTTGACGCGACGCTTTATGTGCCCGACCGGATTGATGAAGGCTATGGGCCAAATGTGCCTGCAATGCAGGAACTTGCGGCTAGCCATGACCTGATCATCTGCGTGGATTGCGGAACGCTGAGCCACGAACCTATCGCGGCGGCGAAGGGTGCGGATGTGATCGTTTTGGATCACCATTTGGGTGCAGAAACCCTGCCGGATTGCGTCGCCGTGGTGAACCCGAACCGACAGGACGAAAGCGGCGATCTGGGCTATCTCTGCGCTGCTGCGGTGGTGTTCCTGATGCTGGTCGAGGCGGGTCGTCAGTTGCGTGAGGCCGGGGCCAAGGGGCCGGATCTGATGGCAATGCTCGATCTGGTGGCGCTGGCCACGGTGGCGGACGTTGCGCCGTTGATCGACGCCAACCGGGCGCTGGTTCGACAGGGCCTGAAAGTGATGACCCAAAGGCAAAGGCCCGGCTTGGTCGCGTTGTCAGACGTGGCGCGCATGGATACCGCGCCCAACAGCTATCATCTGGGGTTTCTGCTGGGGCCGCGCGTCAATGCTGGCGGTCGCATTGGTCAGGCTGATCTTGGCGCGCGGCTGCTGAGCACGGACTCGATCACTGAGGCCGAAGCCTTATCCGAGCGGCTGGATGCCCTGAATTCGGAACGGCGCGAGATCGAAAACGCGGTCCGCGCGGCGGCTTTGGCGCAAGCCGAGGACCGTGGGTTGGATGCGCCGCTGGTCTGGGCCGCAGGCGACGGTTGGCATCCCGGGGTGGTAGGTATCGTTGCTTCGCGGCTGAAAGAGTCGGCAAACCGGCCCGCTATCGTGATCGGGTTCGACGGGGATGAGGGCAAAGGTTCAGGCAGATCGATCTCGGGCGTTGATCTGGGCGCGTCGATCCAGCGACTGGCTGCCGAAGGGCTGCTGGTCAAGGGTGGTGGCCACAAGATGGCGGCCGGTCTCACGGTGATGCGTGATCAGTTGGAGCCTGCAATGTCGCGCCTGTCCGAGCTTCTGGCCAAGCAGGGTGCAGGCCAAGGCGGTCCCGCCGACTTGAAACTGGACGGGGCGCTGATGCCCGGGGCCGCGACAGTCGATCTGATCGAACAGGTAGAGAAAGCGGGTCCTTTCGGGGCCGGTGCCCCTGCCCCGCGCTATGCGCTGCCTGATCTGCAAGTGCGCTTTGCTAAACGCGTGGGCGAAACACATTTGAAGCTGTCACTTTCGGATGGAATGTCTGGCGGACTGGATGCCATCGCCTTTGGCGCGTTCGACGGCCCGTTGGGGGATCGCCTGTCTAATCACGGCGGTGCGCGGTTCCATTTCGCGGGTCGGCTTGAGGTGAATACCTGGGGCGGACGACAGAGCGTGCAGCTGCGGCTGGAAGACGCGGCAGAAGCTGTCTGACAACCGTTTCAACGCCGCTCAGGAACGGCCAAAAAAGTTTCACAGCCTTGCGTTTTTCGTCTTGCGGGGGGGGAAGGTAAACCGTAAAAGGCCCTCCACAAGCCAGCGTGGCCCGTTCGTCTATCGGTTAGGACGCCAGGTTTTCAACCTGGAAAGAGGGGTTCGATTCCCCTACGGGCTACCACTTGTGCTTGTCTGGTCTAAATGGCCCGTTCGTCTATCGGTTAGGACGCCAGGTTTTCAACCTGGAAAGAGGGGTTCGATTCCCCTACGGGCTACCATTTTCTTCAATGCTAAAATCGTTCCCGGCGACGTATTCTTACAGCATCGTGTTTAGCACGAAACCTGCGCGCCCCGTTTTGAAGACGCGAAATGCGGTTGAAGGCACGCCTGTCAATGGCTGCCTCGGACCGAGTTCACCAGCATTTGGTATTTGCCATTCCATCACCAAGCCTGCACAGTTTTGGCCAACAACAGATATGATTTGGATTCCCAATGGATTACCTCAAAGAACGCAAAGACTTCGCGATCGCGATCTGCAAGGAAGCTGGCACAATCGCCTTCAGATATTTCTCCGACCGGGGCGGTTTGATCGTCGATCAAAAAGGCGCACAGGATTGGGTCAGCGAGGCAGACCGGAATGTCGAAACCTTCATCCGCCAGAGGATCGCCGAGGCTTGGCCCAACGATGGCATATTTGGCGAAGAGCATGGTGAAACACAAGGTTCAAGTGGATTTGACTGGGTGATCGATCCAATCGATGGCACCACGAATTTCGTCAATGGCATTCCGGCCTGGACCATCGTTCTGGCGGGCGTCGCTGAGGAAAATACCGAGATCGGAGTAATCCATGACCCAAATATCAATGAGACCTTCGTAGCCTCGCGCGGAGGTGGGGCAACACTGAATGATGCGCCAATGAGGGTCGCTTCGGGTGTTGCGCTGCATCAAGGAACGGTGGCAGTGGGTTATTCGAACCGGGTGGATAACCGTAACATTGTTCCAATCGTCGCGAACCTGATCGAGCGTGGGGCCATGTTTCACAGAAACGCCAGTGGCGCGCTGTCATTGGCCTATGTCGCAGCGGGCCGGCTGCTTGGCTATGTCGAAGAACATATGAACGCCTGGGATTGTCTGGCTGGTCAATTGATGATCGCGGAAGCAGGCGGCGTGGTCGAAGATCAGGACGCAGGTGTAATGATCCGCAACGGCGGTCGGGTGATCGCTGGTACTCCGGATGTGTTTGATAC
Source organism: Ruegeria sp. I3 (assembly GCF_056532525.1). NCBI lineage: Bacteria > Pseudomonadati > Pseudomonadota > Alphaproteobacteria > Rhodobacterales > Roseobacteraceae > Ruegeria > Ruegeria sp. I3. Next base: position 91,151 of record NZ_JBQFNI010000002.1, on the reverse strand, counting down.
TTTGTGTGAAATCTCGGAGAACGCGTGGCAGGCCTGACAATCTAGTCGATTGAGCGCCATCCGCTCAGCGGTTTAAGGTCCGTTAGATCGGCTTGCCAATAATGGCCTTGCCCGGGCTGATCATACCTCCGATCAATGGGGCAGCCCGACAAGGAGCACCACAGAAGGGTCCCGACGGCCCCATGGGTAACGATGGCGAGGTCACTGCCATCATGCGTTTCGATAATTGAAGTTACTGCTTGGTTTATACGCCGCTGGGCGGCAACGGCAGTTTCCCAGCCGCGAAAACTGGTGTTGGGGTCGGCAAAGAATGCGTCAGCGGCAGCTTCGAACCGGTCACGCGGCAGAAAACCGGTGGCGCTTCGATCATTCTCGCCAAGTGCGGCATCTTGTTTTATCCGCAGGCTTCGGGGCGCGGCCAGGATGTCGGCCGTCTCGCGGGCCTTTTGCTCGGTGCTGGCCCATAGGTGGGTAACTTCTGCAAAAATTCCGCTGGTTGCGAAGGCCGCAGCGCGGCGGCGGCCTTCCGCGCTAAGCCCCCAGTCCTGAATGGGGATGTTCGGGTCAATGATGACCTCGGGGTGCGTGATGATTAGAAGACAGGGCATCTATTCGGGCAAAAGCACCGGACCTTTCTCGGCGAAGGCCATCTGTACTTCTGTACCCGGCTCTAGCGGCGCATCGACATCGTCATGGACTGCAAAGACCTGTCCGAACGCACCGGTCAGAGTGTACTCCATTCGGACACCCACATAGGTGGCTTTGGAGACGGTCGCTGCAACCCCTTGCGCGGCTCCGATCACAAGTCGAGAAGGCCGGATGGCGACGGTCGCAGGCCCTTCGGTCAAGCCACGGGATGCCAAGGTATGGCGGTAGCCTTCGATCTCGATGGTGGCCATGTCGCCGTCGACCGAGATGATCTGGCAGGCAAGCAGATTGGCCTCACCAATAAAATCCGCAACGAAGCGATCATTTGGGGCGTCATAAAGCTGGCGAGGCGTGCCAATCTGGGCAATCGCGGCATTCCGCATCACGACGATTTCGTCGGACACCGCCAGAGCCTCTTCCTGATCGTGTGTCACGTAGACGACGGTCAGGCCAAGGTCTTGCTGAATGGCCCGGATGTCCTCGCGCACCTGGCGGCGTAATTTCGCGTCGAGGTTCGAAAGCGGTTCATCAAACAACAGCACCTGTGGTTCCAACACTAAAGCCCGCGCTACAGCGACGCGCTGCTGTTGGCCACCAGACAGTTCTGACGGGAGACGGCCGTCAAAACCTTTCAGGCCAACCAGCTCCAAACCGTCCAGCGCGCGGCGGCGGGCCTCGTCTTTAGCAAAGCCCGAGAACGTGAGGCCATACATCACGTTCTCAAGCACGCTCATATGAGGAAACAGCGCATAGGACTGGAACACCATAGATACGTCGCGATCCGTCGCGGGCAGTTTGGTCACATCGCGATCCCCGATGGTGATCTTTCCTGAGGTGGCCATTTCGAGCCCTGCGATCATCCTCAGCGTCGTCGTCTTGCCGCAGCCTGACGGGCCCAACAGCGTGACCAGTTTTCCTGCATCGACATTCAGGTCAATATTGTCGACGGCAACGACATCCTTGCCAAACATCTTTGTGACGGACTCGAACCGAACCGGCGCGGCTTTGGACTGCAGGCTCATGTCAAACTCTCCTAAACATTGGTCCGCGACTGCGTCATTCGTCGCCCGATCTTGGTCCGGCCCACGATCAACTGCATAAGGGCAACCACTGACAGCATCACAAAGATCAGATTGGTGGAATAGGCGATGGCGAGACCATAGTCGTTATTCTCGACCCGCCCGATGATATAGCTGGTCGCCATGTCATATTCCGCGCTGACCAGAAAGATCACGGCCGAAATCGCCGTCATGGCCCGCACGAAACTGTAGACAAGGGCGGCAAGAATTGCCGGGCGTAGCAGAGGCAGGATGATCCGGCGGAAAGTCTGCCAGGAATTTGCCCCGAGGGTCAGAGATGACTCGTCAAGACTGCGATCCAGTTGCGACATGCTGGCGATGCCGGCTCGGACACCGACCGGCATATTGCGGAAGATGAAGCTGACAACAAGGATGACACCCGTGCCCGTAATCTCGATCGGTGGCACGTTGAAGGCGAGAATGTAGCTGACACCGATCACCGTGCCAGGGATGGCAAAGGACAGCATGGTGCCGAACTCAAAGGCATCTTTACCCGCGAAACTCTGTCGGGTCAGAAGGTAGGCCGTCACGAGCCCCACGGCAGCCGTCAGTGGAGCAGCAATTGCGGCGATGGTGATAGTCGTCCAGAAACTGTCCCATGCGGCTCCTGTCCAGCGAATACCCTCTGCTTCAAACCGAACCGAGAAGGCAGTGACGTAGTGCTTGAACGTCAGGGAATTATTGACTCCCCACAGTTCAACCACGCTGCCGTAGACGATCATGGCGTAGACGACGATGGTAAACACCGCCCAGCCAAGGGCGACGGTTAGCACCGGGATGGAAAGGCCGGTTGGCATCAATGGATGTACGCCAGCGTCACCTTTGCCCGTGACTGTGGTGTAGCTTTTCTTACCCAGCCAGGCTCGCTGCGCGTAGAAGGCTGAAAGCGTGAAGAACAGAAGCACCATGGCCAGAACCGCAGCGCGGCCTTGATCATATTGCGCACCAACAATTGCAAAGAAAATCTCGGTCGACAGCACATCGAAATTGCCACCTAGCACAAGTGGGTTGCCGAAATCGGCCATGCTTTCGATGAAGCCCAGAAGGAAAGCATTGGCAAGGCCAGGGCGCATTAACGGTAGGGACACGGTTTTGAACGTCTGCCATCTATTCGCGCGCAATGTCTGGGCCGCTTCTTCCATCGAGGGAGACACCCCTTCAACGACGCCAATCAGCACAAGGAAGGCGATGGGTGTAAATGCCAACGTCTGCGCAATCAGAACACCCGGCATGCCATACAGCCAGCGAGTGGGTTGGGTGCCGAACAATTCGGCAAAGAACTGCGTTACTGAACCCGACAATCCAAACAGCAGGATCAGCGCTAGGCCGATCACGAACGGTGGCGTGATAATCGGCAGAACCGTCAGTGCGCGCAACGCGCGCTTGTACCGAAAGCCCGAGCGGGTCACGACAAGCGCAAAGCACAAGCCGAGCGCAGTGGTGATGAAGCCGACGAGGATGGCCAGAAACAGTGAGTTCCATGCCGCCCCGCATCGTGCGCCCCAGAAACATCCCAGCCCCCAAAGCCGGTCGTCAAAGAACTTCGAGAAGAACACTGCGATGGAGTACGCGCCCTCTTCCGTCACAAAGGCAGCGAACAGCATCTTGGCGATGGGAAAGAACACAAACGCGGTGACGATGGTGATCACACCGCCGATGGCGCTGACCACGAAGACGTCTCCGTTAATCGCCCCACGTGCGGCGACACCCTGGGTCAGAAGGAACAGAAAACTCGACGCGCAGATCATCGCGCCATAGCCCATGCCGAATTGCCGATCACCGAGCTCTCCGAACAAGGCTTCCAGCCAATCGAAATTGTAGCCTCGGATTCCGATGCTGAACCCTTGCGCGATCAGCCAGCCGAAGCCCAGTGCCCCTGACAGGATCAGAATGCGCGCATACAGCGGATCTGATTTGGCGCGCCTTAGTACCGAAAGCGGCAATAGTAGAGCGATAAGAAGCGGCGCAAGCCACAGTTTTTCGCCCTGACCGATCAGAAAGGCAGCAGGCGCATAATCTTCGTCAAACGGGTAGCCGTCCAAAAGCCACTCGAACGACCACAGGCCACCGTCAACCATGTACCACGGCAGCAGGCAGAATCCGACCCACCCGGCGATGACCCAGAAGATCAGAACCGGATGGGTCGTTTTTGTCGTGTCGTCAGTCATTTACTGCGGCAGTACCGAAACCTCTTCGTCCCATTTCTGCAGCAAGCGCTTGCGCTCATCCGACGAGCCGTATTTCTTGAAGTCATAGTCGATCAGCTTGATCTGGCTCATGTCAGGCGCGCTTTCCGAAGTTTCAGCACCTTTGTTTGACGGCACTTGGAAGGCATTTACCTGAAGGGCGAGGTTCTGCGCCTCGGGCGACAATGCCCAGTCATAGAACTTCTTGGCCTCTTCTTCGTTGCGCGCGCCTTCGATGATCGACATCGAACCGATTTCGTAACCAGTACCTTCACATGGCGCGACGACTTTGATCGGGAAACCCGATACCGCCTGCTTTACTGCGTCATGCATGAAAACGATACCAATTGTATTCTCGCCTCGACCAGCAGCCTTGATCGGTGCCGAGCCCGACTTGGTGTATTGGTTGATGTTCGAATGCAGCCCCTTCATGAACTCAAATCCTTCGTCCTCGCCGAAGATTTGCACCATCGAGGCCAGGGTCGTGTAGGCCGTACCTGATGAGTTCGGGTTCGCCATCTGAACGTGCCCCTTGTACTCGGGCTTCAGAAGGTCCTTCCAGCAAGCAGGTTCGGGAAGGTTGTTCGCGGCGACAAGATCGGCATTGTAGCCGTAACCAAGCGCACCTGAATAGATGCCGATGGTCTTGTTACCCGCGCTTTCCGCCTGAGAAATCGCCCAATCATGAAGCTGGTCACGCATCGGCGACATGTATTCCATCGTCAGGCCCTCTTCTGCGGCCTGCAGATGCGGATCCCCCGTTCCGCCCCACCAAACGTCACCCTTTGGGTTGGAGCTTTCTGCACGGATCTGAGCAAATGTCTCACCCGAGGATTTACGGGTCATATTAACGTCGATGCCGGTCGCGTCCTCAAAACTGCGCGCCATAAGCTGGCACCAATCCTCTTGCGCAGAACAATAAAGTGTCAACTTGTCAGCCTGTGCCGCTGACATCGATGCGGCAAGGGCAATAAGCGATCCCAACGTTGTGGATGTAAATTTCTTCATTGATTTCTCTCCCTTTAAGTTCACTGCGTCCGGATTTCCCGGCTCTTATATGCCCTTCCTCATGCGGCCTTTCGCAATTTTTCGATAACAGCCAACGTCTCTTGATTATCTGACAGGCTCTTTAACAAACGCGCCAGTTCTTTCTCTTCGACAAGCTTTGCGGCCTTGGCAGGTGAGAACCAGTGGCGCTTGCGTTCGTCGCGTTCCTTCCAACGGCGTTTGAGCCGTTCCACAATCAACGGATAAAGCGTTACGCGGCAAGGCACGCTGCTTTTACCCTCGTATCGCTTGTCATAGTGAAAGCACCCGATCGATTTCTTGGAGATAAAGCCAACCGCTCCGGCCTCTTCCAAAGCTTCGATTTCAGCGGCATGCCAAGGCTTCTTACCATCCATCATCCAACCTTTGGGGATGACCCACCGCCCCCGGTCACGCGAAGTGACCATGAGAACCCGCAGCTTGTCGGACTTGTCCCATCGCACTGGAAGCGCACCGATCTGATCTGTGAATTCGGTCTTGCTCATGCGCGCGCTCTTGGCTCTGGCACTACGCAAAGGGCAATGGCAACACATACGTGCTGTTGAACAAGGTGGCTACATCCAGAACGCCGGTGCACTTCGATTGCTACGCCTCGAAATAGAAACAGTTCTTTGAAGTCTCACAATGAATCGTGGGCTTTGCAACAGAAATTGTTGCAAAACGACTGAAACGCCACAAAAGTGAGATTGAAACCGAGTCGGATTGCCAGATGCCCAAAGCGGAAACGCGCGATAAGAAAACCAACAAGGGCCAGAGTCGGTTCAAGAAATCCGACCGTCGCCGTGAGATATTGTTGGAGTTGAAGCTTCGCCCGCACGTCCGGATCAGCGAATTGGCGCAGCGTTTCAATGTTTCGGCGGAAACGGTGCGCAGGGATTTTGATGCCCTGGCCGATGATGGGCTGATCTCGCGGGCGCATGGCGGTGCCTCTGCCCCGATACAAGGACGTTATCCAAGTCTGGATGAGCGCACCCACGCCCGCCTTGATGAGCGTGAAAAGATCGGCAAATGCGCAGCTGACCTGGTTCAGGAAGGCGAGACGGTGATGATCGATTCCGGCTCAACCACGATCGAGATGGCCCGTATGTTGGCGTATCGGGGCATTCACTGCACGGCAATTACGAATTCGATACCGGTGGCCATGACCCTTGGTCACGCACCAGTTGAAGTCATTCTATGCCCAGGCGAATATCTGACCGCCGAGTCCGCCACGATCGGGACAGATACACTGGATTTCCTGTCTCGTTTCAACGTCGATCGTTGCATGATTGGCGCGTCCGGCCTGTCAGAAGAAGGGCCGTCAGAGACCGTGCGCGGTTTCGCAACCGTCAAACGGATGATGCTGGCACGCGCCGCGACGCGACATCTTCTGATCGGGTCCGAGAAATTCGACCGCAAAGGTTTGACCCGTGTGGGCGACCTTGACGGGTTGAATTCAATCGTAACTGATACCAAACCAACAGGGGATTTGCTTGGCGCGATCAACGACGCCGGGGTGAAGATTCTTGTCGCTGAGCAGTCCTTACAAAGAACGACAAACCGTGGACAGAAAAGCCACGCATGACTGGGAGGAAGAAATGAAATTTGATATCAAACTACTGATCGGAGCTTCCGCAATCGCGCTCTTGTCACTGTCGGGCACGGCTTCGGCGCAAGACTGCCCGCGCGGTGATCTGGATGCGCGGTTCTGCGATGCCGATGGCGATCTGATCGCGGATATCCCCGCTGATCCTGCCGATCAGATTGATCCTGATACTCTGATCTTTGCCTACACCCCGGTTGAAGACCCTGCCGTATACAAAACTGCTTGGTCAGACTTTCTTGATCATCTGAAAGCGGAAACTGGCAAAGACGTTGTTTTCTTTCCAGTTCAGAACAACGCGGCCCAGATTGAGGCCATGCGTTCGGGGCGTCTGCATATTGCGGGCTTCAATACCGGTTCAAACCCGTTGGCCGTGAACTGCGCCGGATTCAGGCCCTTCACGATCATGGCGTCGAAAGACGGAAACTTCGGATACGAGATGGAGATCATCACCTATCCCGGTTCAGGCATCGAAAAGGTTGAGGATATCAAGGGCAAGCAATTGGCCTTTACTTCTCCTACTTCGAACTCGGGCTTCAAAGCGCCGTCAGCGATCCTGAAAAGCGACTTTGATCTGCTACCCGAACGCGATTTTGAGCCGGTTTATTCGGGCAAGCATGACAACTCGATCTTGGGTGTCGCCAATAAGGACTATCTGGCTGCCTCGATCGCTAATTCGGTCAAATCGCGGATGATCTCGCGCGATGTGATCAACGAAGACGACGTCATCACGATCTACAAGTCGCAGACCTTCCCGACGACAGGCTTTGGAACCGTGTACAACCTGACGCCGGAGCTACAGGAGAAAATCCGCAATGCCTTCTTCAGCTTCGACTGGGAGGGAACGACGCTTGAGGCTGAGTTCTCGAAATCGAATGAAGGTCAGTTCCTTGAGATGACCTATCAGGAGTTCTGGGACGTCATCCGCAAGATCGACGCGGCCAACGGCGTTTCCTACGCCTGCCAGTAATCGATACTACATCCAACGGGCCCTGCGGGGCCCGTTACCACCCGAACCGGGGGCATAAATGCTGCGGCTTCAAAAGCTTACAAAAACTTATAAAACCGGCGATCAGGCCCTGAAGGCGATCGATCTAGATGTGCCAAAGGGCCAGGTTCTGGCGCTGATCGGGCCTTCTGGTGCTGGCAAATCCACCATGATCCGCTGCATTAACCGTTTGGTTGAACCCACAAGTGGCGAGGTTCTGCTGGACGACGTGGACCTGGTCAAACTCGGCTCGGGCGCGCTGCGGAAAGCACGTCGTGAAATGGGGATGATCTTTCAGGAATACGCACTGGTTGAACGCCTGACTGTCATGGAAAATGTACTGTCGGGACGGCTGGGATATGTTGGGTTTTGGCGGAGCTTCCTGCGACGTTACCCCCAGTCTGACGTGGATGATGCATTCCGCCTGCTGGATCGCGTGGGTCTGTTGCATATGGCCGACAAACGCGCGGACGAACTGTCAGGTGGTCAGCGTCAGCGGGTTGGAATATGCCGGGCGCTAATCCAAAATCCCAAGCTTCTGCTGGTCGATGAACCGACCGCCTCACTGGACCCAAAAACCAGCCGTCAGATCATGCGCTTGATTACCGAGCTGTGTCAGGAACGCGGATTAGCCGCGATAATCAACATTCATGACGTGGCCCTTGCGCAAATGTTCGTACCGCGCGTCGTTGGCCTACGCTTTGGTGAAATCGTATTTGACGGCCTCCCCTCTGGGCTTACGCCTGACAAGTTGACCGAAATCTATGGCGAAGAAGACTGGGAAGCGACCATAGAGAAAGTTGAAGACGACGAAGAGATCGAGGCCGCGGAATGAGCCATCCCGAACTTGATGACCAGCTGGGCAAAGGCTGGCGGAAACCGGCCTTCGTCAAAAACGCCTTACTGCGCTGGACCTTGATCGTTGGATTCGTCGCCTATCTGATTGCGGCATTTATGACCATCGAGGTGGATTGGGGCCGGGTTTATGAAGGCTTGGATCGCGGTTGGGCTTTTGTCCTTGCTTTCACAAGCCCGGATTTCATATCGCGCTGGAGCGATATCTGGAGCGGTCTTCTTGAGAGCATCGTGATGACCGTTGCAGCGTCGGTGGTGGGCATCCTGATATCGATCCCGATCGGACTGGGCGCTGCACGCAATATTGCGCCTCTCCCGGTCTATGTGATCTGCCGAGGCATTGTTGCGATCAGCCGCGCCCTGCAAGAGATTATCGTCGCCATTCTTCTGGTTGCCATCTTTGGGTTCGGACCTTTGGCCGGCTTCCTGACACTGTCCTTCGCCACTATCGGTTTCCTGTCCAAGCTCTTGGCTGAAGACATCGAGGCCATGGACAAAGTGCAGGCCGAGGCGATCAAAGCCTCGGGCGCGCGATGGATGCAATGGATCAACTACGGCGTGCAGCCACAGGTCATGCCGCGACTGGTCGGGCTGTCGATGTACAGGATCGATATCAACTTTCGCGAAAGTGCAATTCTTGGGCTTGTGGGGGCCGGTGGCATTGGGGCAACGCTGAATACGGCGTTTGACCGTTATGAGTATGACACTGCGGCAGCCATTCTGATCCTGATCATCGGGATCGTCATGGCGCTCGAATACCTCTCGGGTATCATCCGCGCGAGGGTCCAGTAATGCCAGTGCTTGAACATGAAGGTACGCAAATCTGGCGCAGACGCACGACCGGTCAAAGCCTTGTGCGTTGGTTTTGCTGGCTGTTGGGTGTGGCGGTCTTTGTCTACTGCTGGCAGATCATCTCGGCCTCGACGACATGGTTCTTTGTGTGGGACGCACCCCGGATCGCGAACGATATCTGGACCCGCGCGACACCACCAAAGTGGGATTACATCACGCAGCTAGGCCGCCCGATCTGGGACACGCTGAACATCGCCACACTTGGTACGATCATTGCGCTGTTCCTTGCCGTACCGGTCGCCTTTCTGGCCGCCCGCAACACCACGCCGTCGGCCGTGTTCATCCGCCCCATCGCGTTACTGATCATCGTCTCAACCCGCTCGATCAACTCGTTGATCTGGGCGCTTTTGTTAATCGCAATCATTGGTCCCGGAGTGTTCGCAGGTGTTATCGCCATAGCCATTCGTTCGATCGGCTTCTGCGCCAAGCTTCTCTATGAAGCCATCGAGGAAATTGATCACACCCAAGTCGAAGCCATCACCGCCACCGGCGCATCCCGCTGGCAGGTCATGGCATATGGAATCGTCCCGCAAATATTGCCCGCCTTTGCCGGGATCGCCGTATTCCGCTGGGACATCAATATTCGCGAGTCTACGGTTCTTGGCCTTGTGGGCGCAGGCGGCATCGGGCTGCAATTGTCGGCGTCGCTGAACGTTCTGGCATGGCCGCAGGTCAGCCTTATCCTGATCGTCATTCTGATTGCCGTCATGATCAGCGAATGGGTGTCTGCCAAAGTACGAGGGGCAATTATTTGAGCCGCTTCACGACCCAAGAGGCTTTCGACGCCTACGAGGCCGTTCGGCATCGGCTTCCGGCTGCTGAACCGGCTGTTCAATCCTATCAGCATGCGAACACTTTGATGGATATTGCTGAAGGCTTCGATGTATTCCTTCTGGATGCGTTCGGTGTCCTCAATATCGGCGAGACTGCAATTCCCGGTACAGCCGCGCGGATTGATCAGCTCAAAGCCATGGGTAAACGCGTTCTGGTCGTCTCGAATGCAGCTGGTCACCCTCATGCGGCGCTCGTCGAGAAATACGCCCGGCTGGGATATGATTTTGCGTCAGAGGATATCATCACAAGCCGCGCAACACTGCTGGCAGAGCTGGGCGGTCAACGCGCGCTGCATTGGGGTTTGATGGCAACACCCAGCACCGGCCTTCGCGATCTGGAAGATTTGAACCTGACTTATCTCGATGACGATCCCGAGCCCTATGACTCGGTTGAGGGGTTTCTGATGATCGGCTCAGCCGTCTGGTCCGAGGCACGTCAGGCTCATTTGGAAGCAGCCCTGCTAAAACGCCCGCGTCCGGTATTGGTTGGAAATCCGGACATAGTCGCACCACGCGAGCACGGGTTTTCAGACGAACCCGGTCTGTTCGCGCATCGTCTTGCCGATCGAACCGGCGTTGTACCCGAATTCTTCGGCAAACCATTTGAGAATATTTTTGACTTGGCTTTTAAGCGACTTGGCCGGGTCGATAAAACTCGCGTGCTTATGGTTGGTGACAGCTTGCATACCGACATATTGGGGGCCCATGCTGCCGGAATCGCCTCGGCCCTGATTTCGGGGTACGGTTTTTTCGCAGGGCATGACGTCGATGACGCAATCACACAGGCGCAGATCATGCCGGATTTCGTTGTGAACCGACCATAATCTGATCACGCCTGCTTAGTTCCGCTTCAAATCCAAGCGCCCGCCCGTGCTTTTCAATACTCGCCATGTGATCAATTCGCGAAGGCATCACAGGTCGTTGTTGGCTCATCGCTTCCCAAATACTGAACCCTGCGCCCTTCATCGAAGGTTGGACTGCCCAACGCACATGCGACCTCTAAGCTCAACCTGTCCCAAACCCGAACATCACCAGCTTCGCTGGTTGTCGCAAAAGAATTTCCGTCTGGTGCCAGCGCAATACGCCAGGTCGGGCCTGCATGAATCTTTTCGACAGGCATGAGCCGACGGTGCGTCGCGGTATCCCACCAATGCAGTTCCCCAGATCGGTCGATTGCCACCAAGGTTGCCTCATCCGCCAAAAAGGCAACATCTGTCGCCCCACCCTTATGACCGCCATAAGCGGCAAGCTCTTCGCCGGTTTCAACATCCCACACCTTGACCACCTCATCGCTGGAAGCAGTTGCAGCCTGTGCGCCATCACGACTGAAAGCAACACTCCAAAGCGTGTTGTCATCAGCTTCAATCACTCTGATCAACTGACCGCCGCCAATCGACCAAATATAGACCTTACCATCCACCGAGGCCGCTGCCAGCATACCGCCATCTTCAGAGACGGCGACACGATTTGCCTGAATGTCAGCTGGCGCAAAGCTCTTGACCAAATCAGCGTCTGAGATATCGATTTGCAGCACTCCATCTCCTGTCGCCACAAAGACCTCGGGACCTGACCCCGGCATGATCGACCAGACGGGAGCCTGCCCCAGATCGAGTTGATTTTTCAGCCGCATGGCAGCCGTGTCCCAGATTTTCAAGCCGCCTTCGCGATCACCAGTCACCATGGTTTTGCCATCCAGCGAGAAAGAGATCGCCCACACCTGGCTTTCATGCCCCTTCAGCTGCATGGGTTTCATGGAAGCCCCCATCTTCCAGACCCAGATATTCCCCTCACTGTCACCGATGGCTATAGACTTTGCATCCGGCGTATAAGCGATGCCCAGCGCCTTTGCCCCGTTCTGCAAAACAAGCGTGTCTTTGCCGCCGGGGTCGATCCCAATCCGCCAGAGACGTACCTGCTGATCCCGGCCCAAAGTCGCCAGCAACGGGGCATTTTGGGCGACTTCAAGGTCCACAACCCTCTGACTGTGCGCTTGCACCACGTCGCCAACACTTTCCATGTTTGAATTTTCCAATCGCAGCGTTCCGTCTGCCCCTGCCCCTACCAGCAGATTGTCCGGCGCGGTAAATGCTGCTGCTACGATGTCGGTACTATCTGAAAAACGATCAACAATTGGAGAACCATCCGGAAAACCAATCGTCGTGACCTTCCCGTTCGTATGGGATACCGCGAATGTTCTCCCGTCGCGGCTGAAGGACAGGTGATCGGGGTCAGGCCCCAGCGGACCGCCCGGTATCGGCGGAAATGCAGGCGTAGCCTTTGCGTCGACCCAGCCGAATATGCCACCATCGACATTTCCGGCTACAAGTCCTTCTGAAACGGGCGAAAACGCGACCTTTTTGAAGCCCAGCGGCATTTTCGCCAATGGCTCTCCAATTTGCATTCCATTGGAAACGTTCCAGAGGCGAACGGTCCCGTCACCGGTCGCCGACGCGATACGCTTGCCGGTGGAATCAAAGGCCACGCCAAATGCGACGTCATTGCCAGAGAACAGTGTCGTGATCGGGCCGTATCTGGCCGAACCAACATTCCAAAGGCGGACATCCCCATCCGTTGCCGCTGAAACCAGCAACTCTCCATCGGGAGAGAATGCAACATCCCTTATCCCGCCGGAATGCCCCACCAGTTCAGCAATAACCGCTCCGCCGGATTCAGCCCTATGAACCACGATGCGCCCATCACGCAATCCAACCGCAACACGCGTACCGGATGCATCAATAGCCATCGTCTGCGCGTCACCAACCGTAAACGGGCTGCCCAGTGGGACAAGCCCACCCTCACCCAGATTTTGCCGAGCCATCAGCATCGCCGCCCTCGCTTCTGATGTCGAACCAGCAGTTTCGGCTCGGACAATCGCTTCGGCGCTGAGTGACAGGGCAAGCAAGGGATCTGTATCCGATAACCCGTTCGCCGCAGCGCCTAGCGCCCTTGCGAACCTTTCATTGGCTTCAGCTGTTGCGGCAACGGCCATCTGTCTGTTGCTTTCGGCAAGGTTGGACGCGCGGATAGCCAAGAAAGACGAAACCGTTGCGCCAATGGCCAGCAAGGCAAGGGCAGCAACGGCAACTTGATTGATACGTCGACGCCGACGCCGGCGCATTTTGGATGCAGCCTGCGCTTGGTCACGCGCATCTCGTGCAGCGCCCAGAAATTCCCGCTCTAACGCACCGAGGATATTCTGGTTCTTCACCGACCATTCTTCAGCCGACAACAACCTTGTGCCGCGATAAAGTAAATCGGGCTCGCGATTTTCAACATCCCACTCTGCAGCGTCATGCTGAATACGCTGACGCATGCGCAGATCATCGCGGCTTTCTTCGATCCATGAATTAAGTCGCGGCCATGTACGCAGCAGCGCCTCATGCGCAATCTGAACATTTTTGTCATCCAGCGTCAGCAACCGCGCATCTGTCAAAGCTTCAACGACCCGCCGCGTTGTGTCCGGGTCCGAGTCGCGCTCGATCTCATCGATCGGCAACAACCGCCGTGTGTCCGGTGTCCCCTCGCCGGGCGTAACCAGACGCAAGAATAGCCGCCGGGTTGCTTCTTGCTGAACTTTGTCAAAAACGTCTGTAAAAAGTGTCTCTGCTGTCTGGCTGATTGCCCCTGTGACACCACCGGACTGACGGTAGCCGTCCAGAGACATGACCGCACCTTTACGTCGGCTCCATGTTTCATACAGAGAATGCGCCACCAGCGGGAGCGAACCCGCTTCGCGCCCGGCCTCATCAACGATCGCATCAATAAGGGACCTGTCCATGTGCAAACCAGCTGCATGTGCCGGTTCGCTGATTGCGCGGCGCAGCTCGGGCCGTGTCATCGGCCCGACCAAAAACTGGTTTTCCGAGATTCGATCCGCAAGCCACGGTATCTCTGCACAGGATGCATAAAAGTCCGCACGGATTGTCAGCACGATACGAACACGGCTATCTGCGGGGTCTGTCATAGCTGACAAAGCTTCGATGAACTTGCTTCTGCGTTCCTGTTTGACCAGCGTGAACAATTCTTCGAACTGATCAATGCAGATCAACAACTCTCCTTCATTCGCGGTGGCCAAACGGCGCGCCGCACTCGGATAGGCGATGAAGTCGTTGAGCGAGACCTGAGCCGTAAGGTGAGAATTGTCGCCGATGAGTTGAAAGTACAAATCGGTCATTGGATCGCGCCCGGGGGTAAAAACACAAACGCGCCAGTTTTCGCTACCGGATATCGCGTTGGCAGCGATCGCTGGCAGCAGCCCTGCTCGCAGAACGGATGATTTACCACTGCCGGATGAGCCACCCAGAACCAATATCCGGCTCTGTTGAAGCCGGGTCACAAGTTCCTCAACAAGATCCTCGCGACCAAAGAAATAGTCGGAATCCTCTGGCTGGAACGCGGCGAGCCCTTTGTAGGGGCATTCCACCCTACTTTCCGATATCTGCGTCACCGCTTCGGATGCGGCCTCTCGCCGGTCACGATCCAACGCATCATTCATTGCACTGCGCCAGGACACCATATCCAAAAAACGCGCCTGCGGGTCCATTGCCATCCCGTGCTCAATGCAATCGCGCCACATTTCCGGCAGGCTGGAAAGATACTCGGTAACGCGATGGAATGGCGGCGGCGCCTTTCCCGTCAGGACATGCCACATCAGCGCGCTGGCCGAATAAATGTCGGTCATCGGCGTCACGGGTTGCCCGTGCTCAGCTTGTTCTGGCGCTTGGTAGAGCGGTGTCCCAGCCATCATGGTCGCGCCGGTCACACCGATCGCTAAATCCTTTGCAATACCGAGATCCGCCAGAAAAACCCTCTCGTCTAGGCCGACCAAAGCATCAGAAACCGTCGTGCTGTTATCGTCTTTGGACCGCTTCACTCGTTGCAGAAGGACATTTGCGGGTTTGACGTCCCGATGCACGACATTCGCGTCGTGAACCGCAGACAAGCCATCTGCCATTGCATCAATCAGTATTTCCACACCTTCGCGTTTGGCCAAAGCAGCGGGGCTTAGACGCTTTAGTCGGTCGGCCAATGTGCCGCGATCCGCGTAGTCCATGACAAAATAGGGCCGCCCGTCCTCCAAACGCCCCACGTCATGCACGGAGACAACGCGCGGAGATCGAATGCGCCGCAACAGACGGGCTTCTTCGAGAAAATGGGTGATGACTTTGTCATTTGTCGCAAGGTTGGCATGCAGAATCTTGAGGGTTACCGGTACCTCCAACTCGTCATCCCGCGCAAGGACAACCGCCGCGAACCCACCGCTCGCGATTTCACGGTCAACAGCGTAACGGCCGATGAACGCAGGAAAAGTCATGATATTCTTGGCGCTTCAGAGGTGCTCTTGCACATCCACGCAATGATACTTGGTCGCATCCAATATGTTGTGGTCCCTATCGGCAGCAGTAACGCACAGTGTCGTCCCTCCCTCGCGCGCCGATGTCGAGGCCGCCTCCTTCGTCACATAGCTTGGGTAATCATCGTGCCGATGCCACCTGCCCTGAACGGCATTGAATTCGCTTTGGGCATTTCTGCCGACTTGCTCAACGGAATAGCTTTCGCCCCACCATGTATGGAAATGGTTCTTCGATACGTCCGGAGTGAAATTCGCGTCATAGTTTACAAGCAGTTCGTCACCCTCTTTGGCGACCGATACAATCTGCACCTCACATCCATCCACAGGGCAGGCATTGGGCATCGCTGACTGGGCAGTTGCATCAGCACCAAACAAGAGTGTAGCTGCACCCAGGATCAGAGCGCCCTGACGAAGCTGGTTTCCTGAAGTATTCAATGACATCATTCCCTCCCAATCTTGGTTGAAATACGCAATTGGTGCCGATTCTAGCACAATCGCGAGTTTCTTTCTGAGACTTTCACCACAGAAGCCAGAATTCAGGCGTGCCACGTCGTTTATCGGCGGACGACCTCAAACTCTAATGGGCGCGCATCAGAGTGCAAAATTGATAGTGCAGGCGATATCAGCCCGCTATCGGCCAGCATTATGTTCTCGCGCTTAAGCTGGATTTCACGCGCATTCTCGAATTGTACGTAAGTTCCCGACGAACTGCGATCCGCCAGCATCAGCTTCCCGCCTTTCATGCTGAGTACCGCATGCAGTCGCGAAACCCACGGCTCAGGCAGGATGACATCGCATTGACTGGATCTGCCGATCGTTAGCTCCCCGCCTTCCCGACACCGCCAGGTATGATCGTCGTGATAAAGAATGAGCGCAAAGCTTTCATTCTGCTGAATGCCCTCAGATCCGCTGGCCGTCTGCGTCGGCAGATGCATCACGGTGCTTAACCCGTCCGTTGAGGCCACGATTGAATAGGCTTTGACCGGGTCACTCACACCTTTCAGGCGAAGCGATCCGATTGGGGTGAGCATCTGGAGACTTTCGGGGCTTAGATCCTTGGCGACGCTTTCGCTGACACAAGCTTCACCCGGATTGGCCGCGGCCGCCAAACGTGCGGTCAGATTTACTGTTTCGCCAAATATCCCATTATCGCCAATAACAACGGGACCTTGATGAACACCCGCGTGGACCGACAGTAATGTTCCGGGCGGTTTCTGAATCATCTCTACAACCGCGTTTACGGCGGCCTCGGGTTCCTTGAAATAGGACAAGACATCATCGCCTTTTTGCCCCACAGGAACTCCGCCAAACCCAAGTAGAACCTCACGCAATCGATCGATTTCAAACTGAATCAACTGCTGCGCCTGATCGTCCCCCATTTCTTCGTAGAACGGAGTGCTGTCAGAAATGTCAGCAATTATGGTCGTGACGAGCTTGGTTTCCACGGTGCTACTCGCAATGTGTTTGTCCGGAACGGCAAACCCTATTTGGGATCATAAACATAACCTATACCCCGCACGGTTCTGATGATTTCCGGCTTTTCCGGGTTGGTTTCAAGCTTCCGGCGCAGTCTGGATATTCTGATATCAATGCTGCGATCGAACGGATCCCAGGACCGGTCATGCGCTTGTTCTAGCAACTGATCACGGTTCAAAACACGCCCTTTGTTTTCAGCAAACACCTTGAGCAAACTATACTCCATCGCGGTTAGCGGGACCTCGGATCCATCCGGCGCAAGAAGTTTGGCTGCCTCTTTATCCAGCGTGTAGTCGCCAAAAAGGGCCAAATTGCCTTCGGAGGCATCTGCGGGCAGACTTTCGTTTATGGCCCCTCGGCGCAATAGGGCCTTGATCCGCGCTTCCAGTTCCCGAAGATCAACCGGCTTTCCAAGATAGTCATCTGCCCCCATCTCAAGCCCGATGATCCGGTCCACTACATCGCCTGCTGCAGTTAACATGATCACGGGCGTCGTGTTTTCAGGGCGAAGCGATCTGAGGATCGAAAGACCGTCTTCCTTTGGCATATTGATATCCATGATCATGACATCAACAGCACGAGAGGAGATGACAGACCGGAGCTCTTCTCCGCCAGCGGCTGCAGAAACCTCGTACCCGCGTTTGCTCAGATATTCCTGAAGCATCTCGCGCACGTCGATCTCGTCATCGCAAACCAGGATATGGGTTTTCTGGTCATTCATCCGTTTGATCCTTCTGATCGGCGAGCAGCTTTCCGACAAGTATTCTCAGTTCCGAAGGCGAGACGGGTTTTTCCAGATAGGGCAGACCGGATTCCTTCAGCAGTCCCAATGAGCTTTCACCCATGGTGTCCCCGGTGATGTATGCTGTCCGGGTCAGCATTTTCGGAAAACGCGCCACCAGCGCCTCATAAATCTTGCGTCCGTCAACACCGGGCATGTTCATATCACTTAGGAATACATCGTAGTTGGCGGACTGCAGTTGCCTGAGCGCCTCTTCCCCTGAGGTAACGAAATCAACGTGAAAGCCGTCCTTCCGCAGTATCTCGGCATTGATCTCACCCACTTCGACCTCATCATCCACGACCAATGCACGGTGCTTGGCAAAATTCGCGGCGGGTTCGGGTTTTTCTTCAGCCACATCATTTTGCATCTTTGCGACGGGCAGAGTTATCCGGAAGCAGGTGCCGGAGATAGCGGCCTGATCAAGCCTGATCTGACCGCCATGGGACAGAATGATCCGGTGACAGAAAGCAAGCCCAATCCCGGTGCCGTCACCCACTTCTTTTGTGGTGAAGAACGGCTCGAAGATACGTGCGCGTATGGCTTTGGGGATACCGGGGCCATTGTCCTGAACCGTGATCTCAACCATTCCGATGGCAGGCTTGACCTCGGCAGACAGCATGATCTGGTCGCCGATGCCGGATGCGGTCATGGCCTGCTCGGCATTGATGATAAGATTCAAGACGACTTGCGTAAGCTGGTCCGCATCCCCGGCAACTGCAGGCAGGTCTGCTGGCACACTTTGCTCAATGCGAATTTCGCCTGATGAGCTACCGTACCCGGCGACATCCGCAGCTGTTTCGATCATGCTGGGAACATCAACCTGCTCGATCTTGCTGGGCTGCTGACGCGCCATCGCCAGAAAGGTCTTTACAATCTTCGCGCAGCGTTCTGCAGCATTGCCGATTTTTTCAATCCTGACACCGAGATCGGGGTCGGAAATTTCTTCCTTCAACATCAACGAATGACCCACAACAACCGACAACGGATTGTTAAGCTCGTGCGCCACACCCGCGAGTAGTTCGCCAAGCGCAGACATCTTTTCGTTCTGGAACAGCAGCTCTCGTTGCTTTTCAAGCTCAGCCTCAATGGCCAATTCATCGGTCAGATCGCGGGTATTGGAAACGATTACTTCTTCACCATTGAACTCGATCAGCCGTGAAGAATCCGCCCCCCAGAACTTTCGCCCGCTTGCATCGACGAACTCCATACGCCGATCCTTAAGCGCCCCCGCTTGCCGGAGGTCTTTCAGGTACCGTTCGCGCTCATTCGGGTCCGCATAGTAGGATTTCGAACTTTCTGCTTCACCAAACAGCGCCTTTATCTCGGGCGTAGCAAACAGCACCTCGCCGGTGTCGGCATGCGTCATGTTGATGGCTGCTGGATAAGCCTCCATGACCTGACGGATCAAGGCATCAGCCTCTTTCTGGACGGTTAGATCGATCACGCTGGTCACGATGACTTCTTCGCCTTTGTAATCGATCAATTGAGACGAAATCGACGCAGGGAAGGTTTTGCCAGCCGCATTAATCAAGTCGAGCTTGTAGTCATCGACACGACCATCGGCCAGAAGCTGGGTTACAAAATCCGCGCGCTCTTCCGGCTTTTGATAATGCTGTTTTGCAGATTTGGAAGGTCCAAACATCTGCAGCGCAGCAGGCGTGCGATACAGTATCTGACCATCACCAATCCGCGCCATAGTTACGATTGCCGAACTGGCATCCAGCACCTTTCGGATCAATAGATCGCCGTCGCGCTCTTCGACCTCGGCTTGTTTGCGTTCGGTGATATCCTCACGCGTGACGACAAATCCGCCGAACTTGGTGGGATGAACAGAAACCAGGTAGGTGCGCCCATCCGTTTCCATCAGCTCAAAGTCTTGGATGAACTCGACCCCATTAGCCAACCGGTCCGAAACCCACTGCTGTTCATTGCCGATGGCCTCGGCGTAAATTCCCCGGCGCGCTGTCTCGCGCATCAGGATTTCCCAGTCCAGTCCGGGTTGCAGCAGGTCGGCAACCCCCTTGTTCATCTCGGCATATCGTTGATTGAACAGGACAAGGCGGCGATCATCATCATAGAGGGCGAACCCTTCTTTGAGAGATTCGATCGCATCACGAAGAAGGTCCCGCGCCTTCTCGATTTCTTCAAATTCGTTCGCCATGCCCATCGTCATCCTGAATTTTTAGGATACCATTGTTTCAATGCCATTTCAAAATCAGCATCGCGTGTTTCAATTGTTTCAATAGGTGCCAACTCAGCCAAGTACAGGCCGATAAACCTGTTTGTTTTTGAGCCAGATAGCAAGTTGTGTGACCTGCTTCACAGAGCAACAACTGAAACACTTGGCACCGCTTCCAGACATCACAATGAAACATAGAAAGGTCAGTTATTGCCCATCTTAAGTGCGATTGGGTAAGAACGATGACTATTTCCTTTAGAACTACTGAAATGATTAACGCACCTATTTTTGCGTTGCATTCTTCGGCGTCCAATAGTGGGCAATGGAACCAACTGGCGGCGGATCTGGAAGGTCGCTTTAGTGTTCACGCTGTTGATCTTCCCGGGTACGGTCGTAGCCCGTTGACTGGAGATAACTCTCAAAACGGTGCGGCGTTTTCTGCCATACCGGTAATCCGCGAAATCGAAGCGCTGGGACGCCCCGTTCATCTTGTTGGACATTCCAACGGCGGAGGTATTGCCATCAAGATCGCGTTGATGCGTCCTGATCTTGTCAAAAGCCTGACGGTATATGAGCCTGCAGCCTTTCATTTTCTGAAGGCTGGCAATGAGGTCAGCAAGAAACTGTTCGGGCAAATCCAGCTTCTCGCGGGTGTGGTGAGCGCCGCAGCAGCGGATGGCGATGCCGCTGCTGGTATGCATCACTTTTTGGATTTCTGGAACGAGAAGGGGTTTTGGAACTCGCTGCCCGCGCAGGCCCGGGATCGGTTCATTGGGATGATCCCATCAGTCATGTCTGATTTTGCAAATGGTTTTGCTGAAACCTGGCAACTGAAGGACCTGTCCAAGCTTGAAATACCGACGTTGGTAATGACTGGTTTGGAGTCACCTGAGATTGCGCAGCACGTCTCGGTTGAGATCGCGAAGGCTTTGCCCAATGCGCGGATCGCGTTGCTGCCCGAGCTGGGCCATATGGCGCCGGTCTTCCTGCCCGAATGGATCAACTCAAGGATTTTCGAACACGTGGCCAATGTGGAGCGGCCCGTTGAAACTGTCAGCTGGCCAGAACGTCAAGCTGCCTGACCGGGGCCGCATTTAGCAATGCGGCCTTCATCAAACCACTGCCACATCAAAAAGGAGCAATATCATGGGTATTCAAACATCGATCAATGCAGCCACAGACTTTGCGGCCATCAAAGCAAAGCAAAACGTCGCCTGGGGCTCCGGCGACTACAGCAAAGTGGGTGTCACCCTTCAAATTACGGGAGAAGAACTGGCTGAAACCATGGATATGATGCCTGGTTCCAAGGTACTGGATGTTGCCGCCGGGAATGGTAATGCCACCCTGGCCTTCGCCCGGCGCTTTTGTGATGTTACATCGACCGACTATGTAGAAGCCCTACTGGACGCCAGCAGCCAGCGCGCCAAAGCGGAAGGTCTGTTCGTGACCTACAAGGTTGCCGACGCCGAAAACCTGCCTTTCGATGATCAATCCTGCGACGCGGTGGTTTCGACGTTCGGCGTGATGTTCACACCGAACCAACAACAATCAGCAGCAGAGCTGCAACGGGTCGTCAAACGCGGCGGCAAGATTGGTCTGGCCAACTGGACGCCGGACAGCTTCATCGGCCTTCTGTTCAAAACGATCGGTAAACATGTTCCTCCGCCTGCTGGCGTAAGCTCTCCGGCTATGTGGGGCAGCCGGGACTGGATTGAAGAAGCCTTCGGATCGTACAGCACCATCGTTTCATTCCGACGCAAGAACTTCATGTTCCGCTACCGTTCAGCCGAACACTTCCTAGAGTATTTTCGGACGTTCTATGGCCCGATGCAAAAGGCCTTCGATGCACTGGACGCATCGGGACAAGAGGCGCTGCAGCGCGATATCATGGCGCTGATCGAGAAGTTCGATATCTCAGGCAATGACACACTTTGCATCTCATCCGAGTACGCTGAAATTGTCATGCAGCGCGGCTGAGATCGTGAATCACTGGCTCATCGTTCTTTGACCCAACCGTCAAAGAACGATGAAGATCACCCGGTGTAGTCGATCCACCATTTTCTTGGTATTAGTTTGTTTAAGGGGGATTTTGTTATGGCCGAGCGCACACTTTATGAAAAATACGGTGGGTTTTCACAGATCAGCAAGATCGTGTTCTCGTTCTATGACATCCTGCTGGACAACGACGAGGTTGGCCCCTTCTTCGACAACGTGGATATGAGCCGCATGGTCGACCATCAGACCAAGTTCATAGCGTCGCTCCTTGGTGGTCCGGCCTCCTACACCGACAATCAACTGCGCCAGTTACACTCTCATCTCGAAATTACCGATGACCATTTCGACGAATTGGAGGTCGTGCTCCGTGACGCTTTGCAAAGACACGGCGTGGATGCCGAGGACATCGATATCGTTGTCGCGGAATTCAGTAAACGTCGTCCCTTGATTGTTGGATAAATCATGACCATCGAAGCCATCAATGAACAGCTCCTTCGCGCGATTGGTGTGGGCGTTGCCCTACTGGACCGTCAATCGCTGAAGTTTGGGTTCCGCAATGATACGTTTGACGAGTGGTTCAGTGCCGATGGCCCTTCAGACCAATTGCAGCAGCTCTTTCCTGATCTGGATATCGACACAGTGCAAACAAGCCTGTCCGGCACCGGGCGACATACATCAGAAATCACCTTCAAAAAGAAACGCCGCACACTAGTGATCGCACTCGATTTCACGGTCGCGCACGACGATGTGCTGGTTCTGGTATGTCAGAACATCACCCGTATCAAAGAGCTGGAGTCCATGATCGACTCCTATTCGATGATGGTGGAACGGAACACGCGCGAGTTGAAGCGGGAAAAGGAGCAGGTTGAAAAACTGCTGCTAAATCTGATGCCCCGGTCGGTCTACGAAGAGTACAAGACTTTCGGCGTGGTTACGCCACAACTCTATGATCCCGTCTCCGTCCTGATGCTCGATTTCGTTGGGTTCACGGATATGGTCGCCTCGCAGGACCCAAGCGTCACCGTCACTGAACTGAACGATATTTACAGCGCGTTTGATCGCATTGGTGAGCAATTCGGTTGCGAACGGATCAAGACGATCGGAGACGCATATATCACCGTTGCTGGTCTGCCCGATCCGACTCCGGATCACGCCAAGGCAATCGCAAACACAGCCATTCGTTTCGTACGCTATTTGACCCGCCGAAACCTGAGCCATCCGCATCAGTGGCGGTGCAGAATTGGACTGGCCACGGGATCGGTAGTCGGGTCGGTCGTTGGCATCCAGAAGTATGTGTACGATATCTTTGGTCCGGCTGTGAATCTGGCCTCCAGACTTCAGGAATTCTCTGACCCGATGCAGATTTCAGTCCAGGACGAAGTCGCGCAGGTCCTCAAAGATCAGTTTGACCTTGAGAATGTCGGCGCGCGAACAATCCGTGGGTTTGGAGAGCAAGACATCTGGCGCTTGTCCGACGATAGCTAAGCGTCAATGCCCGCTGTAATCCTTTGTTCGCACTAAATGGTGACTGATCACTGCAGTGAATACAGTAGGCTGTTTACCCAGTCCCAAAACCACTGATCTTGATCCCGAAATAAGCGGCTACTCGTTTGGGCGTTTGGTGACAACGGTTTCCAGCACCTCGCCTTCGTGATCAACAACCCGCCAGAGGCAATGTCTCTTGCCATTCACCTCCACAAAATCTCGTCGGCGTGCCACTTCCATATCGAGAGTGCGCGCAGTTGTTGCATCCGCATTCTTCGGATCTCAGAGGCAAACATCGGACCGAACCTGTCCCAACAGTAGCAGTCGGTTTCTTGACTCAGGTCGATGCCTCGCTCGTGCAACAGATCTACGGCATTCCGAAGCGAGAGCGGGAATCGGATGTACAGCATCACGGTCAAGCGGATGATCTCAGAACCGGTTGTTATAGTATTTGAAAGATGCAGGTCTGGTCATGGGCAAAAGCTACGCAACACCCCTACCCCGCCCAAGCAAAGCTCTTCTGACAAGATTCTTTTGACAGTTCCCCAATTGCAGTTTTCCTTGGTCACACAAACCTGTTCACATAATTCTCCAGAATCTCCTGACGCCCAGATTGTGGTTTCGGGTTGGTATTTTCCTGCAGAACCCGGGCAGAAATCTCTTCCAGACTGCTACCCAACATAGAAACTGCTTTCGGCGTGTTCCAACCGGAATACCGTTCCGTCAGCGCGTCCTCCAAGCCACCGTCTTCAATCATAGCAGCCGCAGCTTTCAAGCCTCGTGCACAAATGTCCATTCCGCCGACATGGGCTGCAACAAGATCTTTTGCATCAAGCGATTGCCGACGAATTTTGGCGTCAAAATTTGTGCCCCCAGTTGTAAAGCCACCAGCTTTCAGGATGTAGTAATATGCCAAAGCAACCTCTGGCGTGTTATTCGGGAACTGGTCCGTATCCCACCCGGATTGGTAATCGTTTCGGTTCATGTCGATCGAGCCAAGCATCCCTTCGGCAGCGGCAACCGCAATTTCATGCTCGAAACTGTGTCCGGCCAGGATCGCATGCCCCTGCTCCAGGTTCAACTTGACCTCGTCCTCCAACCCGTACTTCCTGAGAAATCCAATACAAGTCGCGGCGTCGTAGTCGTATTGGTGTTTGGACGGCTCCTGAGGCTTGGGCTCCACGAGAATAGTTCCTTTGAACCCAATCTTGTGTTTGTATTCAACGACCATGTTCAAAAAACGGCCCATGTGGTCCAATTCGGATTTCAAATCCGTGTTCAATAGGGTTTCATAGCCTTCTCGGCCACCCCATAGAACGTAGTTTTCTCCGCCGAGCTTATGGGTCGCATCCATGCAGGATTTCACTGTCGCAGCTGCAAACGCAAAAACGTCGGGATCAGGATTGGTACTGGCACCAGACATCCAGCGACGATGGCTGAACATATTGGCCGTGCCCCAAAGCAGCTTGGTGCCAGACACCTGCATCTTTTCACCGATATAATCGGTGATATCTTCCAATGTGCGCAGGTTATCGGCAAAATTTCCCTGTTCGGGCCGGATGTCAGCGTCGTGCCAGCAAAAGAATGGCTGCCCCAAAAGCTCAAACAATTCGAACGCAATATCTGCCTTCTGACGGGCCCGGTCCATATCGTCCTGAGGATACCATGGGCGTTCGAACGTAGGTCCACCAAAGGGGTCTCCGCCCTCCCACGCGAATGAATGCCACCAGGCCACAGCAAACCGCAGATGGTCCTCCATACGCTTGCCCATAATGATTTCATCCGGGTCGTAGTGACGAAAGGCCAACGGGTTCTTGCTGTCCACGCCTTCAAACTGGACCTTCTCGATCCCTTCAAAAAATCCACTTGGCATTTCTGCCCCCTACTCTGCTTTTTGTGCTGGCTGCTTGCCGAGAATGATCATCGACAAAAGATCGTCGTCAGTCACGTCTGAGATATCGACCGTCCCAACCAGTTTTCCGTTCTTCATGAC
Source organism: Ruegeria sp. I3 (assembly GCF_056532525.1). Classification (NCBI taxonomy): domain Bacteria; kingdom Pseudomonadati; phylum Pseudomonadota; class Alphaproteobacteria; order Rhodobacterales; family Roseobacteraceae; genus Ruegeria; species Ruegeria sp. I3. Next base: position 65,816 of record NZ_JBQFNI010000002.1, on the reverse strand, counting down.
CGATGCGCGGTCGCACAGTTCCATGACGGCATGCACGTCGTGATCGATCAGAAATATCCCGATGCCTTGCGCCTTTAGCTGGTGGATCAGATCCGCCACCATCTGAGTTTCATGCGGCCCAAGCGCTGCTGTGGGTTCATCCATGATCAGGATACGGGCGTTGAAATAGACCGCGCGCGCGATCGCCACTGACTGTCTTTGCCCACCCGATAAGGCGGAGACCGGGTCATTGAACTTCTGAAAGTTTGGGTTGAGCTGCGCCATGATCTTTCGGCACTCGGCCTCCATGGCTGCGTCGTTGACCAACCCAAACGGCGTCGTCATCTCGCGCCCAAGAAAAAGGTTCGAGGTCGCGTCCAGATTGTCGGCCAAGGCGAGCGTCTGATATATCGTTTCGATATTGTTCGCCCGGGCGTCACGGGGATTGCCAATCTCGACCGGCTTGCCATCGATCAGAATCTCGCCGTGGTCCATCTGATAGGCGCCGGACAATACCTTGATCAACGTGGACTTTCCGGCCCCGTTGTGGCCAAGCAGGCCAACGACTTCACCCGGATAGAGATCGACCGACACATGGTCGACGGCCTTGATCCCACCGAAGGAAATCGAGATGTCGCGCATCTCGACCAATGGCGGCGCGCCTGAACCGCGCCCAGTGCCAGAAGGTTTTTTCTGCGTATCCTGAGCTTGCATCACTTTGCCCCCAGTCGCTTGCGGTAAACGATGTCGATATAGACGGCCAACACGAGGACGCTGCCGACGACGATGTTCTGAAACGGCGCGTCAACGCCAACCATTGCCATGCCCGATTGCAGCGCCTGCATGATCAATGCACCCAAGATCGCGCCATAGATGGTGCCGATGCCGCCCGACAATGCGGTTCCTCCAATCACTGCAGCTGCTATGACCCGAAGTTCGTCGAGCGTACCAATGTCGTTCGAATGGTTCGCCAAGCGAGCCGAGGCGACCACCGCGGACACCGCGCACAAGAAACCCATCAAAGCAAAGATTTTCACGGTCAGCAGCCGAGTGTTGATACCCGAAAGCTCTGCCGCATCCGGGTTGCCGCCAGTGGCAAAGATGTACCGACCAAACCGGGTTTTTCGCGCCACAATTGTCAGCGTGACAGCCACGATGATTAGGATGAGTACAGAAATCGGTATGCCGTATCCTACAACTAGCCCCTCTGGCATTGTCTCTCCGCGCGCTTCGAACATACGTTGCAGCCGCCGCGTTGGTATGGCGTAACTGTTTACGATGTAAACGTACCCAAGGATGGCGATTGCGATTATCCCGGCCAGAGTGGCTTCGGCCCAGACAGGTTTGACGGGGAATCCATGTGCCGCCTTTGCGCGACGACTGCTCCACAAAGCCCAGATCGCGATTGCGGTAGCAAACAAGCCGAACAGCCAGCTTGTCGTCGTTCCCAATGTCCCGTTGGTCCCGCCAAACATTAGGAATGTACTATCCAAAGGACCAATCGTCTGACCGCTGGTCAAATACCACGCCACATTTCTCCAAACCAGAAATCCACCAAGCGTGACGATGAAGGCTGGTATCGTCAGGTATCCGACCATCCAGCCATGAAACGCACCAATCAGCGTGCCGACAAACAGCCCGACAACAATGGTGATCGCCCAGGTTGCTGGATTGTTCAAACCCATACCAAGTACTTGTGGCAAAAGCTCGGTTTGCGTCATTGCCATCACAGCCGAGGTAGTTGCCAGCAGCGCTCCTACCGACAAGTCGATGTGTCGCGTGACGATAATGAACACCATCCCACATGCCATAATGGCGACCGAAACTGTCTGGATGGACAGGTTGAATAGATTGCGCGGCGTCAGGAACCTTCCATCTGTGAAGATGTTGAACCCGATGCACAGGATGACAAACGCGCCGATCATTCCCAAAAGCCGCATATCCAGTTCCAGTTGCTGGAACAGGCTGGGTTTCGCTTTTTCAGGTACCGGCTGAGACGAAGTTTCGGTCATTTCCGATCTTTCATATTCAGCATTTGCCCCAGGCCCGGACTAAAGGGCCCAGGGCTGAGTGGTTTAGTTACAAGGGGCAGGTCCGTTTTCAACGCCTTGGCAAAGATCTTCCAGCGGGATCCATCCGGCATCAACAACCACGGACAAGTTGTCCTTAGTGATTGGAACAGGCGCTAGGAAAACCGAGTTCATCTCGGTCCCACCCGGTGATGTCCAGCTAACTGCGCCTTCGACATCCGCAGGGCTTGTCCCTCCGCTCAATGCGACAGCGATTTCGCCAGCGGCCTTTCCAAGTTCGCGAGCATCCTTCCAAACTGAAACCGTCTGCGTTCCAAGTGCGACACGATTCAACGCTGCGTGGTCGCCATCCTGACCTGACACTGGAATGCCTTCCATACCCTGTGCTGTTAGGGCCGCAACAACACCGCCTGCAGTACCGTCATTCGACGCAACGACTGCATCCACGTTGTTCTCGTTCGCGGTCAGGATTTGTTCCATGTTCCGCTGCGCGTTCGCGGGCAACCAACCATCTGTGTAGGCTTCACCAACAATTACAATGTCACCGCTGTCGACGGCTGCTCCGATGATCTCTTGCTGACCACCGCGCAGGAAATCTGCGTTCGGATCAGTAGGAGAGCCTTTGATCATCACGTAGTTGCCTTTGGGCATGGCCTCAAAGACAGCCCGAGCCTGCATTCTGCCGACTTCCACGTTGTCGAAGGTCAGATAAAATGCTCGGTCGTCCTCGATCAGACGGTCATAGGCTATCACAGGAATACCTTCGTCCGCCGCGGCCTGAACCGCAGGACCAATGGCCTGCGCGTCCTGCGCTAGGATGATAAGCGCGTCCACACCTTGCGCAATCAGGCTTTCGATATCCGAAAGCTGTTTGGCCGAGGATGATTGCGCATCGGCCGAGATATACTCGGCACCGCCGGCTTCTAGCGCCGATTTGATCGCGGCTTCGTCTGTCTTCCAGCGCTCTTCCTGAAAGTTGGACCAGCTTACGCCGACTACCGGCTCTGCGAACGCAGTCGAGGCCAGCAGCGTGGCTACAGCTGAGAAGCTGAGAATTTTTTTCATGATTTCCTCCCATATGCAGAGCCATCTCAACTCGATTCGCGGCTCTTACAGTTTTAAATAACACATTTATTTCAGTCGGTAAAATATTTAGTCTATAAGACACACCAAAATTCAAATAGATTGAACCAAAGGTAAGATTCGCGAGGGCAAGATGCTGAAAAGCAAATCGTCTGTAGTTTCTTTGGACCAACGAAACGCGACCCGCCTGCGGGTGTTGGAACAGATCAGAAGCAATGGATCCGTATCGCGGATTGATATCGCATCCGCCTTGGAGACCAGTCCTGCCACGATCACTTCAGCGACGGCTGATCTGATCTCGGCAGGGCTGATTAAGGAAACCGAAGGCGAAGCTCAGTCAAAGTCTGGAAAAAGAGGGCGGCCCAGAGTTTTGCTGCAATTGGATGGCCAATCCATCCTTGTTGCGGGCCTGAAGATTGCTCGTCAGGTGATCTCGGTCATTTTGGTGGATTTTGAAGGCAACGAGGTGACGTCGCACAACGTCCCGCTTGAAGACGCCCGAATGTCGCCGACGAACCTTATATCGACTATTCGCGAAGCCCTTGAAGATACGTGCCAACGGGTCGGTCTTTCAATCGGACACTTGGCTGGCGTTTCAATCGGATTGGCCGGGCAGATTGATGCGGCAAAGAACTTTGTCCACTGGTCATCCTCGGTAACTGAAAGAAACATTGACTTCAGCCCTTTACTTGCGAAAGAACTACCCTGCCCTGCATTCGTGGAAAACGACGCGAACCTTGTCGCAAAGGCTGAACAGCTTTCTGGGCTAGGCAACGGGTTGAAGAATTTCCTTGTCGTCACGATTGAACATGGTGTTGGGCTTGGCATCGTTCTGGACGGCCGACTTTATCGCGGGGAAAGAGGGTGCGGGGCCGAATTTGGGCATACTAAGGTGCAACTCGATGGCGCATTATGCCAATGTGGACAACGGGGGTGTCTGGAAGCCTATGTGGGGGACTACGCCCTGATCCGGGAAATGACTGTCACAGGTCACGCCGATAATATGCAAACGGTCTCGGATATCCACGCTCGCGCCAATTCCGGTGATGATAGAGCCGCCTCGGTTCTAGCGCGTGCAGGACAGATGTTCGGGCTTGGAATATCCAATCTGATTAATCTGTTCGATCCCCAGTGCATTATTGTATCGGGCGCGCAAATGAGTTTTGAACACCTTTGCTCAGCCGAAGTTATGACGCGCATTCGAAATGGTGTTGTGAATGTCGACGCACCCTTGCCTGAAATCAAAGTGCATCACTGGGGTGATCTGATGTGGGCCAAAGGTGCGGCCGCCTATGGGATCGAACAAGTCTCGATCCTGAAGGTGAAGGAGCTTGCGGCGAATGCGTCCTGAACTTGCGGCATTACTCTTTCTTGCCACGGCTGCCGAAGCGGGCACTCAACCGCAATTCAAAGTAATAGATGTACCTGCACATATCTACGACGGCGGTTGGGAGCATTTTGTGGGTGGTGGCGTAGCAGTTTTCGACTGTGACGGCGACACGTTTCCCGAATTGTTCGTCGCGGGCGGATCCAATCGATCTCAGCTGTTCAAAAACACCTCTCAGGGCGAGATTTCTTTTCGGATTGAAACGCCGGATCCACTGTTCTTGACGGGAGTAACCGGTGCTTACCCATTAGACATTAACGGCGATGGCTTGACTGACCTGGCCATTTTGCGCGTTGGCGAAGATGTGCTGCTTCAAGGGCAGTCGGATTGTCAGTTCCGTCCCTTCGATAACATCGAGTTCCAATCCGAAGATCACTGGACCACAGGGTTTTCAGCGACTTGGGAAGAAGGCCAGTCTATGCCGACTCTGGCGTTTGGAACTTACGTGGATCGCTTCGATCCAGAAGGTCCGTTTGAATCCTGCGGGCCAACCCTGCTCTATCGCCCGAACGGGAACAGTTATGGCCAACCCCAGCATCTGAAACCGGGATATTGCTCGCTTTCCATTTTGTTTTCAGACTGGGCGCGAACCGGACGTGCTGACCTCCGTATCAGCAACGACCGCCACTATTATGTTCGTGGTGGGCAAGAGCAACTATGGGCCATGGAGCCAGAGCCCCGATTGTATTCGCCCGAAGACGGATGGCTGCCCTATTCGATCTGGGGCATGGGAATTGCCTCTCGCGATCTGACCGGAGACGGCTTTCCTGAGGTTTACTTGACTTCGATGGGTGACCAAAAACTCCAAATTTTTGACCCCGATACCGGCGGCCCGACGTGGCGCGATGCAACTTATGAAAAAGGCACGACTGCCCACAGGCCGCATGTCGGCAATGACGGAAGGCCGTCGACCGGTTGGCACGCGCAGTTTGGAGACGTCAACAATGACGGCAGAGACGACATCTTCGTCGCCAAAGGCAATGTCGAGCAAATGCCCGATGCAGCACTGAACGACCCGAACAACCTTTTGGTTCAGGATTCGGAAGGTCAGTTTATGGAAGCTTCGGGAGAGGCAGGTGTTGCGTCGATAGCGAAGTCTCGCGGCGCAGCGCTTGCGGATCTGAACAACGATGGGCGGCTCGATCTGGTGGTCGTAAACCGTGGATCAAAACTTGAGGTCAACCAGAATATGTCAGCAGGTGGCAATTGGCTGTTGGTAGAAGTTACTCAGGACAAATTCAATTGGGCAGCGGTAGGCGGATTTGTCGAGGTTCGAACCAGGCGGGGCTTACAGACCCGCGAAATAACCATTGGCGGCGGACATTTAGGAGGCACGGCTGGCTATCACCATTTCGGCTTGGGGGCTGAAACTCAAGTACAGTTACGGGTAATATGGCCGGACGGAGAAGTCGGTGCGTGGCAGGAGGTCGTGCCGAACCAGATCGTTGAAATGCATAGGTGACTATTGATCTACCGGCAGACCGCTTGGAACATAGGCAGGAACGCCCAACCTCTGCGCAGGGTCTTCAAGACTTGCCAGAAAGCTCAATAACGCGTCGACCTCATTATCTGTTAGAACAACCTTCGGTAAACTATTGCTTTTGGCTATGGCATCTAGATGTTGCTGATCCAGCAGCGGAGTTTCGTCTTCAGAACCCGGAAAATCTGGCAAATAAGCCATTTCAGTAGTGTAGCTTCGCAAAGAAGAAACCGAGTCCAGATGGTGGCGTACGATATCCTCAAGCCGTGCAAATGCTCCATTGTGCCCGTAAGGAGCGGTCAGCGTCACATTGCGGAGCGATGGCGTACGAAAGGCAAACGCGTCCTCGGGGTTACCCGTGACGCGAAGACGACCATCATCTCTGACATGGTTCTCAAATCGAGCGGCCTTTCCGGGCCCGATTTGCGGAAGGGCGATCGAATGAAACTTGTGATCTGTTTGGAGCCATCCCACGTGGCATGCGCTACACCCCGCCTCTCCATAAAACAGGTTCATGCCACGTTCGGCGTCTTCGGATAGTGTGCCCTCGCCTCGCATCGCGCGATCAAAAGGACTGTTATCTGCGCGCCATTCGAACGCGATGAAATCTGCGATCACATTTGCTATGGCCGTAAAAGATATCTCACCACCCGGCGTAATGGCTTCAAACCGCTGCTTGTATTCTGGGATAGCGGCAACACGTGCTGCAATCAGATCCCACGCGCCGCCTTGCTGTGTCAAAAGCCCGAGTCGAACTGCCTTGCTGACGTCATTTTCCGAGTAATGACCAGCCATTTCGTCTGGTGAAAGAACCGGGAACATCGCCTGCGCCGCTAATGCCGATTGGAAACCGGACCGCATATGTGTCCCCAAAGGTGTTCTAATCCCGTTGGGTTGTGATGGATCGGCCTCGAGGCGCCCATCATGAAAAAACGTCGTAAACTCTGTCGCACCAAGATTCCAAAGCGCCGGTGAATTACGGGGGATGCGTTGCTCCGGCGTATTCTGGGGATCCAGCCTGCGTTCAGCAGCCAGGCCAATCCCGCCTTCCCCGATCCCTAACGAAAGGCCGTCCGAAGTGCCAAACCTCGGGTGATGGCAGGTCGCGCAACTGATGTTCTTGTTGCCGGACAAAATCGGGTCGTAGAATAGCAACTGTCCTAGTTCAACTCGGTCGAAATCAGGTTCTAGGAAAGTTGGGGGTGGCCCAAGCTCCTGAGCGTTGGCGCCATTGCCGGCAATCAAAAAGCCAATGGTGGAAATGACTAACCTAGCTCTCATTGCCATCTTCCGAAATCTCGAGCGTGAGCACCTGCCTGTACGGTTTCTCGTAGGTGCATATGATCGAAGGAAACGAGGATATGTTGGGCGCATTCGGATATCCAGAGGGTTCGATGCACAAACCAGCCGAACCGCTTAGCGGCTTCGCCAATTGGGCACCCGAATAGACCTGTACACCGGGTTGGTCAGAATAAGCGGTCAGAGAAAGACCGGACGGTGCGGTGAACTTCGCGACCGGACCAGTTGGATCGCGATTCAGGTCAAAGCAGAAATAGTGGTCGATGGCCTTTGGAACATGCCCGATCGATCTGGGCGCAGAGAAATCAAGTTCGCCGTTCTTGGTCGAACACATCGCACCGGACGGAACTCCTTGTTCGTCTAGTTCCAAGTAGCGGACAGAAGCCAGTTCCAGCTTGTGTGCGTCGACACCTTTTGAGCTGCCCAACGAATAATAGTTATGCTGCGTTAGGCTGATCGGCGTAGGACGGTCAGGATAACCTTTTAATATATAGGTCAACCGTGGGTACCGCAGCGTGACGCTGACCTCGAACCGGACATTCGCAGGAAAACCGCTTTCCCCGTCGTGTGAAAGGTAGTGCAATACCACTTCGTTCGGTGCGGTCTGTCTAAGGTTCCAGAATTGTTTGGAAAGCCCCTCAGCCCCGCCATGCAGAGTATTCTTACCCTCATTGGCGCTAAGCCCAAAACGTGTGCCTGCCAACTCGAACCGCGCGCCGCCGATCCGGTTCGCAACACGACCTACAACTGCGCCCACATAACTTGTATCGAGTAAGTACTTGATTGGATCATCAAACCCCAAAATAAGCGGTATATCCTTGAACCACCAACTTTGAGTGATTGCCCCGTAGTTCAGTACCGATGCCCGCATATCGCCATCGGTCAGCATAACCGTCTCGACCCGAGAAGAATATTCCATTGCAGGCGTCATCCTGCCGCCAAGGGCGCCAGCGCCATGTAATACTGTCGATATCGCCCATATTCCCTTTCATAGTGTTCGGCCAGATCGTTACGTGGATCGATAACTTCCTGAATTTTGGGTGGTGTCATGATGTCCCCAAGGTTTGCGTTGTTGGCCGCGCAGATAGCGAGGCGCGCTGCGCCCATCGCCGCTCCGAAATCACTGCCTTTTGGCAAGCCCAACGGCACTTGCAAAACGGTCGCCATTGTTTCCAACCAGAACCTGGATCGTGCGCCTCCTCCAACAGCCATCAAGTTGGTCGGTACGGTTCCTGTGCTTTTTAAGGCTTCAAGACAGTCACGCATCGCGAAGGCAACGCCTTCCATCACAGATTGTGTCAGTTCAGCGGGGCCCGACGCGACATCTACGCCTAAGAAAGCTGCTCGGATACGGCTGTTGTTATGCGGCGTTCGCTCGCCTGAAAGATACGGTAGGAACGCAATCGAGGAGGGTCCGGTTATACTGTCGGGTACCATCGACGCCAGTTTTTCCACAGATTGACTTAGATTGCGAGACAACCAATTCATACTGTTTGTTGCCGAGAGTATGACCCCCATTTGTATCCACATTTCGGGAACAGCGTGGCAAAAGCAATGTACTGCAGTTTCAGGTGCCGGAGCATATGCATCCCGAGCAACAAGAAGAACTCCGGACGTTCCCAAAGATACAAAACCCGCGCCGTCCCGAATGCTCCCGATGCCACACGCGGCGGCCGCATTGTCACCTGCGCCACCTGCCACAACGACAGGATTGGAAAGCCCCCACGCCCGCCGCAGCTCAGTTTTCAACTCACCAGCCGGTTCGTTCCCTTCGACAAGACGCGGCATCTGCGAGGCATGCATGTGACCCAAACCCAAAGCCGTTTCCGACCATTGACGATTGTCTACGTCCAACCATGATGTGCCGGCACTGTCTGACATGTCCGATATGTACTCACCCGTCAGCCAAAACCGCAGATAGTCTTTAGGCAATAGAACCTTGGCTGTTTTTGAGAACACCTCGGGCTCGTGCGATCGCACCCATTCCAGTTTCGGGGCCGTGAAGCCAGGAAAAACGATGTTTCCTGATATGGTGCGCATCTGTGGAATCTGGTCGAGTGTACTTGCCTCGTCCGCCGAGCGTGTATCATTCCATAGAATGCAGGGCCTAAGAACCCTTCCACTGGCATCCAATAAAGTGGCACCATGCATGTGTCCGCTCAGACCAATGCCGCGAAGTTTTGCGAATGCCGGTTCGTTGTCCGCACGGAGATTCGCGACGACTTCTAAGCAAGCGCTAATCCAATCTGACGGATTTTGCTCGGACCAGCCGGGTTTTGGCGTCGATGTAGAAATGCCAGCTTCTGCGTCGCTGACGACGAGACCGGATTCATCGATCAGAATGCCTCTGAGTCCCGACGTTCCCAAATCCAATCCAAGATACATTCGGCGCCATCCTTTGAGTTTTATTTTAGTTGATAAAATTAATCATGGAAGACGCAGTGTCAAGGTGACTGTCGCGCTACTCCAACTTTACCCAAGCCGCATTTCTTGCAGAACTTTGCACGCAAGCTGCAACGAACCTGACACCATTCAATCCATCCTGAACAGTGGGATAGATCACCGATGGATCAGCTGAATTGCCACTTCGAAACGCTGTTATGGCGTCCGCAGCTTCACTATAGACATTTGCAAAACCTTCCAGATACCCTTCCGGATGGCCCGGAGGCACCCTGCTCAGACGGTTGGCGGCGTCCCCGGCTCCGGCCCCATTGCGGGTGATCAGTCGTTTTGGCTCACCATAGGGCGTAAACCAAAGATAGTTTGGATCTTCCTGCGCCCACTCGATCCCACCTTTTTCACCATAGACACGCAATCGCAGTGCGTTTTCGTTGCCGGGGGCAACTTGGGACGACCACAGCATCCCGCGCGCGCCACCGTCGAACCGCAGCAGGACATGTGCGTTATCGTCGACCCTGCGCCCCGGCACAAAGGCCTGCAAGTCAGCCGCAAGGCTTTCCGCCTTCAAGCCTGTCACAAAGCAGGCGATATTGTAGGCGTGGGTTCCGATGTCACCCGTCGATCCCCCTGCTCCGGAACGCTCAGGATCGGTTCGCCATTCGGCTTGCTTAAAGTCTTGCTGCTCGGTCAACCAGTCCTGCGGATATTCAACCTGAACCACGCGGATATTGCCAATCTCTCCGTTGGCGACCATCTCACGCGCCTGCCTGACCATTGGATAACCGGTGTAGTTATGGGTTAGAATGAACAGCGCGCCTGAACTCTCCGCCGCCTTCACGAGCTTCTTGGCATCCGCAAGGGTCGAAGTGAGGGGCTTGTCGCAAATCACGTGAATACCGCGCTTCAAGAACTCTCGCGCTGCGGCGTAATGAACGTGATTAGGCGTGACGATCGAGACTGCTTCGATCCCCGATTTCAAACGCGCTTCTCTGATCGCCATCTGCTTAAAGTCGTCATAGACCCGTTCGAGCCCCAACGCTTCTCCGCTTTCTCGAGATTTTTCTGGCGTTGAAGACAAGGCACCTGCGACCAACTCGAACTTGTCATCCAAGCGCGCCGCAATTCGATGCACACCTCCTATGAAAGCATCAGTGCCGCCACCAACCATGCCAAGGCGAATGCGGCCTGATTTTACTTCACTGCGTCCAGTTACCATCAGTCTATCCCCAGCATTTTTCGATTGGCCGCCATATCGCTGCCGCCATCCGCAAAGTCGTCGAATGCTTTCTCTGTGACACGGATAATGTGGTCAGAAACGAATTGCGCACCTTCGCGCGCTCCGTCTTCTGGGTGTTTCAAGCAGCACTCCCACTCGACCACGGCCCAGCCGTCAAAATCGTTTGCAGCCATTTTCGAAAAAACGGCTCCAAAGTCGACCTGACCATCACCAAGCGAGCGGAAACGCCCTGCCCGGTTAACCCAGCTTTGATAACCAGAATAGACGCCCTGCCGACCGGTCGGGTTGAACTCGGCGTCTTTGACATGGAACATCCGGATTCGGTCTTTGTAGATGTCGATATTATCAAGGTAGTCGAGACACTGCAGAACGTAATGCGACGGGTCGTACAGCATACAAGCCCGAGCATGATTGCCCGCCCGTTCGAGGAACATTTCATAGGTCACGCCATCATGCAGATCCTCGCCTGGATGGATTTCATAACAAACATCGACTCCGCAGTCTTCTGCGTGATCCAGGATCGGGACCCAACGGCTGGCAAGCTCATCAAATGCTGTTTCGACAAGGCCAGCAGGACGTTGCGGCCAAGGGTAAACATAAGGCCATGCGAGCGCGCCAGAGAATGTCGCGTGCGCTGATATCCCTAAATTTTTGGAAGCTGACAGCGCCTTCTTAACCTGATCAACGGCCCACTCCTGCCGGGCTTTTGGGTTTCCCCTGACGCTTTCGGCAGCAAAGCCGTCGAATGCTGCGTCGTATGCGGGATGCACGGCAACAAGTTGGCCCTGAAGATGCGTGGACAACTCCGTCACTTCCACGCCGTTCTCTTTGGCCTTGCCCTTGAATTCATCGCAGTAATCCGTGCTTGAGGCAGCGGTTTCAAGATCAAACAACCGGCCGTCCCAACTGGGCACCTGAACGCCTCTGTACCCACAATCCGCCGCCCATTTGGTAATGGTGTCCCACGAGTTGAAAGGCGCTTCATCTCCGGCGAACTGTGCCAGAAACAACGCTGGGCCTTTAATCGTTTCCATAATGTCTCCTCCCCAAAAACCGATGCCTCTATGGCGGTAAATTTTCCTTCAGATAGATATCGATGCGAATACGTTCTTGTGCCTTGTTGAACGGAACCTTGTCTGATGTTGCGCGCAACAGACGGACCGCGGATCGGACCAAGTGACCTGAATCCTGCGAGATTAACGCATCAAATGTTCCACGGCTTAGTGCGTCACGGCTGAGCGGCGTGAGTTCATGGGCTATGATCACCAGATCTTTGCTGATTTTGCTGTCGGACAGAAACTGGATCAAACCGGCGTTGCCAGCAGCGGAAGAATAGATACCGACAAGATCTGGATAGGTCTCAAAAATCTCGGGCATCATCTTGTAAATCAGCTCAGGGTCATCGCGACCTTCGACCGACGCCACAACTTCGAGATGCGGAAAATCTTCGGCAATCACCAGATCGAAACCCTGCCGTCGTTCCAAATGATCCCGTGCCAAGCGCGAGCCTGTCAAGACCAACAACTTTCCCTTGCGATGCACAAAGCGCCCCATCAACTGTGCCGCAGTCCGACCAGCCGACACGTTGTCAACTCCGACGAAGTGGTCGCGCTCCGAGCTGGGCAGGTCAGACACCAACGCGACGACTGGAACGCCTTTGTCCCGGGCCCGTTTCACCGCATCACGTACCGACGGTGTTTCCGGACCGAAGACGGCGACGCCATCGACTTCCCGAATGTCCAAGGCGTCTAGGATTTCGACAATTTCCTGGGGATCAAATGGAGCGACACGTTGGATTTTCATACGAGTCCGCTCGATGAACTGATCGCGCGACTGTTCTACGATTTGCTTGCTAAGCGCTTCGACAAACTCGTTGTCACTATCGGGCAGCACAAACAAGAAGTTATAGACACGCTTTCTCGCAAGGTTGGCTGCAGCGGTGTCGCGGACATAGCCAAGCTCATTAATTGCCTGTTGAACCTTTTGTACAGTCACTGCACGAACGCCCGGCCGTCTGTTCAGGACACGATCAACGGTTGCCAGACTGACACCCGCAACACGCGCAATGTCATTCACAGTTGGTTTGTTCACCAATTCTAGTTTGTGTTTTTGCTCTTTCACGTGTCGTTCAGCCTTTAATCTCCTGCGCCAACCCCTCGAACAGCAAGGCGACGGCTTCAGCGCCAGGGTCGTTGTTTCCCATCAGGTTTTCCTCGGGAACATAAGCGGCCCGACCGGCCTTGGCACGGTGAATATTTGCAGTGCTGTCCGCGCCTTCGCGCGCTGCATGTGCAGCTTGGACCAATCCCAAAGGCAGAGCGTCCAAAGCGGGTGCCAACGCGTCGATCATTGTCCTGTCGCCGACCTTCGCGCCCCCAACCTGGCTGACGCGGTTCAAACCTTCCGCCAAAGACTTCGGGATCGACGCGCCACTGGCGCAGGCGTCTCCTGCTGCATTGAAAAAGATGGCAAGAATGACCCCTGAAGAACCACCCATTGTTTGGCTGAGTTCGTTGCCCAAAGCCGGAAAAAGTTGCGTCAGGTCCGCAAGTGGCATTCGGTCCAGACTACCCTGCAGAGCCCTGGCCGCAGTTGCCAATGTGCTGCCGGTATCTCCATCGCCGGACTTGGCATCTAACTCATTCAGGTCCTTCTCAGCATTTATCATCAATTCGGACAATCGCGTGATCGTTTCCTTCGTCGCGGGATTGTTGGATGGAATAGGATCAATCGGTGTCAAGCCATCAGGCAAAGGCGCGACTTGAATTGGATCAATAGAATTGACGCCTGGCCATGCCACGAGAGCGACCGGAGCTTCAAGCGCCGACAGTTCGCCTTCGCTCACGGGCAAGACAGAAACAGAGAATCCGTGCATGTCCAGAGATGTCATCATTGGCGAAGGACCGATAATGTGACGCGCCATCCCTGTTTCGGATAACGCGTGCGTCAACACGGACATTTCCAGTGGGGTTGTAGACCCGAGGTTGTTAACCAACGCAACACATTCCCCCGAGCTAATCCGTTGTTTTAACTTTCCTACGACGGTGGACATAGCCGTGACCGCGTTGGCAAAATCCACCTGCTCGACACCCGGTTCGCCATGGATTCCCAAGCCCAACTCGGCTTTGCCCGGTGCAATCCTGTCCTCTTTCGGAGATCCCGGAACGGTGCAGGTATCGAGGCTCATCCCGATACTGACCACTTTACCGATGACGCTTTTTGCAGCCTTGGTCACTGTGTCCAGGTCAGCGCCATCTTCCGCAAGCGCGCCTGCAATTTTGTGTACGAACAAGGTCCCGGCCACACCACGCGGCTGCGGCAGATCCGGCAAGGCGATGTCATCATCGACTACCACCATCTCAACCTTGCGCCCCAAGGCGCGGGCGCGTTCCGCCGCAAGCCCAAAGTTCAACCGATCACCAGTGTAATTTTTCACAATTAGCAAACACCCCGCCTCACCGGTCACGGCCAGAATGCCCGCAAGAACCGCCTCAACTGAAGGCGATGCAAACACCTCTCCACACACAGCCGCAGTCAGCATGCCAGCCCCGACAAACCCAGCATGAGCAGGTTCGTGACCAGACCCGCCACCAGACACCAATGCCACCTTGGATTTGTCCCAATCAGAGCGGTAAACCACCTTGATATGCGGGTAGCCGTCCAATCGGGTCAATGCGCCGCCAGAAGCGGCCAAAAGACCGTCAATCGCCTCTGTTACAAGGGTTTCTTTGGTGTTGAGGAACTGGGCCATGCTTTTGCTCCTTAAGTCACGCGTGCGCCAGAGGCGTCAAAATACAATGGGTTGTGCGGGCTTATTTTTATCGTTTGCCCAGCGGGGTAATCCTGATGAACATCGATCAAGGTCACGACCGAGTGGCCGTTCAAATCCAGATGCAATCGCGTTTGGTCACCCAGATGTTCGGCCCGGATGACACGAGCATCACTGCCCTCGCCTTCCACGATATGCTCGGGACGTAAGCCAATCTGAGGGCCTTTATGGTTCCCGCCAAACAAGTGAGATGGCAGAATATTGATCCGCGGCAATCCCAAACGGCTGGCGACATAGACGCTGCGCGGGTTTTCATAGATGTCCCGAGGCGTGCCGTACTGAACCAATCTGCCCTCTTCCAGCACGCCGATATGCGTTGCCATGGTCATCGCTTCAACCTGGTCGTGGGTCACGTACAGAAGCGTGGACCCCAAATCCGCCTGAATTCTCTTCAACTCAACTCGTAAGTCCGCACGCAGCTTTGCATCTAACGAACTAAGCGGCTCGTCCATCAAAAAAATCTGTGGATTGCGCACCAGCGCTCGCCCAATCGACACCCGTTGCATTTCGCCGCCGGACAGTTCGGTAGCTTTGTTGTCCAGCTTATGCGGGATTTGCAGTATCTCTGCGACTTCATTCACTTTCTTTGTGATTTCGTCTTCTGGTGTCTTTAGGATCGGAGATCGTAGCGGAAAAGACAGGTTTTCGCGCACCGTCATATGCGGGTAAAGTGAGTACTGCTGGAAAACCATCGCAACATCACGTTGAGCGGGTGTTTCAAACCCCACATCCCGACCAGCTATGTGAATTGAGCCGGAATCGAGTTTTTCAAGCCCGGAAATCAACCTTAGTGTAGTCGTCTTTCCGGCGCCAGTCGGGCCCAGCAGCACGACAAAAGCGCCGTCGGGGATCGTAACCGAGATATCATCGACTGCCTTCAGGCTGCCGAAGGACTTTGAGATGCTTTCCAGAACGACTTCAGCCATGACCCAATACCTCATCGTTCAGAACCGACCTGAGAGCTTTGCCCGTGGACTCTTTGAACAGCGTGATGGTCGGAGACCTAAACTCCAGACCCACAGTTTCGCCGGGATTTACCGTCTCGCGCGCATCAATACGGGCTTTCAGCTCTCCATTCGGACTCTGTAGCGTTACGATTTGAGTTGTCCCAAGGTATTCTGCCGCCAGAACTTTGGCCCTATAGTCGCTTGTGTCGGACAGAAACACGTGCTCGGGGCGAACACCAAACACCAGATCTCCCTCTGCCCCTTCCATCAGTTTGGGAACAGCCTCATCGTGTCCGTTCAACCGGACCAACTCAGAGCCGGGTGCGACCTTGCCCCGAAACGGCAAAAAATTCATTGACGGAGACCCAATGAAGTCTGCGACGAACATTGTCGAGGGCTTGTCGTAGATTTCCTGAGGCGTGCCAAACTGCTCTATTTCGGCGTTGTTCATCACGACGATCTTGTCGCCCATCTGCATGGCTTCCAGCTGATCGTGCGTGACATACACCGTGGTCGCACCCATGCGATCATGAAGTGCACGCAGTTCCTCAGCCATATGCTCGCGAAACTCAGCATCCAATGCGCCTAGAGGCTCGTCCATCATGAATGCTTTGGGTTCACGCACAATCGCGCGTCCAAGCGCGACGCGCTGTCTGTCCCCACCAGAAAGCCCGCCGACAGGGTTGTCCAGAATGTCTGTTATCCCCAGAATTTCGGAAACTTCTTCCACTTTGGCTTTAACAGCTGAGCGCGGCATCCCCTGCGATATCAGGGGGTAGCTGATATTTTTGCGCACGTTCATGTGGGGATACAGCGCAAACATCTGGAACACGAATGCAATGTCTCGCTCTGATGGGGGTCGCTGGCTGATCTCTTCGCGGTCTAGGTAGATTTCACCCGACGTTGGAAGTTCCAAGCCTGCGATCATCCTCAGCGTCGTTGTTTTGCCGCAGCCCGATGGACCAAGCAGCATGAAGAATTCACCATCTTCAATCGTGAACGAGCTTTCCCGCACAGCGGTGAAATCGCCGAACATCTTCTTTACGTTTTTGACAACGATCTGGGCCATTTCTACTCCGGAAAATGGCTGACGATGATGAACATGACAGTTCCGATCAGCGTAACGATGAAGGAATAAGTGAACGCCCAAAGGACGAACGGTTGCATCAGCATAAATACGCCGACCGCGATGAGGATGGTCGCGACCATCTCCCATGGGCCTCGGCGAAAACGCATTAATCCTGATAGAAACTCGCTCATTTGCGCACCGCTCCGAATGTGATCCCGCGCAGCAGGTGTTTGCGCATCAGGATGGTGAAAATCATGACCGGAATCAGGAATATCGTGGCACCAGCCGCAACTGCAGGCCAATCCAGCCCACCGATCCCGATGATGGTGGGAATAAAGGGCGGCGCGGTCTGCGCATTCGCGGATGTCAGCAACACGGCAAACGCATACTCGTTCCATGCAAAGATAAGGCAGAAGATCGCTGTCGAAGCGATACCCGTCGCAGCCTGCGGCAGTACAACTTTGTAAAACGCCTGAAACCGGGTGTAGCCGTCTATTAGTGCCGCTTCCTCGTACTCTCGCGGGATTTCGTCGATGAACCCTTTCAGCAGCCAAACAGCCAACGAGATGTTCACACCCGTATAGAGAAGGATCATCCCCAAATGCGTGTCGCTTAGACCGAGGTTTCTGAACATCAGGAAGATTGGGATCGCAACGGCAACCGGGGGCATCATTCTCGTACTGAGGATGAAGAACAGAAGGTCATCCTTGAGCGGCACCTTGAAACGGCTGAATGCATAAGCAGCCAAGGTGCCAAGGAAGATGCTTAGGAACGTCGAGCCAAATCCGATGATAACCGAATTCATAAAGCGCTCACCGAATTTGGATGGTCCGACAATCACCATGTCATATTGGCGCACGATCTCATCGGCCCAGTTCTGTGGGGGGTTGGCTTCCAGGAACTCCTGCGTCTGCCGTGTGCGAGTGGTGAAGAGATTGACATAGCCTTCTAGCGTTGGGTCAAAGACAACCTTGGGCGGATAGCTGATCGCGTCGGCTGGAGACTTGAAGCCAGTTAGCAAAATCCAAACCAGCGGGATCATCGTGATCAGCGCATAGGTGATAACCAGAAACCCGGCGATCCACTTTGAACGGTTCGAAGGTTCGGTGACGGAAAAACTGCTCATCTCTGTTTCACCTTGTTCAGGGCTTTGACGTAGATCGACGCAAGGCCGAACACGGTGACGAAAAGGATGATCGCATAGGCCGAGGCATAACCCGTGCGCCATTTCTCAAAGGCTTCGCGCTTCAAATTGATGGAGGTCAGCTCCGTAACAGACCCTGGCCCGCCGCCCGTCAGTTGCACCACCAGATCGAACATCTTGAAGTTCTCGATCCCTCTAAACAGCACCGCCAACATGAGGAATGGCAGGACCATCGGGATGGTAATCGTAAAGAACTGGCGCAGCTTGCTGGCCCTGTCGATCTCAGCTGCCTCGTAGATGTAATCGGGAATACTGCGCAGCCCGGCCAGACAGATGAGCATCACGAAGGGGGTCCACATCCAGGTGTCGACAATCACGATGGACCAGGGCGCCAGCGTTACGGACCCGAGCATCTCAAAGCTCGACGGGTCTTTGCCGGTAAACCACGATACGATGTAGTTAAACAGACCGATCTGGGGCTGATAGAGAAACTTCCAGAAGTTCCCGACGACGGCAGGCGACAACATCATCGGCAGCACGATGATCGTGGTCCAAAGATCATTGCCCTTGAATTTCTTGTTGATCAACCACGCCAGAGTAAATCCGATCAGGACTTGAAAAAAAATCGTCCAGAACAGGAAATGCGCCGTCGCCTGCATGTTCAGCCATGTGTCCGAGTCTGTCAGGATGCGCTCGTAATTCCTGAACCCGACATCTTTGACCTCGCGCCCGATCCGGTTGGCCTTGTAGTTGGTAAAGCTCAGTTGGATGGTCCAGATCAAAGGGAAGATATTGATCGCCAGCAGTAGAAATATCGTTGGGGAGATGAATATCCAGGCGATCGCGCGGTCGGATAACCCCCGAATTTTTCGCGCAACTCGCTCGGGCGTTGCCTGCGCAACGCGATCTACGGTCCTGTCAGACATCTCTTTGCCAGTTCTTGTTGGTTTAGCACTCACGGGTGAAGGTAGAGCGGGTTTGCACCCGCTCCTGCCTGTGTCCGGACTAAAGCTTGCCTTCGTCTTCGAAGACTTCCGTCCAATCTTCGATCAGAAGATCAAGCGCTTCTTGAGCTGTGCCTTGGTCGGCAACCACGTAGTCGTGGATGCGCTTCTGCATTGCCAGCAGCAGTTCCGCGTAGGCAGGCTCTTGCCAGAAATCCTGCACCCCGGCCATTGCTTCCAGGAAGTCACCGGCGAACGGTTGGCTGTCTACGAAACCAGGATCTTCCAGCACCGAATTATGTGCCGAGTAGCCGCCTAGTTCCCACCATTTGGCCTGAACTTCTGGCTGCGCGAACCACTTAATGTACTCAAGCGCGGCGTCCTGTTTGTCAGAGTAGCTGACAACAGAGATACCTTGTCCGCCCAGTGTCGAGCCTGCCTGATTTTGTGGTGGGTTGACGAAGAAGTCGATCTTGTCACCACCGGTATTGGGATCGGCATAGAGACCCGGGAAGAACGCAAACCAGTTCATAGCCATGGCGACCTGACCGGACTTAAAGGCGTCCAAGCTCTCGCCCATGTAGGAGTTTGTGTATCCTGGGGGTGTCGCTGTTTTGTAGAATTCTTTGTAAAACTCTAGCGCTTCGACTGCTTCGGGCGAGTTTACGGCACCCTCCATATCGTAGGATCCTGGTGTGTTTTCATATTTGAAGCCCCACGGATAGAGCGCTCCGGTCACACCCATGGTGATCCCTTCGGACCCACGCTCTGTAAAGATCGCCGCACCGTAGACCGTCTTTCCATCGATCTCACGGCCCTGGAAAAACTGCGCGATTTGCAGCAATTCTTTCTGAGACTGAGGTTCACGCAATTCTTGCCCTGTTGCTTCCTTGTACGCAGCTTGGATGTCCGGATTCTCGAACCAGTCCTTGCGATAGAACCAGCCGTTTGCATCCCCCATTGCGGGCAATGCGTAGTAGTTCGGAGTACCTTTAGGCCATGTCGAATAGGCGTAAACCGTTGCCGGCGCGAAATCGTCCATGCTGATGCTCTCGGCATCGAAGAAATCATTCAGTTTTACATAATGGCCGTTTTCAGCGCCCCCGCCGATCCACTGACTATCTCCGATCAACAGGTCACAGAGCTTACCCCCAGAGTTCAGCTCATTCAGCATCCGGTCCGCAAAATTTGGCCACGGCACAAACTCGAAGTTCATAGTATGGCCGGACTCAGCTTCGAATTCTTTTGAAAGCTCAACTAGAGCGTTGGCCGGGTCCCATGCTGCCCAACACAGTGTCAGGTCTTCGGCATATGCCCTTGTAGAAAGAGTAGTAGCGGCAAGGACTATTGCGCTGGCCGAGGCCAGTTTTGAGTAAGTCATCCATTCCTCCCTTTTTTGCGCCGTCATTCGAGGATGTGCGAATCGCGGCATGTCTATAAGGCTATTTGAGGTACGCACCTCAAGTCCAGAAAATTTTGAGGTTCGTACCTCAAAATCACCGCCAAAACATCAACGTATCCCAGTAATAATATGCTTTTACTATATATTTCTTCTTCTCGATCACTCAGGTTCATCAAGCGCAAAGGAAGAAGGAATTCGAAATCAAACGCGCTGATTCTTCAAATCAAGGCATCGACGGTATTGCATTTCCAACCCGAGCTTATCCATGATTATGCCGAAGCCCAATTCTTGCCGTTCAACCAAGAATCCAATGTAGGATCGCTAGGAGAGCGCTAGCTAGCCTCACCACACGGATATCTCGACAAGCCAGGACCCCAATTATGAGTAAACTCACCATTGTCCGGATGAACCGCTACCCAATCAAAGGTTTGAGCCCGGAACCACTAAGCACCATAAACCTGCGAGCGGGTGACGGCATTCCTGGTGACCGCCTTTTCGGCTTTGCCCGCTACAACTCCGGTTTCGACCCTCGAGATCCAAAACCATTGAGAAAAGACCGCTTTGTTGTACTTTTGAACGAAGCAAGACTGGCTGGACTGCAAACTAAATTCGACGCTCAAACTCAATTGCTGGAAATTAAGCACGGTAGGAAAACTCTCCACTTCGATATGAGTGAGCCAAACGGGCAATTGGACGCGGCGAGTTTCCTCAATACCACACTCGAATTAAGAGACCCCGAACCGCCAGTGTTTGTCTCTTCCCATCCGCATCGATTCACAGACGTTTCGGTCGTGTCGCCAAAAATGATGAACGCAATTTCCGTTCTCAACCTAGCGTCTGTTGATGCACTTAGTAGAGAGCTCAATGTGGAAATACACCCGGCAAGGTTTCGTGCGAATATTGAATTGGACGGACCACCTCCATTTTCCGAGTTGGACTCTGTCGGCTCAATCTTGGCCTTTGGCGATGTGAAGCTAAAGATAATTTCGCGAACAAAAAGATGTGCCGCTACCGAAGTTAACCCACAAACAGCCGAACGAGACCTGAAAATCCCGTTCCTTATTCGAAAACACTTGGGCCACATGGATATGGGCGTGTACGCAGAGGTGCAGGAGAAGGGAACCCTAAACTTGGGCCAACATGGAAAGATAACGCAGTAGCACAAATACGAACCAATCTCAGATTGACGTGGAAACCGATCTCCACCTCCGGTCCACGCTGGTCCGCGCCCATGGCTGGGCCCGTGATCTGAAAGCCGGAGTTCAATTGATGAAGATTGCACGCCGCGAAAGCGTCCCCGGCGCCTTCATCCGCACCCGCGCCCAGCTCGCGTTTCTCTCACCGAAGATACAAGCCGCGATTCTCGACGGGACCCAGCCGCCCGAACTCACACTCAAGCGTCTGGTCAGTGTGATCCATCCACTTGATTGGACTGAACAGGAGCGCCTGTTCGGCTTCTGACACCTCCAGATCCGGAGTCCCTGATACAGGGTTCGCCCTCCCTGATCCGATAAAACATCTCCCTGTTCGCTCAAGAGGATTCTCTGTTTCACGTTTTAGCGAATTTGCAGGATAAACCTCTGTAAAATATGTAATTCTGACCCGAGAAGTGACGGAACTCAGACCCCTTTCGCGAAATTTCCCTGTAATCTGCCGGGTATCAGGGAAATCCCGCCCAAAGCGACCCCGCTTAAGCAAAGTTCTTCTGACAAGACCAAACAGAATGCCTTATGAGCTAGCGATGAATAGTCTGATTTCGAGCTTGCCGTAGACTACCTCTTCAGCTTTTTACCCGATGGAAGAAAAGCTGAGCGACGATGATAACACTTGTAGGTCCACCAGTTTTCGCGCTTCAGGTCGGCTGTCGGGTCGAAATAACAATGGTTCTGAACTTGCTAAGGGAACAATTACACTCCGGCGAAGAGTATTTGTTTCTTGCGGTCTGCATCCCTTTGACACAAAACGAAATCGTTCTCATGCAAAAAGCCCTGAGGGGAGGACGCAAGTAAGAAATGCCCAAAATCATCTCGCCCTGCGACTAGCGCAACCAAAGTTTTCACGCCATTCTGCTGTTTCATTGAAGGCTTTATGAAACGCAACGCCGCACCAATGCGTCTATCGTCTGTGTTATTGGGCCCGGATGCGTGAAAGAGATGCCCGTGATGCATGGATGCCTGCCCCGCACGCAATTCGGCAGCAACTGCATCTTTTTCGTTCACATCGACTGCGATTTCCTGCCCGCGTGACAAAAGATTGTTTTCGCTGAAGGTGTCCACGTGAGGCACGATACGGCTTTTGTGGCTGCCAGGAACAAACTTCATACACCCGCTTTGCTCAGACGCTTCTGAAATCGCAACCCAACAGGTAACCTCTTCAGCATCATCCAATCCCCAATAGGTCAAGTCTTGGTGCCACGAGACTATCTTCGATGATCGCGCTTCTTTTACGAAAAGTGCACCGCTCCAAACCATGAGGTCCGGCCCTAACACCGTTGAAGCAGCCTCAATCAGCTTCGGATGGCGAAGTAGTGCATCGAATGATGGTATCAGCCTGTCCGGATAAGAATATAGAAGCTTGAGTTTATCTGGGTCGTCTCTGAGAATGCGCTCAGCTTTCTCAAAATCATCGCGCAGCGTTTGGACCTCAGAAGCTGTCAGGATATCCAGCGGAGCTACGAAACCATCTCTTTCATAAGTCTTTGCAATATCACGCGTTCGTTTATCCATTGTCATTATCCGGAAAAGTTAACTGCACCTTCATTGATTGGGTTCGATCAGACGCGACCTCAAAGGCAGTGACAGCCTCGCCAACTTCGAAGGAATGCGTTACCAACTGGTCGACGTTAATTAGTCCGCTTCGCATCATCTCGACCGCGACTGAGAACTCGGAATGGAAACGGAAAGACCCGCGAAGCAATATCTCTTTTGCAGTCAACGCCTGCATCGGCACTGTCATGTCTCCGCCTAGACCAAGCTGAACCAATGTTCCACCCGGGCGCAAGCATGCGACGCCAGAAGCCAGAGCCGATTGAGCCCCGGAACACTCCAGTTGTACATCAACCTGGCCCTTGCCGTTTTCAAACTGCTCCAGTTTTTGCGGATCGGCGTAGGTGTTGATGACATCGTCTGCCCCGCATTCACGCGCCAGAGCGAGGGGCTGGTCCGAGATATCCGTCGCCAATATTCTGGCAGCCCCAGAACGACGCGCCGCCAAGATCGTTAGGCAGCCGATTGGACCGCATCCCGTGATAAGAACCGTTTTACCTAAGAGGCTCCCGGCTTGTTTAATCGCGTGCAAACAGACCGCCAAAGGTTCGGCCATAGCGGCCTGCGCAGGACTTAACCCATCTGCTGGAACGCATTGACTGGCTTTCGCTACGAGTTTGCTTTGAAAAGCGCCTTGGATATGCGGGAACGGCATCGCGCTGCCATAGAACTTCATATCAAGACAGTGGTTTTGCTGCCCGTTCAGACAATAACTGCAGGATTGGCAAGGTCGGGATGGAGAAACTGCAACCAGCTGACCTAGGTGTAGCCCCCGCACACTTGATCCAACTTTCACTATTTCCCCGGCGATTTCGTGTCCAAGCACCATCGGCTGACGCAACTTGATCGCGCCGAAACCACCGTGGTTATAATAATGCAGGTCAGAGCCGCAAATCCCTCCCGCGCGCATGGCAATCAAGACTTCGTCTGGCCCCACGTCGTGAACATCCCGGTTTTCCAACCTCAAATCTTTTGCGGCATGGATAACAACAGCAACACTGGCCGAAGACATTGCACGGACTCCCTATACAGATTGCCAAAAGATACGGATAGTCGGTGCTGACAACCAAGGGATTTTTGCATGACGCTTGAAATGTTTAGCCTAGAGGGAACACGCGCGCTCGTAACAGGCTCTAGCCAAGGCATCGGATTTGCGTTGGCTTGTGGTTTGGCTGCCGCCGGTGCGCAGGTCGTTTTGAACGGGCGCGATGCCACTAAACTAGCGTCAGCAGCATCCGAGCTGAGCGAAACAGGTGCTTCGGTACACGAACTTTCGTTCGATGCAACCGATCATGAAGGTGTCCGATCTGCCGTCGACGACTTTGAAGCAAAGGTCGGCCCGATAGACATCCTGATAAACAACGCCGGAATGCAACACAGGACGGAGTTACAGGATTTCCCCGCTGATGCCTTCGAGCGCCTGCTACAGACAAATGTAGCGTCCGTCTTTCACGTCGGTCAGGCTGTGGCACGGCACATGATTGAAAGAAAGTCTGGTAAGATAATTAACATCGCGTCGGTTCAATCCGCATTAGCAAGACCGGGTATTGCGCCTTACACAGCGACAAAAGGCGCCGTGACCAATCTTACAAAGGGAATGGCAACTGATTGGGCTAAGTATGGTCTAAACTGCAATGCCATTGCGCCTGGATATTTCGATACGCCTTTGAACGCCGCCTTGGTTGCCGACCCAGAGTTTAGCTCATGGCTTGAGAAACGTACCCCGGCCGGTCGCTGGGGCAGTGTAGAAGAACTTGTCGGCGCCGCCATTTTCCTTGCTTCCCCTGCATCCAGTTTCGTCAATGGTCATACTCTCTATGTCGATGGTGGAATAACGGCGTCACTTTGATCTGCAGCTTCCAATCGCCTGCTAAGTAAGACCGACTTAGATATCGTTCATAGCGCCGACCCCAAGGCAATCACCACAACCACCATTAATGAAGCGGCCATCGCAATATTGATCCTTTGATGCGATCTCTCGCTTAAATCAAGGCTACCCAGCTTTGCGCCAGCACCCAGCCAGATCATGTGCACTGGAACCCAAATCATATTGAATACTACGATTTTTATGACGACCTCCCAAACGGGCGCATCGGGCAAAAAGGCAAACCCTGAAAACAATGCTGTGCCGACCACGTAAGCCTTGGGATTGATGAACTGAAGTGTCAGACCGTTCGCAAAACCAAGCGGCGAAACCGCAGGAGAAAATCCGACCTTTGAGCCGGCGCTGGCAATACGCCAGGCGAGAAATACCAGATACCCGACAGAGGCGAATAGCAACAAAGTTCTAAGCACCGGTACAGCCAAAGCAACCGCAGCGACTCCAGAGACAACTAACATCATGTTGATGAACCCGCCCAGCATCAGACCAGCCACAAAGGCGAGTCCAGCTCGAAAACCAAATGCTGATCCAATACCCGCGGTTGTTAGAACACCCGGGCCCGGCGTAATCAGCAGAAAGAAAACCGCGACAGCAAACTCAAACACTTTTCAGATTGGCCTATTACAGATCTCTGCATTCCGGCACAGCTGTGATCACCGATCCGTCCTTATGGTGTTGCAGCAGATTGTCGACAGTCAGGTCACCCATTGCTGCACGCGTCTCAAAAGTCGCGCTACCAGCGTGAGGGAGCAGAACGACATTGGACAACTCGCGCAATGCTTTTGGAACGCGCGGTTCGTCCTCGAAGACATCAAGCCCTGCCCACCCGAGCTCACCATTTTGCAATGCAGTAATTAAGGCAGTTTCGTCGACAACCGAACCTCGACTAACGTTTATCAGAGTGCCGCCTGCCCCCAACGCGCGCAACACCTCAGCGTTGACCAGCCTATTGGTCGACGGGCCGCCAGGCGTGATGCATATGAGAACGTTCACATGCTCTGCCATTTCAACCAAATTGTCGAAATATCGGTACGGGACATCCTTTTGATTGCGGGTGTGATATGAGATTTCGGGTGCCCACGGCTCCAACTTATCAACAATCGCCTGACCAATGCGACCAAGACCAAGAATGCCTATTTTTTGATTGTCCGCTGATCGCGTCAAAGGGGCATTACCTTCAACTTCCCATCGCCCGGACCGGACGTAATCATCGTCACGTATGAGCTCTCGATAACATGACAGCAACAGCAGAACGGCGGTGGTTGCGACTTCTTTGTTCAACACATTGGGCGTGTGCGTCACAACAATCCCACGCTCAGCCGCAGCATTAGCGTCGACGGCGTCGTAGCCGACTCCATAGACGCTGATCATCTTCAGATTACTGAGTGAAATCATTAGGTCATGCGGAACGCCATCATGCCCGTTCGTTACGATATGCGTAATACCTTCCGCGTTGAAATCGTCCAATTGTTGAATATTGAACACTGAGGACAGGCGTTCTCGCATCCGTTCAGTGATCCCTCCGATTTGCAACAATTCAGTCATCTTGGCCGACCTTTTGCCGCTGAACACCAAGCCCATCGATACGAAGCTCCATGACGTCGCCCTTTTTCAGATAAACTGGTTCCGGTTTGATCCCCATTCCAACACCGGGCGGTGTTCCGGTTGAAATGACGTCACCGGGGTGCAGTGTAAAAAGTTGGCTTAGATGCTCAATGATCTCGGCAACGGAAAAGATCATCGTGGCGGTATTCCCGGTTTGCATGCGCTGACCGTTTACATACAGTGACATACCAAGATTCTGGGGATCCGGCACCTCATCCCGGGTCACTAACCACGGGCCGGTAGGGCCATATGTGTCGCAGGATTTTCCTTTGGTCCATTGACCGGTCAGTTGCGTTTGAAAATGCCTTTCCGACACGTCGTTTACGATGCAATAGCCCGCAACATATTCGAGTGCGTCGGCCTTGGAAACGTATTTGGCCGTCTTACCAATGACGACCCCCAGTTCGCATTCCCAGTCGGTATGTGTAGACCCCCGCGGCATAACAACATCATCATAGGCACCTATGACAGCCGAGTTCGCCTTGAAAAAAAGTATCGGATGCTCGGGAATATCTGCGCCGGTTTCTGCAGCATGGTCCGAGTAGTTCAAACCGATGCAAAGAAATTTACCGATGTCACCGACACACGGCGCGATACGAGGGTCGCCCTCTACAATTGACAGGATGTTCGGATCCAATGACCGCAGGTTATCAAGCGTTTCGTCATCCAACATATCCCCCGTGATATCATTGATATGAGCGGACAGATCCCGCAATTGACCCTCAGAGTCGACCAGGGCCGGTTTTTCCGAGCCCTTGGCTCCGTAACGAACAAGTTTCATTTCTGTTCCTTTTAGTGGTTATCGCGTGGCATGAAGCCTCGCGCGATATCGCGGTAGTTTTCTGCACCCTTGAGCGTCATACCGCGATCCAACCGATCTACTTTTTCGCGGAATAATTCCTGCCATGGGGATTGGTTGGGCGGGGTTGAATAACCACCCTTTGCCTCCAGATCGCGGGCGCGTTCATGCAGTTCTTCAAGCGAAACCAGCATATCTGCTGTGCCTTTTCCAAGATCGATGCGCAGTCGATCGCCATTTCGCACCAAGGCCAACCCACCACCCTCTGCAGCTTCGGGTGAGGCATTCAGGATAGACGGACTTCCTGATGTACCGGATTGCCGTCCATCACCGATGCAAGGAAGGGCTTCGACGCCCTGTTTCAACAAATATGCGGGCGGCCGCATGTTCACGACCTCTGCAGCACCAGGGTATCCTTTTGGTCCCGCTCCGCGCATAATCAGAATACAGTTTGCGTCGATGTTTTCTGCAGGATCATCGATCCGATGGTGAAAGTCCTCAGGCCCATCAAACACAACCGCCCTGCCCTCAAATGCATCAGGATCATCCGGGTTCGACAGGTAGGTCTCTCGAAAT
This sequence comes from Ruegeria sp. I3, assembly GCF_056532525.1. Classification (NCBI taxonomy): domain Bacteria; kingdom Pseudomonadati; phylum Pseudomonadota; class Alphaproteobacteria; order Rhodobacterales; family Roseobacteraceae; genus Ruegeria; species Ruegeria sp. I3. The sequence continues at coordinate 37,959 of NZ_JBQFNI010000002.1, read as the reverse complement.
GCCTTTGAGATCACAGATGTTTTCATAATCGCACTCTCGAACAGGTTGCCCGAGAGATTGATGAACCCCGCCTGTTGCTTAACCGGGTTACTGACGGGCTTGATTACGTCGCTATTCTGAGACCGGCGTGCCGAGCAATTGTCGCCCATCGTCTTACCGTTCACCGTTATCGCATCGGGATGCGGCATCAATCCAGCATCAAGAAGCTCTCCGACAACGGCGGGTACACCTCCGGCCTGTTGGTAATCTTCGCCCAGATACTCACCCGCAGGCTGCATGTTAACCAACAGTGGAACGTCGTGGCCAAGTTTCTGCCAGTCATCGTTGGTCAACGGAACACCAAGATGCCGGGCGATTGCATTCAGGTGGATCGGCGCGTTCGTCGATCCACCAATCGCAGAGTTGATAACAATCGCATTCTCAAAAGCCTGACGTGTCATCACATCGCTGGGGCGTAGATCCTCCCAGACCATGTCCACAATGCGTTTACCCGTTTCATAACTGATTTGACCGCGCTCTCTGTACGGGGCTGGTATGGCGGCTGATCCGGGCAATTGCATACCCAAGGCCTCAGCAAGCGAATTCATGGTCGTTGCTGTTCCCATCGTATTGCAATAACCCACCGAAGGTGCTGCGGCGGCTGCGATTTCCATGAACTCATCGGTGTCAATTTCGTCAGCCGCAAGGTCTTCGCGCGCTTTCCAAATAACCGTTCCCGATCCGGCGCGTTCACCTTTCCACCAACCGTTGAGCATGGGGCCGACCGACAGGGCAATCGCTGGGATGTTGACGGTCGCAGCGGCCATAAGAAGCGCGGGCGTGGTCTTGTCGCAACCAATGTTCAGAACAACGCCATCAATCGGATACCCAAATAGACTCTCAACCAAGGACAGATAAGCCAGGTTGCGGTCGAGTGAGGCCGTTGGCCGTTTACCTGTCTCTTGTATCGGGTGGACCGGTATTTCGATGCACGTTCCCCCGGCGGCGATGATTCCATCGCGAACACGTTTGGACAATTCGATATGATGCCGATTACAGGGGCTCAAATCACTGCCGGTCTGAGCAATGCCAATGATCGGTTTGCCTGATTGCAGTTCCTCACGGGTCAATCCGTAATTCAGGTATCTTTCCAGATACAATGCAGTCATCTCAAGGTTCTCAGAATTCATGAACCACTTGCGAGATCGCAAATCGTTTTTTGATACTTTTGTCATTGGCCTGACCAACCCCCGTCAATTATGTGCGTGTGTCCTGTGGTGAATGCACTTTCATCGCTCGCCAGATAGACGACCAATGCAGCAATCTCTTCTGCTTTCGCTACACGCCCCATAGGCTGACGCGCCACAAATTGTGCAAGGGCCTCTTCTCTGCTGCCCAATTGCTCTCCCAACGCATCTACGCGGTCACGCCAACTGGGACTGTCGACTGTTCCCGGACAAATGCAATTGCACCGGATTCCATTTGTTATGAAGTCCACGGCCACCGATTTCGTCAGCCCGACAACAGCGGCTTTTGTCGTTCCATATACAAAACGATTTGGCGCACCGATTATGGAACCCAGCGCGGAAGACATATTGATTATCGAGCCTCCTCCGCGCTCTAGCATTCCCGGCAATACAGCCTTTGTCGTGCGCACCATTGAGCGCACATTAAGGTCCATGGCGAAATCCCACTCTTCATCGGTTGCATCCAGAATAGATCCGTGATGCACGAACCCTGCGCAGTTGAACAAAACGTCCGGCTTCGCTCGCGCGACCCCATGATGAATGCTGTCATTATTCGTCACATCCATCTCGAATATTTCGAGATTTTCGAGATTCTGACCGCGAATCAAATTTAGTTTTTTGGGGCTAATATCCGTCGCATAGACTTTTGCACCCTCTCTTGCCATTGCAATTGCGCTTGCAAGTCCGATCCCCTGTGCGGCGGCTGTGACCAGGACGCTTTTTCCCTTAAGTCTTTCTGACATATAAATATTCCGACCTCAAAAGTGGCGATTGGACAAGTGTTACGTCGCCCCACAGATCAACCGAGAAGCAAAGAAACCTTGGCGGATTTGCAACGACTTCTGGCATGTGGGCACAGAGCCGTTAGCGTATGACAGAGATTTTGGTTTGGCCATAACCATGCGTGGCGCACCTTCGGAAGGACAGTAGATGATGAGCAAGCAGTTCAAAGTGGCTCTGTTGGGAACCGGCCTGATGGGAGCTCCTATGGCGCGGAATATTTTGCGCGCCGAGTTTCCGCTCACTGTATGGAACCGCAGCTTGAAAAAGGCAAAACCGTTGACAGCAGAAGGCGCGACATTGGTGGAAACTGCCCCGCTGGCGGTTTCGGGTGCAGACGTAATAATAACCATGCTCTCGGATGGATATGCGACCGGCGCGCTACTTGCTGACGAGGCTTTCCGCGAGCGACTCAAACCGGGGATGATCTGGATTGATATGTCGAGCGCCAAACCCGAACACGCAAGAGAGCAATCCGCGCAGCTTTCCTTGATGGGGGTACTGCATCTAGACGCCCCGGTTTCCGGTGGCACCAAGGGTGCCGAAGCTGGCACCCTTGCGATCATGGTCGGTGGTGATCAGGACGTTATGGAGCGCGTGCGACCAGTTCTGACAGCAATGGGCCGGCCTGTACATGTTGGCCCAAGTGGTTCTGGTCAATTGTGCAAATTGGCCAATCAAACAATTGTCGCCGTAACAATATCGGCTGTCGCCGAAGCGACTCTGCTGGCTCAGCAAGGTGGTGCGGACCCCACCGCGTTGAGGGCCGCACTGAAGGGGGGCTTTGCGGATAGTATTATCTTGCAACAACATGGCGAACGCATGTCTGATGGAAATTTTGCACCCGGAGGTTTGTCTAAGTTTCAACTAAAGGATTTGGACAACACGCTGGAGGAAGCGGGAAGCCTTGGCGTTGAGCTACCTAGCACCCGATCTGTGCGCGACCGTTTCGAATATCTGATAGACGAAATGGATGGGGCCGAACTGGATCATTCGGCTTTGTATCTAGAACTCAAAAAACGGAACGGAATGCTGTGACGCGGATCCTGATTATAGGCGGCGGAGGAATGCTGGGTCAGAAACTGGCCCATCGCGTGTCGACCCAAGAAACCTTCGGAGCCGATGCCCAAGTCTCACTGTTCGATCTCTCGTTCCCGCCCGACAGTGCGGCAGGTAATCAAATTGTGGGGAACTTGACTGCGTCAGGCATAGCTAAGTCTTTTGCTACGCAGCGGCCAGACGTCATTTTTCATCTTGCAGCTATCGTTTCAGGCCACGCTGAAACAGACTTTGCGTTGGGTTGGGATGTAAACCTTATGGCAACGTGGGCACTGCTGAACGAACTTAAGGATGAACACGAGGCATCAGGAAACGAGTACACACCTCGTCTGGTTTTTGCCTCGTCCATAGCAGTTTTCGGGTCACCATTCCCCGAAAAGATAAGCGATGAGTTCCTCTCGGCACCTTTGACAAGTTACGGAGCGCAGAAAGCGGCCGCTGAATTGATGATCACGGATTTCAGCAGGAAAGGATATATCGACGGTATTTCCTTGCGCTTGCCCACTTTGTGTGTGCGCCCGGGCAAAGCCAACGCTGCCGCTTCGTCCTTCTTTTCGGGTATAATCCGAGAGCCATTGAATGGGGATGAGGCTGTCTTGCCAGTTGCCGAAACCGTTCGCCATTGGCACGCCAGCCCCCGCGCCGCTGCGACTTTTTTGACCCACGCAGCAACAATGGACACGCAGCTTTTGAATGACAGACGCGCATTGAACATGCCTGGCGTAAGTTGCACCGTCGCCGAACAAATCGAAGCTCTGCGCAAAGTGGCCGGCCAAGAAGCGGTTGGCCTAATCAGGCAAGAACCCGACGAGACAATCGAACGAATAGTCAAGAATTGGCCGCGAGACTTTCAAACAGATCGCGCTCTGGAGTTGGGGTTCAAGGCGGAATCAAGCTTCGACGAAATCATTCAGGTGTATTTGGAAGACGATTTTCGGCTTTAGTCGCCCATCGTCTTTCCAGTTAGGTGGCGTTCCAGATGATCGTGAATTTTCTCTCGTGTTAACTGCTCATCCCCTGACAATGCTGCTTCAAGTATATCGGCATGGTGTCTTATGTTCTGAGAAATGAATTCAAAGTTCCGGTCTGCAACCATCAACTGCTGCCTGAACTGCGCGTAAACTCGGCTATGCATTTGTTTTAAAGTTTCCGAGCCACAGGCAGAAATAAGTGTTTGGTGAAATTCCTTTTCCGAGGCAAACCATATCTCGATAAGGCCGCTCGGGTCGTCTGTGGCGTGAATGCGTTTTTCGATATGGCTGAGTTTGTGATGTGCGGCCGTCAATCTTGCTTCCCAATCCACCCCGCCATTACGGATCGACATTGCGGTGCCTTCGGCCTCCAACAGAACACGGACGTGCGTCAATTCGATAAGCTTCTGCGGCGAACGCATTGGCACGCGGAAACCTTTTTGTTCCTGAAAGTCCACCAAACCAACAGCGGCCAAACGAAAAAGGACTTCACGAACGGCGCTCGCAGAACAGCCATACACTTTACGAAGTTCTTCAGCCCGCACCTTCGCTCCATGCTCGAATCCATTAGAGATCAGGCGCATCTTAAGATCTTGATAAATATCTATTTCGTCGTTCATTCCAGTATGCACCTTCAAGTTTTGTCCAAGTAGCGTCCTAACCTTATTTTCGAATTATCGCAAGAATCTCGAAATTTTTAGAAATTTCAATTTTTTCTTGTTGCATTCGATTCTTCGGCTTAACGTTTACCTGCGCGACAGCAAAGGAGGCGGCAAGATCTTCCACACCGCGCACGCTCAACGTCTGGGAGGACAATATGAAAATAGTCAAGACAGCGGCCCTGGCGGCCGTAGCCACGACAATGGCAGCCGGTTTCGCGATGGCTGAAACAACGAAGCTTAGAATTCAAACCCATTTTTCGCCCGAAACTCTGTCAGGCCAAATGGCTGCAAAATTCGTTGAAGACATTCAAGAAATGTCGAACGGCGAAATCGAAGTTGAAATGTTCTATTCCTCTTCGGTGGTCAAATCAGTTGAAACCTTCGATGCCGCAGCTACAGGAATTCTAGATTGCGACATGACGGGCGGCGGCTATCAGACCGGTAAAAACCCGGCCTTCCAGTTTGCGGGCGACCTGCTCGGCGGATATCAGAACCCATATCAGCAAATGGCTTGGCTTCTTCATGGCGGCGGAAGAGAAGCTGTAAATGATCTATACAACGGCTACGACATGGAATTCATCGGATGGTGGATTCCCGGGCCAGAGTCGCTGTCTTCGACCAAGCCGATTGCAAAAGTGGAAGACTTCAAGGATTGGAAGTTCCGCTCGCCTCCAGGCCTTGCAACCAAGGTGTTCGCGGAACTTGGTGCTTCTCCGATCGTGATGGATTTCAACGAAATTTTCACGGCTTTGGAAACCGGCATCATTGATGGTGCGGATGCTGCGAACCTGACGAACAATGTGGGCCTCGGTCTGTACGAGATCGCAGGCCACACAAACTATCCCGGTTTCCACTCGATGCCTGCAGATCACCTAGCTTGTCGCAAAGACGTCTGGGAAGCGATGCCCGCGCATCACAAGAAGATCATGGAAGTCGCAATGGATAGCCTGGCATTGCACAATGCCACAATCAATGAGGTGCAGAACGCTCAGACTGCAAAAGACCTGAAGGCAAAAGGCGTTCAGTTGTACGAATGGTCGCCTGAAGACCTGGCAGCGTATCGCGCGGCCGTTCAGGTCGGTTGGACTGAGTTCGCAACGACACCTGAAGCACAGGCACTTTTGGAAAGCCACATCAATTTCCTGCGTGACCTGGGCGCAATGCAATAATCAGGCTTCGATCGAACTACGACACACGGAAAGGCCGCACTTGCGGCCTCTCCGGATCGGCGCCGGGATCCAGAACTTCATGAAAATCACCAGAATAATAAGTCATGTACTGCAGTACGACATGCCGGAAATTCTGGGCTACTCGCAACAGTATTATGACAAGCGTACAACCCATCTGGTCGAGATTCAGACAGATGAAGGGGTAACCGGTTGGGGGGAGTGCTTTGGTCCCGGAAACGTAGCCATTGCGAACAAATCCATCGTGGAAAAGGTTATCCAACCAATGGTCCTTGGCATGGACCCTTTGGACAAAGACGTGATCTGGCACAAGGTGTACAATCTTTTGCGAGACCATGGCCAAAGCGGAATGCCAATACAGGCTTTGTCCGGGGTGGACATCGCACTTTGGGACATCACCGGCAAAATCTCTGGCCTCCCCCTCCATAAGCTTGTCGGCGGGGCTCATCGCGCAAGCGTTCCTTGCTACGGCTACGGCATGATGCTCCGGGATGAACCGATTTCTAGTCTTGCAAGCCGTTTTGAGGATGAAGCCGCTAAGATCAAGTCAATGGGATTTACCGCCACCAAAATGAAAACGGGCTTTGGCCCGAAGCCTGATGTGAAACTGTGCGAAGCAGTTAGACGCGGAGTTGGTGAGGACTTTCCTTTTATGGTCGATGCAAACCATGCCTATACGACTTCAGACGCGTTCTTTGTCGGTCGGGCGCTGGAAGAACTGGACGCATATTGGTTCGAAGAACCGGTCGCGCCAGAAGACATTGACGGATACCGCGAACTGCGCACTTCGCTTAAAGTAAACATCTCAGGCGGAGAGGCGGTATTCAATCGCTGGGCATGGCGCAATCTTCTTGAAAACCGTGGCATCGATATCGCGCAGCCAGAGGTTTGTGCTTTGGGCGGTGTTTCAGAGTATCTCAGGGTACTGTCTCTATGCCACGCACATTTCACTCCGGTCGTAAATCACGTCTGGGGTAGCGCCATCGCCGTCGCAACTAATCTGCATTTACTAGCGGCCATGCCCGCAATTCCAGGCGGCTTGCATCCATGGGAGCCGATGCTGGAGTTCGACACAACGGACAACAAGTTTCGGGACGATCTGCTGACCGAACCGCTGGAAATTCAAAATCAGGTCAAGGCCAACAACGGCCGAGTCATGATACCGACTGGCCCCGGATTGGGTGCCGAGCCGGACCGAGACTTTATCGATCACTACAGGATCGAAGGATAAGGACGAGGGTTACGCGATGCACAAGAACTCAGGCGGACTAATTGAATGGCTCATACCGTTGGCCTTCGTCGCAACAGCCAGCTGGCTTGTTTGGCATCTTCCCGCATTCCTATTGGACTGGCTGCCTTACACCTCTGAATCCCTCAAAAGTCAGGTAACTGAAATATATCTGCGCAGCGACGTTACGCCCGAATTGTCTGGCGTATTCGGGGGGTATGTCGACATCATCGACATGGCCGCGCTCGTCCTTCTACCGTTTCTTGCAGTGATTGGTACCAAGACCGTGCGCCCGGCGACGATGGAGTTCGAAGGCTCGACGGTTATGGACCGTTTCGCCCTGTTCATAGGTCGAGTGACGATGATGATGATCGCAATCATGACTGTCGTGATGCTCTACGAAGTCTTCATGCGTTATATCCTGGAGAAGCCGACCGAGTGGGCGAACGAAATGACACTCTGGTTCGCCAGCTTTGTGTTTTTGATGTCTGGCTACTACGCCATGCAGCAACGCAGTCACATTCGAATATTCCTGATGTACGACGCAGTTCCACGTTGGCTTCAGCGCGTTTTTGATACGGTTTCGACTATACTGATCGTGCTATTTGCCTTCTTTCTTGTCTACGGCAGCTACAAACAGGTGTTCGTCAACAAGCTCTACAAATGGGAGCTTTATGGCTCTGCCTTCAATCCTCCTATCCCGGCGACGTTGCAGCCGATGGTGCTGATCGTGATTACGCTCGTCGCAATGCAAGCAATTTTGAACTTGGTCGCGGATTGGAACAAAGAACCGGAAATCCACACAGATGAACCGGACGAAGACGAAATTGAAATGATCAAACGGGCGGTGGGACAAGACTGATGGACATTGGAACAATCTCACTCATCCTGATGGTCGCCCTGATTGTGCTTCTGGCGATCGGGATGCCCTTGGGTCTGGCCTCGGCTTCGCTTGCGGTTCTGGTTCTTGTGCTCAAGTTCGAACCGACACTGCTTTTAAACCCGTTTTCATTCGGCGACGGGATTCTCACCGGTCGGCCAGGGACTGGGCCGCTCTATATCCTGGCGCAGAAGATATACGGGCTCTTAACGGACTACGTGCTCATATCCGTGCCATTGTTTATCTTCATGGCGTCGCTGCTAGAGCGGTCCGGGATCGCGCGCGACATGTATTCGTCGCTGAATGTCTGGCTGTCCAGAACACGCGGCGGCATCGCGATCGTGACCTCGATCATGGCGGTGATCATGGCTGCCATGTCCGGCATCATCGGCGGTGAGGTTGTCCTGCTGGGCCTTATCGCCCTGCCCCAGATGCTGCGCCTGGGCTACGATCAGAATCTCGCGATCGGCGTCATCTGCGCCTCAGGGTCTCTGGGCACCATGATCCCTCCTTCGATCGTTCTGATCATCTACGGGCTGATCACCGAAACCTCGATCAAGTCACTGTTCACCGCGTCTTTCATTCCCGGCTTCATGCTGGCCTCGATGATCATCCTGTACATCATCATCCGCACGCGGTTGAATCCTCATCACGCTCCGCTGCCGGAACCGGACCCAAGCGACCCCGAACCAGCCGAGAAACGCAAACTGTTTGGTGCCTTCATGAGCATCGTCGTCGCCGGATTTTCCACCGTTCTGTTTATCCGGGCCGCTTTTTTCGAGCTGTCAGGCTCCAACGCTGCCAGCCAGGGCGAACCAGCGCGATTGGGGACAGCTGACTACCTGCCCTGGTTTGCCGGTATCACGATCGTCGCCCTTCTGCTGATTTTCTTCGTCTTTGGCAGACAACGCGCAAAAATCGGTTGGGAAATGGGCAAGGGTCTCGTCGCGCCGCTGGTCGTAATCGGCGTCGTGCTCGGCTCGATCTATGGCGGGATCACAGGGATCACTGAGGCTGCTGGTATGGGCGCCTTCGCCGTCCTGATCATCGCCATCCTACGGGGCGAAGGATCGTTCGAGCTGGTTTGGGACAGCTTGATGCGGACACTAAAATCCACAGGCACCATCATCTGGGTTACGATCGGTGCCGCCGCGCTGGCGGGTGCCTACACCATTGCTGGAGGGCCCCAATACGTGGCCGACCTGATCGTCGGCCAGGAGCTGCCAACCATGTTGGTCATTCTGGTAATGATGCTGATCTTGCTGTTCATGGGCGCATTCATGGATTGGGTCGGCATCGTACTGTTGATCATTCCGGTCTTTCTGCCGATCGTCCTGCGCCTTCCTATCGAGGAAATCGGAGTCTTTGGCCAGTTGGAGCCGAGTCATGTCGCCATCTGGTTCGGCGTCGTGTTCTGTATGAACATGCAGGTCAGCTTCCTCTCGCCCCCTTTCGGCCCGGCCGCGTTCTACCTGAAGTCGGTGGCCCCGCCGCATATTAGCCTAACGGATATCTTCCGCGGCTTCCTGCCATTCATCGGGATCCAGTTGCTGGCGCTTTCCGTTCTTCTGATCTGGCCGGGTATCATCGCGCTGCTGTTGTGAGGTTGCACCCATGCTGACACAAGATGCGATTGGCAAGTTCCAGACCGATGGATACCTCGTGGTTGAGGATGTAATTCCCCGCGATGTCCTGGGTCGGGTGCAAGCGGAATACTCAGATGTCCTGAACCGGCTCTATGACTGTTGGTACAAAAAAGGACTGGTCAAGGACGAGCCGTCCGGAATGACCTTCTGGGACAAACTTCTGTCCGCCTATCAGGCCGGATGCGACTATTTCCAGCCGCTGGACATCTCGCTGCCCGGCGATCGGATCATGGCGGACACACCGTTCCATATTGGGCCCGCAGTGTTCGACTTGCTGACGGCCCGTCCCATGCTTGACATTGTCGAGCAGCTGATCGGGCCAGAGTTGGTGAGCAATCCAATCCAGCACGTTCGGCTGAAGCCACCTGCCCTGAAGCTGTCCAAGGACGAGGTGCGCGCGCACATCACCGCAACGGACTGGCATCAGGACCGAGCGGTTGCGCTGGAGGATGCTGATCAGACCGACATGGTCACGGTTTGGATTGCCGTCAACGATGCAACGGTTGAAAACGGCTGCCTGCAAGTGCTGCCAATGGCACAAGACCAATCTATCCTGCCACATTGTGCCCGGACGCAGACAGGCATTGCCGACGGGTTCATTGATGAAGGCCGCGCCGTGCCCCTTCCTGTCAAGGCCGGCGGGATCATCCTGTTTCACCCTTTGACGCCACACGCTTCGCTGATCAATAAAACGGACCGGTTCCGCTGGTCGTTCGACATCCGCTTTAGCGCGGCAGGCCAGCCGACCGGTCGAGATCATTTCCCCAGCTTCATCGCGAGGTCCAGATCGCGCCCCGAAACCGAGCTGCGAGATTGGCGCGTCTGCAAGTCCAATTGGGAGGCGGCGCGAGCAAGACTGTCCGGCAAGCCGCATATAGATATTCACCGGTGGACATCGGACTCACCGTTCTGCGCCTAGCTGCTGCCGCCAGGAAAGCTGATTATGACTTTTGTACGTTTAGATCGAACGGATAGCGTGGTAGTTGCAACTCGGCACCTGGAGGCCGGCAGTATGGTCGAGGATGTCACGACCAATGCGCGCATCCCCTCGGGGCACAAGGTCGCCACGCGGAATCTTGCGCTCGGCGATCCGGTCAGAAAATACGCCCAGATCATCGGTTACGCCACCCAACCGATCGAACCCGGTGACCATGTGCACACCCATAATGTCGAGTTCCGGAACACCAGTGTGGACTACGAGTTTGCGACGGATCACAGGCCCACCAAACCTGCCACCTCGGTCGATACATTCATGGGCTACCACCGGGACAGCGGTCGGGTCGGCACGCGCAATTACATCGCGGTTCTGACCACAGTGAACTGTTCGGCGACTGCGGCCCGCATGATCGCCAATCACTTCACGCCGGACAAGCTGGCCGAGTTTCCGAACATCGACGGCGTGGTGGCCTTTGTCCATGGAACGGGCTGCGGAATGGCCGATTCCGGCGACGGTTTTGAAGCCCTTCAACGGGTCATGTGGGGGTTTGCAAAACACCCCAACCACGCTGCCGTTCTGATGGTCGGTCTAGGCTGCGAGATGAACCAGATCGACTGGCTGCTGGACGCGTATGGGCTGAAGCAAAGTCCCATCTTCCAGACGATGAACATCCAGAACGTCGCCGGATTGCGTCGGACCGTGGAAATGGGCATCAACAAGATCAAAAAGATGCTTCCCATTGCCAATGAGGCGAGGCGCAGCGAAGCCCCGGCGTCCGAACTGATGGTTGCGCTGCAATGCGGTGGCTCGGACGCTTGGTCCGGCGTGACCGCGAACCCGGCGCTCGGACATGCCTGCGACTTGTTGGTTGCGCAAGGCGGCACAGGTGTCCTTGCGGAAACACCCGAAATTTACGGAGCCGAACACCTTTTGACCCGCCGCGCCCTTAGTCGCACAACTGGGGAAAAACTGATCGGACTGATCGATTGGTGGCAGGACTATACCGCTCGCAATCACGGTTCGATGGACAACAACCCAAGCCCCGGCAACAAGCAAGGGGGTCTGACGACCATCCTAGAGAAGTCGCTGGGGGCAGCGGCGAAGGGCGGCACCACCCCTTTGACCGGTGTATTCAAATACGCCGAACCCATCACCGCCAAAGGCTTCACCTTCATGGACAGCCCCGGATATGACCCGGCCTCGGTGACCGGGCAGATCGCGGCTGGGTGCAACCTTGTGTGCTTCACCACGGGACGCGGCTCTGCATTTGGGTCCAAGCCGGCACCCACGCTGAAAATCGCTACCAACTCTGTATTGGCAGCACGCATGCCCGAAGACATGGACGTGGATGCGGGCGACATTCTGACCAAAGGCGCCAGCGTCGAAGAAAAAGGACAGGAAATATACCGACGGCTGCTCCAAGTCGCCTCTGGCGCGCGGACCAAGTCCGAGGCGCAGGGCTTGGGTGACTACGAATTTGTTCCCTGGCAAATCGGAGCGGTGATGTGAAACGGATCCTTGTAGCCGGCGGCGGATTAATCGGTATCCGCCACGTCCGCGCCGTGATTGAGCATCCCGGCTGCATGTTGGTCGGGTTGGCCGATCCAGATGGCTCGATCCAGATCGACGCGCCGCGTTTTGCTAGTATGGACGAGGTGCAGGACCCGGTAGATGGCGTCATCATCGCCACTCCGACCCGCCTGCATGCCGAACATGGCATTCTGGCCGCATCCCGCGGTTGGCACATGCTGATCGAAAAGCCGGTTGCCGCGTCGGTCGATGATGCACTGCGCCTGAAGACGGCCGTTCGCCAGGCCAATGTCCGCAGTCTTGTAGGCCACCATCGGCGGTATCATACAATCTTGCAACACCTGAAGGAGGTGATCGCGCAAGGTACGATCGGACAAGTCATCAATGTCTCGTTGCTGTGGGCCATGCGCAAACCCGACAGCTATTTTGAACAGAACTGGCGGACTTCCGATGGCAGCCCAGTCATGATCAATCTGGTGCATGATATCGATGTCCTGCGCTTTGTGATCGGAGAAATCTCGGATGTCGTCGCCCTGCCCGGAGCGCCCATCCGCGGATCGGAACGGATAGAAAGCGGGGCTGTCGCGATCGCATTCGAAAACGGCGCGACGGGCACTATCAGCTTCGCCGATACCGCACCCAGCCCCTGGGGGTTTGAGGCCGGAACCGGCGAAAACCCGAACATCGGCACGACCCATCAGGACATGATCTGGATCACGGGAACCAGCGGCGCTGTGAGTTTTCCCTCCATGACCCTGTGGCGCGGACAGGATTGGGGCACTGCGGCCCAAAAAGACCAACTTACACGACCGGAACAACAACGCGCACCGCTAGAGGTGCAGCTGGATCACTTCCTTGACGTGATCGATGGCGCTCCTCCACTGATTGACGTCGAGGATGCAGCCCGAACGCTCGAGGTCACATCACGGATTGAACAGGGGCTAAAGGCGCGAACGACTCGAGCGCGGGCGCCGGCCTGATGGACATGCGGCCCGGCCAAATGCCGGACCACCCAAAAACCAATGATTATCCTCCGGGCAATATGAGCATTAAAAAAGCAAAGCCGCCCGCAACAAACACAAGAACAAAAACCAGACACATTCACGGAAAGGGAAACCAATGAGCAAACCATCAATCGGGTTTATCGGCTTGGGATTAATGGGCGGAGCCATGGTTAGCCGACTGTTGGACCAAGGATATTCGGTCGCTGTATTGGGAAACCGCGACCGCACGTACCTGGACGCCGCGATTGACCGAGGCGCCCGCGAGATGCGAAACGCCCAAGAACTGGCTCAGGCCAGCGACATCGTGATGCTGTGCATGGGCACCTCCGAACAGGTCGAGAGCCGAATGCACGGTGCAGATGGAGTGATTGCGGGATTGAAGTCCGGCGCGATTGTCATCGACTTTGGCACCTCGCTTCCTGGCAGCACACGCGCATTGGCCGAGGAGGTTGCCGCAGCCGACGGAAGCTATCTTGATGCACCGCTTGGCCGGACACCTTCACACGCGCTAGAAGGCAAGCTCAACATCATGACGTCTGGAGACAAGGCTGCCTTTGACAAGGCCGAGCCGACACTGAAAGATTTGGGCGAAAACGTTTTTTACCTTGGCCCCGTTGGGTCCGGGCACACGATCAAGCTGATCAACAACTTCTTCGGAATGACCGTTGCGAACGCGATGGCCGAAGCCTTTGCCATGGCTGACATCACCGGTGTTGACCGCAAGCAGCTATATGATGTGATGGCCGCAGGGCCGCTGCATTCCGGAATGATGGATTTCGTCAAAGCCTACGGCGTTGAGAGCGACCCAAATCAGCTGGCCTTTGCCATCAAGAACGCGGCAAAAGACCTCGGGTATTATGACCGAATGGCGCGCGAGGCAGGCGTTACCAGCGTGATGTCGCAGGGCGCGCTTTCGGCGCTGAATGACGCCCGCGACCACGGTCAGGCGGATGACATGGTAAGCCAGATGGTTGACTACTACGTCAAGCGTTTCAACACCTGATCGATGGCCGTCTCCGCCAACCCCACCGTTGACCTGCCGCGCCTTGGCATTGTGCTGATGCTGATGGCGTGGCTGTTCTTTTCGTTGGTTGACCTTGGGGCCAAGTGGTTGGCGTTGGCCGGAGTGCCAGCATTTCAGTTGGCGTTCATGCGCTATGCGGGGCACTTCGTGATCTCAGTGGGCGTGATCGCCAAGGGCGGGATAGAGGCCGGTCGGTTCAAGACTGACCATCCGTGGCAGGTGATAAGCCGGGCCTTGCTGCTGATCTCGGCGACCGTTTTCAATTTTTATGCCCTACGGTTTTTGCCACTGACCGTTGTGTCGGCAATCATGTTCTCAAGCCCGGTCATCGTGTGCTTTCTGTCCGTCTTTGTATTGAAAGAAAGCGTGGGCCCATGGCGTTGGGCGGCTATCATCCTGGGCTTTCTGGGGGTGTTGGTTGTCGTACGGCCGTTTGGTTCGGCCTTTCATCCGACCATGCTGCTGATCGTATACAATGCCACCGCTTTGGCTTTGTACTCGATTATGACGCGCAGGCTGTCCGGGGTTGTTGCCGTGGACACTATGCAGTTCTACCTCGGGCTTACCGGTACGGTGGTCCTGTTGCCGTTCGCCGTCTGGTTTTGGGTCCAGCCAGAAAACACGTGGAGCCTGATTGTACTGATCGGCCTTGGTGTGTTTGGCTGGTGCGGGCATCAGCTGCTGACGAACGCGCATCGGTTTGGAACGGCGAACCAGTTGATGCCATTCACCTATTCGTTCCTAATCTACGTGGCAATCTGGGGTTATCTGTTCTTTGACACAGTACCGGACGCATTCACGTTGGCGGGGGCTGCGCTGATCATGGCTGCCGGTCTCATCATCTGGAAAAGAGAAAAGAAATGACGCGAATTGCCTGCATCGGCGAAGCAATGATCGAATTGTCCATGCTGGAAACCGGCGCAAAGGTGGGCGTCGCGGGGGATACGCTGAACACGGCCATCTACATGCACCGTGCCGCGCCTGACCTGCAGGTGGAGTATGTGACATGTCTAGGCGACGATCCGTTCTCAAGGCGTATCGTGGACTTCATCGCCAGTCATGGTATCGGAACATCCGGCATCCGTATCATTCCGAACGCCTCTCCGGGACTATACGCGATCACGACATCTGCGGACGGTGAACGCAGCTTTACCTATTGGCGCAGCGAGGCGGCCGCCCGTCAGCTTTTTGCCGATCACGACTTCAGCCCGCTCAACGGTTACGACGTGCTGTACTTGTCAGGGATTTCCGTGGCCATTCTTCCGCATGCAGTCAGGCTTGCGCTTCTGGACTGGCTCGAAGGCTCTTCCGTCCGGTTGGTATATGACAGCAACTTTCGTCCGCGTCTTTGGGACAGCGTCCAACACGCTCGGCAGATTAACCAACGGCTTTGGCAACGTGCGGACATTGCCCTGCCGTCCATTGACGACGAGATGGCATTGTTCGGGGAAAGCGCGGACCAGGTGGCTGCACGCTTTGCCGATCATCACGGTGTCGGTGCGTTGAAACGCGGAGAGAATGGCCCTTTGTCCATCGGTCAGAACACTGACCAAACCTATGAACCTGCCAAAAACGTACTGGATACGACAGCGGCGGGCGACAGTTTCAACGGTGGGTACCTCGCGGCCTTGCTGATGGGGAAATCACAGGCCGACGCCCTGATGGCTGGACACAATCTGGCTTCCACCGTTGTTCAGTTCCGCGGCGCGATCATTCCCGGATAAGTGGCGCGAGATCCTCAGCGCCAACGAGACCCAAAAGCAGCGCTACCGGGTCCGGCTGCTTGACGGCCTTGGCAATTTCCGACGCGCAAGGATCGTTCAGCGCCCTGCCCTTTGCGATCTCGGACATGCAAAAAGAGATCCAGGCCCGCATCCCTGCAATCACCGCCTGAGAGCCGGTCTCACGGAGTGTGGGAACAAACCGATACGGCAGCTTCTGGCTGCCATCCATCGCGATTTGGTCCAGACGATGCGCCAGCTCGGGGTTTTCAAAGCGGCGCAACAAAGCCTCGGCATAATCCGGAACCTGTGCTTGCAGTGCAGCGGGCAGCGTTGCGCCCGCATCCTTCATCAACTCAGAAACCAGCGGGCGCAAAACCGGGTCTCGAACCGCTTCGTGGACGTAGGTCATGCCCCGCTCCAACCCGGCATAAGCCAACAGGGAATGGGCACCGTTCAACATGCGCAGCTTTCGCATCTCGTGCGGGGCTACGTCATCGACCAGTTGCACTCCCGGCCAATCCGGGTGCGGACCGGAGAAGCTGTCTTCGATCACCCACTCCGAGAACGCCTCGGTCGGAACAGCCATAGGATCGCCGCTGATTGCGCGAACGGCGTCCGTGGTAGCCGGGGTGATCCGGTCGACCATCGCGTTGGGAAAGCGAACAGAGTCCCAATTCACGTCCAGACCGGCTGCTTCCGCAAAATCGGCAACTGCCGTTTCGAGCGTCTTGCCGTTTTCCATGCGATTGTCACAACTTAGTACCGTTACTGGCCTGCGCCGTTCAGCAAGGCCATAAGCTAAAAACCCGATCAGCGTCGCAGGCCCTTGCCCTGCCAGATCGGCGGCAATCGCCGGGTCCTGAAGGTTCAGCTTGCCCGCGGCGTCCAAGTGATAACCTTTCTCGGTAACGGTTGCCGAAATGATCTCGGCATCCGCCATCACATCGAATATCTCTGCGCGATCCTTGGGCGCGACCAGAACGTCACGCAGAGCTTTGATGCGCCGGACTCCCTGCCCCTGTACGCACAAATCGTACTCGAAACCCTGTCGGGCCAATCCATCCCGAACCGAGGATGAACGCAGGCTGACGCCGACAACGTCCCATCCGCCCGCTTGATCGGTGTAGTCCAGCAAATGCGCCCGGGCGAAGTTTCCAAGACCGAAGTGAAGAATTGTACCCATCTAGCTTTGCAACCCGTAAACCTGTTTCGCCAGATCGACCGCCAGCAATCTCGCCAGATGCTCGGCACTGTCCCGACCGAAATAGCCGCGCGCAACCTGCTCCGCCAGATGAAACGCCACACCCCGTCGCCACAGGTCGTGACGTGCAGGAATGGACAGAAAAGCCCGCGTGTCGTCATTGAATCCGGCCAGATTGTAATATCCGGCCGTTTCAACGACCTGATCGAAATACCGCGCAATCCCGGCTGGGCTGTCGTGGAACCACCAAGGCGGCCCGATCCTAAGGCACGGCCAATGTCCCGCCATCGGGGCCAATTCACGGGCATAGGTGCTTTCGTCCAATGTGAAAAGTATGATGCGCAGTTCCGCCGAGTTACCGACCCGGTTCAATAGCGCCTCAAGGCCCGTGGCCCAATCCATCGCGATTGGAATGTCGGCCCCCTTGTCCCGTCCGAAGTCCCGCAGTACCGCGTGGTTCGTGTTGCGCTTGCTGCCAGCATGTATCTGCATTGTCAGGCCATCATCGACAGACATCTGCGCCATTTCGATCAGCATATGCCCATAGAACCGGCGAGCATCCTGTTCGGTACCTTCCCGCCGTCTCAGCCGCTGGTACAGCGCTTCCGGGTCGTCCAGCCACTCGGTCTTTACGCGTTCGATACCGTGGTCGGTGGCAGTACATCCCAGCTGGATGAAATAAGCCCGCCGCATTCGCAGCGCGTTGAGGTAGCCATCATAGCTATCCAGATCGCAGCCTGTCAGCTCGGCCAACTTGTTCAGGTTCTGTACGAACTCCGGGTCCGCTCCATCCAAAACCCCGTCTGGGCGGAACGTCGGAACAACCCGCCCGCCCCAACCGCTTGTACGGATCTCCCGATGCTCCACGAGTGCGTCAAGAGCGGAATCCGTGGTCGCCAGAACCTCGATCCCAAACCTGTCGAACAAAGCCCTCGGACGAAATTCGGGTCGCGCCAGCTTTTCTGAGATCTCATCATAAATCAGGTCAGCCGTGCGAGAAGACAACGCCTCAAACACACCCAGCGTTTCGTGCAGCACGTAGCTCATCCAGATCCGGGATGGCGTTCCCAGAAACAGATGCCAGTGTTCGGCAAAGGTGCGAAAAACGGCGCGGGGATCCTTCTTTCGCCCCTCTTCCCCAACGCCAAGTTCGGACAAAGGAACGCCCTGCGAATAGAGCATACGGAACACGTAATGGTCGGGAACCACAAGCAGCTCTGCCGGGTTGGGAAACGGCTCATCGGTTGCAAACCACCCCGGATCGCAGTGACCATGCGGAGACACGATTGGCAGGTCCTTGATGCCCAAGTACAGGTTTTCTGCCATGCCATTCAAATTGCCAGTCAATTCTGCCTCCGATACTGCTGCCCGCAATTGTTAACACAGTTTTTAATGGTTGCATCTTTCCCGTTCGAACCCGCAGACTGACCGAGTGATCCGGGGGAATGAATGAATATTGCGCTGATTGGTTTGGGGATGGTTTCGGGCACGCATGTCGCTGCCATTCAAGCATCGGATCAAGGCCTCAGTCTTGCCGGCGTCCTCGGGCGCAACTCTGAAAAAGCAGCTGAGTTCGCGCGGCGATACGGCACCCGCGCATTCGGCTCGATCGAGGAAATCGCAGACGACCCAAACGTCGACTTTGCGATCATCGCAACACCGCCCGATCAGCGCACAGAGTTGGTTCGGGTTCTTTCGAGCGCTTCGAAACCGATCCTGATGGAAAAGCCCATCGAGAGAACGCTGGGCGCCGCGACAGCCATCGTCGAGCAGTGCGAGGTATCCGGTGTGCCGCTGGGCATAATCTTTCAGCACCGCGCCCGCGCCGCCTCGCAGGCGCTGAAATCAGCCATTGAACAGGGTGAGCTGGGCGCGATCGCCACGGTGGAGATCCGTGTCCCCTGGTGGCGCGATCAGAGCTACTATGACGAGCCGGGTCGCGGCACTTATGCGCGCGACGGAGGCGGTGTCATGATCTCGCAGGCAATCCACACGCTTGATCTTGCGATGTGGCTGCTGGGGCCGATCTCGGACATTCAAGCCGTGATGAGAAAAACTCCGTTACACGATCTCGAAGCTGAGGATTGGGCAGGTGCAGTCTTTGAAACGGATAGAGGCGCCGTGGGCACTATGATGGCGACTACTGCCGAATATCCCGGGGCCGCTGAGTCCATTACCATCCAAGGCACACGCGCCAAAGCGCATCTGGAGTCAGGTGTCCTGACCTTAACGACTTTCGATGGTCATAAATCCACGGTTGGCGAAACGTCCGCCACAGGCGGAGGGGCCGATCCCATGGCGTTCACCCATACTTGGCATCAGGCGGTCATCGAGGATTTTGCCAAGGCTGTTGCCGATGGCACGCTGCCCATGGCCACCGGACGCAGTGCCCTTTTGACCCACGCCGTCATAGACGCGATGCAGATCGCCAATCGAACCGGCCAGAAAACACGAGTCATCTCATGAGCCTGACCTGCGTCGCCCTTGGCCTGGACCACCGCCATATCTATGGCATGACGGAAAACATGCGTAAAATCGGCGTGGACTGCGTTGGCTACTGGACACAAGGCGATCCGGAAACGCTACCGGGCTACGTCAAAAGGTTTCCCGATATTCCGCGGCTGGCCCGACTGGAAGACGCCCTAACCTGTGGGGCGGATCTGGCGCTGATTTCGGCAATACCGGCAGATAGGGTCGCGTTGACGATCCGCGCCATGCAAAACGGCATGGATGTCATGAGCGACAAGCCGGGCTGCACGACGTTCGAGCAACTCGACCAGATCAAGCGAGCTGTCGCCGACACCGGTCGAATCTGGTCGGTGAATTTTTCCGAACGATTTGAAACGCCCGTCAGCACCCGGGCGACCGAGTTGGTCGAGTCCGGTGCCATCGGGCGCGTGATCCAGACGGTTGGGCTTGGCCCGCACCGATTGAACCGGGCAACCCGGCCGGATTGGTTTTTTCAGCGTGACCGCTATGGCGGCATTCTGACCGACATCGCCTCGCATCAAATCGATCAGTTCTTGCATTACACAGGTTCGAAAACCGCAGAAATCACGAACGCTTATGTGGCGAACTACGCAAACCCCAAAGATTCCGGATTGCAGGATTTCGGAGAACTCAATCTAAGAAGCGAGAATGGCACCGGGTACATCCGGGTTGACTGGTTCACGCCGGATGCCTTGCCAAACTGGGGGGATGGTCGTCTGACGATCCTCGGAACCGAAGGATATATCGAGTTGCGGAAATACGTCGATGTGGGTGGGGCCTCAGGGACAGACCATCTGATCCTCGTCAATGGTGAAACCTGCCAAAAGATCGACGCAGCCGACGCCGGCCTTCCCTACTTCGCGCGCCTGGCCGATGACATCCGCAACCGGACCGAAACCGCGATGACACAGACCCACTGCTTTACGGTCATGGAGCTGGCACTGCACGCGCAGGAAATGGCGGAACGCAGATGATCAACGTTGCGATCCTTGGCGCTGGTATCGGTGCGCAACATCTGGACGCTCTGGAACGGCTTGACCGCACCTTTCGCGTAGCCGCCGTGGTCGACCAGAATACGGACCGGATCGAACAGATACGGCAGAACTCGGATTTTCGAGCACTAACCAACATTCAGGACGCTCTGGATGATCCGGCGATTGATGTCATCGACATCTGCCTGCCGCCCCATCTGCATGTACCGACCACCCTTGCAGCACTGGCCGCAGGAAAACACGTTGTCTGCGAAAAGCCTCTTGCGACCTCGATGCAAGATGTGGATCGGATCACGGCAGCCACACGCAGCGCAGGCAAGCAGGTGTTTCCGGTGTTTCAATACCGGTGGGGCCCGTCACTTGCCCAATTGCGCCACTTGCAACGCGCAGGCCTGACCGGAGCGGTCCAAACTGCCGCGCTTGAGACCCATTGGTCCCGAGGGGCTGACTATTACGCAGTGCCGTGGCGGGGAACATGGGCCGGTGAACGCGGCGGCGCAGTGCTGGGCCATGCCATCCACAACCATGATCTGCTGACTCATATTGCGGGTGATATCGCCTGGGTGTCTGCAATGGCCACAACGCGGGTCAACCCGATCGAGACCGAAGACTGCGCCGCGATCTGTTTTGGCATGACTTCCGGTGCTTTGTGCACAAGCAATATCACCTTGGGCGCCGCCACGGACGAAACCCGCCTGCGGTTCGTCTTTGAAAAGGTGACCGCTACCTCTGGCACCGAACCCTATGCCCCGGGTCAAACGCCCTGGACATTCGTCGCGCGGGACCCTGTGAATCAAGCCGCTATCGACGAGGCCCTTGCAGCCGCCACTGACGAGCCAACAGGTTTCGAAGGGTTCTTTACCGAAGTCGGCAGGGCGCTGCGGTCCGAGGCAAATTCGGCCGTTACGCTGAAGGATGGCGTTGCATCCATCGGCCTTGTGACAGCGATTTATCACGCGGCGCGCACCGGGCAGCGCGTTGCTCTTCCCATCAGGTCCGATCACCCGCTGCATGAAGGATGGCTGCCATGAAACAATGCTGGCGTTGGTTCGGACCCGATGATCCGATCGCCTTGGCCGCTCTCCATCAAGTCGGGGTTCAGGGCATCGTCACCGCGCTGCATCACATCCCGCCGGGACAGCCCTGGGACGAACCAAGCATCGCCGATCGGCAAACAGTTCTGGCTACTGCCGGGTACAGTTGGGACGTTGTCGAAAGCCTGCCCGTCTCCGAGGCGATCAAAACACAGTCCGCAGACATGGCTGAACATCTGCAGGCGTATAAGTCCAGCCTCAGGTCCCTGTCCGCCCGTGGCATCAAAGTCGTTTGCTACAACTTCATGCCAATCCTGGATTGGACGCGCACCGCCCTTCGCGCACCGCAGCCGCACGGCGGAACGGCCATGCTGTTCGACCTGAACGATTTTGCTGTTTTCGACATACATATTCTTGAACGTCCGGGCGCGTCCGAAGACTATTCCAGCGACGTCCAGCAAACGGCCAAGGATCGCTTCTTGCGCATGTCGGATAAATCCAAGGCCCAGTTGCAGCATAATGTCACAGCGGGGTTGCCCGGCGCCAACGATCAGTGGAGCGTGCAGGACGTGCGCGCTTTGTTGCAGACCTATGCACATATCGACCGTGACCGGCTTCGCGCAAACCTGATCGACTTCCTGTCAGAAGTCGCCCCAGTCGCCCAAGAACTGGAACTACGCTTGTGCTGTCATCCGGATGATCCGCCGTTCTCGTTGCTTGGTCTGCCGCGGATCATGTCCAGTACCGATGACTACGGCGCCGTTCTGGATGCGGTTGATTTGTTGGCGAACGGCGCAACGTTGTGTACCGGATCGCTGGGAGTGTCTCCCGAATTTGATGGGCCGGACTTCGTGCGCAGGCATGGCGACCGAATTCACTTTGTCCATCTGCGGAATACCCAACGCATCGCCGGGTCAGACAGCCAGAAGCCGGACTTCTTTGAGGCCTCGCATCTGGAGGGCGACACCGACATGGTCGGCACAATTCGCGAACTGATGAACGAACAGCGCCGCCGCAAATCCCAAGGGCGTCGCGACTGGCAAATTCCGATGCGGCCCGACCACGGACAAGAACTGCTGAGCGATCTGGGCGGACACAGTACTCCCGGCTATCCGTTGATCGGGCGTATGCGCGGGCTTGCGGAACTGCGCGGCATCATGGCGGCGTTCTCCTAACGCGTCGGATCAGGCGGTTTCTTTTCGCCCGCAACACTTCTTTGCTTGCCTGAGCGCCGCATTCTTCGTTTACTTACGGTACGTAAACGGGCAGCGGGGTGTCTTCCGGACTCGCCCGACGTCTGTTCAAGACGCGTGAAACTCCCGCGAAAACCGATGCGATTAGGCATCATTTTTCGAAACGCCTGCCATACGGCAACGGCGAAATATCGGGAGGAGCCCAAATGAATACTGCAGGCGTAATAGGTCTTGGCGACATGGGCAGCGGCCTTGCCAAGAACCTGATCAAGAATGGCTTCGAAACATCAGGTTTCGACCTGAGCGAGACGCGCATGACGGCATTTTCTGACATGGGCGGCCGGCCCAAGGACAGCGTGGGACGAGTCGGTCAACACGCAGCCAGTGTGTTTGTCATGGTAATGAACGGAGATCAGGCCCGCGATGTCATTTTGGGTGAAAACGGTCTGGTTGCGAACATGGCCAAAGGCGGAACGGTCATCCTGTCGGCGACCATTACCCCGGCCGAAGCCCGCGCCATCGGGCAGGATATGGAAGGCTCGGAGATTAACTTAATCGACACGCCGGTCTCAGGTGGGTTTCCCGGCGCGCAGAACGGCACATTGACGATGATGGCTGCCGGTGCTGCGGATGTGCTGGACCGAAATTCAGAAGTCATGAAGGCAGTGTCGGCAACAATTCATCGGGTCGGCGAAAACGCTGGCGACGGGCAAACCGTGAAAGCCTGCCTGCAATCCCTGATCGGATCGATCTTTTCCGCCACATTCGAGGCTGCGGCCCTGGCGGCCAAAGCCGGTGTCAGCGGTCAGGCATTGCTTGATGTGTTCTCGTCCTCCAGCGCGGGGTGCGGCGTCGTGAATACCGCCCTTGAAAACATCATTGATCGCAAGTTCGAGGCCACCGGCAGCCATATCGCAACCATGCATAAGGACCTGACGATCTCGCTGGCACTGGCCGGTGCGTTGGGCGTTCCAATGCACACAGCATCATCCGCAATGCAGATCTTTCACGCAGGAAAAACTAAATACCCGAATGGCGACAACTGGGTGTGTACTCGCGTCATCGAAGAGATCGTTGGCGCAGAATTGCATCGCTGAGGGGACTGGACATGAAATTAGGTGTAATTTGCGACGGCATTTCCCGCGATCTGCGGCATGCCGTGGACGTGATGGACGAGTTCGGCCTGGACTATGCAGAGCTTCAATTCGTTGGCGATGCGGAGGTCGGGGATCATTCCCCGCAGGAAATTGCCGAGATCAACGCGCTCTTGCGCGACCGAGGCAAGCCTGTGTCATGTCTGTCGCGCCATATCTTTGCTGGGATGACAGCTGCCAATAGGCCCGGCGACGACCTGCACACTCGGCATATGGACGCCTTGAAACGCGTAATCGACATGGCGCATGTTGTTGGGTCTCCGCTGGTTCGGATCATGACCCAACGAAAAGAGCAGATACTGTGGGGAAAAAACGGCGCCGAGAAGTGGAACGTAGCGCATGGGGTATGGGACTCGATGCCGCCGCTGATCGCGCCGGCGGTTGAACTGGCAAGAGCTGAGGGCGTGACGCTTGTCGTGGAAACCGGAAACGGCACGCTGGTCAATTCCAACTATACAGCCCGAAAGCTGATTGACGAGTTGGACGCCAAAGACTCTTTGAAAGTGCTGTGGGACCCCGGAAACAACTGCTGGTGCCATGAACTGGCATACCCGGACGGTTATGAAGAACTGCGCGGCGGCTATCTGGGTCACATTCATATCAAGGACGTAAAGATCGACACGCCGCGGGCAACACTGGAAGTGCGCCGCATGGGGGAAGGTCAGCTTGCGCCATTGTTCCAACCCATCGCGGACGCGCTCAGATCCGACGGCTATGATGGCGTCATTTCCTTCGAGAGTGTTTATCACCCCGGCAACGGGAATTTCGAAGATGGTTTTCGTCTGTGTGTGGACAGGTTCAAAAGCCTGTTTGCATGAACTTACAGTCAATATACCCTATAAATCAGATATTTGAGCCCCGCAGCTGAATGCCGAATGGGGTATACGAGACTGGTCGCGATCGCGTGAAATCAAGGAAAGGGCCTGCTGGATGAAGCAAGAGTTTTTTGACCTGTCCATTGAAACGCCGGGCAAATCCCTCATCGACATCAGCGGGATCGTTCAGCGTGCGGTGTCCGAACACGAATTTGTCTCGGGCCTGCTGACCCTTTGGTGCGTCCACACCGGTGCCGCGCTGTTGGTGCAGGCCAATGCCGATCCCGAAGTGCTCAAGGATATCGAGACGTTCTTCGAGAAACTCGTACCCAAGTCACCAGGCAAGTATCACCACCGCCCGACCGAGGACGACAACGCTCCATCGCATCTGCGGGCGCTGTTGACGCAAACTCAGGTATCGATCCCGGTCGAACAGGGGCAGCTTCCGCTGGGTCGCGTACAAAGCCTGTACCTGTTCGAACATCGGGAAGCACCCAAGGCACGCCGATTGAAGGTGCACTACATCGGGACGTGATGCCTTGGATCACATGGAGCGTTGGCAGTGCTAACGCCCCATCCAGCCCCCGTCGACTACAAGGATTTCACCGTTGACGAAGTCCGACGCAGCCGAGGCCAGAAAGACCACCGGTCCCGCAAAATCAACAGGCGTACCCCAACGGCCTTGGGGTGTTCGTTCCAGGATCGACTTCGACCGGATCGGATCATCCCGCAGGGCTTGGGTGTTGTCGGTCGCGATGTAGCCAGGCGCGATCGCATTCACGTTTACGCCCTGCCCGGCCCATTCGTTGGCCAAGGCTTTGGTCAGCTGTCCAATCCCGCCTTTCGAGGCCGCATAGCCCGGAACGGTGATGCCGCCCTGAAAAGTAAGCAGCGATGCAGTGAAGATGATCTTCCCCGAGCCGCGCGCCAGCATGTCCTTGCCGATCTCGCGTGACAGAACGAACTGCGAGGACAGGTTCACCTCCATCACTTCGTCCCACCAGTCGTCCGGGTGTTCGGCGGCGGGTTTGCGTTTGATCGTGCCGGCATTGTTGACAAGTATATCAGGGGTTTGTCCGTCGGCCCTCAACTGATCAATGAACCCATGCAGCGCGGCGCGATCCGAGAAGTCACATTGGTAGGCCCGGAAATTGCGTCCCATCGCCGTCACGGCTTTTTCGACATCCGAGCCAGACAGCTCGAGCGAGGCGGACACTCCGATGATATTGGCTCCGGCCGATGCCAATGCTTCGGCCATACCGCGCCCGATACCGCGTTTGCACCCGGTCACAAGGGCCGTCTTTCCCGTCAGGTCGAAACTTTGCAAAACACTCATGAACGCGGTCCTACTTCGATCAGGCTTTTCATTGCGGTTGGGCTGCGATCCAGTGCTTCGAACGCGGCCTGGATGTCTGCCAGAGGGCTGACGTCCGTGATCACAACATCCGCGTCCACTCCGCCCGAGGCGACAACTGCAATGGCTTTCTCGTAATCCTCTGGCTCATAGACCCGAGCACCGATCAGTCGCAGCTCTCGCCAGAAGAACTGGAACAGGTCGATCTGGGGCTTTTGAGCATGGATCGCGACCATTACGATCCGGGCCCGAGTCGCGGCAACGGCGGTCATTGCATCGACACCGGGCTGCGTTCCTGACACCTCGAAAACCACATCTGCCCCTTTGTCGCCCGTGCGCGCGTTGATTGTGGACACCAGATCGGTTTCGATTGGGTTGATCGTGTCAAAGCCAAGTTTTTCAGCAATCGCAAGACGGTTCGGATTCACTTCGGAAATCACGACATTTCCACCCGCGTCCCGCGCAACCATGGCAACCAGGATGCCAATCGGGCCGCCGCCGATAACGACAACGTCCTCTCCAGGTTGCAGGTCAGACAGCCGCACATCGTGGCAGGCAACGGCAACCGGCTCGATCAGCGCCGCGTGATCCATGCGCAAGTCATCCGGCAGAACGTGCAACGTGTGGGCCGGAACACTCCAGATCTCTTGCATCGCGCCATCGGTGTCGAGGCCGAGAAACTTGAGATTCTGACAGATATGCTGATGCCCCCGCTTGCAAGCTGGGCATTCTCCGCAATGATCAAGCGGTCGGACAACGACCTTCTGGCCGGGTTCGACCGTATCGACGCCCTCGCCCACCGCTTCGACCACACCTGACATCTCATGCCCAATAACCCGGTTCAGGCCGACGCGGGCATCCATGTTGCCGTGGTAGACGTGCATATCCGTCCCACAAATCCCACAATAGGCAACACGAATGGCAGCCTCGCCGGGACCCGGATCTGTCGCTTGGGCTTGCTCTACTGCAAAGCTCTTATCGCCCCTGTAGTATGCGGCAGTGATCGTCTGGGTCGTCATCTATGCATCTCCTTGTGTTCCGCATTCAATTTGTCCCAGTCGAATTCCACTCCGGTTCCCGGGGCATCCGGGGCCACGGCCAGACAGTCTTCGACAACTAGTGGACGGGTCGTGTACTGGTCTATCGGGAATGAGTGTACTTCTAGCCAGCCTGCGTTGGGTTGCGCAGAAACAAGGCTGACGTGAAGCTCCTGCATCCCATGACTGCAAACCGGAATGCCGTGCTGTGCGCTTAGCGCGGCCACGCGCAGCCAGCCGGTGATTCCGCCGCAGTTTGAGGCATCGGGCTGGATAAAACTCAGTTTCGCGTCATCAAAGGCGTATTCAAATTCGTGTATGGTGTGCAGGTTTTCACCCATGGCAAGGGGAACGCCCGTCGCTTCGACAATTCGGCTATAACCTTTGTAGTCGTCTGGAATTGTCGGTTCCTCGAACCACAGGATATCGCAGTCGGCGAACCCTCTAGCAGCGACGATGGCCTGTTCGACACTCATAGAGTAATTCGCATCGACCATGAAGAACCGGTCCGGCCCCAGCATCTCGCGTACCGCCCGGGCACGTGCAAGATCGTCGGCCAGGTCTGGTTGACCGACCTTGATCTTGACTGCGTTGAACCCACGCGCAAGGTACCCTTCGGTCTGACGCAGCAGTTTCTCCAACGAGAAATTCAGGTCGATCCCGCCGGCATAGGCCTTGCACCGTTTGGACGCTCCACCGGCCATCTGCCACAATGGCGCATTCTGCGTTCTGCCGCGAATATCCCACAGTGCAATATCTACGGCCGAGATGGCAAACGAGGCGATCCCACCCCGTGCGACGTAGTGCACGTGCCACTGCATGGCATCGTACAGGCTTTCGATCTGTTCGGCGTCTTGTCCAACAAGGAACGGTGCCAGGTCATGCTGGATCATCGCTAAGATGGCATGACCACCCTTGCCCCCGGTATAGGTATACCCGACCCCCTCGACCCCATCAGAGGTTTGAATGGTGACAGTGATCAATTGAAAAAAAGTGTGATCCCCATGTTTGGCATCGACCAGGACCTCTGCGAGCGGAACGTTGAACAGCCGCGCTGATACACTTTCTATGCGATTCACTAACCTAAGACCTTCTGCTGCCTGGCAATAACCCGAGACTGTAAAAGGATGACCGCAAATAGAAAGCCTCCACGTATGACCATTTGCCAATAGGCACTGAAACTGATGGTGCCCTGACCGTTTTCAAAGTTTAGAACGTTGAAGACCAGTCCCAGCAACAGCGCGCCAGCGACCGTCGCAGGGATCGATCCCATCCCACCCGTCAACAAAGTGCCGCCTACAACCACGGAAGCGATGGCTGACAATTCCCATCCGATGCCTTCAAGGGGTTGCCCAGCTCCAAAACCCGAGGCCAGAAAGACTCCGGCCAGCCCCGCACAGCCCCCCGACAGCAGGTAGACAAAAGCCTTGGCGCGATTGACCTTGAGACCCATGAGGTTCGAGGCATCCTCGCTGCCACCGATCGCCAAGACGGTCCGCCCGATGGTTGTTCTTTCCAGCACCAGCCAAAGTGCCAGAGTCAGTCCGGCCACGATGACGATCGCCCATGGAAACAGGCCAAACGCCTGCCCCATGCCAAGCTTGGTGAAGTTCGACCCCCAATCGACCGAAATTGTCTGGGCGCCCGAAATCACCAATGCGCCGCCTTTTGCGGCCAGCATGGTGGCCAGCGTGGCGATGAAGGGCGGGATCCGAAGGATGATTATGCAAAAGGCGTTGATCGCCCCGAAACCAACCCCGGCAAGAACGGCCCCCGGCAACGCAACCTGAATCCCATACGGGCTGAGATAGGCCGCAACAACCGAGGTAAAGGCCGCCACTGATCCGACCGACAGATCAATCCCGCCGGTCATGATCACAAAACACATGCCCAGCGCAATCGCGATGAACATCGCGTTGTAATTCAGGAAAGACGAGAAATTGTAGGCGCTGCCAAAGTTGTCATAGCGCATCAGCCCGAACAGAATCAAAGCCAGCAGTGCGATCCACACCGTCACCGAGGCCGAATTACGTCGAAGGTATTTTCGCAGGTCAAAAGCCGTTTCATCCAACATCGTTTAAGCCCTCCGAAACTGCTGGACCCAAACGGCCAGGATAATGATGACGGCCTTGGCGATCAGTGCAACTTCGTCCTCTACCCCGTTGGCCAACAATGTATATTTGACCAACTGGATGATGACGGCACCCAGTATGGCACCAAAGATCGGCGCTCGCCCGCCTTGCAAAAGAGCCCCGCCAACAACCGCGGCCGCAATGGCATCAAGCTCCATCAGATTGCCGTTGCGCGCGGCGTCCGAGGCCGAGTTGATTGCAACCACGATCAAACCGGCTAGGCCCGCAAGCACCGCGCAGATGACATAGGCCCCGATCTTGACCCGTCGAACGGGACCACCCGACAGATAGGCCGCGCGTTCATTGCCCCCTATGGCCAGCAAGTAACGGCCCCATGTGGTTCTGGTGATCACCCAAAACAGCACACAGGCAATGGCCAGCGCCAGCCAGCCCTGGAACGGCAAACCAAGCACTTTACCAGTTCCAAGATAACTGAATGAAGGGTTTGAAAACGTCTGCAGGTTCCCGTTCGTCAAGACTTGGGCAATACCGCGACCAGAGATGAATAGAATGAGCGTTGCAACGATGGGCTGCACGTTCAACACGGCAACCATCACGCCGTTGAATACCCCGCATAGCCCCGCAATGAACAGCGGCAGGACAATGGCCAAAGTGACGCCTAGCATCGGATTGGCAGCACCCAGATCCGACAGAAAGATCAGCGGAGCAAGCGCCCCCGCCAGCGCCATGACCGCCCCAACCGACAGATCGATCCCACCCGTGGCGATTACCAGCGTCATCCCCATGGCCACGATGGCGATCGTAGCGACCTGGCTGATATTTACGAACAGGGTTTGCAGTTGCAGGAAATTAGGTGTGAAAAACGCGTTGAATACCAATAGGGCGACCAACGCGGCGATGCCGCCGTGAAAGCGGAAGGGCATTGATGCGACCCGTTGCGGCAACTTCATTGCGCGGTCCATGAACCAGTTCCTTCTTCATGATGCGCAAGCGCGCGCACCAGTATGTTCTCGGTGACCCCGGGGTTGGTCAGTTCCTTGACCGAGCGTCCCTCGTGCATGACAACGATGCGGTCAGCGCCTTCCACCAGTTCTTCGAATTCCGAACTAATGAGGACGACACCAAACCCCTTCTCGACATAAGACCGAATGAACGATTGGATCTCTCGCTTGGCGCCAACATCCACGCCTCGGGTCGGCTCGTCGAGTATCAGGATGTCGGGCTGCGTCGCCAGCCAACGGGCAAGCAACACCTTTTGCTGGTTGCCGCCGGACAATTCGCGAATGGGCTGGTCCATATGCGCTGCCTTGATGCCCAGATCGTCGATGAACGCCTGAACAATCTCGCGCTCGCGGGCAAAGTCGATTTGACCACGACTGGCCAGTTTCGGCAGCAGGGCCAGCGTCATGTTCTCGCGCACGGACATGTCTGGAATGATCCCTTCGGCCTTGCGATCTTCGGTCAGAAAGCCGACGCCGTTCGCGATCGCGTCACCCGGTCCGGACGGTTGACCGACCGTGCCATGCAACTCGATTGCGCCGCTGCGTTTCCCGTCCACTCCGAACAAAGCGCGCGCCGCCTCGGTCCGGCCAGAGCCCAGCAATCCGCCCAACCCGACGATTTCCCCGCGGTGGAGCGTGAGGTCGAAATGCGTCAGCCGCGGGCCTGTTGAAACAGAGTCCGCCCGTAAAACGATATCGCCTTTCTTGGCCTTGGCACCTGCGAAGTCCGTCAAACCGTCTGCCGCGATCTCATCCTTGTTGCGGCCCAGCATGTCCGCGATCATTTCCAGTTTGGTCGTGTCCTGGACGTTACGCGTGCTGACGGTGCGCCCATCTCGCATCGTTGTGACTCGATCGCATATTTGGAACAGCTCATCGAGGAAATGCGAAACATAAAGAACAGACACGCCCTGTTTCTTCAACTCGCGCACAACACCGAACAGCACCTCGACTTCGCTGGCATCCAGCGACGACGTGGGTTCGTCCATGATGACAAGTTTCGCATCCAACGAAACAGCCCGCGCAATTGCAACCAACTGCTGGATCGCTGTCGAGAAATTTCCTAACGGCTCGGTCACGTCGATATCTATGCCAAAGCGCGTAAGCACCTCGCGTGCGCGCCTGTTGCCCTCGCGCCAGTCGACCAGAAAGCCGAGACGTTTGGGCTCGTACCCCATGATGATGTTTTCAGTCACTGACCGCAGCGGTACCAGGTTGAGCTCTTGATAGATGGTGGCAATTCCGGATTCCTGCGCTTCGCGCGGAGTGGAGATGCGGCTCGGCACACCCGCCAGATGAACGTCGCCGGCATCCCGATCGTAAACTCCGGTCAGAACCTTGATCATCGTCGATTTTCCGGCACCGTTCTGGCCGATCAGCGCATGAACCTCGCCGGGCGCGATTTCCAGGTTGGCCTGGCTAAGTGCCGGTACGCCGGCAAACGACTTTTCAATTCCCGACATCGAGACGAGCGCATTCATGAGATGTCTTCCTCCGATTGCTTGCAGGCGGCGCCGACCACAGGCCAGCACCACCCACCAGGGAGAATCAATAGGCTTCGTCGATGTGATCGGCCGCATTGTCCTTGGTAAAGATGCGATCTTCGACTTTCACCCATTCCGGGATCGTCTCGCCAGCTGCGTATTTATTCATGACTTCACAAGCCAGAGGGCCGAAGAAGGGCGAGCTTTCCACCGTCACCCCCATCTTGCCATCGATAATAGCCTGAAGTGCATCGCGTGTCCCGTCGATCGAAACGATGGTCACGTCCTCGCCGGGCTTGCGGCCGGCCAGTTCCAGAGCCTGGATCGCACCGATCGCCATCTCGTCATTGTGGGCGTAGACCACGTTCACATCGGGGTGCGCCTGCAGCAGGGTTTCCATCACCTGACGACCCAGGTCGCGCGCAAAGTCACCGGTCTGAGAAGCCACGATCTCAAAGCGGTCATCCGCTGCAATCGCGTCGTCGAAACCTTTTTTGCGGTCATTTGCAGGTGAAGAACCAGTCGTGCCCTCCAACTGGACGATGACGCCATTGTCGCCGTCGAAATTCTCCATCAGCCACTGTGCGGCCCGGTTGCCTTGATCAATGAAATCCGACCCAAGGAACGCCACAAAATGCTCGCCCGGCTTGGCAACCGCCGGATCAACCGAGCGGTCCACCAAAAAGGTCGGGATTCCCGCTGCACGGGCCTTCATAACGGCTGGGATCAACGGCTTTTCTTCCCGCGGGGGCAGGAACAGAACGTCGATGCCTTGGGCGATCATGCTGTCCACATCCGCAACCTGCTTTGCCGCAGATCCGGCTGCATCCGTCGCGATAAGGTCCCAGCCGCAGGCCTCGGCCGTATCATGGAACGATTTTGTCTCGGCAATGCGCCACGGATTGTTCGACTCCATCTGCGCAAAGCCGACCTTGTAGCGATCTTTCTGCTTAAGCGGTGGCAGATCCTGCGCTATCGCAGTCGTGCCCAACAGCGCACCCGCGACAACCGTCGAGATCAAAAGAGTTCTGCGTTTCATGGTTATTCCTCCTCCATTGGTGCGGTCGCCTCCGTTTTGACCGCGAGTTTTAGGTCATGCCCAATTCATGTAAGTCGTCTGTTTCCTCAGATAGCCATCAAAGCCATACGCGCCGTCTTCGCCCCCAACCCCGGACAAACCCCAACCGGTGTGAAATCCCTGTACGGCCTCACCATTGGAGCGGTTCAGGTACAATTCGCCGAACTTCAAACGGCTCGGGGCCTCCATCAATCGCCGGTGCGATGCCGTAAAGAGATAGGCAGACAGCCCGAATGATGTGTCATTCGCTACGTCTATCGCCTGATCAAAATCATCGACTCGCATGGCTGTCGCCACGGGTCCAAAGACCTCCTCTTGCATCGCGGCATTGCCGTTGTCGGAGACCTCAAGAACCGTCGGGGACATCCAGTGTCCTTTGCGGTGCGCGCTGTCCAAAAGGGGCCCGCCTTCCAGATGAACCGTGGCACCTTCTGTGATGCTGCGCTGGATGATTTCGGCGACCTTGGACACCTCGGCCTTGCTTACTTTGGGACCCAGATCGCAGTCCTCCATCGGATCCCCGATCGACAAAGCGCGGGTCGCAGACACGAATTTTTCAAGAAACTGATCCGCAATGCTGCGATGTAGATACATACGCTCGTTGCAGGTGCAAATCTGGCCGCAATTGGCAAACCGGGCGGCAATGGCGGCCGAAACAGCAGCGTCAATATCCGCATCCTCCATCACGATGAACGGAGCCTTACCGCCAAGCTCGAGCCGGACAACCTTGATCCGGTCGGCCGCGGCGCGAAAAATCTCTTTACCGGCTCGTGTGCTGCCGGTCATTGTGATCAGTGAGGTATCGGGGTGTTCGACCAACCGCTGCCCTACCACCGGCCCCTTGCCTGTCAGAACATTCAGAACACCGGCCGGAAACCCGACCTTTTCGGCAAGCTCGGCGATCGCGAGACCGGACAGCGGCGTGATTTCGTGCCCCAACAGAACAACAGTATTGCCCGCGACCAGCGCAGGCCCGACTTTCCTGGCGGCCAATGCCAGCGGATAGTTCCAGGCCGTCAACGCAACAACAACGCCATAAGGATGACGCCGGATCTGGATTTCCTCGGACTTGTTGTCCGATGCCACTATGTCACCCGAAATCCTCCGGGCCTCTTCAGCCGCATGGCAAAGAAAGGTAACAGCAGCATCAACTTCACTTCGGGCCTGCGTGATCGGCTTGCCCTGCTCGACCGTGATCAAGGCTGCCAGACGCCCGGCGTCAATCCGAATGGCCTCGGCCAACCGCTGAACCAGTCGCGCCCGCTCGATCGCCGGGCGCGAGGACCACGAGCCAAAAGCACGATGGGCCGCCTCGACGGCCGCATCCGCATGAGCGGCACCGCCATCTGGAACTTGCGCAACGATCTCTTCATTTGCAGGGTTCTCGACACCAACCGTGTCCGCGTCAGAGTCGGTAAAGCGGCCATCGATGAACATCGAATGCCGAACCACCTGACCCAACTCCCCCACCACAGACCGCAATTTCGCCTCCCGCGTTTGCTCGGTCAGACCACATTGGCGACCGCACTGCCGATCAAAACACTAATAATATTATTTCGTCAACACTAATATTAATTACTATTCACTAATATTAGTTGCGTGTCCTTCGCATAGTCGATAAAAAGGAAGCGAACAAAAAGGTTGAGCGATGAACGATCAAGCGAACAAGACCGGGCAGCACAGGGGCGTGGGACGAGTCGCGGGCCGGCAGCGCATAACGATGCATGATATTGCACGCGTCGCCGGGTGCTCACAGACGACAGTATCGCTGGTTCTAAACAAGAACGATTCCGTCAAAATCTCCGAGGACACAAAGCAAAGAGTCTTGGATGCCGCCAACACGCTTGGATACGCCATGCCCTCTCAACTCAGGAAACCCCAGGACAGCGCGCCTCGACCCTCGGCGTTAGACGGCACCATCGCTTTTGTCGTGGACGATCTGGCGTCGAGCCCCGAAATGGTAAACGCGTTTAATGGCGTGAAACAGGCCGTTCGGGACACGGGAAATCTTGTATTGCTGGCAGAAACCCAAAACGACCCCGAGGTCGAACCCAGAACGCTTAGGTATTTCCTCGACCAACAGGTTGCGGGCATCATTTACGCAACCGTTTTCACCCGGCGGGTGGTCGTTCCGGAAATACTCAGGCAGACCGCAACCCCGGTTCTGCTGCTGAACTGCTTTTGCGACGACCTCTCTTTTCCTGCGGTGATCCCCGGCGAAGTCGCTGCTGGACATACGGCGACCAACGCCCTGATCAAGGCGGGGCACAAACGAATCGCCACCATCACCGGCGAGCCGTTCATGGAATGCGCCGCAGGGCGAACGACCGGGTACAGAAACGCCCTTGCTTCCGCCGACATCCCATTTGACGAGGATTTGGTCATCGAGGGCAACTGGCTGCCCAGCGCAGGCTATGCTGCCACGCGCGAATTGATGGACCTGCCCTCTCCGCCAACCGCCATTTTCTGTCAGAATGACCGAATGGCAATCGGCTGCTATGAGGCGCTCAAGGAACTTGGCCTATCCATCCCCGAAGACATCTCGGTCATCGGATTTGACGATGACGAAACCGCGCGACACCTGTCGCCCCCCCTGACCTCGATGATCCTT
Source organism: Ruegeria sp. I3 (assembly GCF_056532525.1). Classification (NCBI taxonomy): domain Bacteria; kingdom Pseudomonadati; phylum Pseudomonadota; class Alphaproteobacteria; order Rhodobacterales; family Roseobacteraceae; genus Ruegeria; species Ruegeria sp. I3. Next base: position 2,564 of record NZ_JBQFNI010000002.1, on the reverse strand, counting down.
CCAACTAGGGCGATGGGACGCTGGGTCATCGAACAGTTGTTCCACGGTCCGACGGATGGTCAGCGACACCCTCTCGTGAAGCTTGAATGCGAACTGGTGGAGCGCGACTCGATCAGCGAACCCAAACGCCGGGCCTGAAGGCGAACTCATGACGGAAACCTTCGATCATATCGTCATCGGCGGCGGCTCTGCCGGCGCAGCCGCTGCAGCGCGACTGGTCAACCAGGGCAAGTGCAGGGTTCTGGTGCTGGAGGCCGGGCATTCGCACCGCCATCCGTTGCTGGACATGCCGCCGGGTATCTTCAAGATGATCAACGGGTCCAAGTTCATGACCTACCACCAGACCGAACCGCAGGACCACCTGGACGGTCGCGTGCATGACATTCCGCAGGCCAACGTGCTGGGTGGCGGGTCGTCTGTGAATGCCCAGGTCTATATGCGCGGCCGCCCTTCTGATTATGACGCGTGGGACGACCTGCTACGACAGACCAACGACGGGGTCGGCTGGGGATGGGATGATGTGCTGCCCTACTTCCGTAGAATGGAAGACAATAACAGGCTTCACAATGACCTGCATGGCAGCAACGGTCCGGTGCAGGTCTCGGATCCGGGGCATATCGACGACATGTCACGTTGGTTCGTTCAGTCGGTGCAGGCCCTTGGCGAACCATTCAACACGGACTTTAACGGCGCAACGCAGCGCGGTGTCGGGTTCTATCAGTTCACCAATCGCGCCGGTAAGCGCAGTTCGTCAGCCTATGCGTTTCTCGCCCCTCTCGAGACGAACCCGAACTTGACCATCCAGCTTGGCGCAACGGTCAACAAAGTCATCATCGAAAACGATAAGGCCGTCGGCGTGCAGTATCGAGACAAACGCGGAGCCCACACGGTCCGGTGCGATGGTGAAGTTGTCGTTGCGGCGGGCGCTCTGGTGACGCCAAAAATCCTAATGCTATCAGGCATCGGACCTGATGCACATCTTGCCGATCACGGTATTCCCGTGATCTGCCCATTGCCTGGGGTTGGCCAGAACCTGATCGACCACCCCGAAGTTCCAATTACCGCCTTTGCCAACGGTCCCTACGGATACTTCAAACAAGGTGAGGGCTGGCGGATGCTTCGCAACGGCATCCAGTTCAAACTGTTCGGCAGCGGACCGGTGACTTCCGCCGGAGTCGAAGCCGGCGCGTTTGTCAATCCGTCGATTCCTGATGGAGAACCAACCATTCAAGCTTTTTGCGTGCCAATTGTTTATCTGGATCGCGACGCTCTGGACGAGGTGCAGGATGACTTTGGCCTGACCGTTACGACCGTCGTGGTCAAACCGAAATCACGCGGAGAGGTCCGGCTTCGCTCGGCCGATCCTCAAACCATGCCAGTGGTCTCGCCCAACCTTCTGAAGCATGAAGACGACATGCAAGAGATGATCCGGGGGCAGCGGTTCTTTCGTCGGGCATTCACTTCGGGCCCGCTTGCTCAAAGGGTTCGCGAAATCGTCATTCCCACAGCGGACGACGACCAGACGCTACGAGCACATTGCAAGCGATTCGTAAAAACCAACTATCACCCGGCGGGCACTGCCAAAATGGGCCGGGACGGCGACGGAATGGCCGTGCTGGACGCCAGGATGCGCGTGCGCGGAATCGAGAGCTTGCGGGTGTGCGACATGTCAGCCGTGCCCGACATCAACGCCGGCAACACAAACGCACCTGCCATGATGCTGGGCGAACGATGCGCCGACCTGATCCTCGGCATCGGATCAGCCCGCGAGATACGCAATTCCTAACCTGAGCTGCGGCGTCGCCCGTCATTGATCCGACTTCTAACGCAGAATATGGCGTCGCCCTGCCCGACCCACCGAAAATAGACTACCCTGCCTCAATGCGCAGAACGTGGCCAAAGGTCATGGCGCGGACGGAAAACGCCTTACAGAAAATCGTCCCGCCTGGGCGTGAAGCAGTCGATCAACTCTCCGGCAGCCAGGCAAACACAACCATGGCTTACACCGGACGGAATAGTCAGGCTGTCACCGGGTTCCAACGCTCGCTCCTGATCTCCGATGACAAAGTTGAACCGCCCGGACCGCACAAATGTCGACTGCACATGCGGATGGGCTCACCGGAAAGGTGGCCAAATGAGCCCGCGCCGCAAAATCCGATGCGCGATTTACACGCGCAAGTCATCTGACGAGGGGCTGGATCAGGACTTCAATTCCTTGGACGCGCAACATGAGGCCTGCGCGGCCTATGTCGCCAGCCAGCGACACGAAGGCTGGGTCCTATTGGCCAAGCATTACGATGACGGCGGCCTGTCGGGCGGCACACTCGAGCGACCCGCCCTGAAGCGCCATATTGAAGAGATCGATGCAGGGCGTATCGACATGGTTGTGGTCTACAAGATCGACCGGCTGACCCGGTCGCTCGCCGACTTCTCGAAGCTGGTCGAACGGCTGGAACAGGCGAACTGTTCCTTTGTCTCTGTGGCCTCGCCCGCACCATACCTCCTCATCCAAGGGCCGACTGACCCTGAACGTGCTGTTGTCCTTTGCTCAGTTTGAACGGGAA